>NZ_OY762929.1:1892500-2523333 GCF_963666675.1 uncultured Desulfobacter sp. | reverse complement strand
GATATCCACTGGGCACAATAACCCGCCCGTCATCGGGGTGCTCCGTGCCTGCAATGATATTTAAAAGCGTGGTTTTTCCATGACCGTTTCTTCCCACCAGGCCCACCCGTTCACCGGAATTGATCTGGATGCCCGTGTTGTCAAGCAATACCTGATCGGCGAATCCTTTGGTTATGGATTCTATATTCAGCATTTATTCCTCCTGTTTGCCCCAGCTCTTTATCACAATTAGTCCACACGCGATAAAGAACTGGCTGTGCACCAAATTTAAAGAGGGCAATATTATCATTGACGCCGTAATTTATAAACATAAGATTTTATTTGACTTGATTTACCCAAAGTTTTAATAGTAAATGTTAATTCTTGATAGGCTTTATGAATAAATCAAATACCGGCTGATTCCACGGCATGAGTAAGCCAAACATCAATTTGTCTTTAATTAAAGAATGTCTTTAAAATTTTAAGACTTTAACCATACAAGCGGTGAATGAAAATGACCAAATACATCTATGAGTTCGGACCTGATAAAACAGATGGGGATGCTAGTCAAAAAAACCTTTTAGGCGGAAAAGGCGCCAACCTTGCAGAGATGGCAAAGTTGAAACTGCCAGTTCCTCCCGGTTTTACTATATCAACGGAATGCTGTAATCACTATTTTGATTTAAACGGCCGCTTTCCGGATACCCTTGAAGATGAAATTCTCAAAGCCATGGCCAACATCGAGTCCCATACCGGCATGGTTTTCGGTAACCCGGAAAATCCATTGCTGGTATCCTGCAGGTCCGGAGCCAGAAGCTCAATGCCAGGAATGATGGAGACCATATTGAATGTCGGCCTGTGTACCACCACAATCCCGGGATTGATTAAAAAAACCGACAATGAATGGTTTGTGTATGATGCCTACCGCCGGCTGATCATGATGTATTCCGATGTGGTCATGGAAAAAGCAGAACAGGTCAGCCCCAGGGACGGCATGGGTATCCGCATGAACCTTGAAATGATGATGAACAACCTGAAAAACGACAAGGGCTATGACAATGACACCGACATCTCAACCGAAGATTTAAAAAGCCTGTGCGACCGGTTTAAGAAAAAAATCCGGGAAGATCTGGGGGCTGATTTCCCCGATGACCCCAAAGCTCAGCTCATGGGCGCCATCGGTGCTGTTTTTAAAAGCTGGAACGGGAAACGGGCCGTTTCCTACCGGCGCATTGAACATATCCCCGACAGCTGGGGTACGGCCGTCAATGTCCAGACCATGGTGTTCGGAAACATGGGCGACACATCGGCCACGGGGGTTGCCTTTACCAGGGATCCTGCCACGGGCGACAATAAATTCTATGGAGAGTGGCTGGTCAATGCCCAGGGAGAAGATGTGGTGGCAGGGACCCGTACCCCGAACCCATTAAACAACGACACCAAAAATATGCAGAACAAACACCTGGCGTCCTTGGAAGAGTCCATGCCCGAGCTTTACCAGCAGTTGTTTGAGATCAGAAATCTCTTAGAAGCGCATTACAAGGACATGCAGGACATCGAATTCACCATCCAGGAAGGTAGACTATACATGCTCCAGTGCCGGGTGGGTAAACGCACGGCCACCGCAGCCCTGAACATGGCCATGGACATGCTCGAAGAAGGCACCATTGACGAAAAGACCATGGTGTGCCGCCTTGATCCTAAAATCCTGGATGACATGCTTCACCCCATTGTGGACCCCGATGCCGAAAAAGCAGCTGTCAAGGTTGCAGAAGGGCTTCCCGCAGGTCCCGGCGGTGCATGGGGGCAGATTGTGTTCTCCTCCGACGATGCGGTGCAATGGGCCAAATCAGACAAAAAAGTCATTCTGGTCAGAGAAGAGACCAATCCCGAAGATATCGAAGGCATGCGGGCGGCAGCCGCCGTTCTCACGGCCCGGGGCGGTATGACCTCCCATGCGGCCCTGGTGGCCAGGGGATGGGGCAAATGTTGTATTGTGGGCGCAGGCGCCCTTAAGATCAATTTTGAAACCAAAGAACTTCGTGTGGGCACCCGGACATTCAAGGAGGGCGACACCTTCACCCTGAACGGCACCAAAGGCATTGTCTACGAGGGTAAGCTCAAAATGAAAGATGCCTCGGAAAATGTCAGATTCAAGACATTCATGAGCATTGCGGATAAATACCGGGCCATGCAGGTTCGCACCAATGCGGACACCCCGGAAGATGCCGCAACCGCCCTTGAATTTGGCGCCCAGGGGATCGGACTTTTCAGAACAGAGCACATGTTTTACGGTGCCAATTCAGATACGCCTCTTTTTCTTTTGCGCAAAATGATTTTAAGCAAGACCCACGACGAAAGAGAGGCAGCTCTTAAAGAGCTGTTTCCCTTTGTCAAAGAGGAACTCAAGACAACTTTGGAGGTCATGGACAATCTGCCCGTGACCATGCGCCTGCTGGACCCGCCCCTGCATGAATTTGTGCCCCAGTCCCTGGAAAATCAGCAGGAAATCGCCGATGCGCTGCATATTGACATCGAAGAGGTGTTCAAGCGCAGTGAGCAGCTGCTGGAATCCAACCCCATGATCGGGCACAGGGGGGTCAGACTTGGGATCACCTATCCTGAAATCTCCCAGATGCAGGTGCAGGCCATCTTTGAGGCGTGTGCAGAATTGATCAAAGCGGGCAAAAACCCCATGCCCGAAATTATGGTACCGGTAACCTGTAACGAAAAAGAGCTGGCCTTTGTCCAGGATATCGTTAAAGCATGCTATGAGCAGACCGTTAAAGCCTACGACCTGGATGTCATTCCCTACCTGTACGGCACGATGATTGAAATCCCAAGAGCCGCCTTGATTGCAGACAAAATGGCCGAATATGCTCAATTTTTCTCTTTCGGCACCAATGATCTGACCCAGATGACCTTTGGCTTCTCAAGGGACGATATCGGCTCTTTTATGAACGATTACATTGACAATGCCATCCTCAGTTCAGACCCCTTTGAGACCCTTGACCAGGAAGCTGTGGGGGGACTTGTGACAACGGCGGTGGAACGCGGCCGCAAAACCCGTCCGGACATCAAGCTAGGCATCTGCGGTGAACACGGCGGAGACCCCGAATCGGTCTTTTTCTGCCATAAAGCAGGACTCAGCTATGTATCGTGCTCCCCCTACCGGGTGCCCATTGCACGGCTGGCTGCGTCCCAGGCCGCCATTATGTATCCTGACTGTAGATAATTGACCGGTATGACAAAAGAAGCCTGGCCGCTTCAGGCGGCCAGGCTTCTTTTGTGTTCGTAGTTTGGTATCAGTTCCAAGTTTCCGTATCAAGATATCCGGAATATGTCTTGATACGTTACGAAACGTGAATTGTCGCTTCTCGGAGCGGCGGATGGGAAATTTTAGAGTTACGATATGATTGTAATCAGTGTCTGAATGAAAACCTGGCAATTTTGTTGAGTACGAGGCGGGCTGAAATCGGCAAAATTTACGGTTTTCGGTCGGGCACGCATTACTCCGGGCTGATCCAGTACCGGGCCCACGGGCAGCGCTCCTTGTACGGATAGCGGATCAGCTCGGTGGCAAGAATGCGAAAATCTTTGTGTCGAACGGTGAAATAGGAAACCACTTTTTTCCCTTTTAGTTCCCTCAACCCCAAAGCAACATACAAGGTCCGGTACTTGCCTTGGACATCGCACTTCACCGCCCCGGTAAGAATGGTGATATCCAGTTCCGTGGTCACATTGAAAAGGTTCACCATGGCCACGTTAAACGCGTTTCCCTTAAAATGATTTTCGGCATCTGTGCGGGTGAGTTCGCATTGAATAAAATTTTTAAACCCGGCCTTGAGGTCCTGAAATTGTTGATCTGCATTGCATACGCTGCCGGGCAACGTTAAAAAAAATATAAAGATGACGCCATATATTTTTATTATCTTATGCATTTTATCCATTAACCGGTTGCTCCCCGGTCTTTTTTCCAGGTTGTATTAATTTTTTTATGGTCTGCTGTAAATGATTCAACGCCACGGGGGTCACCGTAACCGTCCCGGCCCCGGAATATTTTGACAAATACTGATGTTTGCGTTTTTCGTTATTATAACCGGTTTCCACAAGTATTGGGATTTTTTTATCAATCTTGAGCAGTTGATCCACAAAGGCCTGGGACCCCATGCCGGATATATCGTAATTTACAATGACCATTTTAAATTTTTCAGGCTGATTTTGAAACATGCCCAAAGCCACTTTCGGATCACTGGAAATCATGCCGATATATCCCATACGCTTGACCACATTATCTATAAGTTCGCTGCGTTTGCTATTTTGGTCCAGTACGAGAATATGTTCTTGACCGGCTGTCATATAGGCCTGGGAATCGGGTAGCTCCTTGGTGTCAAACACACGGCTGTTTGCCATTGACCAGTTTGCAGGGTTAAAGGGATGGAGGTTTGTCGCATCGGTTTGATAGACTTTCGAACGAATAAACAGATCGTTTTCATCGTCGGGCACCTTGACAATAAACCCTTTATCCTGGGCAACGTAGCTGCGCAACCACCTGCGGTATTCGGGATGGTCCCCGGTGAGTACCAGCATCTTTAATCCCGCATGGGAGCGCACCTGAAACGAGTGATAAATCATGGGGGATTTGACATACTCTTCCTGGTTCTCCATATAGTTTTCTTCAACAAATTCCACCATAAAATCCCTGGCGTTACAGGGCATTGCCGTTGCCATTGCAATCAATATAAACACCAAAAGAGAATAACAAGTCATATCTGTCAGTCCTAAAGATCTCTGGTTTTAAGATAATACAATTATCGGCATGCCTCCCGAACTTCTTGATTGGACCCGTCCATGAATCTTCTGATTGGGGCCTTACAACAAGGTTTTGGACAGAACAAAAAGCAGACTATAAAGAATGGTTAACACCAGCACAAGACGCCGGTGATCCGTGCTCCGCCGGCCCCGGTACCTGGAAAGCCAAAGCCCTGCAGCACTGACCAGGGCGCCTGCACCCAGCACGTCAACAAGGAATCGGACATAGTTCTGATCCCAGTAACGCCTTAATTGCAGATCGTAAAAACGGTCGAAAAAGGTTTCAAATTCGGGCTGTGCCCTGTGAAAAATCAGAATGGCAGCAATCAATCCAACACAGGCGGCGATATTCATCCAGATAAATACAAGCCGAAAAAGATCCATGGATTTTCGTCGGTCTGATTGCGCTTTGTTTTCAGGCATATTATTAATAAAGATCTTAAATCAAAAATTTAATTCACTTTGCTGGGTGCCCGTATTCTGAATAAAATCCCGGATATGGGCATTACCCCTGAACCTGCGCGTAATCATTTCGATAATCTCTTCTGCACTGGTTTCTATGGGTTTATTGCTCACATTGACCATGGAATAGCCTTTGGTGATAAAATATTTTTGGGCGTGCTCAATCTCCCGTTCAATTTCATCCTTTCCGGAATAGGCGTAGATGTCCTTTGCGCCTAAACTCTCCTGGCGCATACGTCTGTGCGCCTGTAGCTGTTCCTGGTTGATGTTCAGCGCAAAAACCCGGCGCCGGTCCACAAGATCCAGGGTCTCGGGCATGGGAACGCCCGGGACAAATGGGATATTGGCAACTTTCCATCCCAGCACGCTCATATACATGGACAAGGGTGTTTTTCCGGCCCGGGACAGTCCGATCAGCACAATTTCGGCCTCGGTGATGGTCTCCGGGTTCAAACCGTCATCATGGGCCAGGGCAAAATCGATGGCGGAGACCTGTTCCAGGTTCACCAGGTGAATCTCTCTGTAGAGCCCCGGTGTTTCCAACGGCTTGCGGTCAAGGAAGGTTTCGATCCTTGAAATAATGGGACCCATCAGATCAATGGTGACAATCTGATTTTCCATGCCCTGGCGGGTAAGATATTTTCTAAGATTTGAATCAACAATGGTATGAACAATAATACTTTCTATATCCTTGACCTTATCGATAAGGTCATCGACCTGGCTTTCCGTGCGTATCCTGGGGACTTTTACAACGGTGATATCGGAATCGGGAAACTGTACAAGGGTGGATTCCACAAGATGAAAGGCGTTGACGCCCTCTCCGCAGGAGGCAATGTATATCATTTGGAATTTGCCGGATCCAAGTATCTCTTTCATAAAATAAGGCCTTTATCCTCTAATCGTTTTGCGCTATAACGGCCATGGGCCGACCTGGCAATATTACCTGCCGGGCTTAGCCCACAACAACGTGTAAGAAATCTGAAAAGTAATTAAGCCAGACTTTCTTATAAAAAGCCACCCTTACATAAACCTGAAAAAAGAGTCAATTAAATATTATGGGACACCAGGACAGGGATAATTATGCAAAAAGGCACCCCGATGCGCAGTTGGACCAGCGGTTGAGCGGGCCTATTATCCAGGCAAGCAGCAACGGCAAACTTGCATGTGCAAGTGCCCACCGCCTTGCAAAGGCCCACAATTGTTCACCAAAAGAGATCGGAACCCAGGCGGATCTGCTTGAACTTCGCATTGCACAATGCCAACTGGGCCTTTTGGGACACGCCAAGGGCAAAAAAAATTTCAACCCCGATGCCCACATGACACCACAGTTAAAAGACAGGATTCTTGAATGTCAATCCGACGGAAAAATTGCCTGCAAAACCTGCTGGGAACTTACCGGGGAATTTAAAATATCCAAATTAAACATGGGATCGGTTTGTGAACAGCTTGAGATCCGAATCAAGCCGTGTCAATTGGGCGTCTTCTAAAATGATTCTCACTCGATAGTCCGGTTTTAGGGAATTTGTTCAAATTAACAAAAACTGGATCATCGCGTTTCAGGTTGTTTTCTGGTCCGGTACCTTACCCAGCGCCTTTTTCCTTCGCCGTTTTTTCTGCTTTTTTAACCGGGTTATTTTTCGGGCTGCGGCATCGGGTGTCCCGGTTTGCTGCTGTTCAATTTTTTCCACCAGATGCCGCAGTGCCATAAACCGGTTCAAATGCTGGGATCTGTGTTTCCCGAATTTTACGCTTATTTTGGTAGGCAGGTGGGTCAAAAACACGGCAGAGCAAGTTTTATTGACTTTTTGGCCGCCACGGCCCGAGGATTTTATAAATTTTTCCAGGATATCTTTTTTGTAAATTCCCAGATGATTCATTTTCTTTTCAAGGGCTTTTATTTTTTCTACGTCAGGACCAGACATTAAATTTTCGTCTATCAGCTTTTTTTTTATTGTTTAGTCGGCACTAATCCAGAGAACGCTTTGGCTCAAAAAACTTTCCGATTTTATCAGAAAATTCTTTTATGGAAAGGGGTTTGGATAATACGGCCTTAAAACCTGTCTGGGCCATCATATCCAAGGTAATGTCCTGGCTGAATCCCGTGCAAAGGAAGATAGGGACATCCGATCGAAGTACTCTTATTTTCTCGGCCAGACAATCGCCGTTCATATGCGCCATATATAAATCCGTAATCACAAGATCATAGGTGAACGGGTCTCGTTCAAAACGTTCCAGAGCCGCCACAGGATCGGTCATGGTTGTGGTGTGACACCCCAAGCGATCCAGCATGGATTTTGCGACTTTGAGAATGATATTTTCATCATCCACAAAAAGAACGTTGATCCCATACTCAATGTCTGCTTTCCCACCCAGGACCGACGCTTGAAGCCCGGATTTAATTTTAGAGGCCAAAACCTGGGGGAAATATAACCGGAACCGGCTACCTTTGCCCGGTTGGCTGTCCACCTTTATGCCGCCGCCCATATCTTTGACAATACCATAGACAACAGACAATCCCATCCCGGTGCCGTTCTCATTGCCCTTGGTGGTATAAAAGGGTTCGAAAATACGCTTCATTACCTCCTTTGACATCCCTTCACCTGTGTCGCAGACACTTAGACAAATATAATTTCCCGGTTTAACACCACCCCCGGCATCGGCTTGGGATACGGCCACAGGCTTCAATGAGACAGTTATCACACCGCCTGTTTTGCCCATGGCATGTACCCCGTTACTGATCAAATTCATGATAATCTGATGCAACTGGGTGGAATCTGCAGCCACAGGCGGGCAGCAGGGGTCCACATCGTTTTCAATGGAAATATTCCGCGGAATACCCGATTTCATCAGCTTGAGCACGGTATCAATGCTGTTTTGTATTTGTAGCGGCCGTCGTTGAATCTTTTTGTGGCGGGAAAAGTTTAAAATCTGCTGGACAAGTTCCTTTGCCTGGAGGGCGCTTTCATAAAGCTGGGTCAGATTCTCTTTTGTGCCATTGTCAAAGGCCACGCTTTTCAGGATCAATAGCTCGGCATTACCCAGAATGGGAAACAGCATATTATTCAGATCATGGGCCACGCCACCGGCCAGGGTACCAAGGGATTCAAGCTTCTGGGCCTGGGCCATTTTTTCATTGATCTCAGTTTCATTAGAGACAATTCGCTGTACGCCCACGTAGTTGGTAATGACCCCGTTTTTGTCCGTGACCGAAGAGATGGTCAGATCCATGATGCAAAACGAGTTGTCTTTTTTCTTAAACTCGGCATGGCCCTTCCATACCCGCCCGGAACTGATGATGGCCCGCAGATTGATATTAAACTGGCTGTCGTGTTTACGGCTTCGAAACCGACTGATATCCTTGCCGATGCACTCATCCCTGGAAAACCCGGTCAGCGCTTCAAATGCGGGGTTGAGATACTGAATTATCCCCTCGGAATTTGTGATATAAACCATCTCGGAAAATTGCTCGACTGTAGCCAGCAGCAATTTTCTTTCTGTTTCGATTTTTTGATTGATTACAGATTCAAAGTCAGCAGGCGTTGAGCCAAAACTTAAGTTAAAGGGCTGATCTTTTTTTAGCGCGACGATCTCTTGTTTCAAGGCAGCATTTTCAAGCTCAAGCCTTTTCAGCTGTTCTTCTAATCTGTTGTATGACGCCTTTTCAGACATACGTCTCCTGAAAAAAGAACTCATGAGGTTATTTAAGAATATAATGAAATCTTGGCTAATTTTTTTATACTATTATCTGAAACTATCACTATTTGACAAGGTATTTTTCACGCAATTACGATTTTAAGCGAATAGGTTGCTCAAAACAAAATCAGTCGGCCAGCCAGGGGGAGTGCTCTGCCCCATTATTTACGGATTCATCCCCCATATACCGCATGAAAGTAAGTCAATAACTTATTTGGACTTTCATATGAACCGTAATGAATGATATATGGTATAGGATTTGGTTTTGATTCAACACAAGGAAACGGAGGTTAGAACGTTGTATTCAAAAATTGTGATTTTAGATTTTCCACCAAGATCGGCCCAAAGACCCGTTGTCTGCGAGCTGGTTAAAAAATATGACATCATGTTCAATATTTTAAAGGCACGAATATCCTCAAAAAGTGAAGGCCACATGGTGCTTGAAATTTCCTGTACCGGAAAAGCCGCATTCAACCAGGGGATGACGTATCTGAAAGAACAAGGGGTTCGTGTATCCACCCCTGAACATAAAATTTACAAAGACGAAGAAAAATGCACCCATTGCGGCGCATGTACCGCCGTTTGCCCCACAGGCGCCCTGTACATCAAACGCCCTGAAATGGAAGTGGTCTTTGACCGGGAAAAATGCAGTTTGTGTGAGCGTTGCCTTCTTACCTGCCCCATCCGGGCCATGGGTCTGTTCAGTTCTGATCTAAAAGAAACGGCCTGATGTCTGATTCACCGGTAGTTGCTGTGGCACTGAGCGGCGGAATAGATTCCCTGGTCGCAGGATTTCTTGTTAAACAGCGTTTTAAAAATGTTTTCGGCATTCATTTCACCACAGGTTTTGAAAAAAATCCGACGGACGTATCTGCCCTGTCATCGGTGTTTGGATTTCCCGTGCACACCATTGACCTGTCACAGGAATTTGAGACCCGGGTGGTTGATTATTTTGTGTCGACCTACATGGCCGGACAAACGCCGAACCCGTGCCTGGTCTGCAACATGCAGATCAAATTTAAGGTATTGTTCGAACATGCGCAAACACTTGGGGCAGATCTGCTGGCAACCGGCCATTATGCCACGGTGGTCAACCGCTATACCCCCGGCAGAAAAGAGGCGGGAGATGCATGGCTTGAACGAGGGGCTGACCTGCATAAAGACCAGTCCTATTTTCTGTCCATGCTTTCCCCCAAGGTTTTAGCGCATGTGGTGTTTCCCCTGGCCGATTTTACCAAAAGCCGGGTCCGGGAATTTGCCGGGCAGCACAACCTTGTACCGATTGTGCCCAATGAAAGCCAGGATATCTGCTTTTTACCGGATAAAAATCATGGTGCCTTCATTATCAACCAGACCAAAACCAGTCCCAGACCCGGGCCGGTGGTTGACCGCCAGGGAACGATACTGGGATCACACCAGGGGCTTCACACATTTACGGTGGGCCAGCGCAAGGGAATCAATATTCCGGGCCCTGCCCCCTATTATGTTAGAAAAATCGACATGAAGACCAATACCCTTCATGTCTGTTTTAAATCCGAGTTGGCCCAAAACCGGATGAAGGTTGAACAGATGGTCTGGCACTATCCTGAAAAAGAACACATAAACAATCTGACCGTTCAAATACGGTACGGACACAAGGCGGCTCCGGCCTGCCTTGAATGGGATGATGATACCCACGGCATTGCCACCTTTGACACCCCCCAAAATGCGATCACACCCGGACAGGCTGCCGTGTTCTACCAAGACAACCGCGTATTAGGCGCAGGACTAATTTCAGCAATTCAATGAATAAAAAAACATTTTACATCGAAAGCCTTGGCTGTAAAGTCAATCAATATGAATCCGACGCCATTGCAGCCCAGCTTGAAGCCCATGGTTTTTCAAGGGCAGACAAGGGCAGTCCTGCGGATGTCTGCATTATAAATACCTGTGCCGTGACCTCAAGGGCGGGCATGCAGTCCCGCCAGGAAACCAGAAAACTGATCCGGGAAAACCCCGATGCAACCGTAATTGTCACAGGATGCCATGCCCAGACTGATCAGGAACAGTTTAAAAAAATTTCAGGGGTGGATCTTATTGTCTGCCACCAGGATAAACCTGTGATCACCAAATACCTTGGACAGGAACACCCTGGAAACGATCTGTTTGATTTTAGAAAACCTGAATTCGGTGACGCGGCACAGTTTGCGGCATTTGCAGAATCCGACCGGCCCGTATCGGGTAAAATGACCCGGGCCTATCTGAAAATCCAGGACGGGTGCAACCAGTTCTGCACCTACTGCATTATCCCCTATGCCCGGGGGGCATCGGTCTCCTTGCCCTTTGACGAGGTCGTGGCCCATGTGTCAAGCTTAAACAGGCAGGGGTTCAAAGAGGTCATCCTCACGGGCATCCACACGGGATTATACGGTATGGATTTAACCCCTGCAACATCGTTGACTGATCTTGTAAAAACCCTTGATGAAAACAAACCGGTCGATCAGATCAGGATCTCTTCCATTGAGCCCAATGAAATTACCGAAGAACTCATCCACCTGGCGCGGCCCGGCCATATTTTGTGCGACCATTTTCACATTCCTCTCCAGGCGGGGGACAATGATGTTCTGGCCCGGATGAAACGGCCCTATTCCGTTGAACAATTTTCTGAAGTCGTCCAAAAAATCCATGGGATCCTGCCCCATGCCGGTATCGGCCTTGATGTGATCATGGGGTTTCCCGGTGAAACCGACGAGGCGTTTGAAAATACATACAAGCTTGTGGAAGATCTGCCCGTCTCTTACCTCCATGTCTTCCCCTTTTCACCAAGAAAAGGAACCCCGGCATACCATTTCACCCCCAAGGTACCCTCGGATACGGCAAAAAAAAGGGCCGCCCTGATGCGCGAGCTTGGAGAGCGGAAACGATCTGCATTTATCAAATTAAACCAGGGCAGGGTTCTCCAAGCACTGATCCAGAATCAGAGGGACCGGCACACAGGTATGCTTAAGGCGATCACCACCAATTACCTGACCATTTTCATCGAGAATGAAGATGCCCAAGGTCCCCCGGTCGGCCTTAAAGGAAAAATAGTGAATCTTAAATATGATCAATTCGGTAATGACGACAACCTTGTCGGCCGGATCATTCCCTGACAGGGCAAAGTACTTCAAGTTTTGGCCCATGACTTTGCACGGTCCACCGCTTTTCTCCAGCCTTGCAGGCATTCATCCACCTTTTCCTGGCTTTTGTTCAAATGAAAACAACGGTCTTGCTGCCAAAAAGATTTAATCTGGTCCATGTCCGCCCATACGCCGACAGCAAGACCGGCAAGGTAAGCCGCCCCCATGGCAGTGGTCTCCACGTGCTTAGGACGGCACAAGGAGACGCCCAGGATGTCCGCCTGGAATTGGCATAGATAATTGTTGGCACTGGCCCCGCCGTCCACGTTAACAGTTTTTAATTTAATACCCGAATCTTTAACCATGGCACCGATCAAATCATTGGCCTGGTAGGCAAGGGATTGAAGCCCGGCCCGGATAATATGATTTTTTGTTGTTCCCCGGGTAATGCCCAGCATGGCGCCCCTGGCATAGGGATCCCAATAAGGCGCGCCCAGGCCCACAAAGGCAGGGACAATGTAAAGCCCTTCGGATGAGGGGATGGCCGTGGCCATCTCTTCGGTTTGGGCCACATCGCTGAAAAAATTTAAGTCATCCCGCATCCACTGCAACAGTGCACCGGCAACAAACACCGAACCTTCCAAGGCATAGGTGACGTTATCACCGATCTGCCAAGCGATGGTTGTGAGCAGTCCCGAGGGTGATGCAATGGCTTGGCTCCCGGTATTCATCAACATAAAGCAACCGGTTCCGTAAGTGATCTTTGTCATTCCTTTTTCAAAGGCGGCCTGGCCGAACAGGGCGGCCTGCTGGTCCCCTGCGACACCGGCAATGGGTATTTCATGCCCGAACAGTTTTTTGTTGGTTTTACCGAATATGCCGCAGGACGGATTGACATGTGGAAGAATCTCTTCGGGAATCTCCAATTTTTCCATCAGGACTGGATCGTACTTAAGATCATGGATGTTGAAAATCATGGTCCGGCTCGCATTGCTCACATCGGTGGCATGGACGACGCCCGCCGTCAATTTCCAGATCAGCCATGCGTCCACGGTTCCCACCTTCAGTTTGCCTTTATTGCACAGTTCCCTGGCTTCTATGCTGTGTCGCAAAATCCAGCGGATTTTGGACCCGCTGAAATAAGCGTCGGTCACCAGGCCGGTTTTCTCTTTGATGACTGTATCAAATCCTTCTGTTTTTAACCGGTCACAATAATCCGCGGTCCGGCGGCATTGCCAGACAATGGCTTTACCCACCGGCTTCCCTGTCTCTGTGTTCCAGGCAATGATGGTTTCCCGCTGATTGGCAATACCGATGGCAGCCACATCACCCAGGTTGAGCTTGGCTTGTTCAAGGACGGCATCCATTGTATTTTTCTGGGATCTCCATATCTCTTCAGCGTCCTGCTCCACCCAACCGTCTTTGGGATACTGACAGGGGAACGCTTCACTTGCAACAGCTACGGCTTCACCCGTTTCATTATAAAGTATGGTACGGGAACTTGTTGTGCCCTGATCCAGGGCCATGATATATTGAGACATGAACACCTCCTGAAAATTGCTGATTGTTATGTAATTTTTAGGTCAGCAGATACGCTTTGGCCAAAGTAACATATGCATTTTCCTGGTCCACCTGCCATGTGCGATCATACCCCATCTCCTCGGCCATGATCCGGGCCACTTCCGGCGCCGCATCGATACTGGCCCGGGCATTCAGAAAAAGGGCACGGCTGCGCCGGGCTAAAAAATCCTCCACGGTTCTGGCCATCTCTTCCCTGACAGCCCAGATCACTTCCGCTCTGATATAAGATAATTTTTCATGGAGTTTCTCACCCATGGCTGTATCTGCGTTTACGATTTTTTTGATATAAACTGCATCGGACCCATAGTAGCTTAAGGGGTCGTGTTCATCAAAATGCTTTAACCATCCATGGATTCTAAGATCTTTAGTGATGCAGGGCTGATCTTTCAGCCCGGCCACCAGGGCTGCCTGGTTGACGGTATCTTCGGCCATTTTGCGATAGGTGGTCCATTTGCCGCCGGTGATGGTCACAAGACCCGATTCAGAAATGACTAAATAGTGGTCCCGGGAGATGGCTGCCGTGCTTTTTCCTTCCCCGGCTTTAACCAAGGGGCGCAGTCCGGCAAAAACGCTTTGAACGTCATCTCTGGCAGGATCTTTGGTTAAATAGACGGCCGCATGGTCAAGGATGAACTTGATCTCCTCCTCCAATGCCCGGGGTTCCAGACTCACATCCGGTACTTGTGTATCCGTGGTGCCCACGACGACCTTATCATGCCATGGAACGGCAAACAAAACCCTTCCGTCAGTGGTCTGGGGCACCATGACGGCTGAATCACCGGGAAGAAATTCCTTATCCAGGACCACATGAACCCCTTGGCTGGGCGTAATGATGGGAGCAGCGTCCGGATTTTCCATTTTAAGTACTTCGTCGGTGAAAACACCGGTGGCGTTTACCACCACCCGGCTGTGAATTTCGTACGCATCACCGGTTTCCATATTTTTTGCGGTTACCCCGTCAATCATTTCACCGGACCGGGTAAACCCGGTCACTTTCATGTAATTTACAGGCACGCCCCCATGTTCAGCCATGGTCTGGGCCAGGTTGACGGCCAGGCGGGAATCGTCAAATTGGGCGTCAAAATAGACCACGCCCCCCCGCAGTCCCTTGGGCTCCAGTGTGGGAATCCGCTTTAATGTTTCTTCTTTTGAAAGGTGTTTGGAAGATCCCAGCCCAAGTCTGCCAGCCAACAGATCGTATACTTTCATCCCTGCACCGTAAAAAGGGCCGTCCCACCACTCATAGTTGGGTACCACAAATGCCTGATGACTGACCAGATGCGGGGCGTTGCGAATTAAGAGACCCCGCTCATGGAGGGCCTCAAGAACCAGGGAAATGTTTCCCTGACGCAAGTACCTGACCCCGCCGTGAACCAATTTTGTCGACCGGCTGGATGTCCCTTTGGAAAAATCGTGTTGTTCCAACAAAAGCGTTTTATACCCCCTTGATGCGGCATCCAGTCCCACACCCAATCCGGTTGCCCCGCCACCGATAACGACAAAATCCCAATAACCGTCATAGCCTGCTATTTTTTTGATCATTTCCGCACGATTCACAGAGGACTCCTGTTCTTCAAAAAATTTAACTGCCGTTTTTAATGCTTTGATCACACGGGTGATACTACCCCTAAGATATTCAAATTGAGTCAAGGGTACCACGAACAACCTGAGTGTTTCAATTCCCACGCGTTACCGATGGTGTCCTGCTTCAAAAAAGGATAAGAATTACATTTAAAAACCGTTACAAATTGAAAGGTTATCCTGATATCCGGGGCTCCAATTACCCAACATTACTTCTGGTAATCATGACATTGTCAGAAGCAGGTATGGCCTGCTTTTATCATCATTGCTCGTTCATGTTTTCCTTAATTATTTCATTCAAGCTTACTATTTACATCTGGTTATTTGTTTGTTACTTGAAGGTTATCATAAAATCACAACCTTGAGCTTTAGCAGAAAAAACTACAGAATTACTTCTTATTCTTTTAAACATGGAGGCATTAAATGAAAATTAAATCAGTTCGTTGTGTATGCTTCTCTCCAACTGGAACAACAAAGACAATAGCAAAAAGTATTACCCAGGGAATTAACCCTGAATTTACTGAAATGGTAGATATAACTAATAGGGAGCAACGCAATGACCAACTATTATTTAACGAAGACGATATTGTTATTATTGCAACTCCAGTATATTACGGGCGTGTACCAGAGGAAATTTTACCATACTTAACTTCATTAAAAGCGACGCAGACTCCTGTTGTGCTTGTTGCCGTATATGGAAACAGAGCATTTGAAGATGCCCTCAAAGAATTACATGATATAGCTGTTGATGCTGGATTTATTCCAGTAGCAGGAGGAGCCTTTGTTGCCGAGCATTCGTATTCCTCAAAAACTTATCCAATTGCACCACATCGTCCTGATGAAAGTGATATCCGAAAAGCCCGGGAGTTTGGTGTTGCGATTCGAAAAACACTGCAAAATGTGGAATCATCGCAGCATTTAACAGCTATTACAATTCCCGGCCAGTTTCCCTATATCGAGCCTGTGAGTCTGAATATGATAAAAGAAGCACGATCGATTGTCGCACTGACCCCGGAAACAGACGCGTCAAAATGCACCAAGTGTGGACAATGTGCCGACGTGTGTCCTACCGGAGCTATTTCCCCTGAAAATGTAACCCAGACAGATAGGTGGCAATGTCTTATATGCTTTGCCTGTGTGAAAATCTGTCCAGAAGAAGCAAGGCAAATGAACGAACCGAATTTTCAATCCGCTATTCAAGCACTACATCAAAACTGCCGGGATAGAAAAGAGCCGGAAATATTTTTTATATGAAAGAGCTCAGTAAGTTACTGAGTTCCTTCATTCTTCGTTGTGGGTCGAAGCCTGGGTCATGATAGACCTGGCTCGGCCCATGGCCGTTATAAGAAGCGACAACTTTTAAAGCCCAGGGTCGGAATAAAATCGCCCAAATGCTTGTCTTTTAAGCCACCTTGGCGTAACCGCCGAGGGCGGCTCAATATCCGGCGCATTGTTGGCAGATGTAATTCTGATCAAGGGCCTTACTTTTGTTATTGGGTCACCATCTCTAAATTCAGATCCCCAGAATTTATTAACATTTTTAGACTTTAGTTGATATTAAGATACGATTGGTTTAGGATCACGGCTTTAAAAAAAAGATGGATAGGCAGAAAAAAAACATCAATACATTACCGCTGGAGGCCCTTAAGCCGAAATGATTGAGTTAACAACATTCCAACGAATGAATAAAGCATTAGATGATCCGGACTGGACAGCGAAAACCGATCTGGAATTTAACATTGAAGACTGCTGGATCAGTGAAAGGGTTGGCGGCCAGATCAAGTTCAGCAATAATTACCTTGAATATGCGGTGACGGATGAGCATAAAAAAACCCTGGTCGAGTTGGTTGACTCGCCGGACGGCATGTATTCATTAACCCATTCAATAACGGTCGATGGTACAATTTACGATCAGTTTGAAGTCATCTTAAAAAAAGAGAACAAATTATTTGTTTCAGGTATATTGCTGAAATAACGGCCATGGGCCGACCTGACATATCAATTGCCAGGCATAGCCCACAACAAAACATGAAAGTAACTCAGTAACTGGCCGGTTCTTTCATTTAAAGAATTAAGGGTTCTGATCAAAATTAATGGTATGATTTCCGACCGAAAAAATAATTCCAACAAAATCAAAAATGTCCGTATAGGACGGACAGCGGACCGTCCCTATTGGATGATGATGCTTTCCATCATTGTACGGGCCGTTCACCAAATCGGAGCGGCCGGCTGCCTGGGCGCCTTTCTGCTCGGGACGGATCTACCCTGGCCCTACCTGGTCCTGGCAGGAACTTCCGGATGCCTGCTGATGCTGACCGAGGCACTCCGGCACCGGCAGTTACTCAGGGAAGCGGCGGGTGTCGTCACCCTTGTAAAAGCAGGTATCATCGGTATGGCGCTGCATGGCTGGATTCCGGAATTGCCAGGGGTATTATTTGCCTTTGCGTTGGCCTCTTTCTATTCCCATGCGCCCAAGAGTATCCGGCACAGGATCTGGTTTTAGGTGGGGAGACAGAATGTAATGAATGAAACATGTTCATTGGAAGATGCGGCACTTGTCATAGGGGTCGGCCCGATCCAAATATTACAGATTATAGACGATCACGCGGATATTTTTTCCGAAGTTGATACAAATACGAACACGCAGAACGTTAGTGTATCCGTATCATCTTTGCAGGCATTTAAAAATCTGTATAAAGACGCGTATTCCTTCAGGGAAATAGCAAATCGTCTGGGCGTGTCCATTAAAAGAATTCAAAAGATAAAAAACACGCCGGGTACCCGTTTTTTGGAACGCTCTTTTTGTTCCCAACACACTTGCCCCGAATCCGGTAAACTGTTGATTCAGCGAAAATTCCCCAAAAAAGACGCTGAAGAATTCATTGCGTATTGTGAAACCCGGTCTATTTTTAAGTTTATGCAACCAAGCGGCCAAGAAAAGGCGTTTACATATGCCGGGCTAAAAAAAGAAGATATCATTTGTGCATCTAAAGCATATCGATTTAAAGATGCCGTGGAGGACGGCTTCAATCCCCAAAAATTTAAATATTCAGATATTACCCCCGGGGAGTATATCGGGAAACTGGTTTTCAAAATCTGGGGAAGAACGTCCACCATTCACTGCTGTTTTGTTCTCGAAAACGATGAACATATCCGGTTAACGGCGTTTAGGCCGCGCGCCACACCCTGGAGAGGCTATACCCCCCAGGATGGCAAAGTGGACTTTTCCCAAGCCGGTATAGAAGGTACACGATATAAAATCACTACGGGCTTAACCAAACGGGGTCTTGTTTCCTTTCTATCGGCAACGGTATTTTAAGGCCGAGACTTCAGCTCTTTACTTATTCTGCCAGTCGCGGCCGGATCAGAATCCCCTTCTTTTTCTGATCTGCTCATAAGCCTCCTGAATTTCCGTAAACTTATCCGTGGCAAACTTAACAAACTCTTCGGGCAGCCCTTTGGCCTGGATTTTATCCGGGTGGTACTCCTGGACCAGGGTGCGGTATTTCTTTTTTATCTCCTCGTTGCTCGCACTTTCATCACATTGAAGCACCGCATAATAGGGGTCGGATTTTTTCACATACCTGGCATGCAGACGGTTATAATCCAACTGGGAAAATCTGAAAATCCGTGACGCGGACAACAGCATCTGTTCTTCGGCATCAGAGATATTGCCGTCGGCCGAAGAGACCCTGAACAGGACATCCATCATCAACTCTATGATATTGGGTTGGTAGCTGAATACCGAATAAAACTGCCGGGCAAAATCCTCAAAGGTCTGGGACGATGTCACGGCGTTTCTAAAGATATTTTTGGCCGTTTCCCGGGTGGATGCATCAAGCTGGAGATCATTAACCATAAAGCGTTCAACAACCTTGATCTCCTCTTCGCTGATCCGGCCGTCTGCTTTGCTGATTTTCGCCAGCATGGAGAAGGCCGCAGTAAAGAACACAAGCTGGGCCTCTTCGTTGGAAGAGAGTCCTTCGCCACGCCGACCACCTGGAATGGAACGTAAATATTCGTCTTCTCTTTTATCAACAAACGCATGTCCGAATGCAGCCCCTGCCACAGCGCCCAGCGGACCGCCCAAAGCCAGTCCGATGGTGCCACCAATCATTTTTCCAAGCCAACTCATATAAAAACCTTTGAATGTTCTAATATCGTAAAGGGCCTTGAAACTCGGGAAAAGTAACTTTACAAATTTTGTGCCGAATTTTTGCCCTTGCCACAAAATCAAAGATTATATATAAACACTTAAGTCCTCATCGTCAAATATTAACGGGAAAAAGCAACCTGTGCTGATTAAAAATATCGTGGGAACACTGATCATCCTTCTGAATATGACCGGTTTGGGATACCTGTTTTTTATCGGGATTGCCGGATTTTTTGAAAATCACGACAAAAGGGAGCAAACGAGTTTCAAGAATGTTATAGAGCCCAAAAAACATATGGACCAACCTGTTGTGATCGACGAAAACATCATTCCCGATGAGGATGATCTGCTAAAGGATATGGACCTTTCTGATCTTGACAATCTGGATCTGGACGATTTTGAATAACGGCCATATGCCGACCCGGTACAGGGCTACAGGACTCGAGCCTAAAAAATTAAAGCGACTTATGGGACCTTCGTCCGGCCAATTTCGCATAAATTCCAGGTTATATGTCCAATATGGTCAGTTCGTTGTTTTGATGCTGATTTTATTGATTCTGCCGGGCTGCGGACCACCCACCACAGGATCACCGGTGTACTATGAATCCAGCAGGGAGAACCTGCCCCGATCGCCCGCAACCTTTGTCAGTGATGCCGTTCTCCAGACCCGGGTGAAATCCAGATTCATTTCAGATGATATGGTGGATGACGATGGGATACGTGTAAAAGTGCGCCATGGGGTGGTCTATCTTGACGGTTGGGTCGCAGACAGCTACCAGCGCCGCATGGCCCAGGATCTGGCCCAAAGCATTGACGGGGTGAACCGGGTGGTCAGCCGTCTTAAACTCACCAACCCGGGCACAATATTTATCAGTCCGGACCTGTCCAGACCGAAGAACTAAGAAACCTGTTTTTTAGGCCAGCGTTTTTTCTTTTTCACCTTGTCCTTGACCGGGGCGCATCGCGTCTCAATGCTGCCGGGGCCAAGTATGGTTTCGATTTCCTGGAACAGTCCGGGGCAGGCATCGGACTTGTACTCATCGGATAATTTCACCATCACATCGGGATGTTCTGCATCAATGTGAATGTTGAACAAAGAGACACAATTGCCCGGATACCGTTCGATCACAGGTTTGAGCTGATCAAGCACATCCGTTTTATGAATTTTGGCATCCACCTGCATCACAATACCGGCTGCCCACAGGGTTTCGGCCTGGGTGGCCGGCACAATGGCTTCGCCGATCAGCTTGACGGCATTCTCTTTTTTCTGGACTTCGGCCTCAACAATCACCACCTGCTCCTGGGACAAAAAGGTATGGGTTCTGGCGTAAAGATTTGGAAAAACAACCAGCTCCACAGTAGAATACTGGTCCTCAATGTTGCAGAACGCCATCAAGTCCCCTTTCTTGGTCTTGTGGATTTTCTGCACTTTAAGATTTCCGCCGATGCGGACTATCTTTTCATCCGGCGCATCCTGGAGAGTGATCGTATTTACACTGGTAAATTTTCGAATGATATCCGCATAATCATCCATGGGGTGGCCGGTGATGTAAAACCCCAGGGCTTCCTTTTCCAGTTCCAGAAGATCCTTGCCCGCCCATTCATCAATATCAGGCATCTTGGGAATGTTGGAGGGCAGAGAAATACCCACCCCTGAATCGGCGAACAGATCCAGCTGGGCATCGGCGTTCTCTTTCTGAATCCTGGCACCATGGTCCAGGGCATCTTCAAGCACTGCCATCATCTGTGCGCGTTTGTCACCGGTGGAGTCAAAAGCCCCGCATTTAATCAGGGCTTCGATCACTTTTTTATTGGCTTTGCTTAAATTCACCCGTTCACAAAATTGATACAGGCTGGCGTAGTCCCCGTCTGTTTCACGATTTTGAACGATGGATTCAATGGCGGCCTCTCCCACCCCTTTGATGGCAGCCAGACCGAAACGGATGCAATGATCATCCACATTAAAAAAGGCATCACTCTGGTTGACATCCGGGGGCAGCACCTTGATGTTGTGGCCTTTGCACTCATCCATGTATTTGAGCACCGCATCGGAATTGCTGCGTTCGGACGTCATCAGGGCGGCGATAAATTCAACAGGGAAATGGGCTTTAAGATATGCGGTCTGATAGGCAATCAGGGCATAGGCGGCCGAATGGGATTTATTAAAACCGTAACCACCGAATTTTTCCATGAGGTCAAAGACCTCTTCGGCCTTTTTGGGATCAAGGCCCTTTTCCTTGGCACCATTCATGAACAGGGTCCGGTGCTCCTCCATCATGGCGGCAATCTTTTTGCCCATGGCTTTGCGAAGGCCGTCGGCCTGGGCCATGCTGTAATCGGCAAGGACCCCGGCAATTTTCATGACCTGTTCCTGGTACAAAATCACCCCGTAGGTCTCTTCGAGCACCGGCTCAAGCTCGGGGAACTGATACACCACAGGTTCCCGTCCGTGCTTTCGCTCCACATAGCTGTCTGCCATGCCCGAATCCAAAGGACCCGGCCGGTAAAGTGCCACCAGGGCCACAATGTCTGAAAAACTTGCCGGTTTCAGCCGGGAAATCAGTTCCTTCATCCCGGAACTCTCAAGCTGGAACACCCCGGTGGTATCGGAATTTTGCAAAAGTTCAAAGGTCTTTTGATCCGAATAATCCAGGTGCAGCAGATCCGGAGGCGTATCACCCTGTTTTTCGATCAGGGCAATACAGTTTTTTATAACGGTGAGGTTGCGAAGCCCAAGAAAATCAAATTTAACCAACCCCTGTTTTTCAGTAAAGGTCATGTCAAACTGGGTAATGGTTTCACCCTCTTTACCCTTGAACAACGGCAGATATTCCCACAGCGGTTTGTCGGAAACCACAACCCCTGCCGCATGGGTGGACGCGTGCCGGGGCAGCCCCTCAAGCAGCATCGCCACCTCAAGCATCTGGGTTTTAACCTCTGTTTCCCCGCACTTGTCCTTGATGCCCGGCATCTCTTCCAATGCTTTTTTTAAATTTTTGGCATTGTCAGGGATCATCTTGGCCACTTCATCCACCTCGGAAAGAGGAACCCCCAAGGCTCTGCCCACATCCCGGATTACAGCCTTGGCTTTAAGCTTTCCAAAGGTGATGATCTGGCATACATAATCGGAACCACCGTACCGCTTAACCGTATAATCATACACCTGTTCCCGGCCCTCAATGCAAAAATCCACGTCAATATCAGGCATGGAGATACGTGCCGGGTTTAAAAAACGTTCAAAAATCAGGCCGTGCTCAATGGGATCAAGGGCAGTGATTCCCATGGCATAGGCCACCATGGAGCCCGCCGCAGATCCCCTGCCCGGCCCCACCGGCACCCCGATTTTTCGCGCATGGCCGATAAAGTCGGCCACAATGAGAAAATAGCCTGGGAACCCCATCTCAAGGATAATATCAATCTCGTATTTGATCCGGTCCCTGTAGACCTGCTCATCAAGATCGGGATTCTTCTCCTTGATCTTGGCAAGGCGCTCTTCAAAACCTTCCATGGCAAGTTTTTGAAACTGTTCGTCTTCGGAGAGCCCATCGCCAAGATCATATCGCGGAAAATGGTAGGTTTTCTTGCCGAAATCCACCTCGCACATATCAGCGATGAGCTTCGTATTGGATATGGCATCGGGAAAATGACCCAGGGAATCGGCCATTTCTTGTTTCGATTTAAAATAGAGCTGGTCGGAATCAAATTTAAACCGGTCGGCATTGTCAAAGGTATCGCCGGTCTGGATGCACAACAAGATTTCATGGGCTTTGGCATCGCCATTGGACAGGTAATGGCAGTCATTGGTGGCCACCATGGGAATGGAGAGCCGTTTGCTCAGATCCAGCAACCCTTCGTTCACGCGGTGCTGGATCTGCATGCCGTTTTCCTGGACCTCAAGGAAAAAATTTCCTTCACCCAGGGTATCAAGATAAAACCGCGCCAGGTCATCTGCTTTGGCCCGGTCCCCGGCCAGAATGGCCTGGGGGATATCCCCTTTCAGACATGCCGACAGTCCCACAAGTCCCTTGGCATGTTCGGCCAGAAGTTCCTTGTCGATTCTGGGCTTAAAATAAAAGCCTTTGAGCTGGGCCACGGAGACCAGCTTACAAAGATTGGTGTACCCTTCCCTGTCCTTGGCCAGCAGTACCAGATGACTTAACCCTTTTCGATCCAGCTGGGTCCGGTCATTTAAGGTTCTGGGGGCCACATAGACTTCGCAGCCCAGGATGGGTTTAATACCGGCCTTTTGCGCTTTCTCATAAAACTCGGCCACACCAAACATGGTGCCGTGGTCCGTAATGGACACGGCATCCATCTTATATTCCGCACACCGTGTCATCAGGTCGTTTAACCGGATGGCCCCGTCAAGCAGGGAGTACTCGGAGTGAAGATGCAGATGATAAAAGGGGATATCCTGATTATCGGTCATTGTGAATTAATTGCTTTCTACTCTGTAGTTGGGCGCTTCCTTGGTGATGGAAACGTCATGGACATGACTTTCCCTTAATCCGGCTGCAGTGATCCGGACAAATTTTGCCTTTTCGTGCAGTTCTTCAATGGTGGCCGCACCAAGATATCCCATACCTGCCTTAAGTCCGCCGATCATCTGGACAATATTTTCACGAATTGTGCCCCGGTAGGGAATCCGTCCCACAATGCCTTCGGGAACCAGTTCCTCGTTTTCGCCGGTATCTTTCTGGTAATATCTGTCGGAACTGCCCTTTTTCATGGCTTCCACAGACCCCATACCACGATAGGCTTTATATGAACGGCCCTGGTAAATGACGATTTCTCCGGGGCTTTCCTGGGTGCCGGCCAGCATACTGCCCAGCATGACAGAATGGGCACCCGCTCCCAGGGCTTTGGAGACATCCCCTGAATACTTGATCCCGCCGTCGGCAATCAAAGGCACGCCGGTCTTCTTTGAAATCTCTGCACAATTCATAACGGCAGTCAGCTGGGGCACGCCAACACCTGCAACAATACGGGTGGTACAGATGGAACCGGGACCGATACCGATTTTAACGGCATCAACGCCTGAATCAATCAATGCCTTTGCCCCGGCCTCTGTGGCTACATTGCCTGCAATGAGCTGGCATGCGGGGAAAGCGGCCTTGATACTCTGAACCGCCTTCATTACGTTTAAAGAGTGGCCATGGGAGGTGTCAATGACCAGGGCATCCGCACCGGCATTCAAAAGCGCTTCCACACGCTCCATCATGTCGGACCCCACACCAATGGCCGCACCAGCCCTCAGTCTTCCCAAAGAATCCTTGCAGGCATTTGGATATTTTCTGATTTTT
This sequence comes from uncultured Desulfobacter sp., assembly GCF_963666675.1. Lineage (NCBI taxonomy): Bacteria > Pseudomonadati > Thermodesulfobacteriota > Desulfobacteria > Desulfobacterales > Desulfobacteraceae > Desulfobacter > uncultured Desulfobacter sp. Next base: position 2,498,671 of record NZ_OY762929.1, on the reverse strand, counting down.
TCAATATCCTTAATGGTAATCAGGCCTTTGAGTTTACCCTGGGGATCCACCACCAGAAGTTTTTCAATTCTATGTTTATGCAACATGATTTTGGACTCTTCCAGGGTGCATTTTTCAGGCACGGTCACCAGGTTTTCGCTGGTCATAACGTCCCGGGCAGGTTTATCCAGCTGGGTCTCAAAACGAAGGTCCCTGTTGGTCACAATACCCACCAGTTTATCGCCTTCCACCACTGGAATGCCGGAAATCCGGTATTTGGCCATAATATTGAGCACATCGGAGATGGTGGCATCGGGATGGACGGTCACAGGGTCAACAATCATGCCGCTTTCGCTCTTTTTAACCCGGTCCACTTCAACCACCTGCTCGGCAATGCTCAGGTTTCTGTGGATAAATCCCAGACCGCCGGCCCGGGCCATACTGATGGCGGTGTCTGATTCGGTCACCGTATCCATGGCCGCACTGACAATGGGAATGTTGAGTTCAAGTTCTTTAGTCAGACGGGTGCGTGTGGTCACTTCGTCGGGCAGGATGGCGGAATAATCGGGAAGCAGGAGCACGTCATCAAAAGAGAGCCCCTGTTCTGGTAATACAATGGACATAATATAAGGCCTCCAGAAAGGAAAGGTGTTTATTTATACTTTAAAGGCCAGCCGTCACGTCATAAAAAGGTGGGTGAAAAGGCTGGCCAATAATTTTTCTTAGCAAAAGTATATAAACAAGTCCTTTTACCAAAATCAGGAGCTTTTTACAAGATCATTCCGGGCAGAAATTTACATAAAAGTCATTTAATTAAATTTTTTTGGGTGTAATTAATTTGTTTCGTTACCGATTATCTGATATAGCAGCGTGAGGCAAATTCAACCACATAAATTCAAACGCGGGATATATACCCCATTAATGAGGATCAAAGAATGGGTAAAAAAATTGGTGTGGTAACAGGCGGCGGGGACTGTCCCGGGCTGAATGCGGTGATTCGGGCCATTGTAAAGGCCGGCGATATACAGGGATTTACCACCATAGGCATACGAGGCGGTTTTGACGGGCTGTTGACACCGGTCCAGGCAGACCCCCTCACCGTCCGGGATATGGACGGGCTTCTTATTCGGGGCGGCACCATTCTCGGCACGGCCAATTCCGGCAGATTTTCATCCAAAACCGGTGAGGGTGAAACACGGAAAATACCAGAGGAGCTGATGACCCAGGTCCTGCAGACCGTTGAAGCATTGGGGCTGAACGCACTTGTGGTGATCGGCGGGGACGGCACCTTGACCACAGCCCTGCAGATGCATGAATTCGGATTGCCGATCATCGGTGTACCCAAAACCATCGACAATGACCTGGATGCCACCCAGCAGACCTTTGGATTTGACACGGCCGTAGCCTGTGCCGTGGATGCCCTTGACCGCCTTCATTCAACGGCCCAAAGCCATAACCGGGTCATGGTCCTTGAGGTCATGGGGCGGTATGCCGGATGGATTGCCGCCTATGCCGGCCTTGCCGGGGGCGCGGATGTTATTTTGATTCCTGAGATAAAATTTAACCTGCAGGCCATAGAGAAAAAAATCAGGGCCCGGGAGGCCACAGGCAAATTATTCACCATTGTTATTGTGGCCGAAGGCGCAAAGATAGATGACACCATGGTGGTGTCGGACAACGAGACCACGGACAGGGAAGTGCGCCTTGGCGGCATTGGCTACCTGCTTGCCGAAAAAATCCAGGATATAACCGGCAAAGAGAGCCGGTGTGTGGTCCTCGGCCATCTCCAGCGCGGCGGCCAGCCAACCCACTGGGACAGACAGTTATGCACCCGCTTCGGTGTCCAGGCGGTGCATATGGCGGCAAAGGCAAATTTCGGCAAAATGGTGGCACTTAAACCCAGCGGCATGATGGGAAGCGTGCATTTAAAAGATGCCGTAAACAGAATACGCAGCGTGGACCCCGACGGCGAGCTCATCCAGACGGCCAGAACCCTTGGCATCTGCTTTGGTGATTAAGCATAACTTTTGAGTTGAAAAAATGAAATTTCAGATACGATCAAACCAATGGTGTTTTTTGGAGGCAAGCTGATGTTAAATAATGTGAATCCCCAGACTCCCCAAGCCCGAATCATATCCATGGCTGTGGCTTGTCTCAGAAAAGGCGGTATCATTGCATACCCCACAGACACATTTTACGGTATCGGCTGTGATATCATGAATAAAAAGGCCATCGAAAAAATCTACCTCCTCAAACAACGGGACAAATCCAAGCCGTTCAGCTTTATCTGTCCGGACCTGAAAAACATCTCCCAATACGCCAAGGTGTCAAATATCGCCTATCGCCACATGAAGCGTTTACTGCCGGGACCTTATACCTTTATTCTGCCCGGTTCAAAGATGGTGCCCAAAATCATGCTGACCAAAAGAAAAACCGCCGGCATCAGGGTCCCGGCCAATCAAATCGCCCTGGCCCTTGCCCTAGAGCTTGGCAACCCCATTATCTCGACCTCGGCCACGGCCCCTGACGGAGAGGTGTTTGAAGATGCCTCCCTGCTCAATGATTATTTTGATGCAAGACTGGATATGGTCCTGGATGGCGGCCCCGTACCCAACACGCCCTCTTCGGTGATCTCACTGGTTGAAGATGAACCCGTAGTCATCAGGCATGGTGCCGGCGAAGTGGACCTGTTTGAGTAGACACCACAATTTAATTGAAAGCATACCCGAACTGCCTGGATAGTCCGGTTCCCAGATTAACGTCCTGGAACACGGTTTCAGCCAGCTTTTTAAACAGTGTCATGGTATCGGCCTTGGGATAAACCGGGACCAGCTCCCCTTCAATGCCGGCCATCTGTCCGGCCCACTGCACCGCATCATCCATATTTCCGATACGGTCAACCAGTTTAAGTTTCATGGCGGCCTGGCCGGTATACACCCTGCCGTCGGCCAGTTTGGCCATGGCACCGGTTTCCATATTTCTGGCAGTGGCCGCATCGGACACAAACTGGGCGTGCAACTCATCCACAAGATTCTGAAACAGCTGTTTTTCACTCTCCTTGAGAGTTCTCATGGGGGAGCCCATATCTTTATACTCACCGCTTTTTATAACCACAGGAGAGATGCCTATTTTCTGGGCAATCTGTTCAATATTGGCATACTCCATGATCACGCCGATGGAGCCGGTTATCGTTCCTGAATTTGCAACAATACCCTGGGTGGCGCAGGCAATATAATACCCCCCGGATGCGGCAACAGATCCCATGGATGCGATCACGGGCTTTGCATCCCGGAACTTCATCAGTTCCCGGTAAATTTCCTGGGAAGGCCCGATTCCGCCGCCGGGACTGTCAACCCTTAAAACAATGGCCTTAACTGCGTCATCGTCCATGAAGGCTTTAAGATCTTGTATAACCCCCTTGGAAGAGATAATTGGCCCTGTCACCTCAACCACGCCGATATTGCCCGCAGGAGACATGGCACCGCCGATGCTACTTTTCACGGCAAAAGCACCGACGGCAGCAATGCCGGACACGGCAATCAGGCCAAAGGTAAAACAGGCACAAATAACACAAATGAAAAATAAAAAGGGATGGCGTCTTGAAAACATAACGAATTTTTCCTCAATTTTTTTAATTGGAAAGTATGGTTTGTGACTACGGGACGGGCGCCCTGTTTCTGCTCGTATACATTTAATTTAAAATGAACACGGATCAAGATTTGATAACATCTCAATTCATCGGTTGCAACGAAAAAAGGCCGGATATCCTGTTCAAGGATCAGTCCGGCCTTTAAATTTCAGAAAACTACAGCACTGCTGCGGTCTGTCAGACGAAAGAAACTATTCGTTCTCTTTTTTCTCCGCTTCCAGTTTTTCCTGGATGTTGTTTCTCAGCATCTCTCCGAATGCGGAGGCAGCAGGTTTGGAACTTTTTGCAATTTCTTCAAGATATCTATCATCATCGTCTTCGTCCAGACGTTTGATGGAAAGCCCGATCCGTCTTTCATCGGAATTAATGTTCATCACCTTGGCAGTAATGGTTTCGCCAATCTGGTAATGCTCTTTGGGGCTCTTGATATTTTCTTTGCTGATTTCAGATACATGAACCAGCCCTTCGATACCTTCCTCAAGCTCTACAAATACGCCGAAATCGGTGAGATTTGTGATGACACCGGAAATTTCCTTGCCCACGTCATAACGTTCGGCAACGGTTTCCCAGGGATCGACCTGGGTCTGTTTGATGCCCAGGGAGAATCTTTCATTGGCTTTGTCGATATCAAGTACAACGGCCTGGATGGTATCGTTTTTCTTATAAATTTCAGAAGGGTGCTTAATCCGTTTGGTCCAGGAAATATCAGAGATGTGAACCAGACCGTCAATGTCGTCATCAATGCCGATGAACAGACCAAATTCGGTAATGTTCTTGATTTTTCCTTCAATGATGGTGCCCACCGGATATTTCTGGGAGATAACTTCCCAGGGATTTTCAACGGTCTGTTTGATACCCAGGGAGATCCTGCGGTTTTCAGGTTTAAGATCCAGAACAACGGCCTCAACCTGTTCGCCCACGGCAACCATCTGGGATGGGTGACGGATTTTACGGGTCCAGGACATTTCAGAAACGTGGATAAGACCTTCAACGCCCTCTTCAAGCTCAATGAATGCGCCGTAATCGGTCAGGCTGACCACACGGCCTTCAATCTTGGAACCGGTGGGATATTTTTCAGCAGCAGTTGTCCAGGGATCGGGTGTCAGCTGTTTCATACCCAGGGAAACCCGTTCCTTCTCAAAATCGAAGGAGAGGATTTTCACATTGATCTGATCGCCAACGGAGAACAGTTCAGAGGGATGTTTAACCCGGCCCCAGGAAATATCGGTAATATGAAGAAGTCCGTCAACGCCGCCCAGATCAACAAAGACACCGTACTCGGTAATGTTTTTAACAATACCTTCCATGACTTTGTCGTTTTCAATGGCAGACAGGGTGGCACTGCGCATTTTCTCTCTTTCGGTTTCAAGCAATACCCGGCGTGACAGTACAATGTTGTTTCTTTTCTTGTTGTACTTGAGAATTTTAAAGGTATATGTCTGGCCGACCATCTCATCCATGTTGCGAATGGGTCGCAGATCCGCCTGGGATCCGGGCAAAAAGGCCTGCAGTCCGATATCAACGGAAAAGCCGCCTTTAACACGACTGGTGATGACACCCTCAATGGTACCGTCATCGTCGTAGATGTCTTTGATGGCATCCCAAACTTTAACCTTTTTGGCTTTGTCACGGGAGAGAAGAACCGTCTCTTCTTCTTCATCCCAGACTTCAATCATTACCTCAAACTCGTCGCCGACGTTGACGCTGACATTGCCGTCCTCACCAATGAATTCATGAATAGAGATCTGCCCTTCGGATTTGTATCCCACATCAACAAGGACCGTTTCCCTGCCGACGGAGATCACAGTTCCGGTGACAACCTGTCCCTCTTCAAATTTACTTAAGCTGGAATCATAGATATCCAGCAGTTCTTCCATGGTCTCTTCTCCGGTGAGTTCGATTTCGGACTCTTGTACTTCTTCGTTTTGGGTCTCTAATTCTTGATTCATGTTTTGGTTTTCGTTTTCGTTTTCTTCAGCAATGTTGTTCATTAATATTAATCCCCCTAATCGATGATGTTACCCGCCTTTGAATCATAAGGAAAAGATGGCAGAAGACGAGTACAATTGGGTCTTATACCAATGAAAAAAAGAAAAATCAAGAATTTCCATAACTTTTTAAAGATTCATGACGATGCGTTTCATTTTTTCAACCACCTGAAGGACGTCTAATTCAGTGGCATCTATGCGCACGGCATCCGGGGCCGGCTTCAATGGAGAGATCTCACGCCGGGTATCGTCCGCATCCCGCTTGACCATATCTTCGAGAATTTTTTCCAACGAAACCCCGGATTTATCGGATTCCTCAAATCGCCTTCGGGCACGCACATTAACGTCGGCGGTCAAAAAAAACTTGAATGGTGCATTGGGGAACACAGCCGTCCCCATATCCCGGCCTTCGAACACGGCATCCCGTTCCCCGGCTATGAATTTTTGAATCCCCAGCAGCGCCTTTCGCACCTGGGGAACAGCCGATGTGGCCGAGGCCAGCATGGTGATCTCAGGGGTGCGGATAAACGCGCCGATATCCCGACCCGATGACGTCAGCACAGGTTCCCGGCCGTCCATGACAAAATCAAGATCAAGACCGGCAAGAAACGATTCAAGCCGCCCGCTATCCTTCCAGTCAACCTTACTGTTCCGGATTTCATAGGCAACGGCCCTGTACAGTGCGCCTGTATCCACATACACACAGCCAAGTTCCCCGGCAAGGGCCTTTGAAACAGTTGTTTTGCCGGCTCCGGCCGGCCCGTCAATGGTAACAATTCGGTGATTCATCAATTTATTTACCTGCGGCACCGAGCAGTACCTCCACGCACGTTTGGTTCTCTTGATCCGTACCGGCATTGATGCGAAGAAAGGTGTCGTATCCATAGGAGGCCAGGGATCGCACGACCACGCCTTTTCTAAGCAGTTTTTCACAAATCGCCCGGGAATCGGTCTTTACATCCACCATCAGAAAGTTGGCCTGGGTGGGCAGCACACCAAACCCTGCCTGGATAAATTTTTCGGTTAGAAAATCAATGCCCTTGTGGGTGCCGGAAAGGGTTTTGGATAAAAAGTCCGTATCCTGCAACGCCGCCTGGGCCGCCGCCTGGGCAAGGGAGTTCACATTAAAAGGCTGGCGTATACGGTTCAAAATTTCAGCAACCGCCTGGTCCATCACCCCGTACCCGATGCGGAATCCGGCAAGACCATATGCCTTGGAAAACGTTCGGATGGTCACAATTCTTGGATCCGCCAATGGTTCAGCCAAGCTGTCATATACCGAATCGCTGCGAACAAATTCAATATACGCCTCATCCACAACAATCAGCACGTTCTCCGGCAACTGATCGGCGAACCGTAAAAATTCATCCGTGGTAATCGAGGCGCCGGTGGGGTTGAACGGATTGGTCACAAACACCAGTTTGGTTTCGGGGGTTACCGCCTTGACAAGTCCGTCAAGGTTGGTGGAAAAATCCTGGAGCGGCACCATCACCGGAACGCCCTTGGCGGTCTTGACACTGATCTCATACATCAGAAAGGAGGGCAGCGGCATCACCGCTTGCTCCCCGGGGTCTAAAAATCCATGGGCAAGCAGGGCAATGATATCATCGGAGCCGTTTCCAATGACCAGATTTTCCATCCCCACATGGTATTTTTCAGCAAGTGATTGGCACAGCGTAAAAGGAACCGGCTCAGGATACCGGTGCATTTCAGGCAATTTGGACAAAACGGCATCAGCCACTTTGGGGGAACACCCAAAGGGATTTTCATTGGAGGCAAGCTTTACCGCATTGGTAATACCATACTCGCGCTCCACCTCACTTAACGGTTTGCCGGCCTCATAGGGTTTTATGGCCTTTACGGATTCACTGACTGAAAACGACATGAAAGATGCACTCCATTGATTTGCGGGTTTGATAAACCCGTACTAATTAGTTAGGATTTGAATTTTTGTCAATACCTGTGATAGTTGAATTGGTACATAATTAACTGGAGACCAAAATTGAACAAAAATACCCCACGGGTCAAAACCGGATTAGACACCCTTTGGGACAACCCGCCTGGTTGTCTAAAAAGCAGGCGATTGGGCCTTTTGGGCAATCCCGCCTCAATAACACGTCAATTTGTACACGCAAAGGACGTTATCGCCAAGTGTTACCCCGGGCAGTTGAACGCCCTGTTCTCCCCCCAGCACGGTTTTTTTGCGGAAAAGCAGGACAATATGATTGAATCGGGGCATTTCAGGGACCCGGATCTGAACATACCGGTATTCAGCCTGTACAGTGAAACAAGAATCCCCACCGCCGATATGTTTGACGACATAGACACCCTGGTCATCGATATTCAGGATGTCGGCACCCGTGTGTACACCTTCATATATACCATATCCTACTGCCTTGAAACGGCTGCGGCACTCGGCAAATCCGTGGTGATTCTGGACCGGCCCAATCCGGTGGGCGGAGCACAGATTGAGGGTAACGTCCTTGAAGAAGCGTATGCCTCATTTGTCGGGCGTTTTCCCATCCCCATGCGCCACGGCATGACCGTAGGCGAAATTGCCGCCTTCTTTAATGCGACCCGGAACATCAATTGTGACCTGACCGTCATTCCCATGCAGGGATGGACCCGGGACATGTACTGGCAGGATACCGGATTGGTCTGGATACCGCCGTCCCCGAACCTGCCCACACCCCTTTCAGCCATGGTGTATCCCGGACAGGTCATCCTTGAAGGGACCAATCTGTCCGAAGGACGGGGAACCACCCTGCCCTTTGAACAGTTCGGCGCACCGTTCGTGGAAGTTGACACCCTAAAGCAGCGGGTACAGGAGCGTCTTCAAGGCATTGTGCTGCGGCCTTTGTGTTTCCAGCCCACATCGGGAAAATGGCAGAACCGGATGTGCAAAGGCTTTCACATCCATGTCACAGACAGAAAAGCATACAAACCCTATCTATATTCTCTGATTTTATTACAGGAAATCATAAGGGCCCATCCCAACGAATTTGAGTTCAAGGCACCGCCCTATGAATATGAGTTCGAGCGCCTGCCCATGGACCTTATCTTAGGCAGCCGGGATTTGCGGGAAAACGTTAAGAATATGAACGACCTCCATGAACTGGAAAAAACCTGGCAGATTCCGTTGCAGGCGTTCAAGCAGGCGTCACAACCTTTCTATATATACAGATAAAAAACAAAAAGGGTCGTGATCTTTCATCACGGCCCCTTTTTAATACTGTGCTATCGACTGATAAATCCGGTAATTCAAATTTATCCGGCGCTTTTCCTAAAGCGGAGTCTTGCCTTAATCGGCAGAAGCGTCAGCGCCTTCGTCATTTTTCCAAGAGTCTTTCAACTCGTCAAATCCAAGATAGAGTGCGAAACCGCCGGCCAAAAGAAGAATGACAGGGATACATCCGGTAATAATCATCAAAAATTCAGTAAACCATACAGCCAGACCAACAACTCCGAGAAGAACTGCAATAGCTCCGCCAATTAACGTTTTCATAGGTTATCCTCCTTAAATTCCCGTCTAAACATTTGATGGTACGTAAATACGTGATCCATACCCAAAAATTAAAAATTTACTTACTTATATGCGTGTTTCAAATTCAAATAGATGAAGAAAAGTATCACAGGCCTTTGATTTTATCAAGGCGTTTTTACCCATTCCCAAACACCCAAATAAACACTTTCGATTCAATATGTTAGAATAAAATAAGAAACGTTGCTTCAATCATTTTATACGAAAGTTAAAATAAATTTTCAAACGATTTTAATCTTTCGTTGTGCATTTGCCTCCGGCTGTTGCTGCACCGGTCCGGCCCATGGCCGGTATAATAAAATTATCATATTGCCTTGTAAACCAAGCTCTGGTATTGAAATAACCGGCAACAACGTTCCTGCCACCACTGACCCTTCAAATTTCGAAGGAAAAAAGGACACCCCTAAAGGACAACCCTATGAGTTTGTTTGAACCGATAAATAACCTGGTCCTATCCACCAGAAAAAAAATACATAGATTAATGATGCTGTTGCTCAATGATTCTTATGAGTATTATTCAAGTTTTTATCCCGGCACCCAAAGCTTTATTATGGGCAGGGTACTCAAGCATCTTGTTAATAAAATCAGCATCGATGACAGAAGCCTTGAACGGATAAAAAATACGGCTCCGGATTCAATAGTGGTTTTTGCCTGTAAAAACAAAAATTTATTTGATTTTTTGTACTTTCACACCCTGTTAAAACCCATGAACTGCCCGTACCCGGAACTCAGTTTTGACTTACGGTTCATATTTTTTCTGCCCATAACCCAATTGGCACGGATCATTCTTTCCCATCTATACCATTTTTTTCACCATTTCCATTTCAACGACATCTATTCCAGCGGCTATGCCCGGAAAATGCTTTTGGAAAACCGGGCCGGTTTTATCAGCCTCATTGAGGAAGATGAGTTTTATAACAGGTTTATCAGGTCCACACCGGACCCGTTATTTCATCTGATTGAACTGCAAAAACAAACTAAAAAATCCGTTGTGATTGTACCCGAAGATATCATTTATATCACCAAGCCCATGCACAAAAATCCAAGCCTTGGGGACATTATATTCGGTACCCATGAAAAACCCGGGCGCCTTAAACGCATTTTCACCATGCTGCGGCAACCGGAGAAAATCCGGGTGGAAGTTGCACGCCCCGTGGATCTCAAAGAATTTTTAGCCCGGCCTGAAATCATGCGCCTTGATTCGGAATTCCAGACCCACCGTCTCAGAAGCCTGCTTGTGGATATCCTGAACCGCCAGCGCAAAAGCATCACAGGACCGGTGCTCAAATCCCGCCAGGAGATCACCGAGGACATTTTAAACCGAAAGTCATTACGGGAATACCTGGCGGCCTACGCAGACAGAACCGGAACCCCCCTGCGAAAGGTTAACAAAAAGGCGGCCGGTTACATTGATGAAATTGCATCCAATTACAGCCTAAGGGTCATCAATTTTTTAAACTGGCTGTTGACCCTGGTATTCAAAAATATATTTGAAGGAATTTCCGTATCCCAGGATGAGATCAATACCATGCGCGAGACCTACACCAAAGCGCCCCTGATCCTCATTCCCTGCCACAAAAGCCACCTGGATTACCTGATTTTGCCCTATGTCATGTTCAAAAACAACATGCCCTGCCCCCGCATTGCCGCGGGTAAAAACCTCTCGTTCTGGCCCCTTGGCCCGATATTCAGGGGCGGCGGCGCATTTTTCCTGCGCCGGACATTCAAGGGGGCGGAACTGTATGCCCGCATCTTTGCCGCATACATCGAAAAACTGCTCTATGAAGGCTTTAACATTAAAATATATATTGAAGGGGGCAGAAGCCGGACCGGCAAAGTACTTCCCCCCAAAATCGGCGGACTGTCCATGATTATCAAGGCGTTTTTAAGCGGTGCATGTGAAGATCTCTATTTTGTGCCCTGTTATGTGGGGTATGACAGGGTCCTGGAAGAGGACGCCTACCTCAAAGAGATTGAAGGCGGCAACAAAACACCGGAAAACCTTAAGGGTCTGCTGAACACGCGCAAATTTTTAAAGCGCAAATACGGCAAAGTGTATCTTAAATTTGATACGCCCATCTCCATGAACAGCTATATGGAAGAAAAAGGGGTGGATCTCAGAAAATTCAGCGATGGGGAGTTCAGCCACTTTGTCAAAGGATTCGGATACAAGCTGATCAATGCCATCAACGACAACACCGTGGCCACCCCCCACGGCATCATCGCCTCGGGCATCCTGAACTGCTCTGAAAGCACCTTCACAAAGCAGCAGATGTTTGCCCGGGTTAACACCTATATGAATCATCTGGTTCTTCATGGGGCATATCTTTCCGACACCCTGATGATTGATCCGGACAATGCCTTTAATTCGGTTGTTGAAAATTTTCTGTCCAGAAATTTTATTGAGCTTGCCGATGAGGATGAAGACGACATTACAGACACCACCATGCTAATCGTCAAGCACAACAAAAGACCGGTGCTGGACTACTACAAAAATTCGGTCATCTGTTTTTTTGTCCCCGCAGCCTACACGGCCGCAGCCATCATCGAAATAGACCGGTTTAAATTTGAAATGCAGGACCTTGTATACAGGTATCAATTTTTACAAAGACTGTTCAAAGACGAATTTTCTTTTGATGAACAGATTTCAATCCAGAATCAGATCGCCGAGGCATTAAAAGGCTTTGTCAGCGAGGGGATTCTTGTGCCTGATCCTGAATATGCAGACACCTTTAACATCACATCCGAAGGGTTGAGAAAACTTAAATGGTTTGCAGCCTTCCTGATTCCCTTTTTTGAATCCTATATGACCTGCCTTGTATTCCTGGAAAAGGAAAAGACAGACAAATATGATGTCAAAGAGCGGGCAAAAAAGCTGCTCTCATTCGGCGCCAAGCTCTACAAACGCAACCAGGTGGTCCGGAAGGAATCATTGTCCCTGATCAACTACCGCAATGCCGTGAACTATTTTGCCGGACACCATATCAACGGCTCTGCAGACCAGGAACGTATAGACCAGTACAAAGAGATTCTTGACCTGCTTTCCAGACGGATCTCAAGCTGACCCTATGAAAGCCTTGATACTTGCAGCAGGGCTCGGCACACGGCTGCTGCCCTATACACATCAGTTGCCCAAGCCCCTTTTCACCATCAACGGCCGGCCGATGCTCGACTATGCAGTAAAAAATCTTCTGGATGCCGGATGCACCAAGATTTTTATCAATGCCCACCATCTGGCAGAGGGCATTGCTGATTTTGTTGAGACTCACCCATCAAACGCTTCTCTTGAAGTTGTTTTTGAGCCGGTTATTCTTGATACCGGCGGAGCCATTGCCAACCTCGGCGGCCAGTTGGCGGATGATGACTTTTTTGTGGTGAATGCCGATGTACTCTGTGATTTTGATCTGTCCGACCTGATGGCCTGCCACAAAGCATCGGGTGCCCTTGCCACCCTGCTGGTCCATGACTGCCCCCGGTTCAACACCCTTTGTGTGGATCAGACAAATTCCGGACCCGGCATTGTCAGACATTTTTCCCAGCCTCCGGAGTCGGGTCTTGCGTTCACAGGCATCCAGGCCATATCCCCGGGGATATTTGAATATATGCCGTCTGAAAAAATATTTTCGACCATTGATGTGTATAAAAAATTGTGTGAGCTGGAAAAGATTTTTGCTTTAAAGGCAACCCAATTCTACTGGCAGGACATGGGCACTCCCCAGGATTACCAACGTACATCCAGGGAATACCTGGCCGGCCGGATCTTGGGCATTGCCCCGTCCCAGATCCATGAAATCGACATCCGGGCCATTGCGGGGGACGGATCGGACCGTCTCTGGTTCCGTGCCCGGCACCAGGAAAAAACCCTGATTCTTTCGGACCATGGGATTTGCATGGATGCGCCCCGGGACAACAACGGCAGCGCCCAGCTGAATGCATTCATAAAAATCGGGACCCATTTGGCCGACAAATGCATCGCTGTCCCCTCAATCCTGGGGTATGACACAATTTCCGGCCAGGTGGCCGTGTCGGACCTTGGCAGCACACATCTGGCCGACCATATCCGGGGCATGGACGAATCACAGATCGTCACACAATATCAACGCGTCATCGACAGCCTGATTGATTTTTCCTTCAAGGGCATTGAAGAGTTTGACACGGCCTGGACCTGCCAGACCCCGTCCTACTCAAAACAGATGATACTGGATCTGGAATGCCGGTATTTCATGCAGGCCTTTGTGAACGGCTACCTTGGCCGCAAAGAAAAATTTGAAACCTTTAGCCGACAATTTTCCCACATTGCCGACAATGCATTGATGCATGCAATGAACGGGCTGATGCACCGGGACTGCCAGTCAAAAAATATCATGATCCATGAAGGGCAGCCCTGGTTCATTGATTTTCAATCCGCCCGCCTGGGGCCCATTCAATATGATCTGGCTTCCCTTTTAATTGATCCCTATGTTACACTGTCCCGGATCGTCAGGGACCAACTTTTAGAATATGCCCTGGAAAAGATCGGCTCTAAAGTATCCGTTGATAAAAATAATTTTACGCATTCATTCAGATACTGCTGTATTTCACGCAACCTTCAGATGCTGGGGGCGTTTGGATTTTTAACCCAGGTTAAACACAAGCATCAATTTAAAAAATATATCCCGACTGCCCTCAAAGGGCTCGAACGTCGACTAAAAGAATTAAACGAACCCGGCTTGGCTGATCTGACACATTTCGTCCAAAGCCGCCAAGGAGATTTAAAATGAACAGCATCCCCGTTATGGTCAACGGACTGCCCGGCAATGTAGCCCGTATAATGGCTGAATCCGCAATCCAGGATGACCGATTTACCCTTGTACCCTTCTCCCTGACCGGAGAAGAGATCGATTTAGGTCAGGTTGCAGTAAACCAGACACAAGTGACACTTTTAAAACCCAGTGAACGAGACGATAAAATCCAGGAAATTCTTTCATCCTATCCAGGTTTCATCTGTGTGGATTACACCCACCCCACCGCAGTTAACGACAATGCAACATTCTATGTTGCCAACAAAATCCCCTTTGTCATGGGCACCACCGGCGGAGACCGGCAGGCTCTGGAAAATACGGTGGAAAACGGCGCCATGCCTTCGGTGATTGCCCCGAACATGGCCAAACAGATTGTCGGCCTCCAAGCCATGCTTGAATACGGTGCAAAGACCTTTCCGGGACTGTTCAAAGGGTTCTCGCTTGAAGTCAAAGAGAGCCACCAGCAGGGAAAAGCGGATACCTCGGGCACAGCCAAAGCCCTGGTCGCCTGTTTCAACCAACTGGGTACCGACTTTGAAATTTCCGAGATTGAAAAAATAAGAGATCCCAAAATCCAGAAAGGTGAATTAGGCGTTCCCGAGGCGTACATCGACGGTCACGGGTGGCACACCTATACACTGGAAGCCCCCGACAAATCGGCACTGTTTGAACTCAAACACAATATAAACGGGCGGCAGATTTATGTTTCCGGCACCTTTGATGCCGTTGTGTTTCTAAAAAACAAAATTGACGCAAACACCTTTGAGAAAAAACTGTTCACCATGATTGATGTGCTGACCGCCGGGAAATAACCATGTCGTCCCTGGTTAAATTTGTACTGATCCTTTTGGGCCTGGCCTATCTTATTTCGCCGGCGGATCTCATTCCTGAAATGTATCTGCCCTGGATTGGATGGATAGATGACAGCCTGATTCTCATGTGTCTGTATCATCTGATTCGATACGGCCGTCTGCCATCCTTTCTATTTAAAAAAGGTAACAAACAAACATCGGGGAAACAATGGCAGGATTCCGGGACCGGCCAAACCTATAAAAAGGCTGAATCAAACCAGTCGTCGGGCAGAACCGGCGCAACGGGTCAATCGACAACTGGGAACAATTCAACACACCCAGGCGCCCTCAAGTCCCCATATGAGATCCTTGGGGTGGACAAATCGGCATCCTGGTCTGAGATTCAAGCGGCATATAAGAACAAGGCCAAGCAATACCACCCGGATAAACTGTCCCACCTGGGTGAAGAGTTTTCAACCCTTGCCAATGAAAAATTTTTAGAAATTCAGCAGGCGTATGCAAAGCTTAAAAGCATATATAATAAATGAAGTTAGGAAATTGAAGTGACCGGCATCAGCGAAATTCTTATACTTATCCTTCTGATACTGTGTATCCTGATTGTACCCAGAATGATGAACCCAAACCCCAAGACCAAAAGCAAAAAGACAAAACCGTCTGCCGGGGGCTTTACCATGAAAATAAGAATCGCCATTGTTTTGTCCGCAGCCGATATCATCATCAGTGCCTTGTGGACAAAACCCTGGCAGGGTCAAATCTCCTTGTTTATTGTGTCCGGCATTCTGCCCGTGGCCTTGGGATGGTCTCTTGTCTGGATATTTTCTGCACGAAAAAAATAATCAAATGTATGTAATGTCAGACACATAAACCTTGTCCGCTTCGACAACTTCAAACTGTCTGTCCATTAAATTCGGTGCAACTGGCAAATTGTGTTTGCCAGGCATACGCACTGGCATCTGCCTTCCGGGCCGTAATCCGGAGTTCTTTGTGCGGAGTTAATTGAGACATCCCTTTGATTGCAAACAGCTCAGATCCGCCAAGTCCCAGCTCCTGCCACCCGTCTCCATCAAGAAACTGAAGCGGCAGAACACCCATACCCACAAGGTTGCTGCGGTGGATACGCTCCTAGGACCGGGCAATGACCGCACGCCCCCCCCCCAGTAGCGCAGACCCTTTGGCAGCCCAGTCCCTTGAAGATCCAGTGCTGTATTCCTTACCTGCCAACACAATTAAGGGCACCTGCTCCTGGCTCTAAGCATTGGATACATCAAAAACAAATTGGGTATTCACCTCTAAATTTTTTTTGGTAAAACTGCCGTCCTTGGGTGTGAGCATCTGATTTTTAATGCGGATATTTCCAAATGTCCCCCGCATCATCACTTCATGGTTTCCCCGCCTGGCGCCGTATGAATTAAACGAATTGACATCAAACCCTTTTTCTTTAAGGTAAATGCCGCCAGGATAATGTTCCGGAATGGCACCGGCCGGAAAGATTTGATCGGTGGTAACAAAATCCCCCAAGGCCATAAGCGCCCTGGCGTCGTCAAAGCCTTCCGGCGGCGTGGTTCAGTGAAAAACCGTCAAGATATGGGGGGATTGAGAATATAAGTGGATTCAGGGTCCCAATTGAAGGTGACCGACTGGGGTATATTGAGCGCTTTCCAGAATTGATCCCCTTGATCAATTTGTTGGTATTGATTTTTAAATACCGCTGCCACAGCAAGATCCTTTTTTATGATCTGCTTTTTAATTTCCGGATGTAAAGGCCCGACTGTTCGTTTTTTATATGAAAGAGTTCAGTAAGTTACTGAGTTCTTTCAACCTTCGTTGTGGGCTGTCCTTCAGTGCTGATATGTCAGGTCAGCCCATGGCTGTTTATATGAAAGTCTGTGCAACCTACACAGATCCTTCAATCTTCGTTGTGGGTCTAAGCCCGGCAGACGATATGCCAGGTCGGCCCATGGCCGTTGTTTCGAACAATTGCGATTTGGATTTGGCCAAAATCACATGTAACTTAAACCGTTTACCTGCATTTATCCTGGCGTGATGGGTTGCCAACAATGCTGTTTTCAGATAAAGTATCCAATTAGTAA
Organism: uncultured Desulfobacter sp.; assembly: GCF_963666675.1. NCBI lineage: Bacteria > Pseudomonadati > Thermodesulfobacteriota > Desulfobacteria > Desulfobacterales > Desulfobacteraceae > Desulfobacter > uncultured Desulfobacter sp. The sequence goes on along the minus strand of NZ_OY762929.1, from coordinate 2,481,831 downwards.
GGCAATTTATTTCGTTATCCGTCTTCAATTAATTTTAACTTTTGCCGAATAGAGCAACCCTGATCCGTATTTTCAATTGATTTTCGCTCGTGGCTGATGGTTCCCATGTAAGGGGCCTAAGAATAAAATATATTTCATTTTGTATGGCTTTTTATCCGTATTATCGTCGGGCTTTAATGCCGGATATTGTGGAACATACGCCCTGAAAGCCCGTCTTGAACGAAAATGAAATTTTGGCGTGCCATGTCGTCGCATTTATTTTTTTCAAGTCTTTGGGAATAAACAACGGGAAAGGAGATCTTAATGGACGCGCTTAAAAATTTTGCATCACTACATTTTACTGGACAGGTCAGGCTGCTGAAAGATATCGAAAAAAAGAAGAGTTCTGCTGCGATTCCCGATCTTGTCGAATTATGCAAAACACGTGATCCGTTCGACCAGGCAAGGGTCATGGCCGAAAATACGCTCAGAACCCTTTTATTGGAAGACGAGGAGCGAACCATAGAATGCCTGATGTCCGATAATGAAAATATAAAAAAAATTAGTTTACAGGTATGTTGCCAAAAAAAGTATCCGTCCGCCACGCCTATCCTGCTCAAACTTTTTTCAAATCTTATGTCAGAACACGCATCGGCATTGATATCCGGGCATCCCAATTATAATGAAGGCTTTGAAATCCTCTCCGCACTTTCGTTGATCCGGCCGCCCGAAGCACTGGATATATTCCGGCATTATATACACCACAAGGACGCTCTAATTTCGTCGTTATCCATTGAAGCCGTTGGAAATTACAAAGATATTGATTCCGTTGGGGCGCTGTGCAAAAAAATAGCGGAATCAGAAGCCGATGACCGCTATGAAGAGTGCGATATCGCTGTCGCCAACGCCATTGATGCCCTGGCAATGATAAACGATGACAAGGCAATATCCTTTCTGGCTTCAAAAATTCATCATCGTAATCCGGTGACCAGAAGAATCATCCATGCCGTGTTTCCAAGACTCGGTCCGGAAACCATCCAACATATCGCACCGTATCTGCTCGACCCCGATACGGACTTAAAAATCATGGCGGTCAACATTCTTGGGACCATTGGTGATAAACAAGGGGCGGACTTTATTGTAGAGGCCGTTGATAAAGGTCTCACCCACCATCCCAATGTCAAATTTGCCGTGTATGAAGCGTTGGGTCACATATGTTCGATGAAGAGCCTTGTCCATCTTGCCGACGGACTTTTGGAACAAGACCCGTCAATACTGATCGCCGTAGTCTCTTCTCTGAATCATCAAATAAATCCTGGTGTGGTCAAAAAGGTAAAACAGACCATAGAAAAAGATGAGGCACAAACGGAACGATTAATCGTCGCGGTGGTTGCGTCACGGGCCCTGTCCTTGTTCGAAGCACTTTATGAAGATGAAACCATCGGCAACAAAATGATTGAAGCGATTCTAAAATTAAACGACAAGGGACTGAGCGGCGCATTTGCTAAGAAGCTGAACGCCATGGAGAACAAAAGGGCCCGGGCCGATGCAGATAAAATCAAATCAATATCCGCAGGCGAACTGAAAAAAAGAATACTTATTGTTGATGATTCAAAATCCATACTGGCATTTTACCGCATGGTAGCTTCCGTGATGCAGATCTCGGTTGCCGCAGCTGAAAACGGTCGGCAGGCATTGGATATACTCGAATCGGATAATGCATTTGACCTGATTTTAACGGACATTAACATGCCGGTCATGACGGGAATAGAATTAACCCGGAAAGTCAGGGCAGATCATTCCATGGATCGGATTCCCATTGTAGTGGCCACCACGGAATCGGAAGCGTCCCACGAGCAATTGGCAAGAAAAATGGGGGCCGATGATTTTCTGCAAAAGCCGTTTACGGCAGATCAGCTTCGAGATAAGATCAGCACATTTATCTGAATTTCCTTAGATGGCCGACAGGCCAAGAAATGAAGAACGAATTCTTTCAAGGTGCTTTAAAAGCTGTTTTTTCCTGGCCTGCCCCAATTGCTCCGGGCTTCCGGCGGTGAAACATTGGCCCAGAATCACCAAATCCTCCCGAACAGCCTCCACCTCATTTCCCCAGTTGGCCGGATCCATTTTCAGCAAATTAAAATACCACAGCCGATAGGTCAAGGCATAAAGGCGCTCGGACATTTCAGCCAGAAACGGATTGCCCGCAGCCTCATGAAATATCTGCTTGTTTTCCATATCAATGCCGGCAAGTTTTTTTGGCGACTTTTCCGGCTTTATCAGGTTACATTCCTTTTCAAGTTCCTTGAATCGCTGGATCTGCTCCGCTGATAACCGGGCAGAGGCCATGGCACCGATCACCGCCTCAAGTTCCAGGCGGGCCTGGAAAACATTGGTGATGGTGGACAGTTCCAGCTCCATGACAAAGATGCCGGTCCGGGGCAAAATTTTGATCAAATGCTCCCATTCCAGACGAAAAAGCACCGTGCGCAACGGGGTACGGCTTACGCCGAATTCAGCCGCCAGTTCCTGTTCTTTGAGAATGGTTCCCGGCGCATAATCCAGATGGATAATCCGATCTTTCAACGCGTTGTATATGTCTTGGTTCATTTATAATTCCCGGTCTGCGTTTTGTTTTGGCTGGTATACCTTAATAATACAAGCAAGGGACCATTGCAAGGGATAGGGGCAGCTAAAAAATTTACCTGAAAATTATTTGCCCGGCCTTGACACTAATATTTTTTTTGTATACCAGTAAAATATCATAATAATATACACTAAAATTTTAGATAATGAGAGGGAAGCATGACATATGAAAAGATAACCCACGGGCTGTGGGCGGCCACGGCACCGGACAGACCAAGGCTGAATACGTTTTCCGGGGAAAAAGAGACTGAAGTTGCCATCATCGGAGGCGGGTACACCGGATTATCAGCCGCCCTTCATCTTGCAGTTGACGGGCATTCCAGCGTGGTACTTGAGGCAAAGGATATCGGATTCGGCGGTGCCGGCAGAAATGTGGGTCTGGTGAATGCGGGCCTGTGGCTGATGCCCGAAGATGTGATTTCCCTTGTGGGCAAAGACCATGGAGAGGCCCTTATCCGGGTGCTGGGAGCATCCCCCCAGCTGGTATACGGCCTGGCGAAAAAATATAATATGGATTGTGAGGCGTGGCATTACGGCACCCTTCATTGCGCAGATTCAAAGGCCGGGTATAAAGCACTCCAGGAGCGCGAGCGCCAGTGGCAGAAAATCGGCGCCCCGGTTCGTCTGCTTGAAAAGGACGAGGCCGCAGAAAAACTGGGCTCAAATGCCTACCGAGGTGCCCTGCTCGACGAACGGGCCGGGACCGTTCAACCCCTGTCCTACGCCTTTGGTCTGGCCAATGCAGCCCTAAAGGAAGGGGCAGAACTGTACAACAACTCCCCTGTGATCGGGTTGGATAAAACCGCTTCGGGATATACCCTGAAGACCCCCCATGGCCAACTCAAAGCAAAAAAAGTCATTATTGCCGTCATGGGTTATCCCGAACAGGCCTTTGGCAACCAGATCAACAACCTGATTCCCTTTAATTATTTTCAGTTTGCCACGGCCCCCATCCCCGGGTCTGTTCTGAAAACCGTGCTGCCTGGAAAAAACGGGGCGTGGGATACCAACCTGATTCTCTCATCTTTCCGTCTGGATAAAAACGGCCGCCTGTCCGTGGGTAGCGTGGGCAGCCTTGAAGGCTTTGCCATGGATGTAAACCGGGCCTGGGCAAAACGCACATTGCATAAAGTGTTTCCCCAGCTCGGCGACATTGAGCTGGAGTACGGCTGGTACGGACGCATTGCCATGACCCCCAACCATATTCCGCGTTTTCATGTCATGGATGACAATATGGCCATGGTCACCTGTTTTAACGGCCGGGGTATTGGTCCGGGGACGGTATTCGGCAAACTGATGGCAAAATATATGAGCGGCGGATCATCCGCAGACATTCCTTTGCCGGTTTCTCCTATAAAAGCGGTTAATTTAAGAGCACTTCGCGGGCTGTTTTACGAAGCCGGGTCCAGGCTCTACCATTACGCCCAGCGCAGAACGCCCGTTTTTTAATTCAGATATATTGAATCAAACTGTTTGTGTAATCTCACAGATCTTTCAACGCGCCTTGTGGGTTGAGCCTGGATGCGACAGACCAGGTCAGCCCATGGCAGTGCTTTACAGTTTATTCAGCACTATCTCACACTCCATATTGCCAATGTACGGCCCTCGAACGTCACATTCACCATGGCAATGCCCTGAATTCGCCAAAAAGGGATTATTGATTTCTCAAATCGGTTAGGGTAACATATTTATATTCTGACAAAAAAAGACTATCATTGATTACCGACCCAACTCCAAAGCGTGCTAAAAAAATTATTTTCTTAAGATAAGGCCCAGGGTCCAAATAAAATATCCCAAAATATGGCGTCGAATTTTTGAGCCGTATCCAAGGCGCTCCCTTGGGAGCATATTGAAATATGTGCCTAAGGGAGTAACGAAGAAGAAGGCCAAAAAGGCAAGCCATATGGGAGCGTTTATTTTGAACATGGGCCTAAAGGCGGCTAAATGGCGACCAAGGTTAAAAACGGTACACTATTATTATTTTTTATTTCCACTTTGATTGTCCCGTATATTTATGCGGAAGCGGTGAATACACCAAGGCTGAACAATGGTAAAAAATGGCGGGTTGCCTATTATGAAGGGGGGCCCTATTCAGAATATACGGATACCATGAGAACCCTTGTTCACGGTTTAATTGAATTGGGCTGGATAACATATGACAATCCCCCCGATCTTCACCAGGAAACCCCTAAACCTTATATTGACTGGCTGACAAAACACAGCGGCCGGTATTTGTCGTTTAAACCCGAGGATTGTTATTCGGCAGACTGGGACGATCACAAAAGAGCAGGCTCACGAAAACAATTGCTGGAAAAATTAAAACACGGCGATATTGATATTGTTCTTGCCATGGGCACCTGGGCCGGTATGGATATGGCCGACAACACACACGCCGTCCCGGTCATGGTGTTGTCCACATCCGACCCGATAAAGGCCGGCATCATCAACAGCGCAACGGATTCCGGATTTGATCATGTGACCGCCAGGGTTGATCCCAACCGCTATGCCAGACAACTGCGGATGTTCCATAGAATCGTCGGCTTTAACACGCTGGGCATCGCCTTTGAAAACACCAAAGAGGGCCGCAGTTATTCTGCCATTGATGACGCACAACAGGTTGCCAAAGAGAGGGGATTTAAGTTGATTACCTGCAACACGCTCAATGGGATGCCGGACAAAACGGAATCCGACCGTTCTTGTTTAAAATGTTTCCAGGACCTTTCCAAACGTGCCGATGCCGTATATGTCACGGCGCTGGTATGTGCAGACACACGAACAAAAGAGGTCGCAGATATGTTTATAAAGGCCCGGATACCTTCATTTTCAATGCTGGGGCCCAAATGGGTGAAAGAAGGCATATTGATGAGTATTTCCAGTGATTCAGGGTATAAGGCGCTCAGCCGGTATAACGCAGATAAATTCGGTCAAATATTGAATGGCGCAAAGCCAAGAAGTCTGAACCAAGTATTTGAAGATCCTCTGGACATCGCAATCAACACGGCAACGGCAAAAGCCATCGATTTCTCCATGCCCAAAAGCATTATGGCAATCGCCACCGAGATATATGGAGAATAACCCGTGCAACGGCGCATAGGATACGTCATCATCGCAGGCGTCTGCTTTTTTTATTGGGTACTCGACAGTATCTGGGCGTACCTCTCTTTTGAATACAACCTTAAAGATTTGATTTTCAGGGAACCGGGCTCCTATGTGGATACCTTTTTATTAAAAGTGCCTCCCTATCAGATTGTCTCCCGGCTCATGGTCGTCTCTTTATTTATCATTCTCGGCGTTATCATCATCGAATTTATCAGAAAGCGCCAGGAGGATCAAAATAAACACCAAGAGGCCCATGACACCTTTTTAACGGTGCTCAACAGCATTGATGCGGCCATTTACGTCACTGATATGGACGCCTATGAAATTTTATTTATGAACAAATATCTGGTGGATAAATTCGGTGGAAATTTTTCAGGAGAGACATGTTACAAGGTGTTTAGGAATAGAGATGAGATGTGCGAGCACTGTCCGATGCATAACCTGGTGGACAAAGACGGCAATTTAAAAGACGTTGTCATTCAGGAGTGCCAGCATCCTGTAACAGATGCATGGTATCTAAATTATGACAGAGCCATTAAATGGATCGACGGTCGTGTTGTCCATCTGCTGATTGCCACTGATGTGACCCTGATCAAAACGCTTCAGGAAAAGCAAAAAAAGGCGGACGAATATCTGTGGCAGGCCCAGAAAATGGAATCCATCGGCAATCTGGCCGGAGGGATTGCGCACGACTTTAATAATTTATTGTTTCCCATCATTGGTATGTCCGAAATGCTCCTGGAGGAACTTGCCGAAGACAGTCTTGAACACGAAAATATCAAGATGATTTGGGAGGCAGGCAAAAGAGGCCGGGATCTTGTCCAGCAAATTTTGTCATTCAGCCGCCAGTCCGAGAAGGATAAAAGTCCTGTTCGCCTGCAGCAAATTTTAGAAGAAGCCTTGAAGTTAAGCCGTGCCAGCCTACCCTCTTCCATTCAAATTAATAAGGAGATTCAGCAGGATTGCGGGTGGGTGCTGGCCGATTCAATTCAATTTCACCAGATTGTAATCAACCTTATTACCAATGCCGCCCATGCCGTGGACCCGTCAGAAGGAACCATCAATGTGCAGTTAAAGGAGGTCCGGGCAACCCAAAACGATTCGCCGGCAAAACTCAATTCAGACGGCAAATATGTGATGCTCAAAATTTCAGATAATGGCTGTGGCATTGACAATTCAATCAAAAATAAAATTTTTGATCCCTATTTCACCACCAAAGACAAGGGCAAAGGAACAGGCCTTGGCCTTGCTGTTGTTTACAGGATTGTTCAGGATCACCAGGGTGATATCGTGGTGGGCAGTAAAGTTGGAGAAGGAACGAGCTTTTCAATATATCTGCCGTTACTTGAGCAACCGTCGGACACCCCCCCAAAGGACAGTATAACTTCACCGCAAACCGGATCAGAACATATTCTGCTTGTTGACGATGAAAAATCGGTGGCCCAGATAGAAACGCAGATGCTGAACCGTCTGGGATATAAGGTTACGGTGCATACCAGCAGCCGGCAGGCCCTGGAATGCTTTCGCTCAGATCCGGAACGCTTTGACCTGTTGTTATCGGATGTAACAATGCCGGAAATTACGGGAGATAAGCTGGCACAAAAGGTTCTGGCAATACGGCCGGATATACCGGTTCTTCTGTGTACGGGTTTCAGTGAAAATTTTGATCGGCACCAGGCCGAACAACTGGGAATCAAAGGTTTTTTAATGAAGCCCGTTGTCAAATCTGATTTGGCCCGGATGGTACGACAGATTCTTGATGAGGATAAATCATAGAGCAAGCGTTATCTTACTGTCTATGCCTTTGTTGCCGGTTTCCCCGAAATCTATATTTCCTATTTCGGCATTAATCCCGAACATTACGGCTGGCTGTTCGCCGTCAATATTGTGGGGGTCATGTTAATTTTTAAGGCCGCAGTCTTTCCCATGGTGGCAGGACGCGTGCGAACAAAATGATTTGATCATATAATGAAAACTGAAAAATCACCTATCGGCACCCGCCAAAGTTTTTTGTGGATTGAACTTTTTGCCTTTTTTTTCATCACCCCGTTTATTCTCATACCGTTTCGACAGTTCCTGGCATTCAAAATTGTGCCGATTCTTATTCTGCTGGGTATCGGCATCTATGTTTACCTTAAAAACCAGACCGATTTTCAAAATTCGAATTTAATCCGGTTCACAAACATGGGCACTCATGCCAAAGGGATGCTGCTGATTATCGGTTTCGGTGTGCCCGTATTGATTGCGTTTACCCGGCAGATGATTCCCGGGCATCTGTTCTCATTTCCTGCAACCCATCCCAAAATGTGGACGATTGTCATGGTCGCCTATCCTGTGCTGGCCGCATTGCCCCAGGAACTCATATTCCGCTGCTTTTTCTTTCACAGGTATGGCAAAATCCTTGTCCACCCGAAAGCCATGATTCTTGCCAACGGCATCAGTTTCGGCATGTTTCACATGTTTTACGGCAACCCGGTGGCACCGCTTTTGTCCATGGCCGCCGGGTTTCTTTTTGCCTGGCGGTACCACAGGTCGCAATCCCTGCCCATTGTTGCCATCGAACACGGGATATGGGGAAATTTGATATTCACCATCGGCACCGGCTGGTATTTTTACAGCGGCGCCATTCAGTAAACCTAAAATGCCGGCGATGGATACGTTGCACATGAACAAATCATAACAGATCAATCAACTTTAGGTTCTAAAAATGTAATTTGCTGTGGAAACGGTCACCTTTAGATATTGTGGTTTAGAGATTCATGTTCAAGATGACCAATAATGGAAGAGCGTTTAATCAGAGCCGACAACTCCCATTATTCCAGGCCGCTACACCTATGTCGTATTTCACCTTGACACAGACTTGGACCGCTGTTAGGTATGTGTTGTTCTCTTAATGCGTTAAAGGCTGACCTAAAAATGGAAATGATCGGAATCAACAATTTCTTTTTCTATTTTAATTTTGGACGCTTCTATTATTTTAGGGGCGTTCATCCGGTGTAGCTTTATGTGAATTCAACACATACAGGCCCCGGGTGGACGGTAAGATCACCCGGGATCTTTTAGTTTTCAGGCCCAAGGCCCCGGGAAGATCTTCCCGGGGCCTTTGTTTTTTACCAAAGATCAGGGCCCTGAGCTGCCCTTGGGAAAAGGAGAATTTCAAAGGATGAAACGGATACTTGAACCGACCATCACAAACGCTAGGCAGGCAGTCGTTAACAAAAAAGAATTCATTGCTGATTCAAAACCCCAAAAATCTGCCGTCTGCGCAATTATCGGGGAACCGGGAAGCTATTCACACAAGGCCTGCCTCTCCTATTTCAGTGAGAATGTCACCCCGGTGACCATGAATTCATTCAAAGCGGTCTTTGCTGCCGTTAAGAACAATACCGCACCATATGGGGTGGTGCCCGTGGAAAATTCCCTGACCGGATCAGTCCATGAAAACTATGACCTGCTCCAGAATTACAATCTGAAAATGATCGGTGAAATAACCGTCCGCATCAAACATGCGCTGATCACCCACCCAAACACAAAAATTTCAGCCGTAAAAACCATCCTTGCCCCGGCCCATGTCATTGCCCAATGCCAGAACTACCTGGTCCAGATGACCACAACGGAAATATTACCTGTACGCACAGGCGTCTGCGCCGTCAAACAGGCCCAGGCCCTTGATCCGTCAGTGGCAGCCATCGGCCCTGCCCTTGCCGCCGACATCTTTGACATGGTCGTGGCCCACGAATCCATTGAAGACAATCCCTTGAATTATACGCGGTTCGCTCTGATTGCCCGGGAATTTGCGAATCATATACACGCGGAAAAAACATTTATCATTTTTTCAACCGGCAACCGCCCGGGGGCCCTGCTTGAGGTGATGCAGGTATTCAGCGACCACCATATCAACCTGGTGAAACTGGAATCACGACCCGTGCTGGGAAAACCCTGGGAATACATGTTTTATACCGAGCTTGAGGCTGACCTTGATGATACGGTAGCCGACCCCGTGATCAGCGCCCTTTCAAAAAAAGTTGAAACCCTGAAAGTTCTGGGCCGGTACTGATCTTTACACCACAAGTCGCATATTGCGAACCTGTTTATGACTATGCGATGGCCCATTTAATCACGGAATCCACAAGGGTGATGCACAGAGCTGCTATAAATGTTGTAAGAAAATCCTTAATTTGAAAATCATCGAGTATTTTATCGGTGACCCAGAGCAGCACGGCATTGATCACCAGTTTAAACAGCCCGAAGGTAATGATGATAAAAGGAATGGACAAAAAGACAAGCAGCCAGCCAAAGAAAAAATTAATCAGGCTGTAGACAATGGCCACCATAATGGCGGTCCCAAAATGTTTAACCTGGATGCCGGGCAGAAAATTAGCCACCAGAAATACCGCAACACTTAAAATCAGAAGGTTGATCAACATTGACATTTTTTCCTTTTTTATAAATTAATTTTGTTGGAAACCGTCAACTCAGTTCCCAACCTCAACATGCCAGGGTTCATACCTGACCCCCAGATGATTTCTCGGCCCATACCGGAACCGAATATATCCCAGACTGGCCAATCGGTTGTACACCCGGGTCTGTGTAAACTTTTCGGTAAAATTATCCAGACCATATCCCTTTTCACCCATATCAAAATCACCGGTGGCATGAAAGGAATAGCCGGGTGGCGCAAGGGATCTTGATGCCATGGACAAATTCCCGTGGCTTTGCACCGCCTTGTCCAAAAAAAGCAGAAACTGCTTGGACACCCCCCGGATTCCTGACGTCAGGACCGCCTCTTTGCCGATTTTTTTTCGAATATCCAGGTATAAGGATTGGGACCGGCCCCTGTACAGATAATTGCCCGAGCCGTGAACTTTTATTGTCTTTCCCAAAGGCACCTGCCAGGTCAGGCAACGAATCGTTTTTTTTCCCATAAAGCCATACTCATGAGCCGGTCGGTGAAATAATTTTTCAAGAAAATCAAGTTCCGGGCGGGAAAATGCGCCGATGCAGCCATACGTTTTAGCATAGGCCCGGGCTTCATCAAATCCTGCCAGACAAAAATTGCCGTGACCGATCTGACGCTGGATACGTTTAAATCGCAGATGCGTTGACAAAAGAAGGGGCATTTCATTGTCCGGTAAAAAAACATCATCTTTAAAGTCACGATTGAAAAACAGCACTTTTAAAGGATCTGGGGCACCGGGCGATCCCTGAGCATCCACCAGGGCATCCTGGACACCTTGATCCGGGGGATATGCGCGGCCATGGGGAGCATCCTGGGCCCATACGGTTTTTAAACCACCTGCCGGCGGCAACCATATCCCTGCAAGGGCGGTTGATCCTGCAATTTTTAAAAAAGTTCTGCGATCCACTTTTTGCGTATCCATTAATATATATGCGCTATGACACCGACCCGATTTTTCAAATCGTCCAAAAGCCCGATTATTGTAGCCCATTCCCTAAGGAGATGAAAAGAATTTTATCAAATTTCATGGCTGCGAATTTTAAAGTTACAGCCTCTGGCGGATCTGATTTATCCACATCCAGGGTCAAATAGATATATTGCGTCTCCAAGGTATTTAACCTGTGGACACCAATTTTTGATCATTCAATTGAATTCACTATTATTATTTGCTATAGTTTTTTACTCATAGAGAAGATAATTTCTCTAATTGAAATTATATTAAATATAATCAATTGGTTATAGAAATAATCTTCCCTGGGAGAATAAGGCGGAAACCATGAGGGAACTGTCTGACAAAATTTAGGGAAAACAGATATCCAGGTGATCATGGGACCCCACAACTAATATTGACATGCTGATTGTTCACCTTTAACTGTATTTAAGAAAGGAAACGACATGGCAGAGACTGTCATCAAACTGGGCCGAAACAAAAAGGCCTCAACTTTTATCGACAAGGTTAAAGAGATTCTGCCCGAGGGCGGAAACCTTAATGCCTGCCTGACATGCGGCGCCTGCTCATCGGGCTGTCCGGCCACCGGGCTGGCAGACATGGACCCACGAAAATTTCTGCGCATGGCTGCCCTGGGCATGGACGACGAAATTGCCGCATCAGACTGGCCCTGGATGTGCACCATGTGCATGCGTTGCATCTATGTCTGTCCCATGCAGATTGATATTCCCCAGCTTGTTTTCAACGCCCGGGCCATGCGGCCCAGAGAAGAGCGGCCTAAAGGCATTTTGGGCTCCTGTGATATGGCATTGAGAAATGAGACCACCTCCGCCATGGGAACCAACGAAGAAGATTTTGAATTCGTTGTGGAAGATGTCCTGGAAGAGTACCAGGAAGCCCAACCTGAATTTGCTGACATGGAAGCCCCCATTGACAAGGAAGGGGCAGAGTTTTTCCTGAATCAGAACTCCAGGGAACCCAACACGGAACCCGACGAGTTAGTGCCCTTGTGGAAAATCCTGCACACGGTAGGTGCCAACTGGACCTATGGTTCCAAAGGATGGGCGGCAGAAAACTACTGCATGTTCCTGGCCGATAACGAGTCCTGGAAACACATTACCAAAACCTCAACAGGACAGGCCAACAAACTGGGGGTTAAGACGTTCCTAAACACCGAGTGAGGTCACGTAACATTCTCAGTCCGGGCCGGACTGAAAAAATTCAACCTGGAACAAAACTTTGAAGTCAAAAATATTTACGAATACTATGCCAAATGGATTCGTGAGGGCAAACTGAAGGTCAACTCTGACTGGAACAAAGACCTTAAAGTCAAATTTACGGTTCAGGATCCCTGTCAGATTGTCAGAAAAAGCTATGGCGATCCCATTGCCGACGACCTGAGGTTTGTGGTGGAATCCATTGTCGGAAAAGAAAATTTCATCGACATGCAGCCCAACCGCTCCAACAATTTTTGCTGCGGCGGCGGCGGTGGATTCCTCCAATCCGGATTTAAGGACGAACGCCTAGCTTATGGTAAGGTTAAAGACGATCAGATCCAGGCCACCGGCGCTGACTACTGCATCGCCGGCTGCCACAACTGCCATGCCCAGATCCATGAGCTCAGCCACCATTATGGCGGCAACTACGGCGTGGTCCATTTGTGGACCCTGATTTGCCTGTCTTTGGGAATTCTTGGTCCCAATGAGAGGGAATATTTAAATGACGACCTCAAAGAAGTAAACGTCTTCCATCCTGAGACCGCCATGTAGTACGATACTATTTTTGCAGAGATCGGGCCGGCAGTGGCGTTTGCACTGCCGGCTTTTTTTGTTCTCCTGAAATTTTAAATTTTGAAATTTTTTAAAGCGCAACTGACCTGAAACAGTATCTTTACCTGGCACATCTGATTTTTCATATCCCCCATCCTGCAAAAAAAAGGGTCAGGCGATCCGTAAGAATTGCGGCAAAAAGAGAGAGGATAACCAGATTAGTGAGCTTAAAACCCATCAGACAGGCTTTTTTTCTGGAATCGGGGTCGGGCTGTTCTTCTTTTTCTCTCTCCCGGGGGATAAAAAGCACACCGGCCATCAAAACAGGGAAGAAAATAAAGATTAAAAAAATCGGTATCGCAAGGCTTGTTTGAATGATTCCCCGTTGGAGAATAAAAAGCAGTACTGCCTGGCTGAACACTAGGGTCCAGATCATGATCAGGCAATCCATTTCCCGGACTGTCATGCGCTTGCTTAGATTGCTGCCCGGATACGCTGCAAATATTAACAAGGAGTGGGGCCACTGCCATACCCCCAGACAAGCCATGAATGTCCAGAGATGAACCATGGTAACGGCCCCGGGGTCGGATGCTGCGGCTGCCGCCCAGCCAATGGCCGGAGGCAGCATCCCGCAGACAGCGCCAGGCAGCAGGGCAAGCATGGGATATTTTTTTTTTAATCGCGTGTATATTCCATTGTATAGAATCAGAGCCGCCCCGCCCAATGCCCCTGCCATCAAAGAGAGGTGACATAGCCCCGCCAGGCCGGTAAAAGAGAAAAACAGTGCAAGGGTCGCTGCCATGGGCAGGGATATCCTGCCACAGGGCATGACCCGTTCCCGCGTGCGTTCAAATTCTTTATCATAGAATCGGTCCTGGATATTGTTCAAAACAGCGGATCCTGCGGCAAGCAAAACAATCCAGCACCCCACGGCAACTGCGCCGGTGGATGGCCTGGTTTGGGCCAGCACAAATCCGGTGACTCCGGACACCCCCATATAAAGACTGAGTCGGATCTTGGTCAGCTCAAAAAGCACCGGGAAAATTGCCGGCCCAATCAAAGTCCGGTTACCGGCCGCCTGTATGGATATGGGTGAATTACCACCCATCGTCTTCTTCCAGCCACTCATCAAACTCTTCCTGGGATTTGACGATCACCACCCCGGTCATGTCTGCGTGGCCGGTACCGCAGAACTCCGTACACTGTAAAAAATACTCGCCGGTTTTTTCAGGCAAAAACCAGGCATAGGTCTTAATACCCTTGACGGCATCCACCTTGACCCGGAACGCCGGAATAAACAACGAGTGAATCACGTCCAGAGAAGAGATGTCCAGCCGGATAGGCCGGTTCACGGGCACGACCAGTTCGTTTTCCACCTCTTTGTCATTGTCATAAATGAATATCCAGGAAAAGGACTGGGCCAGCACCTTGATCTCAATGGCATCTGCGGGCACAGTTCTAAGCCCTGCATAGGACTGCCAACCGGAAATAAACATAAGCAGTGCGATGGCGGTTGGGATAACCGTCCAGGCGATTTCAAGGCCCGTGTGCCCCCGGATATCCGAAGGCACAGGATGACGGCTTCTACGGTACCGGATGACAAAAAAAATCATCACCGCTGTAATACAGCAAAGAAAAACAAAGGAAAATCCAATGATGAAAACGAACGATCGGTCCACAAGGGTTACCGGATTGATAAGCTCATTCATAAAGTCACCTCACCTGAATGCAATGTCCCAGAAGGTAAAGCCGATCATGATGGCCAAAAAGCACAGGGTGGACAAAAAAGAGACCACCAGTATCCGGCTTTCATATTTCATATGCATGAAGATCAATACCACCAGAGCACCCTTCAGCGAGGCAATGCCCAAAGCAATCCAGACATTGAGCCGTCCCATATCAACATAGGATGCCCCCACGGTGACGCAGGTCAGCACCAGCAACGCCCCAAGGGTTACTGCCAGGGTTTTGTAAGAGATAATATGGGAAGCCATTGAACCTCCTTGCACGATTAAATAATCAGATAAAATAAAGGAAAGATAAATATCCAGATCAGGTCCACCAGATGCCAGTACAGTCCGGCATTCTCAAGCAGTGTGAATCGGGTCGGAGTGATCTTACCTTTGGCCGTATAGATCAGGGCCACCAGCAGAACAGTCATGCCGATGATGATGTGTACCCCGTGCAACCCTGTGATCACATAATAAAGCCCGAAAAAAACGTTCAACCCCTTGGGGCCGTTGACCAGGGTTTCTGAATTGGGGAAAATATCATTGTGAATTTTATGCCCCCATTCAAAGTATTTGTTAATTAAAAAAATCAGACCGCAAAGCAGACTGACGATCAGGGCCGTCAGGGCAGTTTTTTTCTGTTCTTTTTGAACCGCAGTGATGGCAGCGGCCACGGCAAAGCTTGAAATCAGGAGAATCACCGTATTGGCAAATCCAAAGATTCGGTTCAGTTCCTTGCCGCCGTCAATGAATTCCTGGGGATGGATGGTCAGATAGACGGCGTAAAGCACAAACAATCCACCGAACAAAATGATCTCTGTGTAGAGGAAAAGCCACATCCCCATTTTTTTCCCGGTATGATCCGTTGTGGAAGAGGATAGATTCATGGTGGAATCCTTTGCCGAGGTTAAGGGTACTTTGCAGATTCGACCACCCCTGAAAAATCATATGGATAGTCCGGAACCTCGGGGTCCGAGGTAAAGTTATGCAGGGGCGGTGGAGAAGGAACGGTCCATTCCAGGGTTACCCCGCCCCAGGGGTTGGCCTCTGCGTTACGCTCCCCTTTAAAGCTTCGTGCCAGGTTAACCAGAAGCACCCCGATCCCCAAAATCATGAGCAGTGCCCCCCAGCCCGCCAGAAAATTGCCCTGGGTGTACTGGGGCAGATAGTCGTAATACCGTCGGGGCATGCCCTGCATCCCCAGAATAAACATGGGCACATAGTGAAAGAAAAAACCGCCGGTCAACAGGATCGAGCCGATATAGGCCCATTTAAAATTGTACATCCTGCCGAACATCTTGGGCCACCAATAGTGCAGGGCCGCAAAAAAGGCAAAGCCGGTACCGCCGAACATGGTGAAATGGAAGTGGGCCACCACAAAATGGGTGTCGTGCAGGTGCACATCGGTTCCGGCCGCCCCCAGCACAAGACCGGTCAGCCCCCCCACGCTGAACAGGTAGATAAAACACAGGGCCAAAAACAGGGGCGGTGTCATCTCAATGCTTGCCTTGTACAGGGTCGCCACCCAGGAAAAAACTTTAATGGCCGAAGGGATGGCCACGATAAATGTAAGCAGGGAAAAGACAAACACAGCCGTGTCGCTCATGCCCGATGTATACATATGATGGGCCCAAACCAAAGATCCGGCCACGGCAATGGCCATGGAAGAGACCACAATGGCCTTGTATCCGAAAATGGATTTTCTTGCAAAGACCGGAATGATCTCGGAAATCACCCCCATGCCCGGCAGGATCATGATATAAACCGCAGGATGGGAGTACATCCAGAACAGGTGCTGGTAGAGGATGGGGTCTCCTCCCCGGGCGGGATCAAACAAGCCTAAATTAAAAAACCGCTCGGCCACAACCAGCACAAAGGTAATGGACACCACAGGCGTGGCAAGGATCTGTACCCATGATGTGGCGTAAAGACTCCAGGTAAACAGCGGAATCTGCAGCCAGCCCATGCCGGGGCTTCGCATCCGGTGGATGGTTGTAATAAAATTCAGGCCCGTGAGCATCGAAGAAAAGCCGAGGATAAAGGCCGCCATAACCGCCGTGGAGACGTTGGTCTGGGTGGAGATGGAAAAGGGCACGTAAAAGGTCCATCCCGTATCCGGAAATCCGTCCGAGAACAAGGCAGCAATGGCAATAATCCCTCCAAGCATGTAAAGATACCACGAAAGTAAATTCAGCCTGGGGAAAAATACATCGTCGGTCCCGATCTGAATGGGCAAAAAAAAGTTGCCCAGGGCCGCCGGCAGGGCCGGTATGATAAATAAAAAGATCATGATCACCCCGTGCAGGGTAAAAGCGGAGTTGTAAAGGTCTGCATTGATCAGGGTCTTACCCGGAAACATCAGTTCCAGGCGAATCAATCCGCCAAGGATTACGGCCAGGCAGAACCAGAACAGGATGGCAAACAGATACATCAGGCCGATCCGCTTGTGATCCATGGTGATCAACCATGACAACACCCCCTTGAACCGGGAAGGATTGGGGGTTTCAAAAAAGGATTCAGCAGCTTCCATGGTCTTTGCCTCCAGGCGGCAGGACAAAAAATACCGCCTTGATTCATCCCAAGGTTTGGGGTTATTTGTGCTGTCGCCCCCGCCGGGATTTTTTGGGGAAAACGAGAAAAACGAAAAACAGAACAAGCGCGATAATAATGCCCCCGCCGACAATGGGGAAAATGCGAAATACATAGGTTCTGTTTTCAGGATCATAGTTAAAGCAAAAGGAGAGTACCCCACGTTTGATGGAGACCCCGGGTTCGCCTTTCATGGCCTCGTTCAGGGCCATGCCCACATCAAATGCAAGGAACCTGGGGCCGTAAAGATACCGGATAATACGCCCCTGATCCGACAACACAATCATGACATTGGGGTGGATGTAGTTGTGCTTGGCCTGTTTGACAAAATAAAACCCCAAAGAACGGGTCAGTTTAAGGATTTCAGAACGTTCTCCCACCAGGTAAAACCACTTGTTCAGGTCCATTTTTCGCTGGAGCATCTGTGCGTAGTTCTGCTTGGCGGTTTTGGCCATGGACGGATCTTCATCATCGCTGAAACTGAACGTCACCACGTTGAAGTCCTCACCCGGAACGTCTGAAATCTGATCTAACACCCGGGTCAGTTCGGCCTGAAGGATATTGCAGACCGAACTGCACATGAAAAAAATGGGCAGAATCACCACGGGTTTGTCAAAAAGGGTTTTTAGATCCACGACCTGATTATTCTCATCTCTCAGTTGCGCCGAAAAATTGATGGTTTCGCCCAGACGCTCATCCACACGCACCTTGGCCGCGACCTCTTCCGGGGGCATTGGGTTATCCATCAGCATATTGTGATGGTCATGCGTCATCTTTTCTGATTCGGCCTGGGAGGCATAAACATTAGGACAGCAAATCCCCCATACAACCAGGGACAAGCACCAAAGTCCAATCAGCTGGATCTTCATTATTTTACCTTTTTGCTCTCGCCCGAAGTGAAGTTCACCTCGTACACGCCTCTCCAGGCATGTCCCCGGCGAAAAGAGTCCGCCCCGGAGCCGTAGGCCAGCATAATGGGATACATACGGTTTATATCAATGGCTTTATCCCATTCCTCGTCACTGCCCAGGGGCAGGGAAAACCAGATACTGGTTGTGCCGTCGGCTTCACTGCCCTGGGGATCTATCACATTTGTTTTGCCGCCCAACTTATCATCAGGAGAGTGTCCCCGTTTTCTATCGCCGTAATGATCAACAATTTTAACCTTGCCTTTTTTAACCGCACCCATAATGATATCAGACCCTTTCATGGCGTCTTCGGGGTCAAATCCAATGGCCACCCAGCCCTCGGTGGGTGCGGTGAGTTTAATGTGAATCATCGTCTCATCCACCCGCCACTGGACAGTCATGTCGTCCGCCGTCAAAGAATGGGTATACTCCCCGGCACCTGCAGCAAAAGGACTCCCCAAAACCATAAGAAATAAAAATCCGATCATCATTTTTTTCATGGCATATCCTCCTTTAACCAAAAACCAAATCGCCGCCGGAGTATCCTAATCCCACAGCCATCAGAATTAATATAAAATAAAGCCCCGTCATCCAGTTCAATTTAGGATTCTCAGGATCATCCTTGATCATGACAACGATCAGGGCAATGCCTAAGACCACCGCCAGGATCATTTTTATTATGATTAAACCTTCCCACTCACCGCCATACCGGTACTGCCAGTCCATGATCCCTGTCAGTGCCGTTGGAAACAATCCCAGCAATCCCAGAATTACACAGTGATATCCTGTTTTTGCCAGCATCTTCAGTTTGGGTAAGAATGAAGCGAACCGAAAAATCACCGCACCCATAACCATTCCCATGGGAATATGGGTAAAGGCGGGATGAAGCGGATGGGTAAATCCAACTTTGCTCAAAAGTTCATAGACCATGTCAAACATGAGACCCCCCTGTTCAAATTTTAATGGGTTACAAATTTTAAATTATATATCTACAGCCGGATACCTGTGATCGTCAAAAAAGAGTAATAAATTTTTGTTGAATCATCAAAAAGAACGAACCGAACCATCAGGTTTCTAAGCCCATACGCTCACCTGATTTGCGAAAAGTTATGGGTAAGTTATAAAATTCATAGGAAAGCAAGTCAATAGGAGAAACGCACCCCAAAATCGATGCCGGGTTGACAACTTGTCGAATCATCTATAAAAATTGCCATTTTTACACCTTTATAAAAGGAAGCTAATATCGTGGAACCCCATTGCCGGGAACAGAGTGTCCCGGAAGATGAAAAGCGGATATTTGAAGATGTTGGCCGGTGCATCAAGGTGCTGGAAACCCTGGCGGACCGGTCTGAACTTTTGGCACAACTGTCCGAATCGGACCGCATTGCGCTGACCAAGGCCGCCGGAAAAATATCGCGGCCGGACAAAGCGGAAATAAAAAAACGCAACAAAGATAAAAAGCGGCAAAAGCGTCTTGCCGTTGTGGCCAAAGAGCGGCGGATGAGAGCACAGACAGGCATCAGAAAAGCCCGAGAGGCATCCGTGTTCACAGCACCGGCCCAACTTGAAGGCCCTGCCCTTGAAACCGCCGATACAGAAGAGTACCTAGAGTCCCCCCGCAACTGTTATGTGTGCAAAGCTGAATTTACACGGCTCCACCATTTCTATGACAGCATGTGTCCAGACTGTGCAGCACTCAACTACCAGAAGCGTTTCCAGACCGCGTCCCTTGAAGGGCAGGTCGCCGTTATCACAGGCTCCAGGCTTAAAATCGGATACCAGGCCACGGTGATGATGCTCAAAGCAGGCGCCCGGGTCATTGCCACCACACGGTTCCCCAAGGATTCGGCCCAGCGGTTTTCCAAAGAACCCGATTTTGACCAATGGGGGCACAGGCTCCATATCTACGGACTGGATCTGCGTCATATTCCCAGCGTGGAGTTATTTTGTGATTATATCAAGCAGACATACAAACGCCTGGATATCTTAATCAATAATGCGGCCCAGACCGTTCGGCGACCGCCTGGATTTTATGCCCACCTGATGGAAACCGAACAAAAAGATGTTTCAGCCTTGTCCCCAAAGGCAGCCCCGCTTTTGGATCATTACCAGGAGTGCGTGGCCCAGGTGACCACAGATATCCCCGGTGGTACAGGAGAAGAAAACGGGTTGCCGGTCTCCTGGAGCGGCACGGCCCCCGGCATCGGGTTGCACCAATCGGCCCAGCTTTCCCAGATTCCCTATGCTTACGACCACAGTATTGATGCGCCCCAGGTGTTTCCCCAACAAAAGCTGGATGCCGATCTCCAGCAGGTTGATCTTCGCAAAACCAACTCCTGGCGATTGAAGCTCGGGGAAATTGAAACCGCAGAGATGCTTGAAATTCAGCTGGTCAATAATGTGGCGCCCTTTGTGCTGTGCAACCGACTGGCCGAGATGATGAAATCGGATTTTACCGGTCAAAAACACATTGTCAATGTCTCGGCCATGGAGGGCAAATTTCTGCGCTTTAAAAAGGGGAGCCGTCACCCCCATACCAACATGGCCAAAGCCGCATTGAACATGCTCACCCACACGGCGGCCGAGGATCTTGCCAAATACGGCATTTATATGAATGCTGTGGATACCGGCTGGGTCACGGATGAGGACCCGGCACAGCTGGCCAGATTAAAAGAGGATCGACACGATTTCCAGCCGCCGTTGGATATTGTGGACGGAGCGGCCCGGGTCTGCGACCCGTTTTTTTACGGGATTTTAACCGGAAAACATTGGTGCGGAAAATTTCTAAAGGATTATTTCCCCATAGACTGGTAGATCTCTTGTTCGACCAGAGTTAAAAAATCGGCTATAGATCGGTGAACCCGGGCGGATTCACAGCCCGATAGAATATTATGACAATCCGTGTTAAAGAAAAAGAAATCTTTCCGGGTCGACCGTACAAGCTTAAACAATTTATCCGCATTGGCCGTATTGCTGTGAAACTGTTTGCCGGACTGCAAAAACAATATGGGCGCCGCGACAAACCCTAATCTTTTTTCCAGGTGCTTTATTAATGCTTCAAGGGCTTTCATGCCCTTGCCCGGATTTTGCCGGTAGCAGATTGAACAGGTATCCGCCTCACCGTTCTCTTTGTCATTGCCTTCAACAAACCAGGCTTTTTGCAGCATACGCTGCCAGAACTCACCGGCGGTAAATGACCGCCACCCTGCATCTTTAACGTTCAACGGCGGGGCAACGGCAAACACACCGGCAATTTCCGGTATCCGGGAGGCAAGCTCAAGGGCAAGCCCGGCACCGGTAAAAAAGCCACCGGCAAAGACCGACGGTGTCCTGTCTTTTAAAATAACATACCCCTCTTCCACACTGTCAATCCAGTCTTTATAGCTTGTTTGGGACAAATTTTCAGATGTGGTGCCGTGCCCTTTGAGCCGCGGCACAAAAACCGTGTAGCCCAGGGAAGTTAAAAAATCGGCCAACGGCCTCATCTCTTTGGGGCAGGCCAGGTAATTGTGAATCAAAAGGATACCGGGTTTGCCTTTCCCCGGATCCAAAAGCACAGGTTTGCCGGCCTCTTTTTCAAATATTTGCTGTGGGGAGTCAAATTTGTCGTAATCACGATCATAATCTTTTAAAACTTTATCCGCCAGGCCGTGACGAATCTGCCGCGCAATGTCATCGGCGCTTTTTTCAGCAATGGACTTGATAAACATCACGATATCCTGGAGCGGCTCAACCTCATTGGCCACCACATACAACGGGTTGTTCATCCTCACACCCTGGAAACCAACATCGGCTTCAAATTTCTCCTGCCTTTTAAACAATCGGCCATTTCGTTGATAAAGCACGCCGGTATCCAGGGCGGTGTCGAGGAATGCGGCAAAACGGTTATTTCTATCGTCGGTCAGCAGATGAATCTGGTTATCATGAAAATCGTTGTGAACACAACGGCCAGCCGCCATGATAACGTTTCCGGTAATCGCCAGATAGGCCCTGCACCTTAAATCATAGGGATCAATTCCCCGGGATGACGGCGGCATATACTTGACCAGGCAGGCAAAAATATGGTCATAGTTCAGGGTGACCATGCCGTAAACATCGGCCATGAATCTTTGGAGCAAATTTTGACTGGCCTCTTTGATAACCGGGGCCGAGCACATCCGTCTGCTGAACGCAATTTTGCGCCTTGACGTCAAATCGCTTTCAATAAATGAGTTTTTAAAATAATCGACAATTTTAATGGGATTTGAAAAACGAATATCAACCTGGACCCCGGATAAAATCATGCTGCCTTCGGTCATCAGTTCATCCATCATCTGCTGGGAGGGATTTTCCATGAACTTCTGGGCAAGGGATGAAAGCAGGTTCTCTTTGGCCCGCATGGGATAATAGGTGATATTCGTGGGCACCATGTAGGTGGTTTGATTTAAAACTTTTTCCGGGTCCTTAATTTCAAACCAGTCGATGAGGCGTTCAAACTCATTGGGATTCCTGGTTTTCATCCGCCGCAGCCGCTCCCGGTAAAATTCACTTTGAAGTGCAATCACGGCCGCCCCGGAACGGGGCCGGTGAACTAGCTTATCCACCGGAAACTCAAACCTGCCGTCATTCACCAGCTTTTTATTTTTTACCATTCTGCCTTCGGGGAAAATAATCCAGGAAGATTCGCCGTCCAAAAGGGTTCTGGTAATCAGATAATCGCGCTTGGGATCTTTGGTGGAGATGGCACCCATGAGATCAAGAACACTTTTTAAGCCGCCGGCAAAAAGATCGGCATGGGCCAGGGACCATACTCTTTTTTTTGTTATGCCGTGGAGGTGATACGGCAAAAATACGGTTTCAATCCGGGTGAAATGGTTGGCGATAAAAATGACGGAGGCATCTGGAATCCGTTCTTTGTGATGAACGGTTATCCGGGCCCTGGAAAGCCCGGATAATGCCCTGAGGGCATATCCGGACATAAAATATGCAAATCGATTCATGTCGGCCTTTTTTTACAACATAATCAGAATTGGCCTGTCACTCACCTTTTTTAGGGGTACTGCTGAGGATAAGGCCCTGGGGAAGGCTTTCGCCAAACATGGCCGCCTCATCGGCCGACTCAATTGGCACAACGGTCTGAATCATCTTCAATGACTTTTCAGGCGCATTCATCTGCCCAAGCCACGGGATCATTGTTTGAACAGTCTCCGGGGAGACATCCCGGGTTCGGTCGCCTGTTTTCCGCAGGATCTGGGCCAATGCACCGGCGATCTGATCCTTGGTGTTCCAACTGATCTTGATCAGCCGTTTTGTCCAGTTCTCCGCCTCTTTTGCCGGCACAACCCGGTCCACAGAGCCATAAAGAAGCTCTCTGGCACCAAGTCTGGACAGTGCCCAAAACATCTGGTGGGGGGTTTTACCGGGTTTTAGTTGAGGGATAAGTTTTTTTGCCAAAGCGACCTTGTCTTTTACCAGCAGTCGTTCCATATTTGCTGCGGCCATCCACACTTCGGTCATCTCCTGCTTGGGCACTTTCTTGGCGGCGCTGCTATCCGTTAATAGATAGCTGGAGACATCCTGGAAAAACTGCCGCTGTTGACCGGCGTTCAATCCGCCTGCAATGCGGCGGCAGAATATCCACCACTCCACGGCGTTCTGCTTGGCTTTTGGAAATTGGCTTCGCTGCAGATAGACCTTCCACAGTTTGGGCATACGCGCCTCATCAAAGGCATCACCGAAACCGGGGCGAATACAGAATCCGGTCAAATTTAACCAGCGAATTTCATGCTCCGGACTGATTTCCCGCCATTTGACATTTTCAATCAGATGGTCTGCAACGCTGCGAAGGAAAGACAACGGCCATTTATTTCGCTTTGTTTCCACGAGCTTTTCTATGTTTTTCACAACAGAAGGCAACCGGGCCTTGTCCGAAGATGCTGAAAAGGCCTCGGTCAGCAGATCACGAACCTTATTGACCGTCTCATCATCATACACTTCGCTTTCAGCGGCAGCTTCCCCGGCCTGGGGTTCACGCAACTGAAACTGGAGTTTCCATCGATGGGAGGAGACGCTTGAGCGGCACCACATGGAGAGGGTGCCCATCTCGGTGTACTCGGCCTCAACCTTCACCGGAATCCGCTTTGACTCCCCCTTTTTCCCGAATTTAATGATGGTTTTCAACGGCGGCAGCGGGGTCAGGGTATCGTCCACCTGGAACACATCGCCGGTTTTATCACCGGATCTGAACGTGGAGCTGAACATTGAAAAAAGAACCGGCTGGTTGGTGACGACCTCAAATTCCATTTGGGGCAGTTGGATCAACGCCCCCTCATCCAGACCACGCTCAACAACGCACAATACGTTTTCACAGGTGGTGCTATCCGTACACTGGGCGTTATCCGAAGCGATGCCGATGTAATAGCTTCTCGGACTGCCGCTGCCCACGCGCACGCCAATGCCCTGCTTGACAAGACCATAGTAGGAAGCACCCAGGGCAACAGAAAGATCGGGGTCACTATTGTCCAGCACTGTGGGCAGGCCTTCCTCCCCGCAGGCGAACCATTTCCCGATGGCGGACCGGATTTTATCCTGGAACACAGCGGGTTTAAGTGATCCGCCGTTAAACAAAATATGATCGGGTATGGGCTCTTTGCCTAAATTGGCTCGCACACTGTCACGATGGCGCTCTAAAAACCATCCGATATGCCGGGTGATGGCTGGTTCCTGTTCATATGGCAGCCCGAATTCGGCGATGGCCTTTCCGGATTTTTTGGGATTGGCGGCACTTGCCCCTACTTCGGGGAAAAAACCGTTGCACAGGATATCTTCCAGTTCGTCTTTTTCCAGATCCGCAGACAATGTATTGGCAATAAGCGAACGGCCCTCGCCTCTGAGCACAATCCTCACACGGTTGTCATCACCATCTCGATCGCCGGCCAGCAAAAGGGTCTCTTTGGCGGCCCGGCATTTATAACTCAGTGTTTTCCACTGATCCGCCGTAAGGTTGGCTTTTTGCTTGAATTTTGATGCCACATACCGGGCCAGGGTCAGGTCGATATTGTCGCCGCCGAGGATGAGGTGATCCCCCACCGCCACCCGCTCAAACCGGGGACTGCCCTCGGCCTCTTTTAGTGAGATCAGGGTAAAGTCGGTGGTGCCCCCGCCCACATCGCACACAAGAATCAAATCATCAGCTTTGACATGGGACTGCCAGTCATGCTCATGGCGCGTCACCCAGGCATAAAACGCGGCAAGGGGCTCTTCGAGCAGGGTGATATTTTGACTGAATCCGGCATCCCTGGCGGCCTTGAGCGTATATTCCCGGGCAGCTTCATCAAACGACGCCGGTACGGTGATGACCGTAAATTGATTTTCAAGGAACAGATCTTCGTCTTTAACCCAGTGATTCCAAGCCTTTCGAATATGCCTTAAATATTCACTGGTGGCCTTGACCGGGGATATTTTATCCACATTCTGGGAACCCCAGGGCAGAATCGGGGCTTCCCGATCGGCTCTGGAATGACACAGCCAGCTTTTGGCCGATGACACCAGCCGGGATGGGATCTGTGAGCCATGTTCCCTGGCAAACACACCGGCAAACAAATCACTCTCTTTTTTCCAGGGATGTTTCAGCGACTCCTTGGAAACATCGTAGTCCCCCGGGATATATAAAAACGAGGGCAGCACGGGAACCGGGGAGAACTCACCCGGCCCGGTTAACTGGGGAACCCTGAAAACTTTTATCTCTTTGCCGATGCCGCCACCGGCTCTATTGTCGGCTATGCCCGTCAGATCCGCGTAGGATACCGCCGAATTGGTCGTGCCCAGGTCAATCCCGACCACGTATCGTTTATCTTGAAAATCCACAATCATCTCCTACCCGCCACTTACACTTTGGGTCTAACATTGAGCTCCAAACGCCATTTTCGATCATCATCCCGTGCGCAGGCCCAAAATTCCAGGGTGCCGATCTCGGTCACCTTGACTTCAAACGTGACAGGTATAACGCTCTGGTCGGTTCCTTCAAGTTCCGTTTCGATGGCGGTCAACTCCGTGATGCCCTCATCCTCCCAATTATCAATCACATCGCCGAGCTGATCATCTGTCCGGTTGGCGGAACTCATGATATCAAAGGTGACTTTTTCACCGACCACCAGATTAAACAGACGGTCCTTGCTTTCGGCCTGGCTGCCGTCTTCCATGCCGAAGGGAGCGATGCAAAGAGCCCGGGTGGGCATGGATAGACCAGGGATAGCAGGCATGGCCGCTTCAATGGCCATGTAGTAGGACATCCCGAGCCCCCCGCGAATTTTAATACCCTCTCCCCGGGCGGCCTGGCCGTAATATGAAGCCCCCCAGGCCACGGAAAGATCAAAATCCACCGCATTGATCTGCCGGATCTCGCCACTGCCGGCAGCCGCATGCCATTGATTGAGTATATCCAGAATACGTTCTCTGATCAGCGGCGCCTTCATGACCCCGCCGTTAAATACAACGGCTGTGGGTAATCTGGGATTTCCCTGGGCATCGGTATGGGAGGATATAAACTGGGCCAGATGACGGGTGATAGCAGGATCGGATTCATAGGAAAGCCCAAACTCTTTCATGCCTGCGGCGCTGGTTTTGGCAGGTTCCTCATCCAGGCTGCATACCGGGAAAAAGCCGTCCAGAACCACCTGCTGGATATCCATAAGTTTCAGGGTGGCTTTGATGGTTCCGCCGATCAGGCTGGAGCCCCTGCCCAAAATGGTTACAGGGTATTCATCGGCACCTTCGGCGGCGAACAATTTTTCTTTGGCCTTCCGGCACGAATGAACAAGCCCTCTCATCTGCCAGTTGTCCAGTTTCTGTTTCTTTTCCCGCAGCTGGGCCGCAAGAAAATAGGAGAGCGTCAAATCCAGGTTGTCACCACCCACCAGCAGGTGATTGCCCACCGCCACACGCTCAAGATTTAAATGACCCTCATCATCCTCGTCCACCTCAATCAGACTGAAATCACTGGTTCCGCCGCCGATATCACACACCAGGACCAGATCGCCTTTTTCCACCTGATCCCGCCAGTCATCGCCGGCTTTGTCAATCCAGGCATAGAAGGCGGACTGGGGCTCTTCGATGAGCACAATCTCCGTCAAACCGGCCATATTGGCAGCCTTCACCGTCAGTTCCCTGGCCACGGCATCAAAGGACGCCGGAACCGTCAGGTAGATGGATTGGTTTTCAAGGTACAGATCCGGATCATCCTCGGCCATTTCATGGTTCCAGGCATTTTTTATGTGCCTGAGCAGGGCACAAGACGCCTGGACCGGGGACAATTTTTCGATCTCTTTATTGGTATCCCAGGGCAGAATGGCCGTTTCCCGATCCACCGCTGCATTGCACAACCAGGACTTTGCCGAAGAGATGAGTTTATGGGGTACTTCGGCACCACGCTCCCTGGCAAACTCACCGGCGACAGTGACGGCATTGTCATCCTGCCACGGCAATTCCAGGGAACTTGAGTCGTCTTCATGCCCTTGTTTGACATAAAGAAACGAGGGAAGAGAGTCTCTTAATTCAACCACCCCGGGACCTGTGAGCTGGGGCACTCTGAAAATGTGTATCTTTGCCATTTCCCTGGGGGCTCTCTCAGCCTGCATGTCTGAGTAGGCCACCACGCAATTGGTTGTCCCAAGATCTATTCCAACGATATATCGGCCCTCTTTCACGGCACACTCCTACAAATATATATAAATTTTCTATTCAACTTCAACTTCTGCAGGGGCAACAATGGAGGCATCCTGCACATCCGACAGTTTAGGCACCTCATTTTTTGAAGCCTTCCAGCCCCGATGCCTTAACACCCCTGTAAAGGGCGGCTCACCGGACACATTGCCCGTAAGTGTGATGGCATTGGGATCAAAGCCGGGTTCAACCTCAACGGTATCCCCTTCTTCTTTATCAATGACCGGCCCCAAAGCCAGATACTTATCAACACTTTTCTTACAGTCTTCCTGAATGCTTCTTACGGCCGCGCCAATCTGATCGTCATCATACACAGACAACTCTTCGGCAAAAAAATCGAGCAGGCGCCCTTCCCTTTGAAGTACAGAGATGAAATGCAGAAAAAGTCTTTTTTGACGTTCCTGTTCCAATTTTTTTTCCACAAAATCCTTTTTCTTTGGGCCGTCACCATCTTTTTTACCGACAGGCCTGGCATCAAGGTCTTTAAACACGGCCCCTGCACTTGATTTCAAAAGGAACCAAAGAATAAGACCCAAAACAAAAAAAACAAGGACTGCGAATATACTTATGTAGGCAATATACTGGGTTACGGCCGTTTCAAAAAGGTTCGCCAGATCGGCCAGATTTTGAATGGTAAATGTCTGATTAACACCTGGAATGGTAATAATGACCTCAGACCCCGGGGCAAAGATGAGCGCCAGTTTTTTCAGCCCGAAAAAAATTGCAGCACTGACCCCGGCACTGATGACCAGCATAAACAGTACAACAACAGTAAATGATTTAGATGCATATGCCTTTGTTGCGTTCACGATGTATTTTCTCCTGATTTTATATATTTTTATATTTCATTTTTAAATGTAAACCATTAATTAGTATATAAATTTTAGTCACGCACCTATCTTAATCCTTCCTGGATAGATGAAATGATAATACAGTACTTGGTGGCCCAACATACTAAAAAAAGCAGGGGCATGAAACCTTTTTTCATCAATTCCCAACGGGGTTATCGGGGGGGATACTATTTTTTTGAAATTTTGGGTTCATCTGCCGGGTAGGCGTCGGGCAGGTTAAGCGGTAAAATTCGAAAATGTTACCTGTACGCTTATGAACAGCGCTTATGGAAACACATTGATTCTCTTTCCGGGTTGGCAGTCGTACCACCAATTTATGATTTTGTACAAAAGAAAAACTTTTGGGCTATCAATGTAATATTTTTCGGAGAAGGCATCGTTAAAGTATATTTCAAAGCAAGATGCCATGGTGGAACTTAAGTGAAGATATAAAAAAAGCACCAATGGAGGCATTAGGCCCAATACATTTCTATATCCGGCAAATTTTCGTACATTGTAACCCATGTAGTATTGCTCTTTAACGCGTTTATTACCACTGGCAATGGGGCCATTTATATAATTTTTATATCGTACTTCGCTAATAAACCTAATGCACCAGGAAGATCAAAGCTCGCCTTTCGGATGCGATTTACATCCGGATCAATAACATAATTATACGAAGCCTTAAAAATTGATTCTTGAAGGTTTGCATTGATAAATGTCGCATTGTGTAAATCACAGTTGTTAAAAACAGACTTGTATAAATCTGCATTTGTAAAGTCAACATCATGTAATTTTGAATTTTCAAAAGTGGTGTTTTTCAAATTAACGCCATCGAATGAAGAATGATTTAAAATGCAATTATAAAAACTGATGGATAATAACAGATCATCACAGCTTTCAAATGCCATACCAAGCATCTTGCAGTCCATGAATTTGCCATTATTAAATATGGTTTGATTCATTTTAGCCATACTAAAATTGCATCCGTTAAATTCACAATCAATGAAATTAAATTCAGAGATGTCCGAGGTTGAAAAATCACAGTTTAAGAATATGCAATCCTCATACGCCCCTTTTTTATGACGGTTTTTAGAAAAATCTACTTGTTCAAATGTTTCTTCTTCAAAATACATGATCTTTTCCAATCTCACATAACGGGAGCAGGGGCGGCCCGGGCAGATGACCCCGAAACCGCCCTGTTCCAGGCCCAAATGACCATGGCAGAAATGATACGCTCTTTGAGTGCTGAACGTGAAAATAAGGTTATTTAATTGCCTATTCAATTGAAAAACAGCAGAAAAACTAAAAACAGCGGCTTTAGGTATCAAATTAAAACCGTACGTCTCCCTAATGGGGCAAAGCATACGGCGGCCAGTCGGAAATGTGCGAACCCGAAGGGAATGCCAATGATGGTCAGACAAAGGGAAATGCCGGCAGCAATGTGTGAAATGGCCAGCCAGATGCCAGCAAAGACAATCCACAAAATGTTTGCCAGGGTCGTACCGGTGATCACCTCTTCGCCCACGGCTCTTGCATCCACAAGGGTTTTGCCGTAGGGAAAAGCGGCAAAACCTGCAATTCTGAACGCGGCCCAGCCAAAGGGAATGCCCACAACAGTAAGCATCAGGATGCATCCGGTGAATATCCATAAAAGGCCGGCAGCCCATCCCCCGCCAAGTATAAACCAGAGCAGATTCAACAAAAAGGTCATTGTTCCCCCAAATAGTTAGGATAAAATTGTTCTCAATTGTTCTACAAATTCATTGCCGGGTCTGTGAAAATAGACCCCGGTCTCTTTGTTTTCGGCCATCCCCCGGATAAACAGGTAAAAAACGCCGCCAAAATGGTCTGCATAACTATAATCCGTCATGCGCAACTGTAAATACCTGTCCAGGGCGGCAAGATAAAGGGTATATTGCAGGATATAATCGTGGCTGATCATGGCCCCTGTTATGTTTTTTTGATTATAATCACTGAAACAGGGGCCAAGGTAATTGGACTTGTAATCCAGGATGAACCATTGGTTTTCATGACATACCACAAGGTCGATAAATCCCTTTAAAAACCCTTGGAACCCCGCCCCCCGCATCGTTGAAATCCTGTTACCGTAACCGGCGATGTTGTCTTGCTTTTCAATGGTTTCAAACAGACGGCCAAGGGCTGCCGGATTAAACCGGTCCAGGGTGATATTAAACTCCATCTCCACCAGCCGCTGGGGCGGAGTAATCTGATCCAGGGAGAATGCAGGGCCTTGCCCCGCATCAAGGGGGGCAGCTAAAATACCTTGAAACGCAGTGCAGATATCGGGAACCGCCTTGGGCATGGCAAAGCCGAACCGGTCAAGGTTATTGACAACACAGGGTTCAATGGTGGCAGGGTCACAAAAATCAATCTCTTCAAACACCTTGTGGAAAAAATCGCCTGCGCCGGGTCCTTTGGGAAAGCTGGACAAGGGCACCATATCCATGTCAGGGGCGGCATCGCGCAACACAAGATCGGGTTTGGGCTCCTGACGCTCCTTTTGCCCGTCCTGAACCGGATCATAACTTTGCCCGGCAGCAAGGGCCGAATAGCTTGATACCCGCCATGCCGGGGTGATCCTCCGGGTCATGGTTTTTGGAGAAAACTCGGCCTCTCCAGCCGTTTGACTATCAAAAATGCCTTCGGTCAGGTCATCGGGGGCCAGCTTGACAACATCAATACTCTGGTCTGAATTCCCGGCCAATTTTTCAAGATCGGCAAACAGGGGCAGCGCCTTGCCTGAAGCACCGGGGTGCAAAAGCCTTCCCTGGGCCGAGCCTTCAACGCCTGCAAAATTGCCCCAGTAAATCCTTATACCGGCCGACGCCCGGGTCAGGGCCACGTAGAGCAGACGCATATCTTCCGCCGCAGCTTCTTGCTGGTTCAGCTGCACGGCCCGATCCCGGTCCGCCGAACCAAGATCCAGCACCAGGGCATGATTGTCCAGGGGATCATGGAATAAAACCGGTGAACCGCTATCCTTCACCGCGCCCGCATGCCACAAAAACGGCAGAAACACCATGGGATATTCAAGCCCCTTGCTTTTGTGGATGGTTACAATGGCCACGGCCCGGGCATCGCTTTCCAGGCGCAGCTCATCGGCGGTGGCCTGACGGGTCTGTTCAAACAATTGTTTTCGAAGCCATTCAATGAGAAGGGCAATCTTGGACGGGGTCTGTTTACCAAAATTCATGGCGGCCTGGGCCAAAAGTTCTTTTAAATGAAACACATTGGTCAATCCCCGTTCGTCCATATGGGCACACGGGCAGGGCAAGGCATCTTCCTGGTACAACAGGGCGGTGATCATGGGAACAAACCCTTTATCGTCCCAGATCCGCCTGTACCCTGTAAATCGCTCCTGCCAGACGCCGGCCAGGGTATCGTCTGTATTCATGCGTTTCAAAAAACCTTCATCGGCCTGGTAAACCGACGAAACCAGCGCCGCCTTGATCAGGCCCATGTCTCCGGGGCGGTCCACGGCACAAAGAATATCATAAAGCTCCCGGGCCTGGGGGGAATCGAACACCGACCCGGTCTTGGATAAAAAGCAGGGAATACCGCGTTTCACCAGGGCCTGCTGCACGGCTTCAGCCTGGGAATTGGTGCGCACCAGCACCGCCATATCCCCCGGTGTGATGGGGCTTGACCCGTCTTTGTCCAACAGACAGAGATCGGGATTATTTAAGATGGCAAGCATATCCTTGGCAAGGATGTCCAAAATGAGATTGCGGGCGTCGGTTTTATTGATCACCCCGTTCTTATTTCCGGGCACATCTTGGGTCTCCACAACCAGAACGGTGGCAGGCGGCACAGAAACACCCTTGCACACCAACCGGTCCACCGCTGTGTCCGGCGTTCCCACAGGCAGAAACGGAATGAGTTCATACCCGAAGGGATTGGCTGTTGATGAAAAAATAGTGTTCACGGCCTGGACCACGGCCGGGGCGGAGCGATAATTTTTTGTCAGGGTAAAGCTTTGATCACAGGCCTTTGAGGCCGTCATATAGGTAAAAATATCCCCGCCCCTGAACCCGTAGATGGCCTGCTTGGGATCGCCGATCATAAAAAACGGTGTGTTGGGTTCAGAAAACAAAATGGAAAAAATTTTGTACTGGCCCGGGTCCGTGTCCTGGAATTCATCAATGAGGCAGGCATGAAATCTTTTTTTTACGGCTGCTTTCAAACGATGGCCACCTGGACCCTCCAAAGCCGCTGCAAGATCATTGATCAGGTCATCAAAAAAACAGGCGCCCTGCCCTTGCTTCATGACGGCCAGGGCTTCGGCATAATCATCAAGAAACAGGTAGCGTAATGCAATCAGCATTTCCGTCATGGCCTGGGACAGGTCAAGCAGACGTTCGCAAACCTCAAAAAAATCATGGGACGGCGGGGGTTGGCCCGCCTTTGTCTTTTCCGACAGCCGGGTCCGGGTAAACTTGTACAGGGCATCACCCTTTTCGGTCATTTCGAACAGCAGATCCGCACCGGAATTTTTTTCTAGCTGGGCTTGGCAGGCCGTCAGCCAGTTGCCCAGGTTCTTTTTATTGTAACTTCGCTTATCAATCCCTGAACTGCCCTGGATCAGGTCCCGGATATTTTCCAGGTCCCGGTTCAAAATCCTAGCGGCGTCGTTGACGGTCTCTTTATAATCATCACAGATCTCCTGGATCCGATCTTCTTGGAACGAATGCGGCTGGGGCACCACCCGGATTTCGGGCCGGGCCACAGCCTGGACAAGGCCTTTTCCCAAAGTATCCGGGGTCACATTGTTCTGGTCCAGAAAAGATAAAAACAATGCATCCAGATGATTGATGCGGCCCGAAAAAAAGTCCCGGACCACCTGGTCAACAAACCCCCGGTTGTCTGCCATCAGTTCGATGTCAAAATGGGCGTTGCTCTCAAAGGCATTCTCCCGGAGCACGGAAAAGCAAAACGAATGGATGGTCATGATGGCGGCCTGGTCAAAACAGGTCACGGCCAGGCGAAGCAACTGACGGATCTTGTCCGCATCCGCTTGTTTTCCCAGATAATCGGTGAGATCATCGGGCGTGTATATCTCGTTTTCCTGGCCGGATAACACCGTCAGACAGTGGACCAGGCGTTTGCGGATTCGCAGTTTCAACTCTGCGGCCGCAGCTTCCGTAAATGTCACCACCAGGATCGATTCCACCTGATACCCCATGGCCACCAGCCGGACAAACAGAGTGGTAATGGTGTATGTCTTTCCGGTGCCCGCACTGGCTTCGATTAAGCTGATCTTTTCAAGATCGAGGGCAAAGGGATCAAGGGACAACGGTGCGGCAGGTGGGGTCATAATATTAAATGCTCCAGCATGGGCGTATAAACGGCAAGGCCTGCATCCAGCACCCCGGAATGTTCAAGGGCCTCGGGATCGGCAAAGGGGTTCTCCTGGCCAAAAACAAGCCTTGTGTAGCGGTTAAAACGCTCCCCGGTTGAACTAAAGCTGTTGTGCCACAAACCGGTACATTTATTTAAGGCCCTGGCCAGGGACGGCGGTGACAGATCATAATTCCGGGAGGAGAGATCCGAAACCAGCGCATAACAAAGATCCGTAAAAAAAGGAAACACCCTTGTCGTTCCATCCAGGTAATGTCCAGCCAGATCCACGAGCAGTGCCTGGGCCCGTGATTTGTCGTCTACCGCACTGAATTCAAACTTCACACAGGGCTTGCGGTACTTGGGGTCCTGGCCCACCATCACGGTGGTGCCGGAAAATTCTGTAGCACACGAATACGCCAGGTGCATAATCCACTGGGTCAACATCCGGGCGGGGGTCAGTCTGCCAAAGCCTGCTACGACCCGGCCATGCGCATACACATCGGCCACCCGGCCTGTGACAGCAACCCTATCCGTCTGTATATGCAATTCCAGTGAGCGTGGTGCTTCGGTGGGTATTTCATCCTGGGCCATATGCTTCACAGGATTTGCCAGGCCATTGATCCGGGCCCACTCCTGTTCCCCTTTTTTCCCAAACGGCAATCGGCCCTGGGCTTTCACCACAGGATAAAGCTCACAATTGTCATGGTTTTCCACGGCCAGGGAACCCAGCTGGTAAAGGGAGAGCCCGGACAGCCTGAACGGTTCTCGTTCATCGGGCACCTCTCCGGGCTCCGGATAGATCACACCCAGGGTTCCGGTCACATAGTATTTGACAGGATGCCTGAAAAACGAAACGAGATCTGCCGGTGTTACCACAGGGATATCGTCAGGCGCTTGTTGTGTTGGGATATTGTCACCGTCCGGCTCCATGAAGCGTACATCAGATATGTCGTTCCCGTTATTCAGGTCATTTTGGCTGGTGCAAATCCGGCAATGGGACTTGGAATAGGAAAAAAATCCGGCACCACAGACCTCTGAAAAATAGACGGGACTGAACGGGTGGAGCGGGTGGGTAAACTGCCATTGGAAACGCCCGGGAAAAACAAAACTGTTTTCAACGGTGTCAATCAGTTCCGCCACAGGCGAGGCAACAGGCACCGGCGAATTGTCACTGATGCGCATGCCGGTATAGGTAATGATAAGCCTGAGCCGTGCACACAGCAACGCTTCCAGAAATAGCTCACAATCCTCCTGGCGGTCCTGTTTGTCCCCGAGTCTGGGGTTCTGGCGAATCAAATCGAATCCGGGAGCACTGCCGGTTCTGGGAAAACTCTGGGCATCCATGCCCATCAGGCAGACGATCTTGAACGGAATGCTGCGCATGGGCATCAGGTTACAAAAGGTGATCCCCCCGGAGATAAAACTACCCTGGGAAATATGCACATCAAGCTTGGCGGTCAGGGCCTGGCGAACGGCAGGAAAAGAGATCCGGCCGTCAAATCCGGCCTGCCCGGCCTGTTTTTCCATATCATCCAACGCATTGAGCAGCACCGCCATATCGCCGTCATTGCCGAGATCCTTGGCCAGCATATCCGAAATAATGGTCCGGAACCGGGTGGTCCATTCCTGGACCGTACCAGGAAGATCCATCAGGTCCAACGCCTTGAACAACGAGTGGATAAAATGGGTGCATTTTCCTAAAATTTCACCTTCAAGCCCTTCAAACCCGTCACAGGGGAGCACATCATTGACAATGGCAGTGCTTGCTTCGGGCAGGGCAAACCCTGCCATGAGCCGGTTCAGGCCAAAGATCCAGGAGTTATGTTCATAGTGGCGGCCCAGAATCTTTTGGCGGTGGGCACCGTCTTTGCCCCACAAGATCCCGGCCTGATCAAAGAGGGCGGAGACAAGCTCCTGATCTCCCAGGGTCAGGCCGAATTTATCGGCAATCACAGGCGAAGATAAAAGCCCCATGATCCTGGACTTTTCGAGACGACCCTCTTTCATGTCCAGAATATTTAAAAAGGCTGAAAGGGTAAACGATTCCGAACGACGGCGGCGGTCGGACACCGTAAAGGGCAGTGCCGGGTCCTGGGAGAACACCGCCTCCAGGAAGGGGGCATAGGCCTCAATATCGGGCATCATCACCACCACATCATGGGGGCAAAACCCGGAGTCACGGTTGAATTCATCCAGGAGGAGATCTTTGAGCACCTGGGCTTCGCGCATGGGCGAATGACAGGCGTGAACGGCCAGGGAACTGTCCTCAACAGATACGGCCAGGGGTTCATCGGCCCTGCCCTTGCCCCGCCGGACAAGATTCAGAATATCGGACTGGATCACCCTGAGCATGTCACCGGCGGCCGGGTCGGAAAAATCCGTTTCAAGGGGGTCCACAAACAGATCGCCAATGGGCTCGTCATAATCAAAATTTTCCAAAAGCCCCTGGATCTCCCGGCTGCCCTGGCCCAGGGCGCCCAACAGGGGATTGCCCTCTTCGGGCAGTTCGGACACGGCCTTGTTTTCCAACGCCTGACGTTCCTGCTGCCGGGGCGACGGCAGATCAAAAAAGAACTGCCAGGTGGGCGTGAGCAAAAACAAAAAGACATCAATTTGACGCCCCAAAACATTGAAAAGCTCTAGAAAAAACGGCGGCATGGCAGAGATTCCGAAAAGGGATATGCGCCGGGGTAAATCCGTTGTATTGACGGTGCCGGCGTCCAGGGCTGCCCCACATTCGCGCATCTGGTCGGGCATGGAGACGCCTTTTTTGATTAAATCCCGCCACAAATCAGCCTGCCACAGGGCATGGGGATCTTCAAACGCCTGGGTTTCCCCCCTGGCCCACGCCGCCAGCATGTCCGGACGATAGACCTGGTAATCGTCCAGAACGCCTGCAATCCTGCGGCTCAACGCCATGGCCTTGATGCCGGTGTCGTCATGCTCAAGGTAGGTTTCAGGCCCTGTAACAATTTGGTCGGCCCGGGCCGGATGCGTTTCTTTGCGCATCAGTGCATCCAGAACGGCCCAGGTCATCATCTCCCGGTTCAACAGACCCGCTTCGGAAAAAGCTGTTATCTGCGCTTCACAGCTGATCTCCTGGATATATTCCAGCATCTGCCGGGGAAACATGAACCGCATATTGGCGCAAACGCCAAAATGCCGGGCGATCACCTGGGAAAGCCATTGTTTCATGCCCCTGGACTGAATACCGATGAATTCGGCGGCCATGGGGTTGTCCGACCGCTCACCAATGACCGCACAAAGGGCCTGGGCGAGATTTTCCATGCGGTTGCTTTTGATCAGATTGAGCATGGTACGGCTCCCGGGTTCTTAACGATGCATACGAAATTGCCTGGAAGAAGGCTTATAAGGATTGTACACCTGGATCTTAGAATCGGCATCATCCACAACGATGCCAGTCGAGTGAAAATAAGAAAACCACACACCGATTGTGTTTCCGGCCGGACCCAAAATGGCCCTGGCAAACCTCCGGGTCTGACCGGGTTCCAGGTTGCTTAAATGATCAATTTTATCGTAAAGATCCGGCCCATATTCAATGGGAAACCAGAACTTTGTCTCAAAAGAATAAGCCGGGTCAATGCCCACCACGGCATAGGGCAAATTTTCCCGGCCGCAATAAAAATAGGAGAGTTTTTCAGGAAGCGTTTTTTTCCTGTACTGATCCATCAGTTCCGTCCGGTGTTTCATGTGACCGGCAGTATGGAATCCGCATCCGGCCGTAACTAAAAAAATTACCAAAGCAAGGGAGGCCGTTATCCATACCCCAAAATTCTTCAGGTTAATTGTCATGAATTCCCCCCCCCCTTCTCAGGTATTATCTCTACTCTCCTTCAAACTCAGTGATACTAAACACAGGACAATCCGGAATCTGAGCCCGCCCCTTAAGGTCAGGCAATTCCACAACAAAGGCGCATTCAAGCAAATCCGCCCCAAGCTGCTTTACCAGTTTGACCGTGGCGCCCACAGTGCCGCCGGTGGCAATGAGATCGTCCACAATGACAACTTTTTCTCCGGGGCTGACGGCATCCTGGTGCATCTCGAGGACACCCTCCCCGTATTCAAGGCTGTAGCTCTGCTCAATGGTCTTGTGGGGCAATTTCCCTTTTTTACGCACCGGGACAAAACCAATACCCAGTCGATAGGCCACCACAGCACCAAACACAAAGCCTCGCGCATCAATGCCCACCATCTTGTCAAGATTTTTGTCCTTGTAACGGTCATAGAGGATGTCGCAGGAGTGTCTGAATGCTTTGGGGTCCTGCATCAAGGTGGTCAAATCCCTGAAAACCACCCCTTCGATGGGCCAATCCGGAATACTTCTGATGTTCTGCTTTAAGTCCATTTTATATTGTTTCTCCTCTACAGGTATATATTGTGGGCAATTTTACATGAAAGAGCTCAGTAAGTTACTGAGTTCTTTCAACCTTCGTTGTGGGTCGAAGCCTGGGTCATGATAGACCTGGCTCAGCCCATGGCCGTTATATCAAAATACTGGTACGTGGTTAGATTATCATTAAACGAATTCTTAATTTAGCCGGAGCATGCAAGTGCCGCTCAATTCATGGCCGTTATCTGTGACACCGCCGTGATGAACAATTGTTTGACATTATCGGCATTTTTTTTGAAAACCGATAAAATCTCATCCCAGGTGACCGGGGATTCATCCTGTTTCCAGCAGTCATAATCCGTGGCCATGGCCACGGCGGCATAGGGAATACCCGCCTCATTGGCCAGCATGACCTCGGGTGCCGTGGACATGTTGATGACATCGGCCCCCCAGAGCCTGAACATCCTGGATTCCGCCACTGTCGAAAATCTTGGGCCTTCGATGGTCACCACACACCCTGTCTCATGGGCGTTCAATCCCAGATCCGTTGCAGATTTGTAGAGCAGATTGCACAGGAAAGGATCAAAGGGATAGGCCATGGCCGTATGCACCGCGCCCTGTTCAAAAGAGTCGGCAAAGGTATTTTTGCGAAACCGTGTAAAATCGATAAATTGATCCAGAATCACAAAATGGCCCCGGTCGATTTCCGCTTGCAAGCTGCCGCAGGCGGTTGTGGCAATAATGTGTGTGGCACCGGCCTGCTTGAGGGCATCTATATTTGCCCGGTTGTTCACCTGGGTTGGGCTGTACTGGTGCCTGCGGCCATGCCTGGCCAGAACCAATACCTGGGTGTCATTGATCACACCCGTCATGATATCCGAAGATGGCGGACCATAGGGCGTGTCCACCTCCACTCTTTTACAATTTTCTATAATATCAGGATCATCAAGTCCTGACCCGCCGATAATACCGACCCGTACCATACATTAATTCTCCTAAAATAAAACCTATCAAAACGACCTTTGCGCTATCATAAACTGCCTCGGATATTCAAGCGGAAATTGATCATGAAGACCGGGTCAGGACTTTTTTTGCTGGACGTATTCCTGATACGTCATGTTCTTGTAACTTTGGGTGTGAATATACTGTAAAATCGAATACAATTGATCGGCATCCACAAAACCGGGCAGGCTATTCACTTTTGTGCCGTCCTGTTCCAGGAACCACAAAGTTGGCAGCCCCCGAACCCCCCATTGTTGAGCCAGTTTTTGGCGTTTATCCGTATCCACGCTGATGCTGACAAAATTATCGTTCAAATAGGCTTTGATCCGATCATCCCTGAATGTTTCGTTTTTTAACTTACGGCAGTATCCGCACCAGTCCGCATGGAAATAAAGAAAAATGCTTTTGCCTTCTTTTTCGGCCTGGGCCATGCCCGGGGTGTAATCTTTCCATAAAATACTGTCAGGCCTGGTCGTTGATGCATTCTGCAGGGTTTGATCTTCACCGCCGGAAGAGGTCAGGTTTGCCTGCGTCACACGGGCATCCGAATTCGATGCAGGCCGGTTATAAAAATAGATGCCGCCCAACACAAGCACCACCAATATTCCCACCAATATATTCTCTTTTCTCATTCTTCGGTCCTTTTTTAACCAAAATTTTAAAAACGACACGCTCAATATTGTCATTTTCTTGGGCAAACTGGGCATTTTTTAGGTGATATTGCACTCGCAAAAAATACCGCCATTGGCCTTTGAAGCCCGTACAGGCACCCAATAATCAAATGCACAGAAAGATCAAAATAGCACAAAATCATTTGATAAAAAAGACGACATAATTTTATATAATTTAGGTTTATATCATTATAGGATATATTTGATATTATACACTTAAATTAAACCGTTTTCGGTGATATGCATTGACGGCTGCCTAAAATCCGGTGCCAACCTTTTGGAAGGTTTCCAAAGAAATTTGTTTTCTTGACAAAGACAGGGTAGTAGATTTAAATTAGCATTTGTTGTTTATAATTTGGAAATAAATGTTGGTGCAGCAGGTGTTACAAAAGCAAGAACCCTTCTAGTGAGTCCTTTCTGTAGTAAATGCACGCGCGTACGACACACGATTTATCCAGATAGCGAACAAACCAAATCGCATAATCGGGGTACGATCAACCCGATCATGCGACAAAGGACTGATGCTGTTATTTAACGGCGGATTTTTAGGATTTATGCGTCCTGAAATCGCCATGAATATATAACTGCCAAACAAAAGGGGTATCTATGTCCAACATTGTGTTTTTGCTGATCGTGCTGCCGATCATTGCAGCCATGATCTGTTTTTTGATCCGGGTGGGCCTGGTCAGGGCCATCACGGTAACCGCAACCGGGGCTGTTTTATCGGTCACGTCCCTGGTGCTTCTGGGCCACGGCGATTTTACGTGCCATGTGGCCGGGGGATGGGAAACGCTGGTGACGGTTCTGGATTTTGCGTTGCTGGCCCTGGTGTTGTTTTTCGGGTTCAAGCTCAACAACCGGATCATCAAATTCCTGACGATTTTTCAGCTGCTGCTGCTTGCCTTCTTTGAGCTGTTCATACTTGAGCACGGCTCACATATCCCGGCTCTGCGCGGGGACAGCCTGGCGCTGATCATGGTTGTGATCGTCTCCATCATCGGTTCCTTGATCTGTATTTTCGGGTTACCCTACATGAAAAATCATGAGGAACACCTGAAACTTGAAAAAAGCAGACAACCGATCTTTTTTCTGCTTCTGCTCTTGTTTCTTGGGGCCATGAACGGCCTGGTCCTGTCCAACAACATCCTTTGGCTCTATTTCTTCTTTGAAGTTACCACCTTATGCTCCTTTGCACTCATCGGGCATGACGGCACCAAAGAGGCTGTGGAAAATTCCACCCGGGCCCTGTGGATAAACTCCATGGGCGGCGCAATGCTGCTGACGGCCATCGTCATCATATATATGACCGCCGGCACCCTGGACATCTCGATTCTTTTAACCCGTGGACAGGTATCCGGCATGCTGCTTGCCGCCGTGGGGTTAATCTGTCTGGCCGGATTCGTTAAAGCGGCCCAACTGCCCTGCCAGAGCTGGCTTCTGGGTGCCATGGTGGCGCCGACGCCCGTTTCGGCGCTGCTGCACTCATCCACCATGGTCAAAGCCGGCGTATACATGGTTCTACGGTTTTGCCCCATGTTTGAAGGCACCTTTTTGAGCCACGGCATCGCCCTGTGCGGGTCGTTTACCTTCCTGGTATGTGCGGCTCTTGCCATCGGCCAGAGCAACGGCAAAAAAATCCTGGCCTACTCCACGGTGAGCAACCTTGGGCTCATCATCGCCTGCGCGGGTATCAACACCCCCCTTGCAGTGATTGCAGCGGTGATGCTGATTATCTTTCACGCCATTTCAAAATCCTTGTTGTTTTTGTGTGTGGGAACCATCGAGCAGGCCATCGGCTCACGGGATATCGAAGATATGCGCGGGCTGTACAGAACCATGCCCCGTACGGCTGTGCTAACCATCATCGGTATATTGTCCATGCTTTTGCCGCCCTTTGGTGTGCTGCTCTGCAAGTGGATGGTCCTGGAAGCTGCGTCCGACCATATTTTCGCTATTGTCATGATGGCACTGGGCAGCGCATTGACCTTTGTTTACTGGGCCCGCTGGGCAGGATTGCTCATGGGTGGGCACAATATTTCAGCAACCCCTGAAAAACAGCCGTTTTTCACCCGGGTGCCGCTGGTGACCCTGTGCATCGCAGCACTTTTGTTTGCCTTTGCCACGCCCTGGCTTTACACCCAGGCGTTTGTTCCCATGTTTGGATCTTACTATGCGAGTGACCTGACTGGAATTATTAAAGGGGCCACCGGCGGGTTTGCCATCTATCCCTTTATCGTTCTCATCGGTCTTTCAACGATTTTTGCCATATACCGCGCCCTTCGCGTGGATGTAAAACAGGCGCACCCCTACCTTGGCGGCGCCCATACCGGAGATATTGAAGATGGAGCCTATCTTGGACCCATGGAGACCGTTGTCCCCTACAAGGCAAGCAACTTCTACCTGGCCGAATTTTTCGGTGAGCACAAGCTTACCTTTTGGGTCAACATTATTGCCGGGGCACTGATTCTGCTGATGATTGGAGGTGTGTTGTAATGGAATCGATATTTTTCGCTGTTTCGGCATTGATCCTGGCCCCTTTGGCAGGCGGCCTGTTATCGGGTATTGACCGACGCATTACGGCACGGATGCAGTCCCGCCTGGGACC
Organism: uncultured Desulfobacter sp.; assembly: GCF_963666675.1. Lineage (NCBI taxonomy): Bacteria > Pseudomonadati > Thermodesulfobacteriota > Desulfobacteria > Desulfobacterales > Desulfobacteraceae > Desulfobacter > uncultured Desulfobacter sp. The sequence continues at coordinate 2,439,181 of NZ_OY762929.1, read as the reverse complement.
GCCAATCCTCCAGGCCTTTTACGATGTGGGTAAATTATTTGGAAAAGAACGGCTGCTGGTAAACCGCTGGCAGATTGTATGCTGCTGGGTCTATTTTGTCGCCGCAGCCCTTTCCGTGGCCCTGTTTTTCGCCCAGGCGGATCTGTTGATTATCTTCTTTGTCCAGGCGGCAGGTGCTATGTTTCTGGTCATGGGAGCGCTGTCCACCAGAAGTCCGTACAGCCAGGTCGGGGCCCAGCGCGAGCTGATCCAGATCCTGACCTACGAGCCATTGCTGATTCTGGTATTTGTGGGCATATATCTTGAGGTGGGCAGTTTCAATGTGGGTGAGATCATGGCCTATAACACGCCGTTGATCCAAAAATTGCCGCTGATGTTCATTGTTCTCAGCTACGCCTTGACCATTAAGCTGCGCAAATCCCCCTTTGATTTTTCAACCTCCCACCACGCACACCAGGAACTGGTAAAAGGGGTACTTACCGAATACTCAGGGCCGGTGCTTGCGGTCATTGAGATGGCGCACTGGTACGAAACCGTTCTGATCCTTTCGGTGTGCGCATTGTTCTGGACCACCAGCTGGTTCTGGATGATCGCGCTGCTGGTTGCCACCTATCTTGTGGAAATCATCATTGACAACACCATGGCGAGAATGACCTGGCGCTGGATGCTTAAATATGTCTGGAGCATCGGCCTGGTTCTGACGTTTATCAATTTTATCTGGTTGCACGTGAGGTAGACCATGCTGAAAAATTTTTTAAAAAATTCACAAATAAAGTCACCATGGATCATTCATTTTGACTGTGGAAGCTGTAACGGCTGTGATATCGAAACCCTGGCGTGCCTGACACCCCTTTACGATGTGGAACGGTTCGGCATTATCAATGTGGGTAACCCCAAACATGCCGATATCCTGCTTGTTACCGGAACCGTCAATTACCGCAACAAGGCGGTGCTCCAAAACCTCTATGATCAGATGCCCGAGCCCAAAGCCGTTGTGGCCATCGGGGCCTGCGGGCTGTCCGGCGGCGTTTTCCATGACAGCTACAACGTGATCGGCGGCGTGGACAAAATCATCCCGGTGGATGTCTATGTTCCCGGGTGCCCGGCAAAACCCGAAGCCATTATCGACGGCGTGGTCCAGGCCCTGGAGAAATTTAAACAAAAACAAGCGGGCGAACCCCAATCCCCGGAATCAGCCGAAGCTTAATCCGCCAACGCATAAGGATAAATTCATGATTTCAAATGAAACACCCATCACCTTGGACAACCTGGTTGCCCAAGTCGGGGCAAAAAAACAGGCGGGTTACCGGTTTGTGACCCTGTCCACCGTCGCACTTGAAGACGGCACCACAGACATCCTCTACCATTTTGATAAAGAGATGGAACTGTCACACTTTCGTTTAAACGTGCCTGCAGACACGACAATTCCCAGCGTATCCGGGGTTTATTTCAGTGCCTTTCTGGCTGAAAACGAGGTTAAAGATCTGGCAGGTCTCGAATTTGACGGCCTGGTCGTGGATTACCACCGGACGTTGTACCTTGATCCCAGCGTTGAAACCATTCCGCTGGCCAACAATCTTAAAATCAAGGACAAAAAAGAGGAGAAGGAGTAGGCATGTCCAATAAAACCGTTATTCCCTTTGGGCCCCAGCACCCGGTATTGCCCGAACCCATCCACCTGAAACTTGTGGTGGAAGACGAGATTGTTAAAGAAGCCGTTCCGGCCCTGGGTTATGTACACCGGGGTTTAGAAATGCTTGCCAGCAAACGTGACTTTAATCAGATGATCAACGTATGCGAACGCGTGTGCGGCATCTGTTCGATGATTCACGGCACCTGTTTTTCCCAGTCCATTGAAGAGATTATGGGCGTAGAGGTGCCGGCGCGTGCCGAGTACTTGCGCGTGATCTGGTCCGAGCTGCACCGCATCCACAGCCATCTGTTATGGCTTGGGCTCTATGCCGATGCTTTCGGCTTTGAAGCTCTGTTCATGCAGTTCTGGAAGATACGTGAACGTATCATGGACATCAATGAGGCCACGGCCGGAAACCGGGTCATTGTCTCGGTAAACGTTGTCGGCGGAGTTCGCAAAGACCTCTCCCCGGAACAGCTGGACTGGATTCTCAAAGAACTGATCATCGTTGAAAAAGAGTTTAAAAAGCTGGAGAGCACCCTGCTCAACGATTATACGGTAAAGGCTCGAACCGTGGGCGTCGGCGTTATGACCTATGATGAGGCCTATGATCTGGGGGCGGCCGGCCCTACCCTTCGCGGTTCCGGGGTCGCACAGGATATGCGCCTGACCGGGTACGGTGCGTATAAACACCTGGATTTTGAGGCGGTCACCCACAAGGATGGCGACTGTTATGCCAGAAGCTGGGTCCGGTTTCATGAGGTGTACCAGTCCATCGATCTGTTGCGCCAGGCCATTGCGGCGTTACCGGCCGGCGACCTTGCCGTCAAGGTCAAAGGCAATCCCGAAGGCGAGACGGTGGTGCGTGTGGAACAACCCCGGGGCGAGTGTCTATATTATGTAAAGGGCAACGGCACCAAGCTGCTGGATCGTGTGCGAATCCGCACCCCAACCTTTGCCAATATCCCCTGTCTTTTGAACATGCTGCCCGGATGTGAGCTGGCCGACGTACCGGTTCTTGTCTTATCCATTGATCCGTGCGTCAGCTGTACGGAGCGTTAAAAAGGAGCCTTATGTTTAATTTTACACCCAGCATACTTAAAAATGTTGCCTCACGCCCCGCTACCCGGAAATACCCGTTTGCAAAACGCGAGCTGCCCGAAGGCGTGCGCGGAGAACTCTATAACGACATTGATGCATGTATTTTCTGCGGCATGTGTTCACGCAAATGCCCTGCCCTTTGCATCACTGTGGACAAAAAGGCTGGCACATGGACCTGTGATCCGTTCAAGTGCGTCTACTGCGGCATCTGTGCCGACACCTGCCCGACCCACTGCCTGCATTTCCATAAAGCCCACAGGCCCCCGGCAACTGAACGGCAGATGATTTCCATGCAGGGCGTGCCTAAAGCTAAAAAAAAATCTAAAACCGATTAAAGGTTGTGTAGAAAGCACACGTATATTTAAATATATACACGTTAAAAGGTAAGGCTGGTGGGATGCCCACCAGCCTTACTTTTGATATTGATTGATTTCTTTTATAACGGCCATGGGCCGAGCCAGGTCTATCATGACCCAGGCTTCGACCCACAACGAAGAATAAAAGAATTCAATAAGTTATCAAACTCTTTCATATAAAATGGTGGGCGACTAATCATAGATATGTGCCGCTCTGCGATTCCTGAAAAATTTTGACAATTTTTACAACAATAGCAATAGCGGGCAAACCGTAGCGGCGTGATTATTTGCGCTGCGGAAGTTTATCCAGAACTTGCATCCTCGATTATTTCTGTAAAAAATGGAGCCCATGATATTGCCATTGGTAATGTTCTAGGGCCCAACCTGTTCAATATGTTTCCCGTTCAAAAACAACATTTGACATATTGAAAATATAAAAGCCTTACATACATCACAGTGTCAAGGGAAATCCAGACTTGACTTATACGGTCCAAGCCGGTACCGTTTCAAATATTCATCTTTAAAAGTCAATATCAGAAACATAAAAAGCTCAAAGATTACTACTGTATGAACAATGTTTTCAGAAAAGTCGCACCTGTTCGTCCAATACCCGCCGGGATACAACTCTTCCCGTTTCTGGCATGGCTGAGCCGAATCAATCGGGCATCGTTGCGTGCAGATTTACTGGCAGGGCTCACCGGGGCCTTTATTGTCTTACCCCAGGGTGTCTCCTTTGCCATGATTGCCGGACTTCCGGCCCAGTACGGGCTGTATTCCGCCATTGTTCCGCCCATAATCGCGGCCCTGTTCGGTTCCTCCAGACATCTGGTCTCCGGCCCCACCACGGCGATCTCCATTATTATTTTTTCCACCTTGAGTCCCTTGGCTGAACCCGGCTCCGCTGATTACATCCGCTTGGCACTGACCCTGACCTTTATGGCCGGCCTTTTCCAGCTGATTTTTGGCCTGGTCCGTCTGGGCACCCTGGTCAATTTTGTCTCCCACTCGGTTGTTGTGGGGTTTTCCGCCGGGGCCGCCCTGCTCATTGCCACCTCCCAGCTCAAACATGCGCTGGGGGTTCCGGTGCCCAGCGGATCTTCGTTTTTAACCACCTGGGCGTTTCTGATCAAGTCACATGGCCAGATCAACTACTATGAATTGTGTATCGCCTTGATTTGCCTTGGCTGCGCCATCGCCATCAAAGTCTGGAAACCCCGTTGGCCTGGACTGCTTTTGGCCTTGATTGCAGGTGCCCTGCTCAGCCTCGCCCTAGACGGCCAGGCCCATGGGGTCAGGTTTCTAGGCGAACTGAACGGTCAACTGCCGCCGATTTCAGCTCCTGATTTTACCCTGGACACCTTGAGACTCATGGCACCCGGCGCCCTGGCCGTAGCGTTCCTGGGGCTGATTGAGGCATTGTCCATTGCAAGGTCCATTGCCGTTCAATCCGGCCAGCACATCGACGGTAACCAGGAGTTTATCGGTCAGGGATTGTCGAACATTGGCGGCAGCTTTTTTTCAGGGTACGCAAGTTCCGGCTCATTTACCCGGTCCGGGGTGAACTATGATGCCGGTGCAGTCTCGCCCCTGGCCTCTATTTTTTCAGCCCTGTTCCTGGCTGTTATTGTCTTGCTGGTGGCCCCGCTGACTGCCTATCTGCCGTTATCAGCCATGGGTGGCGTTATTTTATTTGTTGCCTTTAAACTCATTGATGTCCACCATATCAAAGAGATCCGCAGAAGCAGTCGGCCGGACACCCTGGTGCTTCTGGCCACCTTTATCGCCACCCTGTTTTTTGCCATTGAGTTTGCGATCTATTCAGGCATCCTTTTGTCCATGGCCATCTACCTGACGCGCACCTCCCATCCCCATGTCACGGCACTGATGCCAGACCCCTCGAACGACCGCAGAACATTGACCAATGCCCGGGAAATCAGCAGCCCTCCTTGCCCCCAGCTGACAATGGTCCAAATCCATGGTTCGCTTTTTTTCGGGGCCGCCAACCATGTGGCACAGGCCCTGGAAGAAATTGATACACACAACCCCAAACACCTGCTGATTGTGGGATACGCGATAAATTTCATTGATGTATCCGGGGCCATGGTATTGGCCAAAGAAGCCCTGCGCAGGCGAAAATCAGGCAAAAGCCTCTATCTTTGCCGGGTCAACCGGGATGTAGAGCATTTTTTAATTCACGGCGAATTTATGGATCAAATCGGAAATTCCCACATGTTCAAACAGGAAAACCAGGCCATCAGCACCATCTACAAAAGGCTGGACCCAACCATATGTCATGCCTGCAACGTCCGCATTTTTCGCGAATGCCCCACAGATCCCACAATCTGAGGAACCGCTGCAGATCAACATTGCGCATGACCCCAAAAACTAAAAAAACAGCATCATCAACGCGGTATCTTGATAAGAGGCATGGGGTGTGTTATTAGACTGCAACCATGAAAATTGTACCCCAGCGCTGCATATGTCATAACATTGGGGAATAACGTCAGTATATACAATAACTTCTTGTACAGAGTATCCGGCAGGGACAACACAACACTATGACATCGCAACTTGATTTAGTTAGGGCCATTCATGATATCAGCCGCCCGCAACTGCTTGTAAAAAATTTTGACGGGGTACATGTGAGCCGTCCGTCACAAAGTAATATGGCCTCGCTGTCAGACCAGATCTATGTGCCGGCCATACGTCCGGAAAGTCTTGGGGATTCGGAATTTAAGCGCCGCCATGGGTTAAAATATGCCTATGTGGCCGGTGCCATGGCCAACGGCATCGCGTCCACTGCACTGGTTAAGACCATGGGCGAAAACGGGATGGTCGGTTTTTTTGGTGCCGGAGGGTTAAGCCTTGCACAGATTGAAGCGGCCATTGTTGAACTCAAGGCAAGTCTCGGGGACAAACCCTTTGGATTCAATCTGATTCACAGTCTGGCAGACCCGGACCATGAAATGGCAACGGTCAAACTATATCTTGACCATGGGGTCACCCTGATATCTGCAGCGGCATTTTTGCGCATCACCCTGCCTTTGGTCTATTATCGTGTCAAAGGTATCCACCAAGACAGCCAGGGCAACATTGTCACCCCCAATCGAATTATTGCCAAAGTCTCCCGCATTGAGGTGGCCCGGCAGTTTTTCGCCCCACCACCGGAAAAATTGCTCGAGCAGCTGGTTGAGCGACAGATGCTCACGGCGGATGAAGCCAGGCTTGCCCATCAGATTCCCATGGCCCAGGACCTTACCGCCGAAGCTGATTCCGGCGGGCACACGGATAACCGCCCTGCCCTGGCGCTGTTACCGACCTTCATTGCCTTAAAGAATGAAGCCATGGCAACCCATAATTTTGAAAGCCCTTTATGCGTGGGACTTGGCGGCGGCATTGCCACGCCTGAATCGGCGTCGGCTGCGTTCAGCATGGGGGCTGCATACATCCTTACCGGCTCCATTAACCAGGCATGTGTGGAAGCCGGTATCTGCGAGGATGTAAAAAAACTGCTCAGCCAGGCCGAACAAGCGGATGTCGCCATGGCACCATCGGCGGACATGTTTGAAATCGGGGCGCGGGTCCAGGTGCTCAAACGCGGCACCCTGTTTCCTGTAAGGGCCGAAAAGCTGTATCAGTTTTATAAAAATTACAATTGTTTCGAAGACCTTCCCCCTGCGGCCCAAAAGGAGATTGAAGATAAATTCTTATTAACGACCTTTGACGCCGCATGGCAGTCCACCCGGAATTTTTTCCTCTCCCGGGGAGCTCAGCAGGAAGTAACCCGCGCAGAGCAGGACCCTTCCCACAAAATGGCCCTGGTGTTCAGATCCTATCTCGGGCAGTCTTCCCGATGGGCAATCCAGGGGGATACCCAGCGTAAAATGGACTACCAGGTCTGGTGCGGTCCTGCCATGGGCGCCTTCAACCAATGGGTCAAAGGCAGCTTTCTTGAACCCCACACCAACCGCTTTGCCGCACAGATCGCCATGAATCTGCTCACCGGCGCCTGTGTGGTCACCCGAACCGCATTTGCAAGGGCCCAGGGGCTTGAAATGCCGCCTGGCGCAGGCCTTTTTTCTCCCATGCCCATGGATGAAATTTCAGAGCTGATCGCGTCATAATCCACTGCCCGGCAAAATCTTCAGGGGGTTTGGCCGGGCACCAATCTATGTAGTGCCTGAACGCAAACCCGTGTTTGGATGGCTCGTTAGAGGGGCATAGGCCCACAAAGTTGCCCAGATGCAACGCCGCAGGTGGGTGACTTTTGGTCCAAACACTATGTAAAACTTTTGTCAATATCCTTGCCGGTGGATGATCTTAAGCCCGTTTGCAATATATATAGGTGCTGTAAAATATATTTTAAACCAGCAACCATAATTAGTTTTCATATATGACACCTAAAGCCGCACCGCAAACACTGACGCCCGGTATCCCGAAAACGCCCATTGCCATCATCGGCATGGGCTGTATTTTTCCTGAATCCAGAAACCTCAAAGAGTTCTGGAAATTGGTGTTCAACGGCACTGATGCCATCACACAGATCCCTGAAGACTCTCATTGGGGCCTTAAAGATTATTTCAATGAAGATCCGGGCTGCCCGGACCATGTCTATTGCAACCGGGGCGGTTTTTTACCGGACATTGCCTTTGATCCTTTGAGCTACGGCATGCCCCCCAAAAACATAGACGCCACCGACACCTCCCAGCTCCTGGGTCTGGAAGTGGTGCGCATGGCCCTGGCCGATGCAGGCTATCCTGCGGGTGACGCCTATCTGAAAGAAAAACGGGTCAATGTGATCCTCGGGGTGACCGGCACCCAGGAGCTGGTGATTCCCCTTGGGGCCAGGCTCGGCCATCCATTCTGGAAAAGAGCCCTGGATGCGGCCGGCATCGCCCCGGATAAAAAGGAACGGGTGTTAAAACAGATCAGCGATTCCTATGTCAACTGGCAGGAAAATTCATTTCCGGGCCTGTTGGGAAATGTGGTCGCCGGCAGAATTGCCAACCGTCTGGATCTGTCCGGCACCAACACGGTGTGTGATGCGGCCTGTGCAAGCTCACTGTCCGCCATCCATACGGCCATGATGGAACTTGAAACTGGCCAGTGCGACATGTCCATCACCGGCGGGGTGGATACCCTCAATGACATTTTCATGCACATGTGTTTTGCCAAAACCGGTGTATTGTCCCACAGCAGTGACGCCCGGCCTTTTTCCGAAAAAGCCGACGGAACCGTGCTCGGCGAAGGCGTGGGCCTGCTGGTGCTCAAACGCCTGGAAGATGCCCAGCGGGACAAGGATCGAATTTACGCGGTGATCAAAGGCATGGGCACATCCAGTGACGGGCGCACCTCCGCCGTATATGCCCCGGATGCCAAAGGGCAGACCAAGGCACTGAAAAATGCCTACAGCAATGCGGGTGTTCTGCCCGAATCCGTCGACCTGATCGAAGCCCACGGCACCGGCACCCGGGTGGGCGACAAGGTTGAATTTACGGCCCTGAAACAATTTTTCAAGGACAAGGGCAACGAATCCACAGCCCTGGGCTCGGTGAAATCCATGATCGGGCATGCCAAGGCGGCCGCAGGCGCTGCGGGCATTATCAAGGCGGCACTGGCCCTGCACCACAAGGTCATCCCCCCCACACTCAAGGCCCAAGCCCCCGACCCGGATCTGGATATCCACAACTCCCCATTCTATCTCAACCAGGTTTCCAGGCCCTGGATCGGCAACGGTACGAAAAACGCGTTGCGCTGTTCAGGCGTTTCCGCCTTTGGTTTCGGCGGATCAAACTTTCATGCCGTACTTGAAGAATACGCCCCTGAAAAAGCGGAGATCTCCTGGGACGGTACAGTGCAGATTCTGGCCTTTTCCGGAAAAACACGCAAAGATATCGCCGCAAAGCTTGATACCGTCCGTGACGCCATAAAAGCCTACGATGTCCGGGATAAGGCTGCGATAACCCAGGCCGTTGCCTGGCAGGCAGCCCAATCCAGAAAAACATTCTCAACAGCCAATGACATGCGGCTATTGATTTTACTGGCAGACCCGGATGATGTTTTTGAGCGGATATCCCAGGCAAAGGATGTAATCAATAAAGAGCAATCTGCCAAGCCGCCGATATTCTTTGGTAAAGGCGCTGCATCGGGCAAACTGGGGTTTGTCTTCCCGGGCCAGGGAAGTCAGTACACCGGGATGGGCGGTCAGATTATGTCCGTGTTTCCCGAAAGCCTTGAGATGCTTGGAATGGCCCAGTCCTGTGTCAGCGACACCGATGCCCAAGATGACACACTGCTGTCCGCCTACATGTATCCGCCGCCGGAATATGCCATGGATAAAAAATCGGCCGAGACAGCCCTGCGCCAGACCCGCATCGCCCAACCGGCCATCGGCGCGGTCTCTTTGTCCATGCTCGGCATTCTTTCCCGGTTCAAGGTGGCACCCCGGATGACCTGCGGGCACAGTTACGGCGAGTTGTGCGCACTCTATGCCGCCGGCTGGATTGATGCCAAAACCTGTTTTGAACTGTCGGCGGCCCGGGGCAACTTCATGGCCAAGGCCGGCCAAAGCGCCGGAGATCCAGGCAGTATGCTGGCAATCCAGGCGCCCATTGAAAAAATTGAGGCGCTGCTTGAAGAAGAAAAACTGGACCTGGTCCTGGCCAACAGAAACAGCCCGGTACAAGGTGTCTTATCCGGTGAGACCCGGCATATTCTCGAGGCTGAAAAAATCTGCAAAAAACGCAAGATGAGGGCCATCAAACTGCCGGTGGCCGCAGCGTTTCACAGCCGCCTGGTATCGGATGCGGCGGCCCCGTTTAATGAGCTGACCCAAAAAGCCGCCGTCACACCGACAAACATCCAGGTATTGTCCAATACCACCGGCGCCCCCTACCCCGAAGATGCCGCAAAGGCACAGGATCTTCTGGGAACTCAACTGATGCATCCGGTGGATTTTATCGGCAACATCAAACAGATGCACGCCCAGGGTATCAATACCTTTGTGGAAATCGGCCCCAAGGCTGTTCTGTCCGGTCTGATTAAATCCATTTTAAAAGACCAGGATGTACAGGTCGTCGCATTGGACAAATCTGCCGGCAAAAGCTCCGGTATCCAGGATTTAGGTATTGGCTTATGCACCCTTGCCGCATCAGGGCATTCTGTGGATCTGTCGGCCTGGGAAGAGGATGCGGCGCAGCCTGAATCCAAAAAACTTATTGTTATGATCAACGGGGCCAATGCAAAACCCAAGTTACCTGAAATGCCTGAACCCAAAATGGTTCAGACAAAACAGGCCCCCATGGATGCCCCTGGCCGGACGACACACCAACAGTTGTCCCTGTCCCAGCCGCCCCAATCCAAGCCTTTTGAGGCCCAGGCATCCCAAGCCCCCAAAAACGAAAACATTGCACTGGATTCATCTGTTCGTACAATGGCGTCACCCCAACAGAGATCCACCACACAAGGAAATACCATGACATCTTTTCCACACCCTGAATTTAACGGTACCCAATCACACCCCACGTCAAATTCACCCCAGCATGCAACGGCAACCCAAGTTCAGGCCAATCCTGATATTTTGGTCCAGGGGCTCAATGCCATGCAGCAGCTCCAGGCCCAGACCGCCCGTGCCCATGAAAAGTTTCTGGAAACCCAGACCCAGGCCAGCCAGGCATTGGCGGCTCTGATGTCACAAACCCGTGGACAGATACCGGTGCAGACGCCTGCCCCCCCCGTGTTTCAGCATCAGGCCCCGGTGCAGGCCGCGCCCCAATATCAGCCCCAGATGCCTGCGCAGCCGCCGGCGCCCCCGGTACAACAAACGGCACCCAGACCGGAACCGGCAACGGCTCCCCAAGTCAAGGTTGAGCCCCAGCCGGCAGCCAAGCCTACGGCCCAGCCGATTGCTGTAACACCAGCCCCGGATGTAAAAACTGTTCTGTTTGAAATTGTCAGCCGTTTGACCGGGTTTCCGGTGGAGATGCTAGAACCTGAGATGAATATTGAATCGGACCTTGGCGTGGATTCCATCAAAAAGGTTGAGATCATTTCAGAACTTGAAAAAGCATTCCCGGACAGTGAAGATCTCTCGGCCCAGGGCCTGGGATCGGTCAAAACCCTTGGCGATATCTGCGGGGCCGTGGAAACCGACCAGGCAACATCGGCAGCGCCTGAACCCACAGCAGCCCCACTCCCTGCTGAACAAATTGAGCCTAAAAACAACCAGGCAACCCAACCCCAGGATACGGCAACCCTGGACATTCTGGTCAACATCATCAGTGAGCTGACCGGTTTCCCCCAGGAGATGCTTGAACCCAGCATGAATCTTGAATCGGATCTTGGCATTGACTCCATTAAACGGGTGGAAATTCTATCCCGACTTGAGCAGGAGCAACCCGATGCCAAGGCACTATCATCGGATGACATGGGCAGTTTGCAAACCATAGCCGATATCATAAATTACCTGGCACCCGACGAAACAAAGGCTTCACAAAAAGCCCCTAAAAAAAAACTTCGCATGACGCCATAAATGACCCGGGCCGGACTGAACCGGCCCTGAAAACCGATTTAAAGCCCCTTGGCAGGCAGGAAGTTGAGCTATCCGCCTTTCCTGCCCATCAGGTCCGCTTCTATAACGGGGCAAAAATCCAGATTCCTGCGGGTAAAACCATTTACCTGACAAAAGACAGCGCGGGCATAGCTGCAGCATTTAAAAAAGAGTTTAAAAAACTTGATATTAATGCACAGATTATTGACGCCACCCCCGAAAACATTCCCGATCTTCCAAATGCCGCAGGCATTGTTCTCATCCCGGACGCCTTTGACACGCCCGGGGACGATGCCCTGGCAAGCCGGTTTCTTTTAACGGCATTCAGCATGGCATCTAAAAACGGGCCTCATCTTGAAGCAAGCGCCAAAGCAGGCGGCGGCTTCATGGCCTGTGTCAGCTTTCTTGGCGGCGGATTCGGGTTTAAAAATTTAAATCCTCAAATCAGTCCGGTTTACGGCGGCATGGCAGGCCTTGCCAAAACAGCCGCCCTGGAATGGAAGCAGGTGTTGTGCCGTGCCCTTGACCTGCCCTTTGATCCCAAAGCCGTAAAAAAGAATGCCGAAGCTGCCGTGGCCATGATGATGACCCGGGGTGCCGTGGAAATGGGGCTTGACGCTGAAAACTGTTATATTCCCGAACTTGTATCCAAGCCTGTGGGCGAACCGCTGGAAATCGACCTGGACGAATCCGATGTTGTGGTGATTTCCGGGGGGGCCAGGGGCGTTACCGCCGCGTGCGCCATTGCCCTTGCCAAACAGTGCCGGTCTAAAATCGCCCTTCTGGGCAGATCCGAACCGCCCTTTGAGGAACCGGTCTGGCTTGACGGTATGGACAGCCCCGCCCAGATGAAGCAAGCCATTTTTGCCAATGCCTTTGACAATGAAAAACCCACGCCTGCCCGGGTGGAAACTGAATATCGCCGGTTTGTCTCAAACCGCGATATTAAAACCAATCTGACGCGTATACAAGAATGGGGCAATGAGGTGGCCTACTACTGCGTGGACATCCGGGATAAGGATCGTGTCCAGACAACCATGGAAGATGTAAGCCGGCAGTTAGGCCCTGTGACCGCTTTGATCCATGGGGCCGGTGTCCTTGAAGATAAATTGATCTGTGAAAAAACACCCGAACAGTTTGAAAAGGTCTTTCAAACAAAAATCGACGGGCTTTTTGCCCTGCTGTCGTCCGTGGACCAGGACAAGCTAAAATACCTGGTGATGTTTTCATCGGTTGCGGCCAGATTCGGCAATACCGGCCAATGCGATTATGCCATGGCCAATGAAGTGCTCAATAAAATCGCCCGGGCCAAACAAGCAACTCTCCCCCATTGCAGGGCCATTGCCGTCAATTGGGGGCCCTGGGACGGCGGCATGGTCACGGATGCGTTGAAACGTGAATTTGAAAAACGCCGGATTGAACTGATCCCCATCCAGGCAGGCGCCCGGCAGATGGTGGCGGAGATGGGCAATACCGACGGATCTTGCGTTGAGATCGTTGTGGGAGGCACCATTCCCTCGGAGGTGCCGGAACCCGCTGCTGTAATGAATAAAGTACTGACCCAAACCTTCAGCAGCCGGGACAGTGCTATTATTGACGACCATAAAATCGACAACGCACCGGTGGTTCCCCTGGCCCTGATGGTGGACCTGCTGGCCGGCGGCGCTGAGAAAAACAATCCGGGCCTGCACTTTGCCGGCATGGAAAAAGTGCAGTTGCTCAAAGGCATCGTGCCCGGAGACGGCAAAACAGAGGTTCAGGTGGACATTGGAAAGTGCGCCACCATCGATCATCAGCACTTTACACCGGGCCGCATCACCTCTTCGGGTAAAAAGGGATTAACAGTCCAGCATGTCAGGGCCCAGGTGCTGTTGGCAGAGAACCTGCCCCAGCCCCCGGTCTTACCCGAATTCTTATCTTTGGACCTTGCGCCCTGGGAGATCAGCATGGACCAGGCCTATGAAACCATTTTGTTTCATGAGGGCGACCTGCAGTGCATTTCTGAAATTCGCGGCGTGTCCCCCAAGGGCATCGAGGTGATGACTGCCACGGCACCGGACATCGGCACATGGTATAAAACGCCCCATGCACGGCAATGGACCATGGACCCCATGGTGCTGGATGCCGCGTTCCAGACGGCAATTCTGTGGACCTTTCACAATTGCGGACAGGTCTGCCTGCCCGCAAGCTTTGCCAATTTACGTATTTTTAAGGCCTTCCCCGGACAAAGCGGGGAAAAGGTGCGGATTATCTTTACGGTCAATCACCAGGATCAGCACAAAATAAAAGGATATTTTACATTCCTGGATGAAAATAACACGGTCATTGCAAGTATCATGGGGTTTGAAGCGGTCATGGATCCCGGGTTGCTTGAAAAATTTAAATCCCGCCCTCTGTTTAACCGGGACAAAATTTTAGCCTTTGCCCAGGGCAATCCATCCGAGGCATTTGGAGAACCCTATAAAGTTTTCGACCAAAAGCGTGAAATTGCAAGACTACCAAGGCCCCCTTACTTTTTCATGGATGCGGTGACCAAAGCGGACCACCCGGCCTGGCAAACCGCCCCCGGCGGATGGATAGAAACCACCTACAAAATTGATAAAGACGCCTGGTATTTTGCAGCCAACCACACCGAGACCATGCCCTTTTGCATTTTGCTTGAAGTGGCCCTTCAGCCCTGTGGATGGCTTGCCGCCTATGGCGGTGCGGCCCTGCTCAGCGAGGATCGTCTGCATTTCAGAAACCTTGGGGGAAAAGCCAGACTCGTTAAAAACCTTACCCGGACCTCGGGGACGGTAAAAATCAGGGTAAGAATGACCGAGGTCTCCAAGGCCGGCGGCATGATCATTCAAAACTTTGATATGGATGTGCTCAACAAAGGCCAATCCGTGTACACAGGCACCACCAATTTCGGTTTTTTTACGGCGGATGCCTTGGCCAAACAGGTGGGAATCCGGGATACCGAGGCGTTCGCAGCTATTGAAAAAGAGAGCTTGCAATCAGACATTGTTCTTGAAGATCATGCCCCCTTAACCCCGGAAGACAGCAACATCGGCCCGAATACGGGGATGCCGGGAAAAGCATTGAGAATGATTGACAAAATTTCGTTTCTTGATTTTAACGCAGGATTACACGGCCAGGGGCTGATCCAGGGTGAAAAACAGGTGGATCCAGATGAGTGGTTCTTCCATGCCCATTTTTATCAGGACCCGGTCTGCCCAGGGTCGTTGGGCGTAGAATCCTTCCTCCAGTTAATCCGGCTTTTCATGATCAAAAAATTCGATCTGAACCCGGAACAATATGCCCCGGCCGTTGCAGAAAACCATGAACATGCATGGACCTACCGGGGGCAGATCATCCGCTCGAATTCAAACATTGTTGTCCAGGCCCACATCAGTGCGTGCACCATGGATGAAACAGGTTGCCGGGCAACCGCCGACGGCACCTTGAGTGTGGACGGCATCTGTATTTATGAAATGAAGCATTTTTCTTTCTCTTTGCAGGCCCTGCCCACACAAACGAATTTGAAAAAAGAGAAAAAACTATCCAACCCATCCTAACAGGAATAATAATGCGCAGACTTTGGAACTATAAAGATTATGTAAAGTATCTTTCCCATGACAACAGCCTTGTCAGAGAATGGGCATTTGACGCTTTAGAAAAAAAATACGCCAATAGATATACCGACGAGATCAGTAAATTGATCTCAGATGAAGATTCACACCTGGCATGTGCAGCACCCAAATATATTGCTGCACATAAAGCCGTCCAACATGCGCCGGCTATCCTGAATAGTTTTTTGCATGATTCCGGAAACATCCCCTCCAATTGCGCCGAGGCATTATCAAAGATGAAATATGCGCCGGCCTTGGAAACAATCATTGAAAATATACCAAATAATCTGAATACAGATTCGTTGTTTGGGGTTTTTGATTATTTGGGAAGCATTTATGATGATCAAGCAAGAGAAATATTAATTTCCGCCGTCGAGCGAATCAAAGACCCCGTGCTTAACGCTCATGCAGTTTACAATCTCTTAAAGCATGAGCATCAAGAGGATATTGCCTGGATCACGGATATCATTCTAAAAAGTATAAAAAAAGGCAAAGATCCGGAGCTGATCGAGCTAAATGGTTTTGGAGATTATTGTGATGCCACTGATTATTTTGATGATTTCAGAAAAAGTTTTGGACCTGAAAGCATTATTTTAAATCCTGCGGAAGTCTTTGATTCCTTTTTTAATAAAAATGATCATCTATCCGTTGCACAGAACGTAAAGGATGAACTTACTCTTTTAATTAAGAAGAACCAATACCAGGATCTCATTACAACACTGCTGTCCGATGCCCGGGACACGATACAGAAACGCTACCCCGAGGAAACAGTACCTGACGAAATAATAAAGTTTTTCAATAAGGATTCAGCAGGGATATTTTTATTTGAGACGCTATCCACGCAATCTTCTTTATGGCCTAAACTCAAGACATCTAAAAATTATGATGACGTATTGACATTAGTTTCTCTCGTGCTGTCAGTATATTTCTCTATTCTGGAGCGCAATGTTTATGTGAAGGCTTTAATGCCGGACGCACACATCGCCGACTTGATCCAGGCAATACAAAATTCCGGACCCAGCGTACCCGAAGAATTATCCCAAAAAGTGGTTGATCTTGCCCCTGTATCTGAATTGAAAGCAGCGCTATCAGATGAATTGAATACCTGGGGCGACATTCACATTGTAAACATCATGGGTCGAATTGGTAAAAAAGAATTTGTATCTGATTTGATTCGTGTTTTAAATGAGGCTGACGGCCTGGATTTTATTTATGGAGACGCGATAAGCGCCATTAATGCAATGGACGAGTCCGCGGATGAATTAATTTTAAAAGCCTGTCAAAATAATGAAATTGACGGCTTGGACCTGGCTTCAATCCTTGAATATCTCCCATATCCTGAATCTTTTGACTTAATTATGGAAAAGTGGAGAGATGAAAGCAGTGAATTGAATTCCTATGAAATGCTTGCCTATTGCCTGCGCGGAATTGGAGATCCCAGGGGAATACCAGTTCTCCGGGAAATTTATAATAATGAAAACGACGCCGGCTATATTGGCGAGCCTTTAGAATGCCTGAGTATCCTCCACAATGATGATATCCCTGAACTTTCTGCGATCAGAGAGAAAAGAAAGGAAGACGAAAAGCGACAAAAATTAAGGGAACAAGAACTAAATGATATGTTTAATGATCAAAAAAATAATAGAAAGATAACGCCATTTCAAAGAGAAGCGCCTAAAATTGGAAGAAATGATCCATGCCCTTGCGGCAGTGGAAAGAAATACAAAAAATGTTGTCTGAATAAATGATAGATGATGCATGCCGCACCAGTCATAACTCAGGTAGGGTGGGTAAAAGCCCAGCGTTGCCCACCATATACTGAAAACAATTAAGTAAAGTCCCAAGAATTATTCGATTTCGTCACTCTCTGTTACAGCCAGATCCTTTGAAATTTCAATGTAAATAATCGTATTGTCGTCCAGAAATTAATAAAATCACTCTGTATTGATTCACAAAAGTGAATATAGTAAAGTCCAAATCAGTTGTTAAATTATTTTCATGTTTTGTTCTGGGTTGCGCCTGGATGTTGATACATCAGTCCAACCCATGGCCCTTATTTATATTACAAACGGAAGTTGGTGTATGAATAAAAGAGAACAATGGGGCACGCGGACCGGCTTTATCTTCGCGGCCATCGGATCGGCCATCGGTTTAGGGAATATCTGGCGATTTCCCTATGTTGCCTATGAAAACGGAGGCGGCGCTTTTTTTATCCCGTATCTTTTTGCCATGGTCACGGCGGGCATTCCGTTCCTGATTCTGGAATTTGGGGTCGGGCATAGATTCAAAACCTCTGCGCCCAATATCTTCAGGGAACTGTCCCATCGCTGGGAATGGCTGGGGTGGTGGCAGCTGTTGGTCTCCTTTATCATCTCTATATATTATGTGGCGGTGGTG
Organism: uncultured Desulfobacter sp.; assembly: GCF_963666675.1. Lineage (NCBI taxonomy): Bacteria > Pseudomonadati > Thermodesulfobacteriota > Desulfobacteria > Desulfobacterales > Desulfobacteraceae > Desulfobacter > uncultured Desulfobacter sp. Next base: position 2,421,532 of record NZ_OY762929.1, on the reverse strand, counting down.
GGCTGGACCATATCCTATCTGGTTCTGGCCTTTACCCAGGGCTGGGGTGGAGATACCGCAAATTTCTTTTATAAAACCTATCTTCAGCTTTCAGACACACCGTTTGCCTTTAACGGCATCCGGTGGCCCATACTCGGGGCCATCCTCTGCGCCTGGTTGGTTTGTTGGGTGGTGCTTTTCAATGGTGTTAAAAAAGGGATTGAATTGGCCGGCAAAATTTTCATGCCCCTGCTTTTTATTATGGTTATCGTCATCACCGCCCGGGCCGTAACCCTGGAAGGGGCGACTGAAGGCCTGAACTGGATGTTTCAACCCGATTTTTCGGCACTGTTCAACTTCAAGGTCTGGGTTGAGGCCTATGGCCAAATTTTTTTCAGCCTTTCCATCGGCTTTGCCATCATGCTCACCTACGCAAGCTACCTGCCCAAAAATTCGGATATGGCAAACAACGGATTTATCACGGCGTTCTGCAATTGCGGATTCAGTATCCTTTGCGGCATTATGGTCTTTTCGATCCTGGGCAATATGGCTTTCCTAAAGGGCGTGGGGGTTGATCAAGTGGTCGGCTCGGGTGTGGGCCTTGCCTTTGTCACCATTCCCAAGGCCATTAACAGCCTGCCCGGTCCCATATTATTCGGAACCTTGTTCTTTGCCGCCCTGCTTTTTGCAGGCTTGAGTTCCATGATATCCATCTGCGAGGTCTCGGTGTCCGTACTTATTGACCGATTCGGCATCAGCCGTAAAGCTGCGGCCAGTATTTACTGCGGCATCGGCATTGTGTGCGGCATCGTGTTTGCGACACATTCCGGACTGTTGGTGCTGGATATCGTGGTCCGGTTCATCAACAATTTCGGCGTATTAGCGGGAGGGCTCTTGGAGATCGTATTCCTGGTCTGGATCTGCGGCATAGACAAGTTTAAGGATCACATCAATCTGACCAGTGACTTCAAAGTCGGAAAGCTATGGACCGTCTGCCTTAAATACATCACTCCGGCCATCCTCGGCTATATGATCCTATCCAACCTGATCGGAGACATTAAAGCCCCATATGGTGGATATCCCTACTCGGCCTTGTTGGTATTTGGCTTGTGTATGGTACAAGGCGTCATCATTCTCAGTGTCATGTTTCATGTGACCACTAACGGGAGAAGAAAATGACGATTACCGCTATTGTCATGATGGTTATAGGTCTTGGGCTTACCTGAATCGGGGCCGGAGTCTGCGTCACCATTGCCATTATAAAAAACAGTTTTAAAGATATGGCTTTATGTCTGGTATTTTTCACACCTTTTTGAAGTTTTTTCCAGGCCACTTTTGAACCATTATTATGGTCTATTAAAAAATCTGAATTGATAGGAATCGGAAACTACGGGATACACGTATATTACTCGCCGGTTTAAGAATTTAAAACGTATGGAAGTACAGGGAAAGTCTGCGCTAGTCGTTCACCCCAAAAATGGACCCTGTTTTTGAGGTAGTCTACTCCAATCGCCCTCTTGTCAATCCATATTTTGGGCTTGATCACAACATCGGCCATCTTTTGTAGGGGCAATCCCCTGTGGTTGCCCCCGTTAGGGCAGGCACAGAGACCTGCCCCTACAATGACCGACGCTCATATTTTGACAGTTAATTTTCTGGTCGAATGAAAAAATTCCGGCACAAGATGTGCGGGGGCATGTTTTTGAAAAAAGCGAGCCATACCATTTGTAGGGTTCACTGGCATAGATTTTAAATTCCTGGTTCTTTCTTCTGGAATTGGTGCCTACGTTCAAAATTTTACCGGTCACCGATAATAGACTTATGTTGTGGGATCATCGATTCCTTAAAGATTTCTGAAAAAAGAAGCGTATAACATTACGAAATCACCGGCTTGCCCGTGTGCATTTGGGTTGTTGAATATTTGCTCTGATTTCCTATATGGCTCTTTTGATTTATTAACTTAACTTAACTAATTTAATTCATAGTCTTATGCGTGGTCCTACCCCATTTGATGCCTGAAGATAAAATAGCAACATTAATGAGGTTCCTAACAACCATACTGATCCTGGAATCGGAACAGCAGTTTCATTATATCCACGAGTTGCTGATGAAACGAATGTTCTAAACGTCCATTCGTCACCATCCTCTACTTCAAAGCTGAAAGATAATGTTCCTGAACCAGACAAGCTGTTGGCCCCATCATTTTCTATATTGACGTATAATTCAAAACTGTCCCTGAATATGTCATACTTATATCCAGTTTCGTTATCATTTGGGCGAATCACATACATACTGATATATATATCTGCACTAGAGAAATCAGCTAAATCATTGATATCAAGAGTCCATTGGTAACCGACGCTAAATTCAATAACTCCGTAACCACTTACGGAAATATCAGCTTCCCGCGAAAGTATACCTATGGCATCGCCGTAACTTATATATTGTGGAGTATTAGGAACATTTAAGGCCGTTGACGAAGTTGAAATATACAAATCAGTAAGTGAAGTGCTTGCCGTTACCTGACCTCCTTCATCTCCAGTTGTGACGGATGTCCCGTCTGACCAGTTCTCGGCGTGATCAGATATATGTTCGGGGTTTAAATTCCCACTTGAATATTCGTTATAGTTGCTCCATGAAAGTGAGGGGGCAGAATTCTCGTCTGTACTGTATCCTACGCACTGAAAAGATAACCAATCGACAAGGATGCTTGTATTTGCAACTGAATTTGAAAGAGCAGCATTTGCATAAGAAGCAACGGTAAAAATAAACACCAGTGAAATCAGAATTTTCTTCATCAGTTCCCCTCATCATCCAATTGAATTTCAACAGTCCGCAATTAAATAGTTATCCATCGCCAACTTGAGTCACAATGTCAAGTTATTGTTTTAATAAAACCTACCTAAATCTGCCAGGGTCAGTTTTTTTCTGATTCAACAATTTGTTCTATAAAATTGATTCGTGGCTTTTCAAAGCAGACACAACATATTGGGGTTGAATGGTTTTCCAAAAACCCCAGGACTAATAGACATAATCCGGGGTCGGTCTTTCCTCAAAACCAGATACTTTTTGGAAAAATTGTCATGAATACGACGAATACCATTTCCACTACCCCGCAATAGTTTTACTTTTGAAAATTATGTGCAATGTTGAATTTTAATCCTGATCCAGCACCTCCCGAATCTTGATTGCCAGATCCTGCTTCGAGAACGGTTTCTGTATGAAGTTCACGCCTTCATCCAAAATACCGTGGTGGGCAATGACGTTGGCGGTGTAGCCGGACATGAACAGGCGTTTGAGATTGGGGTGTAAGGACAGGATTTTTTTTGCCAGGTTCCGCCCGTTCATCTCGGGCATAACCACGTCAGTCATGAGTAGGTGAATTTTGTCAGTGTGTTCACGGGCAATCGAGACCGCTTCTCCCGGCGTGCTGGCCGCAAGAATTTTGTAACCGCTTCGTTCCAGCATCATGCGGGTCATTCGTAGGATGGAAGGTTCATCCTCCACCAACAAAATGGTTTCATTTCCGTCCATGTCTATTTTGTCTGCTGTTTTTTTCTCCGGCGTTTTAGTGTCAGCCCGATACTGGGGCAGATAAATTCGGAAGGTGGTACCCTGGTCCGGCTCGCTGTAAACGTTTATGAAACCTTCATTTTGTTTAACGATGCCGTACACCGTGGCCAGACCCAAACCAGTTCCTTTGCCCACTCCCTTTGTAGTATAGAAAGGTTCAAACATATTTTTCATGGTGTCTTTGTCCATGCCGCAACCATCATCGCTGACCGCCAGCAGGACAAAGTCACCAGTGTTAAAGCCCTGATGTGTCTCACAATAGGCGGAATCAAAGGTTGTGTTGCCAGTTTCTATAGTGATCTTTCCTACGTCCGCAATGGCATCGCGCGCGTTGACGCATAGATTGGCCAGAATCTGATCGATTTGTGACGGGTCCATCCTGACTTGCCGGATATTTGCGCCGGGTCTCCACACCAAGTCGATATCCTCGCCGATCAGGCGCCGAAGCATCCTGAACATGCTCTCGATGGTATCGTTGAGATTAAGGACCTTGGGTGCGATGGTCTGTTTCCTGGAAAAGGCCAGGAGTTGCCGGGTGATGTCAGCAGATCGCTTGGCCGCAGATAAAATCTCTCCAAGATTTCCGTGCACCGGATCGTCCGGGGCTATGTCCTCAATTGCCATTTCCGTATTGCCGAGGATTATGTTGAGCATATTGTTAAAGTCGTGAGCTACTCCTCCGGCCAGACGGCCTACCGATTCCATCTTATGGGCCTGGAGAAGTTGAGATTCCATTTTTTTTAGATCAGTGATATCTGTGGCGATCTGCATCCGGACTACGCGGCCGTCCGTCCATTCAATAGCCCGATCGTAATTGATATAATACCTTCCGGTGACAGGGTTCTTATCATCCCAGACACGGACTCCAGTAGGATTACCATCTTCGTCAACAAGCTGCTTATTTGTACAACATTCGCATGGTTCTGAGTTGTTCCTGAAGGCACTGTAGCAAATATCACCGGTTTTATCCCCGCCGAAATCGTTTATCATCCTTTTGTTCATGAATAGGATTTCAGAGGTGTCCATATCTGCCACATAAACGGTTGCGTCAATACTTTCCAGAATGGTCAGAATTTTTTCGTGGGCATGGTTCAACTCTTTTTCAGCCTGTTTTCGATCGGTTATGTCCAGGGAGGTAAAAGTGACCCCTTTTGACTGGTCCTGTAGGTCCACAGGTGTAGAACTGAGAAGGACATCCATGATGGTGCCATCTTTTTTCCGCCAACGGGTTTCCACAGTTCCTGTGCCATGGTCAGCTATCTGGGCATATTTTTCTTGACCCACGAATTCAAAGTCTTTATCGCTGGGATAAAGCTTCCGGGCACTTTGGCCAATCAGTTCGCTTTCACTATATCCGGTCATTTCACACAGGCGGTCGTTGACTTTGTTCAGCACCCGGTTGACAACCGAACCAATGCCGACGGGAGCACTCCTGAAAATACTGCTGATCTGGTTTTCATTTTCCCGCAGAGCCTCCATGGCCTGGGTACTCTCAACCATTGAACCGATAAGTTTGGCTGTGGTTTTGAGGCGTTTTTTGGCCATTTCAATAATATAAGGTGGACGGGAATCATATGTCTTGGCTCCACGGAAAAGATCATCGTATTTGAGATGGTAGAGATCAGCCAGTATATTGAGTTTCTGAGGATCTTTCGGCGGATCTCCGTATCCGAAGTTGATCGATCCAATTACATTTTTTCCAGCAAAAATGGGCACGGCGTACAATCGAATGCCACCATTGCAAGCGATGTCCACCGGCTCACGCTTTTCAATGGCCTTTTGGGAACAGTCCGTCCAACAAGATTCATGGCACAGCCAGCGGCCGGATTTAAGTGCTTTAACATTATCACCGGTGTCACAAAGTTTACGCGAAGCTCTGTCCATCATTTGGCACCAGCCCGAAGCAAAAATACCAAAGGCATAGTCGCCGTTAAGCTCGTAGATCGCGGAAGAAGTCCCTATCAACTCCAGGTAGTCATCGGCAAAACCCTTCAGTCGTTCACGCCCTATGGATTTCAGGATAATGCCATCACGATTCAATTCGGTCAGATCGTCATATCCCGAATTGTATTTTTCTATTTTTGACCCGAATTCAGAAAAAGGCTTTCTGGACAGCATCCATTCAATTCGTTTCAATTTATCTTCGGCTTGTTTTTGTGCCGTGATATCATGAAAAATGCAATGGGTCTGCTGAAAGTTACCTATTTTATCCCTGCTTATCTTTCCGGTAAAAGAAACCAGAATTAGATCTCCGTTTTTTTTGACCATTTCAAACTCAACGCCCAGAACTTCTCCGATTGACTTAAACCGGGGAAAATTCTCTTTGAAATGATCCCGCCAATCAGGGTGCAGGAAATCTGAAAAAGATTTGCCAATCACATCTTCGTTTGTATATCCGAGAGTATCCAGCCAAGTTTGGTTGACAACAATAAAATGGCCATTTTCATCAAGTGATTGGTAACCCAAGGGCGCTTTTTCATATAATCGTCTAAACAAACTTTCTTTTTCCTGTAACGCTTCTCTGAAATGTTTGTTCTCCGACTCAATGTTTTCTAATTCCTGAATCCGTTTTTCTAATTCTTTATATGTGGGTTTTTCTATCATGACTCGGACCTAAGTGACGGCAGTGGAAAGCTTCACCAGCCTAAACAATCATAAAGAGTTTTAAAGCTCAAGCATCCTTGCATAATGGGCAGGTCTACCAAAGCTAAACCATTTGCTTGTTATCATTAAACGTGTATGAAATTTATGTAACACAAATCGACATCATTAAGCAATCATTCCAAGCAAATGAAGTAATTCAAAACCCCGGACTAATGGTATCATGTGTCGCCCAAAGCCCTTACAGAACATGGGTTTTATACTCCAATCAATTCTGAGGGGGCTAAAATTTTAAGGGCGAGCTTTTGCATTTATAGGGCTCTCTTTTTTGAAATTTGGACAAGCCCACATATTGTGGTTGAATCGTCCTTGAAAAAATCCGGAGTGACAGGGATAGTCTATGGCCTATTTCCATATGAAAATGGGCGCTGGGCCGATAGATATCCTCGCTTAAAATCATAAATAACCGGTTCATTAGAAAAATTGTGAATGGATATGTCCCCGGATTCCCCTTTGTGACTATTGAAAAAGAGAGCCGGCAACCGGACATCGTACTTGAAGATATCGCCCCCTTAACCCCGGAAGACAGCAACATCGGCCCGAATACGGGGAAGCCGGGAAAAGCATTGAGAATGGTTGACAAAATTTCGTTTCTTGATTTTAACGCAGGATTACACGGCCAGGGGCTGGTCCAGGGTGAAAAACAGGTGGATCCAGATGAGTGGTTCTTCCATGCCCATTTTTATCAGGATACGGTCTGCCCAGGGTCGTTGGGCGTAGAATCCTTCCTCCAGTTAATCCGGCTTTTCATGATCAAAAAATTCGGGCTTGGTTCCAACGTCGGCCATTGTAGGGGCAGGTCTCTGTGCCTGCCCTAACGGGGGCAACCACAGGGGATTGCCCCTACAAAAGATGGCCGATCTTATGATCAAGCCCAAAAATTCGATCTGAACCCGGAACAATATGCCCCGGCCGTTGCAGAAAACCATAAACATGAATGGACCTACCGGGGGCAGATCATCCGCTCGAATTCAAACATTGTTGTCCAGGCCCACATCAGCGCATGCACCATGGATAAAACAGGTTGCCGGGCAACCGCCGACGGCACCCTGAGCGTGGACGGCATCTGTATTTGTTAAATGAAGCATTTTTCTTTCTCTTTGCAGGCCCTGCCCACACAAACCAATTTAAAAAAAGAGAAAAAACTTTCAAACCCGTCCTAACGGGAACAAGAATGTGAAGACGTTGGAACTATGATGGTTATAAAAGGCTTCTTTCCCATGACAGCAGCCCTGTCAGAGAATAGGCATTCAGTCTTACAGGGCATGAAGCGCATGTGCCCTGAGGCTGAATGCCCCTCTGTCGCGTCCCCAGACACGGGTTTCCGTTCAGATACTAATGATGTTCCACTTTCAGCGGATCTTTTTCTTCATGGACCGATTTTTTAAAATTACGGATGGCTTTACCCATTCCACCGCCGATCTCGGGCAGCTTACCCGCACCAAAAATAACCAGGATAATGACCAGAATAATGGACAGCTCCGGGATACCAATTCCTCCTAACATATTCACTCCTTTCTGTGGGAACGTTCAGGCCGTACCGCATATATTTATATCAAAAAAATAGAACAGGCAGGGCCGATACCGGGACCCTGCCTGAAAATAGCTATGAAAGCTGTTTACTATAAATCAAAATTAGGCACGTTTTCTTTTGGTACCGGCCAAGACACCCATCCCGGCCGCCAGCAGCAGCAGGGAAGAGGGAACAGGTACCGTGTTGACAACAATATTGTCAAACTGAAAAGATTGGCCATTACCAAAGGATACAGATGCCAGGTTTGTCATCTCGCTTCCAAAGTCAAAGGTTTGCAGGCCTTCACTGCCATCAGTTGTCAAATCAACGCTGTAGGTGGATCCATCGGCATAAGTTGCAATAAAGGAGATGCTTGCCTCATAGATTGCCTCTTGCGAAAAAGCCTCGGCCAGATCAATGGAGATCAGGTTAAAAAAGGAACCGTCGGCAACAAGTGTTGTGGTCGTAGAAAGTTCGTTTACCAAAGCCACGGAACCGGTGTAATAGTAACCATCCGAGGCATCCTCTGGAGCAATGGCCCAAAATTCGCTGCCATCGTCGGCAGTCAGGGTAAATCCGTCTTCGGTATAGCTGGCACCATTGGAAAACGTGTCAAAGGTTATGATTTCCAAAGCATTTGCAAAAGGAGTCAGGGAAGCAAAAACTAAAAGCACGCCCATCGCTATAATAATTTTTTTCATTTTCTATCTCCATAAAAATATATTTTTAAAAAATTAAATTCGTTTGGCCACAAAATCACTTTCATGATTCAATACAGCCCAGACAGTTTTTGTGCCGGGATCCACCCCATAGGTTCCCAGTTCATACGTAGATTTCCAGGGGCCTCTTTTGAAGGTTTTGGAACCGCCGTCGTTAAGATCCACAGCGTTGACCCAAACATCGTTTTCATTTCTGGCTGCAATGCAGAAGCCGCCCCTCATCAGTTGGGATACACGAATCTTTCTGGGGTTATATGAGATGGAAAGGGCATAGGTATCCGTGATCCGGCTTTCATCTGCGTCAGGCAGGGGGGTGGATGCGGAACCAGACAGACTCAGGTTGTCCGCAAGCCCCCACAGGGTGAAAATATCAGAGGCGGCATCGTCTACCAGAGCACCGTCGGCCCAGCCGGTGTTTACTGTTTTGGTCAGGGAGCGGCCGACATAATCAGTTTCATTGTTCGTATTAGTGCCACCCAGAATCTCGGCGGTCGTATTGTTATAACTGTCAGCAATACCGGCGTAACTTTCACCCCGACCCACTTCATATCGCCCTCCGTTCAGGCTGTAGCCGAAACGTTCTCTGAGGTAAAAGGGTTGCTCGGTGTAACTTCTCAGGCTGACGGATCCGTAATCTTGACCCGTGCTTGAGCTGTAAAAATCAATAGTGACCCGGGGGCCTTCCACAGTAAAAATGTAATATCCGATGGTGTACAACTCCTCCTGGAGCATGGTTTCCCGGCCGTCATCCCCGTCTTTGGGTGTGTAAAACTTGTAGGAGTTGGAGGAGGTGATGAGCTGCTGAACTTTGTAACTGCCTGTAGAGTCGGAAACCAGAGACCTGTGGTGCATATGGTCATGACCGGAAATATAGCAACCTGCGTTGTTGGTCGCCAGGCTTTGGAGAAAAGCATCCCTTGAGTCGGCATTGGAGGTGAGACCGGATCCGAACAGGTTGTCCTTGTGATTACCGCCGATCAGATTTTTATGAGATAAGACAAATGCATGGTAGTCACTGGGTCTTGAGCTGACCATGTTATCCACCCACGCCACCTGATCCACCATGTTGTTATAGTAGCTTGAAGTACCGTCATAGTTGCTGCCGTCCTTGCGAACGAACTGGTCAATCATGACACAGCGGACATTTTCATAGTCAAAAGAATAGCTTAAACCCTGAAGCGCTTCAATATCAGACTGCACGAAATTGGTGGCACCGTTCACATTGGGTCCTGAACCCTGGGTCTGGGGCCACAGCGCTACAAATTCATTTGCTGCAGCCTGGCTGGCTTCATGATTGCCGCGCTGTGGAAAAAATCCAATGCCGTTGTTATAAAGGATTTCACGGTGTGCGGCATGGGTTGCCAGATTGTGGGAACCGTCGCTGGAATCAGTATATCTGTCCTTGTCAACCAAATCCCCGACCTGAATGACGAACTTGCAGTTATGATCAATAAACTGCTGGTTCAGGGCATCAATGATGCCGGTGGCACAGGTATTTTCACCTCCGGTTGATTCGGAATCGCTTTTCCACTGGGTGTCTGACATAACACCAAAACACCAGGCGTCACTTGAAAGGGCCGCAGATGCTTTTCCCAAACGGAAAAAAGGCACATTAAGGGTGGACAGACCAAGACCTGCCAATCCCGCACCGGTGTATTTTAAAAACTGTCTTCTGTCCATGGTCTTTTTCATAAACCGTCTCCTAAAAATATGAATATCAATAAAAATTTCCGAGTTGCGCCGACACCTTAATTACACGCATCCAAAACTGTTTTAGACATATGTATAGGGCCTGATGATTTGTAGAATAACTTTTAAAACAGGCTTATTGTCACAAATAAGTTGTGTATTCTTCAAAGGCTTGCATACGCACACTTCGGCCTCGGAATCTCTATACGCTTTAATTGTTAAACGAATGTGTTTCGCTTGTTACGATTGAAATAGAAACAGATGATAAAAAAGGCGCCGACGCTAAGAATTACACGTTTGTTAATGCGTTCAAATCCAGCGATCAAAAATCAGACCATATCCAAACGCAGGACATCAAAAGAGTGCCCACGAATTATAACCTGGGAAAGCGTTAAAAATCCCTCGTTAAGGCCTGGGGGTTCAAGGCGTGAGAAGGCACCCGTCACTCCTTTTTCCGGTATGGCCAGATCTCCTCTGAGCCGGTTACGGACTAGGGCGTCTTCCAGACGGGTGTCAAAAAAATAGCCGTGAACCGGAATGCCTGCACCTAAGATTTTTGGCAGATAACGTTGTCTGTCCCGAAGGGTGAGATTGGTATTGTCAATGACGAAAGGCTGGGAAATATCCAGGCAACACTGAAAAAGCATTTTTTCCCTGTGTCTGGTTTTCAACATATCCAGATTGATACGGACATGGGTATCGGCAAATCGCTGTTTATAAAATGTGCTTTTACCCGAGGCCTGAATACCTGTAAAAATAATTGCTTCCATTGTTTTTAATTGTTTATCCCATCAATTAAAAAGACCCGTCCCTTTCCGTCTTCCAACGTCAGGCCTTATCTGATAATGCAAGATGCAATATCAACTATTTGTTTGAAAAATATTATTCCAACATAATGAATGGAATCCAGACGGCTCTGGAGAAGCATTGAGGCCGAAAAGGACAGGCGGGGCCGGCCGGAAAAGGCATATGATTTTTTTGATTCTCCCCTTACCTGTTCATGTTGCACCCGGCGGCAGGATCACGGACCAGGTTGTCAAAGATGAAATCCATAGACTGTCCGTTAGATGGGGGGGGGCTGCTCAGAAACAAATCGATGGCGGCATATTGATGGATCTGACTGGCGAAGAACGAACCGCAGCCCTTGATCGATTTGAAAAAGTACAACTCGCCGATGTTATCCGGAACTGCCGAACCTCCAAGAATATTGCCCAGGAAGGCAGGGCGCTTTTTGCAGCCCCAAGAAAAAAAAGGCGCATTCAAATGATTCGGATCGGTTAAGAAAATATCTTTCAAAATATCAAATCGAATGGTGAGATATCCATCTTTAGTGGGCGACCTAAAACTGAGGACGCAACCTTAATAGATCTTCCTGGGTTTAATGAATGGAACGGTATTCCCAAGACGGATCTGACATATGCCATAGGCAACAGGAAAAGCCGCCGGGTTTATCTGAATCAAAGCCTGTCATTGGACGAACTGGCCTATCTGCTTTGGTGCACCCAGGGTGTCAGAGGGAAAAGATTTCAGTGCCATGCATACCGAAATGTACCTTCTGCCGGTTGCCGCCATGCGTTTGAAACTTATCTTGCCGTTTTTAATGTGGAGAATATTGAGCCGGGCGTTTACAGATATTTACCTCTTTCCCATCAACTCGTCTTTGAATTTAAGGATGATTTGCTGTCGGAAAAAATGATCATTGCTTCCCTTAACCAGTCTTATCCTGGGAAATCCGCCGTTACCTTTATCTGGTCTGTCATACCGTATAGAATGGAATGGCGTTATGGATTGGCCGCTCATAAGGTTATCGCCCTGGATGCCGGCCATGTGTGCCAGAATTTATACCTTGCCTGTGAAGCGATTGATGCCGGAACCTGTGCGATTGCAGCTTATGACCAGGAAGAACTGGATGAATTGCTTGGTATAGATGGGGAAGAGGAATTTTCAATCTACCTTGCCCCTGTGGGCAAGGTTAAAAAAACTTAGAATTCGATAGGATATGGAGCCGTGAAGAATAACGGCTCATCTCCTGCAATTCATAGGTTGCGCCCCAGGGGCGCATCGAAATGAAATGTATATCCTGGGACTTAACTAAGCATGGCTGTAGTTCTATTTGGTATTAATCATTGCTTTAACGGCATTCATGGCTTTGGTGCGGATCTCTTCTTCAACCACCACCCTTCCTGACATATTTTCAAGGCAGTCCCAAATGTCCTGCAATTGCGTTTTCTCCATGTCTGCACATGTCAGTTGATCAGATGCGGGGAAAAAGGTCTTTTCCGGGTATGCTTTTGAAAGGGGATGCAGCAATCCGGTTTCCGTGCCGATGATAAACTGGTCGGCCAAGCTTTCACCCATTTGATGTTTATTTTAAATAAATTCAAAATACTTAAAATCGTTAAAAACACATTTTCAAATAAACGAGATTATGATAGGTATGAAAAATTAAATTAACAGATTCGTTTCTTTCATGATTTCTTGTGTCCAAACCTCGGTGAAGGAATAGGTCGGCCATGGCCGTTATTACAACGCTCCGTTGTTGTTTTATGCTTGAGTGAACCTTACCAGAGAAAAGTATTGCCCGACTAGAAAATCGTAATTTTTGTCGACTGCTTTGTTGTGTGTTCGCAATATTCACTATTTATCTGTGTCCTTCCGGTAAGCCTGCGTGAAATACCCAGTACCGGGTGATATTATCGGTTCCAACTTGAACATTGCTAATGGAGGGACCGATGAATAAACAATTATTGACAGCAGAACAATCAATCGCATTAGAAAAAGTCCAGCAGCTTTTTGCAGACTGGCGAAATAACAGAACCGGAAGGTCAAGAATACCGGATAATTTATGGCAGGCGGCAGCAGACCTTCACCATGCTCAAGGGCTGAGCATAAATAAGATTGCCCACAGTTTACGGCTTAATCATACCACATTAAAACAAAAAATTTATAATGCCATTCATTGTACTACAGTCGATTCTCCTGAAGAAGACGATGACTCCCCCCTGTTTATAGAGATCACTCCAGCGCCGGAAGATACCAACTGTATAATAGAAATGGAGAATCAGGCCGGTTTTAAGATGCGTATGTGTTTTAAAGGTCGTGCAGACCCGGCAGTGATCAGCCTTGGTAAATATTTACTGGCTGGTGTTCCATGATCCAAATCACACCGCAAATGCGGATAATGCTGGCGGTAACTCCTGCTGATTTTCGAAAGGGGATCGACGGCCTGGCAGCTGTTTGTCGCAGGGTGTTAAAACAAAATCCTTTTTCCGGATATGTTTTTGTTTTCAGAAACAAACCGGGGACTGCCCTGAAGATACTAATATATGATGGCCAGGGCTTCTGGCTTTGTCAAAAAAGATTGAGCAAGGGGCGTTTTAAATGGTGGCCTAAAAAGGGAGGAGATGAAATTCACCCATTGGCTGCACATGAATTACAGATGTTGATATGGAACGGAAATCCTCAAAAAAATAATGTACTTTTGTGGAAAAAAATCTAGACATTAGAGTTTAAATGTGATAGCACACATTTCATGTCAAAAACGATGGACATAAAGCAGGACGAACTTGACGCGCTCCTTGAGCGGGTAAGATCAAATGAACTGCAGGACGGCGATTATGAGTTGATCAAAGCATTGGTTGAAACCGTTGCTTATTTGAATACGTTGTCCAATGAAAAAGCAGCATCCATTAAACGGTTATTAAAAATGGTATTCGGCGATAAGACCGAAAAGAAGAAAACGTCGAATCCGCAGAACCGGCCGAAACGAAAAAAGAAGAAAAAAGGTCACGGCAAAAATGGTGCAAACGCCTATAAAGGTGCCAAGAAGATCAAGATCTGTCATCAAAGCCTTAAGTCAGGTAATGATTGCCCTGCCTGTGAAAAAGGTAAATTGTATGGTGAAAAACCACCTGCCAAGATCGTCCGGATAACAGGCGGTGCTCCCTTCCAGGCGACAGTATATGAACTGCAGAGATTGCGGTGTAACCTTTGTGGGCAGATTTTTACTGCCCAGGCGCCCGACAATGTGGGCAAAGAAAAATATGATGCCAAATCCGGTGCCATGCTGGCCCTTCTAAAATATGGCAGCGGAGTCCCTTTATACCGCTTGGGCAAACTTCAGGCTAGCCTGGGGATGCCGCTGCCCCCATCGACCCAATGGGAAATCATCGAAAGCGTAGCAGACAAGATTCATCCGGTATATACAGAGTTAGTCCGTCAGGCTGCACAAGGCAAGGTGTTGTACAATGACGACACGACAATGAAAATTTTATCCTTGATAAAAGAAACAGACAAGGCAGCCAAGCGAAAAGGGATGTTCACTTCCGGAATCCTGTCAGAATGTGACGTAGGAAAGATTGCCCTGTTTTTTACCGGCCACAATCATGCTGGAGAAAATTTATCCAGGGTTCTGAAAGAACGGGGATCCAGAGAAGATCGGCCAATACAGATGTGTGATGCTCTGTCCAGGAATCTGCCAAAAGGTTTTGAATCGATATTATGCAATTGTCTCGTGCATGGACGCCGTAACTTTGTCGACGTCATGGACGATTTCCCTGAGGAGTGTGACCATGTAATTGATACAGTGGCTAAAATTTATGAGCACGATCATAAGGTAAGGGAGCAAGGCCTGGACGATGCTCAACGCCTTCAATATCATCAAACCCACAGCGGTCCACTGATGCGGGCGCTTAAAGTATGGCTGGAAGACAAGTTTGAAAACAAAGAAGTAGAACCCAACTCCAGTCTGGGCAAGGCCATATCATATATGTTGAATCACTGGCAGGAATTGACCCGTTTCCTGGAGATCCCTGGAGCACCGCTGGATAATAATCTTTGCGAACAATTGCTGAAAAAGTCGATTCTGCACCGAAAAAATTCATTATTTTATAAAACCGAACACGGTGCCTATATTGGCGACCTGTTCATGAGCCTGATACATACCTGCAACCTGCAAAATATAAATCCCTTTGAATACCTGACCGCACTACAGAAGCACTCTTCCGAGATCTTCCAAAACCCTTCTGACTGGTTGCCGTGGTCATTTGAAAACACAATCGCTAAAAAATCAGGGGAAACAGCTGATAATCTGTAAAACGACCTTTTAGCCAATCCAGTATGTTTTGAGACACATTTTTGCACTGCAAACTATCCCTCATCGCCTTACACACTGTTTTTTTGGATCGGGTCTGTTTTGAATGTTATCTTAATTTTTTTGATTTACACAGGCTTGCCGAAAGGACACATTTATCTGGGGCTAAAAGTCCCTCGCTTTGTACTCGACAGTTAATATTTTAATTCGTTAGGCAATATATATTTTTAAATATAGATAAGTTAGCCCACACTTCTTATGCTGGGCGGTCATGGATTTCCACCAGATAATAAATACAATTTAATATAGTAAGGGGAGAAAAAAATGAAATATCGTTTATTAAAATTCGTATTGTTGTCTCAAATTATCCTTTTTTGTCCAAGTATTGAGATTTTCGCATCAACTGTTCCGCCTATCGATTCCACCTCTCCGGTTCATTTGTATATCAGTGTCACAGGCGCAATTGTCATCCTATTGGTTTCTGTTTTTTTGGCAACAGCCAAGGGGAAGCAGTTTTTGGGCAACCTTAAGGTCAGGACAAACCTTTACCTGCTGACCGGCTTGGTTCTTTTATCCGCATTGAGCGTGGGATTGTACGGTATCTATTCCATGAAAAATATCAGGAAAGAGCTTGTTGAAATTGCCCACCAGGATATCCCTTTGACGGAAATCATTACACTCATCGAAACCCACCAGCTTGAGCAGGCCATTTGGCTGGAACGTGCCTTGAGGCTGTCCCTTGAAAACAATGATAGTGCATACGAACACGCAATAAAACAATTTCTTAGACTAGCTCAAATCGTTGATCAAGAGATAAAGAAAGGGGAGCATATGGCCGAGGACAGCCTTGAAAATGCCGGCCGCCCTGATCATAGGCAAAAATTTGAATTGATTTTAAATACATTAAAGGAAATTGAACAAGAACACGGTGATTTTGACAAACATGTGGCACATATATTCAAAGAGATTGATCAAGGCCATCAACATGAGATTGGCAATTTAATTGCTGAAATTGAGAAAGAAGAGGAAGAGCTGGACCGGAAACTGCAAGCTTTTTTAATGGATGTGGAAAAATTTACCGAAAAATCTACTAATGAAGCGATTTCCCATGAAAAAAGTGCTGCAAAAGGGATTTTATCGATCCTGATTACAGCTGTCATCGCCAATTTGTTTTTCGCATTTTTCATCATAAAACGGCTGGTTGATCCAATTGCGTTATCCGTGTCGTTTGCTAAAGAGGTATCAAAAGGTGATTTAACCCATTTGCTTGACATTGATCAAAAAAATGAAATTGGGATCTTGGGTAACGCATTGAATGACATGTCTGTCAATCTGCGGCAAATGATAAATGAAATCACAAACGGTACAAATACGTTGACATCCTCAGCCACCGAATTATCAACGGTTTCAAACCAAATCTCTTCAAATACACAGATGACGGCCGAAAAATCAGACAGCGTTTCTTCTGCCACCGAGGAATTGAACGCCAGTATTAATGGTATTGCCGCGGCAGCAGAACAAACCTCTGCCAGTATCCAGATGATTGTATCTGCAGCAGAAGAGATGACAACCACCATTAATGAGATATCACAAAATACGGTCAAAGGCAGCGAAACAACATCCCTGGCTGTCCAGGAGGCCCGGGTGGTTTCAGAAAAGGTGGATCATCTCGGCAAGGCAGCTTCTGAAATCAGTAAAGTAACAGAGACGATCTCTGACATTTCGGCCCAAACCAATCTGCTTGCCCTGAATGCCACCATAGAAGCTGCAAGGGCCGGGGATGCCGGCAAAGGCTTTGCCGTAGTGGCCGCAGAGATAAAGGAACTGGCCCAGCTAACGGCAGAAGCCACCAATGACATTACCGAAAAAATATCCGGGGTGCAGACAACCACCAAAGAATCCATTGAGTCCATTGAATCCATTGTCCAAGTTATTAATGAAATCAACGAGATTGTTACGGCGGCAACGTCTGCCATAGAAGAACAGACAGCCACGACCCAGGAAATAACAAATAATATGACCCAGGCCGCCAACGGTGTCCAGCAGGTCAATGAAAATGTCAATCAAATCTCCGAGGTTTCCAATGACGTCTGCAGGGATATTGCCCATGTAAACAAATCCGCCAATGAGATACGCCGGGGAAATGCAGGGGTGAATGAGAGCTCAACAGAGCTTTCCAGGCTGGCAGAAACCCTTAGCAGCCTAATCACAAATTTTAAGGTATAAAAGGCCCATGCTCAAAAATTAATCTGCCACAGCACACTATCCGCAGACCCGGTTGCGTCCCTCTCGTTTCGCTTGGTACAGCGCCTTGTCTGCGGCATCATTCAAGGCGGTGCCGTCAACCGGCGTCTGCCGGGAAAAGCTTGTAATACCAATACTCACCGTAACATAAATGCGCTGATCTTTCCACACCGCACAGTTTTTCTCCAATTCCAGCCTGAACCGGTTACAGATCATGCGACAGTCCTCGATCAGGGTATTGGGCAGAATAACGGCAAACCCCTCCCCTCCGAATCTACAGGGAATATCGCTGTTTCTTAAAGAGAGTTCAAGGGTGCATGCCGCATGCCTTAAGGCCTCATCCCCGGCGCTGTGGTCATATGTGTCATCTGTTCCATGACCCGGGTCATTGCCTGTTGTACCTGAAACCGGGCTTGATCATAAGATCGGCCATTATACCTAACTTGCCATTTTAATTTTATTTCTTCTTGGCCTTGCAGGCAGAGGCATTTTTTTAACAAGCCAATCAAGCAAGTTGATCGGCTTGTTTTCAAAAAATCGTTCTGCCGCCGTCCTTCCATCAGGCCGTTCTAAGTAAAAGTTATGAATCACCGTCAAACCCGTCATTTTTCGGTTACTCAACCGGTGCATACCATTTTTCGGTTACACATCAAGCTTTTTCGATTTTATCTTTGCATCGATCCGGCAGGTGATCCGCTGCTTCCCGGATTTGATCCAAGCTCTCCTTCAGTTGAATGCCAACTGTGCCTGAGTCTTGCTTGTTTCCTGTGAGAAGATCGTAGGGATGATAGGCTCTGCTGATTTGTTTTCTTGCTTTTGTGACGGTTTGCTGGTTTTCCCTTACTTTTATCCAGAGCCACCTTTGCTTCTTGTTCTTTTTTGAAACAGCGAAGGATTTTCTTGTCAAAATCAAGAGGTCTACCAACAGGTCGTTTTTCAAGATTTTTATAGTTGTCCTTGTTTTTCTGCGCATCAAGGACTTTCTTCTTACTGTTTTCATGTTCTTTTTCAGCTTTCCGTATTTTTGCAGAGAGTGGTGCTCCAGTTCCCCGGCTGATTTCGTACATTACATGAAACAAATCCGGAAAATGATGACCGTTCAAGCCTTTCGTCACTAAAAACGATTTTACAAGAAACCGTCTGCTATCTTTTCAGAGACTCATTTTTTTTCTTTTGAACATGAACAATAGTTCATATCAGGCTGAACTGGATAATTTTTATAAAGCGCTTTTTCACCATGAGGTTGCTAAACGTGTCATTTATAAAGGCAATTTGAGCAAAGCCCGAGCTAAGTTAAAATATGATGCTTTTGTCGATCTCAATGACCATATGATTGATTTCTTTTATCGAAATTTCGATTTTCATCGCGCCGAAACCGCTTTGATCCGTGTATTCATACCCCCTTTTCCTTGTCCCGGCGTCACGACGTTGAACGTAAAAAGGATCTAATACTAAGCCGCCCGCGATTCTGTCAACCAAAACATGTTAGCTTTCACTTTTTACCTAAAAAATGCAAGCTCATAGCAACACAGTGTATTTGTTGATCGTTTATCAAAAAGCTGGTGAGTTCGAAAGCTTAATAACTCATTGAATTTGAACGTCTTTCAAAATATCACTGCAACTTTTAGGTTTTAAGTAAATTCCGGTCCTAGGGTTTACTGTTTTTCTGGTATTCAGTCAACATGTACTCAAAGGGGCCGTTTTCATCCTCTCCTTGTTCCCTGACAGTGAAGGTGCCCAGGCAATCCTGGGCAATCAGATAGGTTGACCGGCTCTGTTTTGTTTTGACATCAAAACTTCGGCAGTAGAACTGTGTGTTTGCCAGGGTGACTTGTTGGTCTTTTCCGGCAGTTACGGCTGCAGTGGTGATTTGAAGTCCGGAGGTGTCCAGGATTCTAAGGGTTGTCTGCTTTTGGGGCGGCAGTTTAACCAGGCAGCAGGGCAATGTGGTTGCCGTGGTGTCAAACCGGTCCAGGGGTACGGATATATCCCCTTGCTCATCATCGCTGCCCGAAAGCAGGTCCATGACCAGGAATGCTTTATCTGCATAGGGAACTGTTTGAGCCGCAACAAATGCGGCAAGATCCACAACTTCTTTTTGATCCAGCTCTTTTTTTGTCATGACTTTGCGGGCGCTGCACCACAGCGCCTGGTCGAACTGCTTGCCGAACAAATGCCATTTTTCTTTGTTTTCTATGATCCTATGGTCAAAGCTGACCACCCCTGCATGATTTTTCTCTACCACGCTTTTTTCTTCAAGGGCCCAGGTTCCCCAGAATCCTTTCACTTTTACACTTGTGACGGTTTCAATCTGTATCAGATCCACCTCAGACTTTTTTGACGGTGACCGGGTCATGACAACCTCGCCGATCTTTTCATCTTTAAGTTTCAGGTTGTATTTGCAGGTGATGCTTTGCAGTTGCCCGGCAGCGGCCAAAGATGAGCCCAAAATGCAGAACGCAGCTGCTGAAAAAAGTACAAGGGCGTAAAAAAACAACTTTTTTTTCCGGTTAAATGATCGGGCATATATTGACGTATTCATGGTCTTTCTTGTCCTATTGGTTATTTATTTTTGCAGCCGGGGCCAAGGAAACAAAACCTTTTGCTTTTCCAGCCGCTTTTTTTGCGTCATGCCCGATGTGGATCAGCACCGGGACAATGAACAGGGTAACAGGGGTGGCAAACAACTCCCCAAAGGCCAGGGATATGGCAGCCGGGATCAGGTACTGGGCCTGCTCCGATGTTTCGGACAGCAGGGGCATAAGTCCGCACACCGTGGTCAGGGTGGTTAAGACGATGGCCCGAAACCGGCTGTTTCCTGCGTTCATCAATGCCTTAAAACAGTCTGGAAAATCCGGTGTTACATCATTAAACCTGGATAACAGCACCAGGCTGTCATTGACCACGACCCCCGTGACCGCCAGCATGCCGAAAAACGAGAGCACACTTAAATCAAACCCCATGACCCAGTGCCCGACCACGGCACCCACAAACCCGAATGGAATGACAGACATGATCACAAGGGGCTGCCAGTATGATTTCAAGGGCACAGCCAAAAGGGCGTAGATCAGGATAAGGATCATGGCAAGGGCCCGGATCATGCCCCCTTTCATCTCTCCCATGTCCTCAAGTTCGCCGGCCGCTTTAATGGTCAGCTGGGGATAAAGCTGCTGCAACCGGGGGATGATATCCTTTTTGATGAGCTTCATGGCCTCTTCGGCGCTGATAACTTCTTTATCCAGATTTGCCTCGACCTGGGCCACCCGCTTTTTATCCTGGCGCACAATGGCTGCCGGCACATACCCGGATTCAATGTCGGCCACCAGGGAGAGCGGAACCCATTGCCCGTTCCGGGTGCGTATCCGGGTGGAAAAAAGATCCCGGATATATTGGCACCGATCTTCCCTGTATCTGATCTTTACCTTGACCTCTTCGGTGCCCCGCTGGATGCGCTGGATTTCAAGGCCCCCAAAGGCGTTTCCGATCTGGCCGGCAAGGTCTGCGGTGGTAAGGCCCATATGCCTGGCTTCGGGCTTGAGATGCAGCCGAAGCCTTGGGTTGCCCTGGTCCAGGTCGTCCCGGATATCATGGACACCCTTGATCTTGGCAAAGTCGGCCTCAAACCGGGCCACCGCATCCGTGAGCACGGCAGAATCCCGCGCCCCAAGCTCAAGCACAAATCCGCCGCCTGTTTCAAATGATCCGCTGAAGGTCAGCGTTTCCACCCCTTCCAGGGTGCCCACCCGTTTGCGCCAGCGCTTCAAGGTCTCCAGGGTGTCAAGCTGTCTTTGGCTTTCCGGCTGCAGTTCCGCGTAAATTTCTGCATTGTTGGAGCCTGTAACCGCCGTCATGATCCGGGCAATGGGTGGTTGTTCCGTGTTCAATTCAGCCATGGCCTCTTTATTGAGCGCCTGGGCCTGTTTTTCAATAAAGGAGATATGGTCAGCCGTCAGATCAGACGGGGAACCGGAACGGGTTTTCAGGGTCACGGTGATGATCTGGCCAGGCACCTGCGGAAAAAAAACCGTTCTAATCCAGCCGTTGAATATCAGGCCGATGCCGCACACGGCAACCGTGACAAGGAATACCAGGGTGGCATAGCGGTGGTTAAGGGTGGTTTTAAGCATTGGTTGGTAAATGCGGGTGTTGGCAAAATCCATCAGGCCTGATGCTTTTTTCTGCACAACGGCCCACACCCTGTGTACAACCCCTTTGGATTTTTGTGTACCTGGTGCGTCCTGGTTCATGGAGATGGCAGCCAGGTGAGCCGGCAGCACAAGCTTGCTTTCCAGCATGGAGGCAATGACCGAGATGATCACCACCACAGAGAAACTGGCAAACAGTTTGCCGATTTCATTTTCAATGAGCAGCAGGGGATAAAAGGCCGCCACCGTGGTAAAACAGCCAAACACCGTGGCGGTGGAGACCCGGTGCACCCCTTCAATGGTGCCTGCGACCGGATCAGGGTTCTGCCTTCTGGCATCAAACACGCTTTCGCCCACCACAATGGCGTCATCCACCAGGATGCCCAGCACAATGATCATGCCGAATGTGGTGATATCGTTTAAAGAGTAGTTCAAAAACCGTTCGCCCATAAGGGACAAAGCCCCTGCCAGGGAGATGGGAATACCCATGGCCACCCACACCGCAAGTTTAACATTGAGAAACAAGGCCAGCAGCACAAACACAATTAACAGTCCCTGCCAGGCATTGGAGGCCAGAAGTTTGAGCCGGTCCTTCATGTAGGTGGCCTGCTCCGCCCAGATGTCGATCTTAATGCCCTTGGGCAGACCCGAACGGATTTTTTCAATTACATCCCGGGCCGCCTTGTTCACGGCCATAAGATCGCCCTTCTGTCCTGTGTAGATCAGCATGCCCACGGACGGCTTGCCCTGGAACCGTGCAAAAAAAGGTTCTGTTTCAAACCCGTCCACAACCGTTGCAATGTCTTTTACCAGAAGCTGTGTGCCGTTGCTTAAGGTACGCACACCGATATTGGAAAACTCCTCAAAGGAGAACGCTTTTTGATCCGCCCGGATCACCACCTTGCCGCTTTTGCTTTCAATGGTGCCGGTGGCGTAATCCAGGGAGGCCTGGTTAACGGCGGATGCCACCTCTTCCAGGGTGATGCCGTAGGAGCGAAGCTTGTCCATATCCACTTCAATGCGGATTTCATAGGGTTTTTGACCAAACACCTCTATGCGGGTCAGCATGGGATGGGAAAGCAGTTCCTCTTTGACCTGCCTTGCCGTCTGCTGCAAGGTGATTTCGTCAGTATCCCCATACACCTGAACGATCAGGCCCATGACATTAAACTCATCCCTGGAAACCACCGGGCGCTCGGCCCGGTCCGGCAGATTGTAGATGCTGTCCACCCGGGACTGGATCTCATTTTGGAACCGGTCCATATCAAATTTGGGTGTTTTGCGGATGCTGACCGTGGACAGGCCTTCATAGGATGTGGATGAAATTTTTTTTACACCGGGCATGCCTTCCAGGGCATTTTCAATTTTCCGGGAAACGCCCCGGTCCACCTGTTCGGCACTGGCGCCGGGATAGGCGGTCTGCACGGTGATACTGTTCACAGGCAGGGCGGGAAACCCTTCAATGCGAATGGAAAACAAGGTGAAAATACCTGCGATGAGCACAAGGATCATCAACAGGTTGGCAGCCACGGGATTCCTGGTGAACCAGGCAGATAATGCATGCATGATGTTATCCTTTCTCCTTTTGTCCGGGCTGGACTAAAAGTCCTGCGGCAAAGCTTGCATTGGGTGACACGGCAACCTGTAAAGTTGCCTGGCCGCTGTTTTCAGGCATATTAATGTAGACCACACCATTGCCGTAAAATACAGGCTGTGCATGAACCGGTTTCAGCCGGTTTTGGTCATCCACAAACCAGACCACCCCCTGCTTGGTGAGTGCGGTTTCCGGCAGGCACAAAAGCCCTGTAACCTTTTGGCCAACGATTTCGGCGCGCACAAAGGCACCGGGTAAAAGGGGCGGGGTCTGGGCCATGGGGTGAGCCACCTGGAGAAACAAGGTCTGCAGCCTGGATTCAGAATCAAGCCGTTGTCCGTTTCGCACCACCCGGGCCTGCCAGGAGGCGTTTTGCTGGGTGGATACCAGGCGGGCGGCAACGCCTTTGTCCGGGCCGCCGGACAAGGGGGGCTCTTTTTCCTGGTTGCCCGAAGACAGGTTCATCCCCAAAAGGGCCAGTTGTTCCGCAGAGACATGGATGCCCACCTCGGCTGTGTCAATGCCGTAAAGGGTGAAGACCTCATCCCCGGTTAACAGGGTTTCCCCGGGATTGACATGGCGCTCAAGGATGACGCCGTCAAAGGGGGCGCAGATTTTGGTGTATGACAGCCGGGTTTTGGAAAGTGCAAGTGTTTTGCCCGCAGCGTTCAGCCCTGCCCGGGCGCAGTTGAGCTGGGGCTTGCGCAGCACGAGGTCAGACGCAGGCGATCCTTTTATGCCGGAGCGCTCCCAGTTTCGCAAAGCTTCTTTGGCCTCGCGTTCCTCCTTGAGCAGGTTAACCTTTGCCTGGGCCACACGATTTTTGTCCTCGCTGACCTGGGCCTGGTAGGCGGTCTCTTCTATTTGAACAAGGAGTTCGCCTTTTTTGACCCTGGCTCCTGGCTGAAGCTTTGGATTCAGGTAGACTATGGGGCCGTCCACCCGGGCTTTGATGGTGGATTGCCACAGGGGCTTTACCTCGCCAAGGGCACTGATCCGCGCTGGATAGGCAGCACCTGCCACCTTTTGAACCGATACGGGCATGCCCGTAAGCTGCACGGCCGTGTCCTCCTGCAACTGCCCCTTGGCAGGCTTTGATTCCAGGAACACAAAGGCGCCTGCCGTGCACACCAGAACGGTCACAATAAAAACCGCCCATTTCCCCGTAAGTATTTGAATGATTCTTTTCATATATAAACTCCTTGTAAACAATCAGCTTTTGTCAAATGTTTACAGCAACGCCGCAGACGGGTGAGTCCGGGTTCAAATGCTTTTGCCTATGGCGATTGCCAGATCCACCCGGTTGCTCAGCCGGTCGGCCCGGGCCTGGTTAAGTTGCAGTTTCACGGTGATCTCCTGCTCTTTGGCAATGAGCAGCGTCTGGATATTATCCAGGCCCTGGCGATACCGGTCCACAAAGTAACGGCTGCTGTTTTCAGACTCAATGGAAGCGATTTCAAGGGCCTTTGTCTGATTTGCCAGCTCCTTTTCCAGGGTGACTGCATTTTCTATTTCGGCAAATGCCTGGAGCACAATGGTATGAAGGTCCTGGACGGCGGCATCCGCCTCAAGGTGACCGGCCCGGGCTTCATCCCGCAGGCGCCCCCCCTCAAACAACGGCTGGAACACAGATCCTAAAAGTCCCCAATAGGTTGTGGCACTGCCGATATCCGACAGCCGGGTCCCGGACCGAAACAGTTCGCCGGACAGGGTGACCCCGGGAAGCCTGGCCTTGTCTGCGGCCAGGGCCTGATGTCGGGCTGCGTCAACCCGGGCAAGGCCTGCCCGGATATCCGGCCGGTTTAAAAGAACCGCTGCCGGCGTATCCAGCGCCGGCAGGGCAAGGGCGGGCCAGTCCCGGCACCGGGACAATTGTCCCTGTGGATATCGGCCAAGAAGGACTTCAAGGGAGCGAATAGAATTGGCAAGAGCTGCCTTTCGAGCGCTTAGATCTGCTTTGGCCACCTGGGTCCGGGTTCTGGCTGCGGCATATTCGTCCAGGCTGCCGATGCCGTCCTGGTACCGGTGGATCAGGATATCTTCAATCTGCTGTAAAACCGAAATACGCTGTGTTTCAATGGCTTTTGCCCGGCGGGCCGACACCTGCCGTATCCATGCCTGGATCACCCGGGCAGCCAGAAGATCCCGGGCCTTTTGAAAATCCTGCGCCTTGGCCTGGACCTCCTGGTTTGCGGCCTGGTATTGGTCAGCCAGCCGGCCCCACAGATCGTTTTCCCAGCTCACGTTGGCTGTGATTTTATGGGTGGTCTTGGTGTCTCGTTCAAATGTAGAATAATTGTTTTCCTGGTTACTTCTTGCACTGGAAAATCCTGCGGAAAGCTTTGGCAATCGCCCGGATGCAGGTCCTGATAGCAGATACCTTGCGGACTCAAGCCGGAATGCCGCAGCTTTTATATCCGGGTTGTTTTCCAGGGCTTCGTCCACCAGGCTGCGAAGTTTGTTGGAATCAATGATGTCCAGAAGCCCTGCGGTAATGGGCAGGGCATCCGGGCCAGAAGATGTGCCGAATGTGCCGGGGATATCCCGGGGAAGCGCAGCCGGAGCCTTGGAGAAAGTTGAAATACACCCCTGGAGCCACAATGCCGGGATAATAATTGCCAGCCCAAGGAGTAATTTTATTTTATCTATCACGTTTTTCATCCTGCCCATTGTTCACCCCAAAACGCTTAGTCCATGAAACAGCATCAAAACCGCAAAAAGAACCTGCCCTTTAAACGATCCCATCATTTATCTTCCTTGGTGCCTCCTTTGTTGCTTTTTTTAAATCTATGATCGGATAGTAAAGGATTTTAAAACACAGGTCTGTCTGCTTTGTGTACCCAATTGTACCCAATTGTACACAGCCCTTTGCGCTGCAAAACCAGGGGACAAAAAAACCAGGAAAAAACCAGGAGACAGACCACGGTTTTTATCAATTTCATCGGGTTCTAATTCGGGCCGGCATAGGTCTGCAAACCCTTTACCTGCGCCAAACACTATTGTTGTAATTTGTCTGTCCCCCTCGTTTTACTACCCCGGATAATTCATGACTTTTTTACCTCATCTGCGGCGTTGCAGCCCGGTCGCGGCAAAGAAACTACAGCTTCCCGTCCTGTGCTTTTTTTATATGAAAGAGCTCAGTAAGTTACTGAGTTCTTTCAACCTTCGTTGTGGGCTGTACCTCAGTGCTGATATGTCAGGTCAGCCCATGGCTGTTATATGATGCTTGGAAAACCGGGGCAAAAAATGCTTAACAAGGCGATTTATTATAAGATTCCGCCTGAAATGCCGTCAGAACAGATTCGGTTTCAACAGCTTTGCGCAAAGTATTTTAAACCGTTAACCGAAGCTGTCCCGTTTTTTCCGACGGGCAGTTGAAACGAATAAATTTCCCGGGTCAATATTTTTGCGGAGAACATGATGCTTTGTTAAACACGGGCTTGATCATAAGATCGGCCACTTTATGTAGGGGCAATCCCCCTGTGGTTGCCCCCGTTAGGGCAGGCACAGAGACCTGCCCCTACAATGGCCGACGGTAGAACCAAGCCCTTAAACACGCATGCTACCGGAAAAAGAATTAAGGATTTGGTGCCTTCGGCAAGGGTAAATATTTTACCGGAAACCGGCCATGTGATTCTAAATGTTTTTGATGAAATAGCCGGATTTTTTAAAGAGGTAATAAAGTAAAAATTATTGGGCATGGAAAACGTGTGACGAAAGTTGTTTCGGAATAAGGCTGTCCGGGAAAAAGTCCAAACGGAAGTCCCATGTACTATATATGTTACAAAAAAAAGGGCTGTTGTTCAGCACAACAGCCCTTTTAAAGCAAGCCGTCAAGGTTAATTAGACGATTTATAGAGTGTGCAGGTGTCTATCACGCTATTATCATCGGTTTCATAGGTGGTAATTGTAAAGGTGTTGTCGGTTACCTCTACATTGGCGTAGGTCGGCGTATAACCCTGCAGCTCAACAGCCGCATAGTCGCGGGTTGTGGATGTCATCAGGTCGTAGTATTTGCTGCCGCTTCCCGAGTTGGCCGTCATATACAAGATTCCGTCGGGATTCACCATCCAGCCCTCACCGTCCGTTGCAACATCGGAAACAACCTCGTTGCCCTTTATGATGTGCGACCGGGTGTAGCAATGGTCGTGTCCGGCAAGAACCACGTCTATATTAAACTGGTCAAATAGAGGCGATATATACTGTCTGAAAGTGGAGATGTCCGTATCATCGGAGTGGGCTGCGGAACTGTACATGGAAACATGCATCACCACGACTTCCCATACAATACCCTCCATTACCTCCGCGTTGTTTTCCACGCTTGAGAAAAAAGCGGCATGTTCGGCAAGGTTGGAATTGTTTGAGTTGATCACCATAAAAAGAGTGTTTCCGTAGGTAAAATAATAGTTTCCTCCCACGGTGCCGTCATCCTGTGCCGTCACGCCGTAATCGCTTGATTCATTGGGACAGTTAAAGTGATACGCGTATAATCCGCTTCTGTTGTCATGGTTTCCTATGGTCGGCGCAACAGGGATGTTGGGCAGTTCTTCCGGGGAAAAGAACCCCTCGTATTCATCCTCCCTGCTGCCTTTTTCCACCTGGTCTCCAAGGCTTAAAAGAAAACCCGCATCGGGAAAGGTTGAATGCGCCGTGGTGACGGTTGCCTGCCATCCTTGTGAATCGGATTCAACATCGTTGGAACTGCCGATCTGGGGGTCTCCGACATACAGGAAGTTGAACTCACCGTCACCGTCTTCGGTTGTAAAGCGGTGGATATCGCTGAAGCGGGTTCCGTCCCCCACACGGTAGACGTATTCAGTGCCCTTGCTAAGGCCGGTTACCTCCGCCTTGTTGGAAATATAGTCGCCGGAGGTACTAACGGTTCCGGTATATTCGGTTGCAAACGATTGCGGGAAATCCTCTCCGGTCATATCCGATGCTTTGGCCACTTGCACAACTGACGCAATGGTGTCCTCTGAATACCAGCAGAATCTCATGGAGGAGGTATCACCACCCGGTTGAATTACCAGATCTTTAATTGATTCATCCGTTGAACCGGTCTGGGCAAAGGTCCAGGTCAGGGCCGAGGCATTGAATTTATGCCGGCGGTTCTGGCGGATGCTGAAGGTGTCTTGGCTTTGTACCGTGGTGCCTGCCTGGATATCGCCAAAGGCCAGGTCTCCGTCAACAATTTTGGTATAGGCGGAGTCACTGACCAGGGTTGCCGTGACATTGCCTGCATCTTCGGCGTTGTTCAGGGCGCTTGCCTTAAATGTATATAGATAATCGGTCCGGCTGACGCGTTTTTTGCTTTGAAGTTCGTAATTTTTTACGGTAAAGGACGCAGCCGCAGCGCATGAAACGCTGAATCCCAAAGCCAGGGCTGCAATTAAAACGGTCTTTAACATATGTTTAAAAATCATGTTTTTCTCCTGATTTTCGGTGGGAATTTAAAATTTGCGTTTGAGTGCACAAAGGCCGGCAATTCCAGAGAACAATACGATAAATGAACCGGGGACAGGTACGGCGGATGTTTGGCCTGTGGCCGTCACATTCCAGTCGGTATCAAAATATTGCACATCCTGAACACCGGGAAGGGCTTCTCCGGTATAAATAAAGGTTACCGTAAAAGAACCGGTTAAACTATCGCTTATAACCTGTGCCAGGGCGTCCAGCGTACCGTCTTCCTCTTCGCCCAGCACGTTGTCCGGCTGCCAAACATCGGTGTCGCCATCCCAATTGATGGTATCTGCGGAAACCAGAGAGAGACCCGAGTAGGTCTCATGGTCAAAAAGAATATCAAATGCTGAAATCCTTGAAATAAAAAAGGAGAAGATCAAGCCTGCACCGGATAACAACCGTTTAATGGTCGGAAAACAGGTCCTGGCCGTTAAAATAAAAACAGGGAAATATGCAAAGCAGGTCCTGGAAGCAAAAAACGCAATGACCCAATACAACAGCGTTGTGGGAAAGAAAGGCCGATTTGTTATTGTTCGCATGGACGAAGCCAAAAAAGGCAAGCCGCTGGTCCATGTATACAATTACCTGCGCGCGCCGTTCATATATATCATGGCCCTGCTGTTTTTCCTGTCTTTGATTCTGGTGGGAAGAAAAAAAGGGTTTATGTCCGGGCTGGGGCTGATCTATACGTTTTTGTGCGTGTTCACCATGTTCCTTCCTCTTGTGCTCAGGGGGTACTCCCCTGTTCTGTCGGCAATCCTGCTTGTTATTGTCGTATCCACGGTTACGATGATCTTGCTCAACGGTGTTACTGTAAAAAGCCTTTGCTGCATCCTGGGAACCGTATTCGGCGTCATTCTGGCAAGTTTGGTCATGATGTTTTTCAGTGCCGTGATGCATATCAGCGGTTACAGCTTAGGGGAAGCCGAAGGCCTTATCCATATCGGACATACAACGGGCTTAAAGGTGGAGGGCCTGCTCTATTCCGGAATTCTTATCGCATCGCTTGGCGCGATCATGGATGTAGCAATGTCCATTGTTTCATCCGTCAACGAAGTGCTGGTGCATAAAAAAGATTCAACACCTGCAGTGCTTTTCAAAGCAGGCATGAACGTGGGAAAGGATCTTATCGGAACCATGGCCAATACCTTAATCCTGGCCTTTACAGGTACCAGCCTTGAACTGATGATCTTTATTTCCTCCTACTCCGTCCAGTACAACCAGTTTATCAATATGAATAAAACGGCAATTGAGATTACCCAGGCCCTGGCCGGAAGTTTTGCTTTGGTTTTAACGGTCCCTGTTTCTGCGTTTCTTGCGTCCCGGTTGTTGACGCATCGTGTCGGCGAATAGTTACCTGAATTTCGTTTGCTGTTTACAACGGCATCATATGCTTGCTGTTTTTCTACAGAAACTAATTAAAAAACCAAAATTAAGAGTAAAAATACTCAACTGCCGGGATCTGGGAAACTGAAAAGTCATAAACCAATTCAGGAATGGGATCAGAAATAACCCCCTGAGGTGGATCATGATTGCGAATGTCCCAGAGCCCAAGGTGGCGCAGAATCATTTCGATGACATCAAGATTTTAGATGAAAGAAATAATTTTCATCGGGCCCTGACGGTAAGAAACATCTTTGAATTAACTAAACACAAAAATGAATAAGAATTAAGATACCCCTAACAAAAACGCACTACGGTTGCGACAAGAAGTCGCTTTTAATAATGTCGGGCTCGCCCCAACCTGCCGTATTACCGGCAGTTTTCTACTCCGGCATGCATTACCAGTAATGGTCTTGTGTGAAGCCCGGATGACAATGAAGCCCTTGGCCTATGGCCGGAAGAGAATCGTGAGAGGACCTCAACTCGGGAAGCATCAACCTGAATGGGAGCTAGGAACGATGGTATGCGTAGCATATGTGAACTGTTAATATTGCAAATTTAAAGCCTGAAAATACTAAGAAACGGTGTAAGCAAGGAGAGGAACGGTAAGGACTTGCAATCTCGCAGGAAGGTAGGCTATGATTTACTGTTATAATTTCATGTGAAATGTGAAATGTGAAATGTGAAATGTGAACAACAAATCGAACTTTTTCACGAAAACGACAATGAAAAATTGAAGGCCCCCGATGAAAACTGCGCAATGTGTGCAACAAATAAGAAATATCATTGCTCTTGACCCGGAAATGGAAGCTATTTTGCTTACCAATGCAACTTTGGAGGAAAAACGATACAAACTTCGCAGCCATCTCTCCAATCTGCTTCTCAACATCTATGATAAAACCCACGATATGGCCGCCCTGGAATGGGTCGTCTTCAGGGATACGATCTGGGTGTTGCGAAACATGCTCAACACCCGGAGTGAAAAACTGGCAGGATTTTCCCTGCTCGCCTATCTTGAAGATCTGCTCCACGGACACCACCGGGGTCCTGGGCCGAGTCCGGGTTTTATCGCGGAATTGCGGCACCTGGTGAAAGGCATCAAGGGATTGACCAAACTCTATACGGAAAAGCCCCCCGCCTTCCTCAAGCACTCCGGGCGAACTGCAGCAAAAATGCGCTCCACGGATCTTTCCCGTATGGCGCGCAATGCCCAGGCATTTATCGATCGCTATCCCTGCGGCATGGATGATTCACTGATTCGCGAGCACAGCAGCAACAGGCAGCGCCTCTTCAAGCATTTCAATATCACAGACCTGGAGTGGAACGACTGGAACTGGCATATCCGCCATATCATCCGTGATCCACAAACCCTGGGAGAATTGATCAAACTAAGCCAAGAGGAGGAGGCGGCCATCGCCATGGCCGGAAAAGAGAATATTCCCATAGGTATTACACCCTATACGGTCTCTTTAATGGATCCGGAAAATCGGGGCATTTGGGATACGGCCATTCGCGCCCAGGTGATTCCGCCGATGCGGTATGTCAAACGCGTCATCGATTTCCAGAATGATTCCGGCTGCCACAATGATTTCATGGTTGAGGGGGATACATCTCCCCTTGATGGGATCACCCGCCGTTATCCCGGCATTGTCATTCTCAAGCCGGTGTTGACCTGTCCCCAGATCTGCGTCTACTGCCAGCGCAACTGGCAGATTCAGGATGCGACCTCTTCGGACGCAGCCTTAGGGGAAAAAAAGCTTGCCCAGGCACTTGACTGGATCGGAAAGACCAAGGAGATTTCCGAGATCCTGGTCACCGGCGGTGATCCGTTGATCCTCTCCGACAAGCGGCTGGAGAAGATCCTCAGCCGCCTGGCCCAGATGGATCATGTGCTTCGGATTCGTATCGGTACCCGTACGCCGGTGACCCTGCCCCAAAGGATCACCGAATCCCTGGTTCGGACCATCACCCGGTTTCACGAACCCGGACGGCGGGAGGTGGTCATCATCACCCATTTTGAACATCCAACGGAGATCACACCAGAGGCCATGCAGGCGGTTCAGCGCTTTCGCCTCTTTGGGGTTGAAGTCTGCAACCAGATGGTGTTCACCTATTACAATTCGCGTAAGTTCGAGGCGGCGACCCTGCGTCAGAAGCTGCGTCTGATCGGAGTAACCCCATACTACACCTTCAACACCAAGGGCAAAGAGGAGACCGATAATTATCGTGTGCCCATCGCCCGCCTGCTCCAGGAGCAGCAGGAAGAGGCCCGGCTCTTTCCGGGAACCGTGCGCACCGATGAAATGGTGTTCAACGTCCCCCGTCTCGGCAAAAATTACCTCAGGGCCGCTCAGAACCGTGATATGATCGCCATCCTTCCTGACGGACGCCGTGTCTACGAATTCCATCCCTGGGAAAAAAGGATGGCGCTCATGGATACCTATGTCTACACCGATGTCTCCATTGACGACTACCTCAAACGCCTTAAACAAGACGGGGAGCAACTCAAGGACTACAAGTCCATCTGGTATTATTACTGAGGCACATATTGTGTTTCAGCGCCGTCTTGCGGACAACCACGGGCTCGAATCCGCTGCGCCGGACATGGCAGTTTATCGCGAAGGTGTTTAAAGGACAATAATGGTCAGGCTGGCGCCAATGGTTGCCGCCAAATTTTGCGAAACCGCAATATCAGCCGGGACAAAAGGATCCGTCCCATGCACGAACCTGTAAGGATGATCAGAATTGCCCTTTCAGGCCGGGCACAGTAGTTTGGAATGTGATACAATACTGGTGCTTAAGGACGGACGGGTGGTTGAGCAGGGCAGCCACGGGGAACTGGCTGCCCGGGACGGCGAGTATGCCATGCTTTTGAAGCGGGAAAAAATCGGATAGGCATCCTAACTTAAGTGATCATAAGATCTGCCTGATCGCAGATGGTAAACCCCTTGGCGCGTTTGGCCCGGTACATGGCCTGGTCCGCGGCCTTCACCAGGGCATCCGCATCCAAGGGCTGTTTCGGGGTGGAGGCGGCAATACCGATGCTGCAGCTGACCCCGGAACCCTCCAGGGCTGTTTCAAGGGAGTCGCAGACCCGGCCGGCTACGGTTTTCCCTTCATTTTCAAGGCTGTCAGGCAGGATAATGCAGAACTCGTCCCCGCCGTAGCGTGCGATGATTTCATTTTCCCGGATGGTACTGGTGACAGCCTCGGCCACCGTTTTAAGCAGCTCATCCCCGGCCTGGTGGCCCCGGGTGTCGTTGAGGGCCTTAAACCCGTCCAGATCAAAATAAAGAAGGGTGACACTGCTGTCCATGCGATTGCTGCGGATGAGTTCCCGTTTGAGTTCCTGGTAAAATGCATGTTGATTTAAAAGTCCCGTGAGCCCGTCATGGCGGGCCTGTTCCGCCAGGCTTTTTGTCCTTTCGGCCACGGTTTCTTCAAGGGACTGGATATATTCGGCAAGTTTATGGCGGCTGTGGCGGGCATCCTCCATTAGACTGTCGATGTAGGTATCCACAATCAGGGTCAGGTCAAACATGATGATCTTATCTAAAGAAGCCATTGAATGGCCGCAGTTCATACAATTTTTTTCCGCCCCCAGAATCACCACCTCCTGAAGGATGGCTTTCAAATGATGCACCGCAGCGATATAGTACCGGGGTTCCAGCCCGATGCGGCGGTGAACCATGCCCACCCGCAACCGGGAGTGGACGTACTCTTCACCATACTCTCCGTCAAACAGGGTCAGGATATAATTACGCTGATAATTTTTAAGCCGGAACAAGCTGCCGGAATCACCGATGAGACGGTCCATTTCGTCAAAGCTGAGGATTTTTTCGTAAAAACTGGAGACGATGACCTCAATGGTATCCGTCACCTTTTTTTTCAGCGCCTTTAGCGCCTCAACATCCTCCGGTCCGAACCCCAGAAGTGCCTTTCTCTGGCGTATCTGCCGGTTGGAAATCTTCATTTGCTCCATGAGGGTCTGATCAGTTCTATGCATGTCCTGGTTCCATATTGGGAGTCAATTGTTCTGTCCGCGCCTGGCCAACTCTGATATCGGGTCGGGTATCTGGTTTCTGGTCCGGACGCTTTTAACTTCCTGGTACAAGGTGATGGTGAATCGGGTACCCTTACCGGGGTTGGAATCCACATATAAGGTACCCCCGTGTTCTTTAATAATACCATATACTACGGAAAGGCCGAGGCCAACCCATTTTCCATTTTTCTTCGTGGTAAAAAAGGGTTCAAAGATCTTAGGGATGGTCTCTGCCGGTATACCCGCCACAGGATTGTTGATTTCATGGACCACGGAAGAAGAGAGCTTCCCGGGGACGCCATCTTATCCTGGTGAAGGAGGCGTTCATTGCTTTCTTTAAGCTGCCGGCTGCGCTGCTCCACCATTTTCACCAGCCGGCCCTGAACGTCCTTCCAAGATGCCATGGGACCAGCAACCGCCCTGCCGGTGACCGAAGTTTTTGATATCAAAGGCTTCAAGCTGCCGGCCGGCCACTTCTTTCACACCGGCCACACCTGGGCCCGCATCGAAGCCGGCGGCATTATCCGGGTGGGGATGGATGGCTTTTCCTTCAAGGTGCTGGGCAGCCCGGACAAAATGGAACTGCCGCTCATGGGGCAGGAACTGAATCACGGCAAACCGGCTGGGGGTTCTCCCGCAGGGACCACACCGCGGATGTCCGTTCTCCGGTCAACGGCATCATCACGGCGGTGAATCAAAAAGCCTGGAAAGGCGGCCCGACAACAGGGTTGATTTTGCCTGCCCGAAGGGGTACAATTTCAGCATTCATTTCAACCTAAGTAACTAAGCCGTCCATAGGGAGGGAGAAGATGAATCTTACAAGGATCGTCCTGCTGCTGGCCGTCTGCATCTTCGTATCTGTTTCGTCCGCAGACGCTAAAACCACCCTGGTGATCGTAACCGGGGAAATTCCTCCGGCAATCAGCCACAATGCAGACCAAAGTTTTCTGACCGCCGTATTCCAGGCCATTGAGCCGGAAATGGGGGTGAGGTTCGAGTTTAGATTCCTGCCCTGGAAGCGTTGCGAGGAAGCGGTATCCAAGCTGACGGCCTGGGGGGCCATCCCCTATGTTTCCACACCGGAACGGCAAAAAAAATACGCGTTTTCCAATCGGCTTTACAAAAGCGCTTCAAAGCTGTTCGGCTACTCGTTAGACGGCAGCGAAACCCTCAGCACCTATTCGGTTTTAAAGGATCTCAAACCCTACCGGGTGGGTGGGGTCAGGGGGTATTGGTATGAGCACCTCTTTCACGAAGCTGGAATCCAGCTTTTCCTGGTGACGGATGAGCGTCAGAACATCAAAAAACTTTACCGGGACAGGATCGATTTAGCCCCCTTTGAAGAGACAGCCGGGTGGTACATGATCAACAAGCTTTATCCAATGGACCGGGACCGGTTTTTCACCATGACGCCGCCCCTTTCCACACATGACGCATTTTTGATAACCTCCAAGCAATATCCGGGAACCCAGGCGCTTCTCGATCGCTTCAACAGCGCCTTAAAGTTGATCAAAGAAAACGGGACTTTCTTGGAGTTGATGGAGACTTACGGCGTCAAATTCACCCCCTGACCTGTCCTGGAAAAAAAGCGGTCTACGGACATAATCTATGCATAATGTGGACGAAAGGATGATCAAGTCCATTTTGGGTAACATGCTGTTTGAAACGGCCGGACTACTCTTCAAGAGAACGCCAGCCGCCCCCCAGTGCCTTGTATAGCCGGACGGTATTCTGGCTTACCGTACCTTCGCTGAGGGCGAGCTCTTCCTGGAAGCTGAGCAGCGAACGCTGGGCATCAAGCACATTGTTGAAGTCTGAAAGGCCATTACGGTATTGATCCTGGGCCAATTCCTCCGCAGCACGGGCAGCTTCAACAGCGTCCCTGAGCGAAGCGCTGCGCTCTTTTTCCTTACGGTAATTTATCAGCGCATCACGCACTTCCTGGACGGCATTGAGCACTACAGATTCGTAGGCATACAGGTACTGTTCCTGTACCGCTTCCTGAATTTTAATATTATTGCGGATAGAACCGGAGTAGAAAATCGGCCAGCGTATGCCGGGGATAATGCTGTATTTCCCACTGTCGGACTCGAAAAGGGTAGATGCCTGCAAAGACTCCAGCCCGATGGAGCCGGTCAGTGTGAACCTGGGATAAAGATCGGCCACGGCGACGCCGATTCGTGCTGTCTGGCCTGCCAGCTCCCGCTCGGCGCGCCGGATATCCGGGCGGCGGCGCAACAGGTCCGCGGGAATGCCTTCAAGCACCAGATCAGACTGGGGTATCCGGTCGATATCAGGAATCTGCAAAGCGCCCGGCATCTGGCCTGCCAATACCGATAAAGCATTCCGGGCACTCTCCAGTCCGGCTTCCAGGGCGGGAATTGCGGCCCGTGTGCTTTCCAGATTATACCGCGCCTGCTGTACGGCCAGTCCGTTGCTCAAGCCGGCGTTGAAACGATCGGAAAGAATTTCAAAGGTCTCCTGCTGGGCTTCCAGGTTGGCCCGGGATACGGTCAGGCGGTGTTGGTAGGTGCGGACGCTGAGATAGGCAATCGCTGTCTCTGCGGCCACGCTGACCCGGACATCATCCAGCCCGACCCGGATCGCGTCCCAGTCCGCAAGGGCCGCTTCAACGGCACGCTTGGTCCCGCCAAAAATGTCTATTTCCCAGACCGCATCGAACCCGGTGCTGTAAAGGGTGGTGTCTCCGGTGTCCAATATACCGTTTGCCGAAGACTCGGCGCGGGTGATACTGCCGTTTAGATCAACGGTCGGCCCGTAGGCGGCCCTGGTCCGGGCCAGTTGGGCACGGGCCTGACGGACCCGGGCCACTGCTGTCTTGAGGTCGTGGTTGTTGTTCAACGCCCGCTGGACCATATCGGTCAGCACCGGATCATTGAACTGGTTCCACCATTGGGCCGCATCCACCTCGACATTCCGTGCGCCGGGGATATCCGGGAGAGCGGGCGCCTGGTAGTCCGGTCCCACAGATATACAGCCGGTCATGATCACCGGCAATAATAATACCAGCAACACGGAGAGATTCTTCGCCGTCCAGCGGCTACGCACGACGTACATCTTTTCCCGGAACCTCTGGAACATCACAAAAAGTGCCGGGATCAGTACAATCCCAAACAAGGTGGCGCCCACCATCCCGGAAAAGACAGTGGTACCGATGACCTGGCGGCTGGCAGAGCCGGCGCCGCTGGCGAACACCATGGGCAGCACACCGAGGATGAAGGTGAAGGCGGTCATCAATACCGCCCGGAACCGCTGCTTGGCCCCATCGGCAGCCGCATCAATGATGGACAGGCCCTCTTCACGCCGGGCTTTGGAAAATTCAACGATAAGAATCGCGTTTTTGCTGGCCAGGCCCACCAGCAGAATCACACCGAGCTGGGCATAGATACTCAGCGGTAATTTAACCGCCATCAGACCGGCCAGGGCGCCAAGCACGGCCACTGCGGTTGAAAGGATTACCGGCAGCGGCGTGGTCCAGCTTTCATATTGCGCCACAAGAAAAAGATAGGCAAAGATAATGGCCATAAGAAAAATCAAGGTGACTGATCCTGTGGCGGTGGCTTCCTGGTAGCTCAATCCCGACCAGTCAAAGGTATAGCCTTCGGGCAATGTGTTTGCTGCAAGCGTGGAGACCTTGAGCATCGAATCGCCGCTGCTGACCATCGGTGCTGTAAACGCATTGATGCCGGCTGAAGGGAACTTGTTGTAGCGTTCGACCATTCGCGGTGCCAGGGTGTTTTTTATCTTAACCAGGCTGCCCAGCGGTACCATGGCGCCGGTGCGGCTCTTTATGTGGATATTGTCCAGGGCCTCCATGTTCTTCCGGTGGGCCCAGTCCGCCTGGACAATGGCCTTGTTCACCTGTCCGTCAAAGTTGACGTCATTCACATAAAATGAACCCAGATAGTTCTGCAGTGCACTGAAAATAGTGCTGACCTCGACCTGCATCAAGGCGGCTTTGGTGCGGTCCACATCCAGATAGAGGTGAGGCGTTGCAGCGGAATAGGTACTGAAGGCGAACATAATTTCCGGGGCCATATTAAGTTGCATCAAAAAGTTGTTCATAACAGACTGGAGCTGCTGGGGTTCGTTGTCCCCGGTGGCCTGAAGGCGAATGTCCAGGCCCCCGCTGTTGCCCAGACCCATGATGGCGGGGGGCACAAACAGGTTGAGCTGGGCGCCCGGTTCAGCAGCCAGCCGTCCCTGCAGTTTTTGCTGGATAGCCGTAATGCTCAATCCGGGAGATTCTCGCCTGCTCCAATGGTCAAGGCCGAACATGAAGAAGGCCACATTCTCGGCAGAACCGCCCATCATGCTGAAACCGGTGACCTGAATGGTGTACTCAATTCCCGGTTCATCCTGCAGCGGTGTCAACACATGCTCCAGCAGCGCCTCGGTGCGGGCCCGGGTGGCGCCTTCGGGCAGCTGTGCCATCCCGAAAATGACGCCCTGGTCTTCATCGGGCAGGAAGGATGACGAACTGGTATTGAACAGGAAATAGGTCCCGCCGAACACCCCCACCAGGATCAGGGTGGTCAAGATCAGTTTGCGGGCAATAAAGATGCTGGCGGAGACATAGCTGCCCCGTACGCGGTTAAGTAGGGTATTGAACCAGTGCTTGGGCCCCTGTTGTGCGGGTTTAGACACCTGAAGAAAGGTCGCACAGAGCGCAGGACTGAGTGTGAGGGCGTTGAGCGTGGAAAAGAAGACCGCTGCTGAAATCGACACTGCGAACTGCTGGTAAATTTTGCCGGTGATGCCTGCCATAAATCCGATGGGAACAAAAATGGACAGCAGTACCAGCGTGGTGGCAATGACCGCTCCGCTGACTTGCTGCATCGCTTTTATGGCTGCACTTTTTTGGTCCAGCCCTTCGCTTTCCATCAGCTCCATGACCCGTTCAACCACCACGATGGCGTCATCCACCACCAGGCCGATGGCCAGTACCAGGCCGAAGAGCGTCAGTGTGTTGATGCTGTAGCCAAAGGCAGCCAGCACCATGAAGGTGGCGCATAGCGAGACCGGTATGGTGATGGATGGAATCAGGGTGGCCCGCCAGTTCTGCAAAAAAACATAACAGACGATAACCACGAGCAGAAAGGTCAGCGCCAGGGTGGATACGATTTCACGGATGCTGGTACGGACAAATTTCGAGGCGTCATAGGACAGCACGGCCTCAAGGCCTTCGGGATAATCCTTTTCCAGGCGTTTCATTACCCTTTGCAGCTCATCCATGGTGTCAAGGGCGTTGGAGCCCGGAGTCCGGCTTAAGCCCAGCGCCACACAGGGTGCGTTGTTGAATTTGGCGGAAAATAGATAGTTGTCAGAGCCTTTTTCGATGCGTGCCACATCCTTGAGAAAGACCACGGCACCGTCGGTGCCGGTGCGCACCACGATGTTGCCAAAGGATTCTGTGTCGTTGAGCCGCCCTTCGGCGGTCAGGGTAAAGGCGACCTGTCCGGAACCGTCGTCCGGGGTGGAGCCGATTGCGCCGATGGAGGCCTGTACATTCTGGTTGCGTATGGCTGCCGTTATTTCATCGACGCCGATGCCGAGCGCGGAGATGCGGTCGGAATCGAGCCAGACGCGCATGCTGTATTTGGGACCATAAACCTGTGCCCGGCTGACGCCGGGGATACGTTCAAAGGCCGGCTGGATCATTTTATAAGTGTAGTCACTCATTACCTGTTCATCAAGACTGGCGTCGGGGGAGCGGACAATCACGAAGCCGAGCATGTCGGCGGATTCGGTTTCCACCGTCACGCCCTGCTGCACCACTTCGCTGGGCAGCATAGGTTCGGCCTGGGACACACGGTTCTGTACCTTTACCTGGGCCATATCCGGATCAGTGCCCACGGCAAAAGTTACGGTGAGGGAGTAGCTTCCCGAATTGTCGGAGGTCGACGACATGTAAATCATGTCCTGTACGCCGTTCACAGCATCTTCAATGGGTCCGGCCACGATGTCGGCCATGACTTCGGCACTGGCACCGGGGTAGCTTGCACGCACCACGATTTGCGGGGGGGTAACCTGGGGATACTGGGTAATGGGCAGGGAGGTGATCGAAAGAATCCCTGCAAGCATCAGGACAATGGAAACCACACCCGCCAGGCGCGGGCGGTCAATGAATATGCGTGAAATCATTGTCCGGCCTCCTGCAAAGTTACCTGGACGGTCATGCCGGGCTGCGCTTTTTGCACGCCGTCAACTATGACACGGTCGCCGGCCTTAAGTCCGGAAAGCACCACAAAGTCTCCTTCAACCGATTCACCGGTCTCAACCCGGGCGGTGCCAACCTGTCCCGCTCCGTTGACTGTCAGCACATAGGAACCCTTTGGATCAAGCAGCAGTGCCCGCTGGGGAATCCGGAGGCCCGTGGGGCGTTGCCGGGCTCCTAGCAGAATATTGACATAGCCGCCGGGGACCAGTTGTCCGTTGGGGTTATCGAACAGGTAGCGGACTGCCATGGTACCGGTTTCGGCATTCATAACGTTGTCGTCGAACTCTTTTTTGCCGATCAGCGAAAGCTGTGTGCCGTTGGGCAGGCGAATGCGGGCAGCCTGATCGTCAGAGGCACCTGCCAGTTCCTGGGCACGAAAATCCAGGTACGCGCGGTCGGTCATGGAAAAGACTACACGGATGGGGCTGATTTGCACAATGTGGGCAAGTTCGTTGGAGGCGGACGTGACATAGTTACCCTTGGTTGCCTTGGCCAGGCCGATACGGCCGCTGATCGGAGCCCGCACTTTGGCATACCCCAAGTCAATTTTGGCCAGGTTCAAATTGGCCTCCGCCTGTTTCAGACCGGCCTTGGCCTGCAACTGGTCGCTTTCCGCAGTATCGAGATTCGACTGAGAAACGCTGCGTTTATTTGCCTCACGCATACGCTTGAAGTATTTTTTGGCGCGGTTCAGTTCGGCTTTTGCGCTGGCCAGTTCAGCCTGACGAAGGTCAACTTTTGCCTGGTATTGTTTCTGGTCAATGGTGAAAAGCAGGTCGCCTTCTTTCACAAAAGATCCTTCCGTGAAATGGACATCATCAATGTACCCCGAAACTTCCGAGCGGACCATGACTTCCTGCACCGGCTCCACCGTTGCAATATGGTCATCAAGAACATCCAGGGGCTGCTCTTTCAACTCAACGGCGACCACCGCAGGCGGCGGCATGTGGCCCATTCCCATCATGCCCGGCCCCTGGTCACCTGAAGGAATAACCAGATTGATAACATAACCCACGCCGATCAAAATGATCGCGATCACCGCGTTTCCTACTGCCTTTCCCATTAGATTTCTCCTTTATAAGAACGTCTGGGTAAGTTACTCAGATCTTTCAAGCTTTGTTGTGGGCTATACCTGGCAGTTGATATGCCAGGTCAGCCCGTGGCTGCTATATTGAAGTGCGATGCCTCAGATGGAAAGCGTGCCGAACAGCAGGTCAAAGCTTTCCAGGACCACTTCCACAAATTTATTCCGATCATACTCGCCGTACATGGCCAAATGCATTGCACCTATCCAAGATGAAGCGAAACACAGCGCAAGGGTCCGGGCGTCCTTTTCTTTACTTAACGCGCCTTTTTCCTGCAACCGCACAAGTTTTTCTTCAAACTTCTTCATTGGATCAACGCGCAGTTCAGCTAATTTTTCATGCACTTCCGCCATGAGCTCGGTTGACCATTCAATCTGGAAACCACAGAAAAACTCAAATTTCCAGGCATCCTCATCACGAACAAAGGTATTGGCAAATTCGTTAATTCCCCGGCGCAGGTCTGCTACGCTTTCCAGCATCATATTTTCAAAGAGATTGTACTGTTTTTCTTCACCATATGAGATCATAGCAGCCAAAAGTTCAGGTTTTGTTTTGAAGTGCCAATAAACCGCACCCTTTGTCAACCCTATCTCATTGGCAATATCCACGAACGTGGTTTTTGAATAGCCCTTTTCAGAACAGAGCTTCAGCGCGGCATCCAGAATCTGCTGCCGTGTCTTCTGCGCCTCTTTTTTTGTTTTTCTCGCCATGGATTCCCCTCAATTTTGTGGCGAACATTATACATACC
This sequence comes from uncultured Desulfobacter sp., assembly GCF_963666675.1. Lineage (NCBI taxonomy): Bacteria > Pseudomonadati > Thermodesulfobacteriota > Desulfobacteria > Desulfobacterales > Desulfobacteraceae > Desulfobacter > uncultured Desulfobacter sp. The sequence continues at coordinate 2,379,364 of NZ_OY762929.1, read as the reverse complement.
TTCTGGTAGGTATGCAATAGGTGTTTTTGGGAATGACGCCTATGATGCTGTGGGAAGGTTTATGACATCGCCTTGGATTGAGGACAGCCAGAAAAGTGAGGGAAAAATAAAGCCCCCCCCTCACGTTCTTTGGCCAGTTCGTCGATGGAACCTCCTGCCACATTACCCCTTAAATGGCAGTAAGCATGGCACTTGATCAACAACAATTATAATTCCCGTCCTGCCGACCATTGACAGGCCATTTGAAATCGCATATCACAAATCCATGAAAACAACGTTTTCAACTACCCCGGAATTAACCTATTAAAATCTCAGGCTTTATGCCATCGGAAAAATTGAGCCTTGCAGTCGCTTGAAAAAAAGGGGAAATTACTGGGAGTTGGGTTTGCAGACGTTAGAAGGACACACACTAAATAGAGGAGAATCATGTTTAACGCAGAATTTTTAATTACATCATTGGTCGTAGTTTTGATACCAGGTACAGGCGTTATCTATACAGTATCAACAGGGCTTTTTTTGGGGGCACGGGCAAGCATTGCGGCAGCGTTTGGCTGCACAGCAGGCATTATACCTCACTTATCTGCAAGCATATTGGGGTTGTCTGCCATACTTCATATGAGTGCGGTTGCTTTCCAGGCAATTAAATATGCCGGTGCAGTTTATTTGCTTTATATTGCATGGTCAATGTGGCGGGAAACAGGGGTGTTTAAATTTAATTCACCGTCTGGCAAAAACAGTTTTGGGCAAATTGCAAAAAGGGGGTTCTTGATTAATATTTTGAATCCTAAATTATCAATATTCTTTTTAGCGTTTCTGCCGCTCTTTGTGTCGCCAAACAGTTCAGCGCCCATGCTTGAGATGTTCATTATGAGTGTTGTATTTATGGCGATGACCTTAATTATTTTTATTCTGTATGGCATATCAGCCAATGGTGTTAGAAGGTATGTGATCAATTCACCGCGGGTAATTACCAGACTACAGCGGTCATTTGCCGCCATTTTTGCTGTGCTTGGTGTTAAGCTTGCGATGACTGACCAGTAAGGCAGAAAATATATAATTACAGCAATCTATGATATAATGCCCAATTTAAAAATGGAGAATCAAATGGACGCATGCTTAATATTGATTGACCTTCAAAATGACTATTTTATTGGCGGCAATATGGAGCTTGTCAATATTGGACAAGCGGCTGAAAATGCGCAACGATTATTAAAAAAATTTCGAGACAATAATTTGCCGGTAATCCATATTCAACATATTTCGACACGTCCCGGGGCGACGTTCTTTCTGCCAAATACAACCGGTGTACAGATAAATAAAATGGTATCTCCGTTGGGGGATGAACGCATCGTAAAAAAGAGCTACCCAAACAGTTTTCGTGAAACAGACCTTTTGAAGATATTGAAAGATGAAAAAAAAGAGACAGTTGTCATTTGTGGCGCGATGAGCCATATGTGCATTGATGCAACCACCCGCGCTGCATTTGATTACGGGTTTGACTGTGTTGTAGTTGAAGATGCCTGTGCAACAAGGCACTTAGTATTTAAAGACAAAACAATAAAAGCATCAGATGTCCATGCATCATTTATGGCTGCATTGTCCGTACCTTACGCCCAGGTGATCACCACCAACGAAATCTTAAAAAATTTGGCATAACCAAAGATTGATGGTCCTGTAAAAAGTCCGATTTTGGCATTTTTCAGCTGTAATATGTTGAAATTATTAATATAAATTTGCCATTTTCGACTTTTTACAAGACTATCAAAGATTAAAAAGGGTGACGGCAAAAAGCCGCGTTGGAACGATCATCTGGTTATTCGAGATCAAAAATAAATGGAACTCGTAACGCTGCAATTGCCCCCGAGTTATTATAATTTAATCTTATGAGGCATTTAACCTTTCATATAACCGACAACCTTCTTTTTCAGTGATCTGAATGCCAAGCTCTCCAACAAGTATCCGCCGAAGCTGTTCTGGACTATTTATTTTTTGAATCTGCGTGCCGGCTTGCTGAGTTACCCAATACTCTTTATTACGTAAGGATCGTGTTTCGCTTTCCAGGATAAGCGCTGCGACCAGATTATTGACGAAGGCTGCATCAGGATGTCGATGTGAATAAAAATGGCCTAGTTCGCAATCGGATTGTCCATAACGTGCAAGCTCAAACCTGTATAAGGAAAAGAATTCCCCTTTTTTTAACACCTGCATGTGATACTCGCCGGCCCGGCCCTCAGCAATGCGGAATATTTTTTCACCGTCCTGGGACGCTTTGCCTGACATTGGAACCGGAATCCCGGGTCCAAGAGCCCCAAAACCTACATCCAGAACATATCGTTCTCCTCCAGATTCGACCATTGTAATCCGGTGTGTTAAGCCCGGGTGTATATCCTGATTGTAAATTACACGCGCCAGATAAAGTGACACCGAAAATCCAAGGGATTCTAAAATCCCGTAGAGCAGACCATTGTGTTCAAAACAATACCCGCCACGCCGGTTAACAACGATTCGGTTATATAGCGCTTCAAGATCAAGGGAGAGGTTATCACCAAGCCAGCATCCAACGCTGCTGAAAGCAAATGTTGCGACATGCCGTGCAACAACATCACTTAAAAACTTGAAATCAAATTTGGGGTTCAACAAATCCAGGCACCTGAGATACCCTTGCACCAGCTCATTATTTTGCATCGCATGCTCCATCTATTTTGATTACAAATCAAAATTTAAATCCATTTTTGCCTTTCCGACAACGGCCAGCATATCATGAAGTTGAAAACAAAGGTTTAGGTTTATTATCTTTACCTGGGACTCGCCTTTTTGATTAAACGTGCATCATCAACTTTGTTTTTAAAGGAAGTACTAAAAGTGCTGTAGAAATCCAATTGATGATGCCGGTTTAAAGGCTATAAGAACATCCCGGCAACGGCACCGGTCATGCATGTGGCCAAAGTGCCGGCAACAATGGACCGAAGTCCTAAAGCCACGATTTCATCCCTTCTTTCCGGTGCCATGCCGCCCATACCGCCGATCATGATGCCCAGGCTGCCGGGATTTGCAAAACCGCACATGGCGTATGAAATAATGATGCGGCTGCGCTCACTGATTGCACCTTCCGGCAAACGGGTCAGATCAAGGTATGCGATAAATTCGTTGAGAATGGTTTTAGTTCCCATCAATGCCCCGGTGGCAGGGGCTTCTGCCCAGGGGATGCCCATCAGCCATGTTGCAGGCGCCATGATCCAGCCTAATATCCGCTGCAAGGAGAACGGCTCCCCTTTGAACATCGGCATCAACCCAAGGGCCATGTTGATCAGGCTCACCATGGCCACAAGTACAATGATCATGGCCACGATATTTATCAGCAGTTCAATGCCGGACACCGTGCCTTTGGTAACGGCGTCCATGACGCTTTTATAAACCGTCGGGGTGGACAGCTGGCCTTGGGTGACATCTTTGGTTTCAGGAATCATGACCTTTGAAATTAAAATCGCAGCCGGTGCACTGATAATGGACGCCGTAAGGATATGGCCTAAAATGCCGGGGATGGCAGACTTAAGAATTGTGGCGTAAAGCACCATGACCGTACCTGCAATGGTGGCCATGCCGCAGGTCATTAATGTGAACAGCTCGCTGCGGGTCATGGTCGCTAGATACGGTTTGACCAGCAACGGAGCCTCCACCATCCCCACAAAAATATTGGCGGATATCCCGATGCCTTCAGCCCCGCCGGTACCCAGGGTTTTATTGAGAACCACACTGAAGGAACGCACCACCAAAGGAATGATTTTCCAATAAAACAACAACGCGGACAACGCACTCATCACCAAAATTAACGGCAGGGATTGAAACGCAAGGATAAACGACGCCCCGGAATAGGATTCCTGGAACGGAAGTGCGCCGCCGCCAATGTACCCGAACACCATGGCCGTTCCTTCTCCGGTAGCCTTTGAAAGCGCTGCAACAAGGCCATTCAAATACAAAAAGCCCTGGCGTATCCATGCAAATTTCAGCGTCACCGCGCCAAGCACAAGCTGCAATGCTATCGCCGAAACGATCAGCCTGACGGAAATTTTTTTTCTATTCTCGCTTAATAAAACAGCAACACCTAAAAACACAAACAGTCCCAGAACACTTTGAAACATATTAACTCCTTGGCACCAGGTGTAAAAACTTATACAAACATGATATCAGCCATTGTCCTGGATAGTACAAGTTTTTCTTTCAAAGATAAATATTATGGCCCGAACCGTTTAATATTGGGGAAATCAACCATGCCGGATTTATTGATAAAGCTGTATGACCTGCCGTTGGAAACATATCAAAAGGAATGTTTTGACGGTGAATTTAAAATTGTCCGACCTTTATCCTGCGACAAAAGCAAAGTGGTTGACTTTGTGCGAAAGGCGTTTAATGACGGCTGGGCCGATGAATGTGAACGCTGTTTTGCAAACGTCCCGACCTCTTGCTTTATCGGCGTAAAAAATCAAGTGATTATCGGATTCGCATGTTACGATGCAACGGCAAAGGGATTTTTTGGTCCCATTGGGATTCACCCCGAAGAGCGGGGAAAAGAGATCGGCACCCGGCTGCTTTTTTCCTGCCTGGCTGACATGTGGGACAATGCGTATGGCTATGCCGTTGTGGGATGGGTGGACGAAGGTCAAATCAACTTTTACGAAAAAAGCACCTCTGCCACAGTGATTCCCGGTTCCAGCCCGGGAATTTACAAACGACGGATTGACATATAATAAGCGCTTCAGGCTAAGCCGTGAGCCGCCATCTGAAAACTCACGGCCATAACAATTTTTTTTAAACGGGGCTGGATACTAGGGGCAATCCCTCTGTGGTTGCCGCATTAGGGCAGGCACAGGGGCCTGCCCCTACAATGGCCGACGTTAGCACCAATCCCTTAAAATGTTTTCCGGACCAGGGTCGAGGTCAGGCAATTGGCATCATCCTTTTCCGGATACCACAGATTGTAATGCAGCCCGCGGCTCTCCTTGCGCATTAATGCGGATTTGATGATCAATTCCGCCACATTGGCAAGGTTGCGCAGCTCAATGAGATCCGCCGTAATTTTAAAGTCCCAGTAGTACTCTTCGATTTCATTGAGAATCATTTCAATGCGGCGCTGGGCACGGTGAAGGCGCTTATCCGAACGAACAATGCCCACGTAATTCCACATCAAACGCCGAATTTCATCCCAATTGTGGGCCACCATGATGGCTTCGTCCGCATCCAGAGTATTGGTCTCATCCCACGGGGCCAGTTCAACCTTGGATTTTTTGGCAGCCGCTTCAAACTCTTTTAATGAGGACTGGGAGGCATTATGGGCATAGACCAACGCTTCAAGAAGGGAATTGGAGGCCAGACGGTTGGCCCCGTGCAGGCCTGTGCATGCGGTTTCCCCCACGGCATAAAGGCACTGAATGTCAGAGCGCCCGTTAAGATCCGTGGCGACGCCGCCGCACATATAATGGGCTGCCGGCACCACGGGAATGGGCTGTTTGGTGATATCAATGCCATACTGCAGACATTTGGCATAAATATTGGGAAACCGTTTCCGGACAAAATCAGCATCCTTGTGCGTGATATCCAGAAACACGGAATCGGCACCTGTTTTTTTCAATTCATTGTCAATGGCCCGGGCCACAACATCCCGGCAGGCAAGTTCCAGATCCGAAGAATACTTGCCCATGAAGCGCTCACCCTTATTATCGATGAGATAGGCGCCCTCCCCTCTAACCGCTTCTGAAATAAGGAAATTCTTGGCTTCGGGGTGGAACAGGCAGGTGGGATGAAACTGGACAAACTCCATGTTTGCCACGGTGGCTCCGGCCCGGTATGCCATGGCAATACCGTCCCCTGTGGCTGTGTCCGGATTTGAGGTATACAGATAAACCTTTGAACCGCCGCCCGTGGCAAGCAGGGTCACCTTGGCAGCAATGGTCTCCACGGCTCCGGTTTCATTATCCAGAACATAGGCGCCGCAGCAGACGTTTTCGTGCTGGGTTCTGACAAGACCGCTGCGAACGCTTGTGGAATAGGTAATCAGATTAACGGCCGTGCGGTTTTCTAAAATGGTTATGTTTTCATGCTGTTCGACATTTGAAACCAGAACATCTTCGATCTCCTTGCCGGTGAGGTCCTTGGCATGGATGATTCTGTTCTGGGAGTGTCCGCCCTCCCGGCCCAGGGAAAAGTCATACTTTCCGTCGCCGTCCAGATTAAAGTGGGCACCGAGATCAACCAGTTCCCGAATTCTTTCCGGTCCGTTTGTCACGACCATGTTGACCACATCTTCAGCACAAAGGCCGTCCCCTGCCGCCAGGGTATCGGCCACATGCTCCTTAAAGGAGTCTGTTTTGCTGAATACGGCGGCGACACCGCCCTGGGCCAGTGCCGTATTGGTCTTATTAATTTTTTTCTTAGTGATGATCGTTACCCGGCCAAACTGCGCAACCTTCAATGCATAGCTTAAACCGGCAACACCACTGCCAATAACCAGAAAATCGGTTTCAATCATTTCTCAATACTTCTTTACTATATTTATAGGGTCTTAGGCCCATGATCAAAATAAATTCGCCCATCGGCTTGTCTTTTAAGCCACCCTCGGCGTTACGCCAAAGGATATATATTTTAATATGCTTCCTTCGGCGTGCCTTGATGGTGACTTAAAATCCGGCGCATCCGTGGCTGATTTAATTCTGATCATGGGCCTTAAAAAACAGTAAGGCTGGATCAGGATAACAAGGAACCTCTTTTTTTCTTGCGTGTACTCATGCCGAAAATCAGCCCCACAATAAAAACACCGGCCCCGGAAAGCAGACCGAGCTTGACTTCACTTTTAATACTTTGCTCAAGACTTTGAATACGTTCTTCCTGTTCCCGGGACTGCGCCAAAAGTGCTTTATGTTCGGTCTCAAGTTTCAGGTAACTTGCCGAAGCATCCTTGAGTTTTTTATATTTTTGCGCAATTTCCTTGAGCGCCTTGTTCTCAGTATCCAGGGTGTTTGCAGTCTCTTCTGCTGCGGAAAGCTTTGATGCCAGTTGTTCGTTTTCCTTTTTATACCGTTCAAGCAAAAGGGCTTTGGGTACGTCATCGGTAAGAAAACGGGTCAGCACCCACCCGGTTCTCCCGGCGGAATCCTTTACCATGGACCAATCCTTGCGGTACTCCAGAATCTGCAGTTTTACCCCTGAGGTGACCATGGACACAATTTTATGGGTGACGTCGGGCCCCGTGCGCATGGTGATCCGGGTGACGCCGGATACATACATGGCCTTTGCGCAGACGCATGTCGTCATAGAAAATAAGAAAAAACAGGTAAGAATCAGGTACTTTGCTCTCATTTTTTATCCTCTTTCGTTAAGTTAGGTACAATTACCATTGCAACGGCCAATTATCAAGGGAAACCCGCCTGTAGTTCAGGGAATTGCCCGTATTCCCGGAACAATAGCCATGGGCAGACATGATTTATCAACACACAGGTTCCACCGCAACAAAATCAAACAGTCATTAAAAAACGGCCCAAACCAATGTACCACGCCTTTTCTCCCGGCACCTTTAATTTTTTTAACTGAATACCCAGTAAATTTTATTGACAATACAATTTTGTGAATGTTAAAAGTACATAAAATGTAACTTTGAAACACATGAAATATTTTTAAACCGGAAATTAAAAAACGCTTTAAGGCGGACTTCTTATATGGCAACCAGAAAAAATCGAAATGCAGAAACCAGGAAACCTGAAATTCTTGAAGGGTATTATCGGGTTTTAATTGAAAAGGGGTTTGAAGGCAGTTCCATCGGAAAAATTGCCGAGCACCTGGATATCCATCCGACCCTGATTCTCCACTACTTCAAGAACAAGGACAACCTGCAGCGCGAACTCGTAGAGCTGTTAATTTCCAAGTACAAAGCCGAACATATGCTGAACTTTGACTTAATACCCGACAGCACCCTGCGGTTTGATGCGCTGATGGATCTGATTTTCAGCTTCAAGTGGAACCGCACCGTGGACCCCGGGGTCCATTTTGGGTTTTATTACAAAAGTTTTCGGGATGAAGGGATTCGCAAGGCCCTGAGAGAGATGTTCCGCTGGTTCCGTGATTATCTGCATGATGCGTTCATCGCGTTCAACAAAGACGGCGTTATCAAGGTCTCAGACGAATGCAAAGCCGCCGACTATGTCCTCACCATCATGGAAGGCCTTGAATTTCAAAGCCATTTTTTAAATGAGGACAAACCATTTGAAGATTTTGCAGCGTCAGCCAAAGCGGCAACCATAGAGATCTTGAAAAGCGGAACATTTTAATGGGACGCACAATGAACGTAACGGGATCAGGTATAACGTGTCTAAAAATATTCACTGACCGTTCAGTAAAACAAAACCCGCAGGCCGACCGACACCCGGGAACCTGCAACAAGTATAAAACTATCTAACAACGGATTGAAACTTAAAGGTAAAAACTCAGGTGACAACATGGAATATTGTCTGGAAGCGTGTGCGTTACACAAAAATTACGGCGAAGTCAAAGCGCTCAACAATGTAGATCTGCGCATCAACCAGGGAGAACTTTTCACCCTTCTTGGCCCCTCCGGTTGCGGCAAAACCACCCTTTTAAGGATCATTGCAGGCCTTGAAACCGCTTCGGACGGTAATCTGTTTTTAAACGGGAACCCCATTCTTGATATCCCGGCAAATAAACGTCCGGTAAACACCGTTTTTCAGAGCTATGCGCTTTTTCCCCACCTGAAAAACTATGACAATATTGCCTTTGGCCTGCGCTCCCAAAAAGTGCCGGAGACACAAATCGCACCGAAAGTGGAAGAGATGCTGGAGATGCTGGAAATTGAAAAATTTGCCGACCGCTATCCGGATCAGCTCTCGGGTGGCCAGCGCCAGCGGATCTCCATGGCCAGGGCCCTGGTGTGTGAACCGGAAATCCTGCTGCTTGATGAGCCCATGTCCGCCCTGGACGCCAAATTAAGGGTTCAGCTCCAGGAGCAGCTTCGCCGGCTCCAGCTGCGGCTTAAGAAAAATTTCATTCTGGTCACCCATGACCAGGAAGAGGCCCTGACGGTCTCCGACCGCATTGCCGTCATGAAAGACGGACATATCCTGCAGTGCGGAACGCCGGTAGAAATATACAACCATCCCAACTGCCGGTTTGTGGCCGAATTTATCGGCACAGCCAATATCTTTGACGTTGAGCGGGAAGGCGATGTGCTCAAGGCAGGATTTGGGGATTTTGTGCCGAACACCATGCCGGAGTGGAAAAAGGGTTCCCTGGTTATCCGGCCCGAAGGCATCCGGTTGCGAACGGAAAAACCTGCCCAAAACGGCATCCGGTCCCGGGTTATTGAAAAATATTACCGGGGCACCTATCAGAATCTCACCCTTGAAACCGGAAACCTGCGCATAAGGACCGCTCCCCACCGCAAGATCGAAATCGGCGATGAGATCTGGGTGGAACTTCTGCAAGAGGCCCTGGTCACAATTGACGATTAAGAAGGAGTACCAAAACGTTGAAAATCATAGATAAACCGGAAATACTTTACGGGGAACTGTCAACCCCCAGAAATATCCGATTCCGTGGGCTTTTGCGCATCTCTCCGGGCATGTTGTGGATCATGCTGTTCTTGTCCATCCCCGCGTTGTCACTGATTGTGATCAGCTTTACCACCCGGGGGGCCTACGGTGAGATTGAATGGGTATTTACCCTGGAAAACTACAAACGCCTGGCCGGATACAGCCTGTTCGGCTGGAGCCCGGACTATTTAAAAATCCTGTTGCGCTCGCTGGTTGCCGGATTTTTCACCACACTGATCTGCATTATTTTATCGTATCCCCTGGCCTTTTTTATCTCCACCCGGGACAAGGCCACCCGGTACCTGTGGCTCACGGCCCTGATCATCCCCTTCTGGACCAACCTGGTGATCCGGACCTATGCCTGGCAGATCGTTCTGGCACCAGGGCTTCCCATTGCCAAAATCGCCGCGTTTCTTAACCTTGTGCCGCCGGGAAGTCCCTTGTACCCAAGTTCCTTTGCCGTCTATATCGGTATGATCAGCGCATTTCTGCCCTTTGTGGCCCTGCCCCTCTATTCCAGTGTGGAAAAACTGGACTGGAGCCTGGTTGAAGCGGCCAACGATCTGTATTGCGGCAAGTGGCGGGTGTTCCGCCAGGCTATTTTGCCCCAGACCCTGCCCGGGCTTTCCGTGGGTGCCATTTTAACCTTTGTGCCGGCCATGGGCATGTTCCTGATTCCCGATCTTCTTGGCGGTGCCAAATATATGCTGGTGGGCAATTTGATCCAGCAGCAGTTCGGCAAAAGCCGTGACTGGCCATTTGGGGCGGCTGTCAGCCTGGCCCTCATGTCCTTAACCCTCATTGCCCTGGTTGTTTTGAACCGCAAAGGCGAAAAAATGGAGATTGTATGATGTTTAAGCTGGGTCTGCGTTATAAAATTTTTGCCGTGGCCACCTATGTGTTTCTTTACACGCCTTTGCTGGCTGTCATGGTCTACTCATTCAACAAGTCGCGTTTCGGCATTCACTGGGGCGGGTTCAGCCTGGACTGGTATGCAAAACTGCTCCAGGATAAACTGGTCATCGAAGCCTGCGTTAATACCGCAATTCTGGCAACGGTTTCCACCGCCATTGCAACGGTCCTTGGCACAGCCCTGGCCATGGGCCTCTCCCGCTATCCCTGGTCAAAGAAGGTGATGACCTTTTTTGACATTAACCTGTACCTGCCGGTTATCACCCCGGAGATCGTTTTTGCAGGCGCCCTGGTCATAGCATTTACCTGTCTGCGTTCCGTCTCTTCCATATTTGAACCGGGGCTTGTCACCATGATCATCGGTCATGTGACCTTCCAGGTCGCCTTTGTGGCCCTGGTGGTCCGAAGCCGGCTTGCCTCCTTTAACAATGAGATTGAAGAGGCGTCAAGGGATCTGTATGCCTCCAACTGGTATACCTTCCGTCATGTGCTGCTGCCCATGATGATGCCGGGCATCGTATCCGGGGCCATGCTGGCGTTGACCCTCTCCCTGGACGATTTTATCATCAGTTTTTTTACGGCCGGGCCCACGTCGGTCACCCTGCCCCTCTATATATATGGAGAAGTACACCGGGGCATCACGCCCAAAATCCATGCCCTGTCAACCGTGGGGATTTTTGTAACCATCGCGTTGGTGATTCTGTCAGAAAGAATTACCAGTAAAAAACAATAAAAAAACAAGGAGATAACAATGAAAAAAATAACTTTAACCCTGTTGCTGGTGTGTGCCGTGTTCATTCAGTTTCCGGCGGCCTCGTTTGCCGCCGACGAACTTCGTGTGCTGATCTGGAGTGAATATATGCCCGAAGACTATATGGACACCTTTACCCAAGATACCGGAATTAAAAGCCGGGTTGAATTATACGAATCCACCGAAGAGCTTGTGGCCAAACTCCAGGCCGGCGGCGTAAACCAGTATGACGTGGTTGTTCCGTCCGACTACATCATCAACACCATGATCAAGCTGAACCTGCTCCAGAAACTGGACCATTCCAAACTGCCCAACCTGGCCAATCTGGAAGACGCTTTCAAAAACGCAGCCTATGATCCCGGCAATGTCTACACAGCACCCTATCAGTGGGGAACCGTGGGCATGCTCTATAATAAAGAGGTACTTGGACAGGATTATGTCGCCTCTACGTCGCTGTTTTTTGATCCTGCGGAACGCAAAGGGCCTGTGGTCATGATTGACTCCATCCGTGAAATGCTGGGCATTGCCCTCAAATACATGGGCAAAAGCGTGAATACCCTGGATACCAATGAGCTTAAAGCCCTTGCAAAAACGATGATTGAAACCAAATCCAGCAAATATTTTGCCGGGTTTGACGTGGGAACCGGTGGCCGCTCCAAGGTGGTTGCAGGTACAGCCATTGCCGCTTTGGTTTACAATGGTGACGCCCTGCGTGCCGTGGCGGATGCCCCGGAAAAATTTGCCTTTGCCAACCCCAAAGAGGGCGGTGTGATATGGGCGGACAATATGGCCATTCCTGCCGGTGCGCCCCATGTGGATTATGCTCACAAATTTATTAACTGGGTGCTGGATGCCAAGAATGGTGCGGCTTTGTCCAACTGGACCCAGTATGCTACGCCGAACAAAGCTGCCAAAGAATTTATTACGCCTGCTGATTTGACTAATCCGGCTATCTATCCGAGTGCAGAGACCATGAAAACTCTTGAGTTCATTAACGATCTCGGCAAAAACAACCGGTATTACGATGAGTTGTGGACAATGATCAAAACAAGATAGCGTTTGGACCAGGAGGCACCCATTGGCTTCGTTGCTGCGGAAAGTTGCAACCCTCACATACTATAGTATGCTCCGGTTGCCACTTTCCTTGCGCCTCGCATATGGGCACCTCCTCATCCAAACCCAGCTTTATCTAAGCTTTTAATTTGAGATGATATGAAAACACTTTTTACCAATATACAGGGTGCAAATAATTATTTACTGACCATTCAGTATAAACTTTACAACACATTTTTTACTCACATGGAGATAAAAGGAAGCAAATAAAATGAGCAGGGATATGACACAAGCGTTTAAAGAAGCCAATAAGTACGTGGACATCATTGAAAAAAACGAAGCCGATATTACCCGGCAGGAACGGGAGATGGTGGCCAAAGAGACCGTGGAAAATTTCCGCAACCACGTCAACAAAGGGTTTCTGGAATACCGCAAATCGGTCACCGAAGAAAACAGCTTTGCCGTCACCGAGTGGACCGGCCAGGGTTCCATCTTAAAAGATATCCTTGGACGTGAATACATTGACCTGCTCGGTGGATTCGGCCTTTACACCTACGGCATCCGGCATCCAAAAATTGTGAATGCGGTCAAGGCCCAGCTGGACAGAAGCCCCCAGTACAGCCAGGAGATGCTTGACCCGCTGCGGGCAAAACTTGCCCAGGTGATCGGCATGATCACCCCCGGGGATATCCAGTATGGTTTTTTTGCCAATTCCGGCACCGAGGCGGTTGAAGGCGCCATGAAGCTTGCCAAATTCTACACCGGGAAAAAAGGGTTTATTGCCATGCTCAAGGGGTTTCATGGAAAAACCCTGGGCTCCTTGTCCCTGATGGGCAAAGATGTCTATCGCCAACCCCTGCTGCCCTTGCTTGAGGGTGTGCAGCATGCGCCGTTCGGGGATGCCGACGCCGTGGAACGGATACTTAAAGCCAATGCTGCCGTGGGCAACGACATTGCAGGTATTGTGGCCGAACCCATCCAGGGCGAGGCAGGCGGCATCGTACCGCCCGATGATTTCTGGCCCCGCCTGCGGCAGTTGTGTGACAAATACGGTGTGCTGCTCATTGCCGATGAGGTGCAGACAGGCTTTGGACGGACAGGCAAAATATTCGGCGTAGACCATTGGGACGTCACCCCGGATATCATGTGCTTTGGCAAGGCCCTCGGCGGCGGTGTGGTGCCCATGTCCGGATTTTTCTCCACACCCAAAATCTGGGAGGTCATGGAACCCAATCCCTTCATGCACACCACCACCACCGGCGGCAACCCCATTGCCTGTGCAGCCGCCCTTGCCGCCATCACCGTGCTCCAGGCAGAGGACCTGCCCGGCCAGGCCGCCAAGAAAGGTGAATATATCAAAGGCCGTCTGGGAGAACTCCAGGAGAAATACCCGGGCATTCTGGAAAAAGTCACCGGTAAGGGACTGCTCATCGGCATGGAATTTGTCTCGGATGAAATTGGATACCAACTGGCAGCGGGATTGTTTGCCCGGGGTGTGATCACCGCAGGTACCTTGACCAATGCAAAATGCATCCGGTTTGAACCGGCCTTGAACATCCCCATGGAGACCCTGGACAAAGCCCTGGGCATCATGGAAGAGGTATTCAAAGAAATTAAAGGCCAATAAAACTGCGCCCAATGGCACCGAAGATGGTCCTGCCAAGGCGTCCAGGCCGCGTCAGGGTAAGGGATTGAAGCGGCGTTCAGGCATATGCGTTCACGACTGAAAAGCTTATGCCTGTTCGCTTCCGATGCAGTCAGGACGACTGCATCGAATTTAGCGCCAAGCCCTTACCCTGACGCAGCCGGGTAAAACCCAAAAAAATGACAATAAAAAACAACATAAGCAAGGAGAGTAACATGAACTTGAAACTGTGGATTAACGGAAAGTGGTGTGACGGCGCCGAAGGAACCATGGACGTGGAAAATCCGGCAACCGGAGAAATCATTGCCCAGGTGGCCAAGGCAGGTGCGGCGGATGTTGACAAGGCCGTTGCCGCAGCCAAGGCAGCCTTCCCCGAGTGGAGTGCCATGCCGCCCAGGGACCGCAGCATCTGTATGTGGAAACTTGCGGACCTGATGGAAGCCAATATTGAAGAACTTGCCAGAATCGAAAGTGAAGATTCAGGCAAACCCTATGAATTTTTAAGCCTTGGCGCTGATTTGCCTTTCTGTATCGATAATATGCGCTTTTTTGCCGGCAGCGCCCGGGACACCAGCGGACACCATGCAGGGGAATATACCGAAGGTTATACCACCATATACCGCCGGGAACCCGTGGGCGTAGTGGGCCAGATCGCCCCATGGAACTACCCCTTGCTCATGGCCATCTGGAAAATCGGCCCGGCCCTGGCCGCCGGATGCACCACGGTATTAAAGCCTGCCCCCCAGACCCCCCGCACCTCGCTGATGCTTGGGGAACTGTGCCAGAAGGCAGGCATTCCTGACGGGGTTGTCAATGTGGTCACAGGCGATGTGGGCCCGGCCATTGTCAACCACAAGGATATCCGCATGATTTCGGTGACCGGTGCCACCAGCACCGGGGCTGCCATCATGCAAAGTTCCGCCGAATCCATCAAGCGCGTTCACCTGGAACTGGGCGGCAAGGCCCCGGTGGTAGTATTTGAAGACGCCAAACCCGAACTTGTGGCAGAAAAGGTCTCTTTAGGCGCCTTTTGCAATTCCGGCCAGGACTGCACCGCAGCCACCCGGATCATCTGCCACGAATCCTGCGTGGATCAGGTGACTGAGGCCCTTGTGGCAGCCATGAACGCCGTGAAGGTGGGTAATCCCTTTGACAGCGCCACGGAAATGGGTTCCATGATTTCCAAAGCCCATTTGAAATCGGTAGACGGATTTGTACAGCGGGCCAAGGCAGCGGGTGCAGGCATCCTTTGCGGCGGCAAAATCCTTGACGGACCGGGTTACTTTTATGCGCCCACTGTGATCAATAATGTTGCGCAAACCTCTGAAATCGTGCAAAAAGAGGTATTCGGACCTGTGATCACCATCCAGACCTTTAAAGAGGAATCAGAAGCCTTGGCCATGGCCAACGATACGGTATTTGGCCTGGCATCTTCTATATTTACCCATGATGTGGCACGTTCCATGCGGATGGCCAAGGCCCTGGAATTTGGATGCGTGTGGGTGAACGACCACCTGCCCCTGGTATCCGAAGCGCCCCATGGCGGGTTCAAGCAGTCGGGTTTCGGCAAGGATCTCTCCGCAGAAGCTGTTGGCGATTACTTGGTGACCAAACATGTCATGGTAAACACAACCATCTAAACCAGTCAGGATAAAAGAAGATATATGACACAACTTATACAGATCCAGGGGGACCACCCCCTGGCAGGCCCCCCGGCAAACGGTTTTTTCTCTATTCCGGTGCGCACCCCCCAAAGTGACGGCCTGACCATGCCGGCTGAATGGGAACAGCATGATGCCTGCTGGATGGCTTGGCCCTGCTCTGAAGAATGTTTCAAGGGGGTGCTGGCCGAGGCCAAGCAAACATATGCAAAGGTGGCCCGGGCCATTGCCGATTTTGAGCCCGTCTACATGCTGGTCAACCCGGCACAGCGGGATGAGGCGCAAAACCTTCTTGGCAACTGCGTTACCCTGGTCGATGCCACATGCTTTGACTCCTGGGCCAGGGACAGTGCACCGACCTTTGTACGGGATAAAAAAGGAAACGTCGCCGGGATCGACTGGGTCTTTACCGGATGGGGACACTATCCCATCACCGGCCCCTGCGATGAGGCCATGGCCATTGACGTATTGCGCACCTTGTCCATGCGCCGGTACACCGCCCCCTTTATCCTGGAAGGCGGTTCCATCCATGTGGACGGTCAGGGCACCCTGATCACTACCGAGCAGTGTCTGCTGGACCCCAAGCGCAACGTGGGATTTACAAAAGCCGACTTTGAAGCCCTTTTTAAGACCTATCTAGGCATTGATAAGGTGTTGTGGCTGGCCAATGGTCTTGACGGGGATGAGACCACAGGCCATGTGGATATCCTGGCTACATTTGCACGTCCGGGGCAGATGCTGCTACATAAATGCATTGATCCGGATGACCCCAACTTTGCTGTGACCCGGGATGCCGAACAAAGGCTTGCAGGCGCTGTTGACGCCCCAGGCAATACCTTGGAAATCATAGATATTCCCCAACCTGCGATTCAAAAATGGAACGGAGAACGCATGGATCTCTCATATATTAATTTTTATATGCCCAATGGCGCCATTATCATGTCCGCATTTAATGACCCGGCAGATGACCAGGCAAAAGAGATGATGCAGGCCATTTTCCCGGACCGCACTGTTATCCAGATACCGAGCCTGCCGCTTTTTGCCGGCGGCGGCGGGATACACTGTATCACCCAGCAGCAGCCCTCGGGCACTGCTCTGCCACCGTTTTAAAGGAAGGGAACATGGAAAAAGTCAACGTCGCAGTCACCCAGATGACCTGCAGCAACACTTATGAAACCAATGCTCAAAAGGCGGAAACGATTGTACGGGATGCGGCTGCCCAAGGCGCCAACATCATCCTGCTCCAGGAGCTGTTTTCGGGCCCCTATTTTTGCAAGGTGCAGGATTTCAGCTATTTTTCCCTGGCCCAGAACGCAGAAGACAGTGACCTGATCAAACGGTTCAGCCGTTTGGCCAAGGATCTTGGCGTGGTGCTGCCCATCAGCTTTTTTGAACGGGCCGGCCAGGCCTATTTCAACAGTGTGGCCATGATTGATGCCGACGGCGCTGTCCTGGGGATCTATCGCAAAACTCACATTCCCCAGGGGCCGGGCTATGAAGAGAAATTTTATTTCAGCCCGGGCGATACAGGCTTCAAGGTGTGGCGCACCCGGTTCGGCAAGGTAGGGGTCGGCATCTGCTGGGACCAGTGGTTTCCGGAAACGGCCCGCAGCATGGCACTGATGGGGGCGGATATTTTGATGTACCCCACGGCCATCGGGTCTGAACCCAAAATGCCCGGATATGATTCCCAGCCCCACTGGCAACGAACCATGCAGGGCCATTCAGCGGCCAATGTGATGCCGGTGTGTGCATCCAACAGAATCGGCACTGAAAACGACCAGGATGTTAAAATCACCTTTTACGGCACCTCGTTTATCACCGGCAACACCGGAGAGATACTTGCCCAGTGTGACCGTGAAACCCAAGATATTAAAATCGTCTCGTTTGATTTTAAGGAAATTGAAAACATGCGGGCGGGCTGGGGCCTGTTCCGGGACCGGCGTCCGGCAGAGTATGGAACAATACGCACCATGGACGGTGGCCCGGGTTTGAAATGATAGAATATGCCGGGCCTTGATCCGGACGCATGAGGGTGAGGGCTTGGCATTTATTCGTTCCATCATTTTATACAATTGCGAGTGCTTAAACACTCACGTCTACAACTGAGCCGCCATTCTCCCGGATTTTTTCGTCAATGGTTTCCAGGGTTCTTGCCAGGGTTTCATATGAAATGTCCGGCAATTTGCTTCCCCAGGCTTTTTCCGCCTCTTCAAACCCTTGAAGGACCCCTTCCCGTCCGGCTTTCAACCGTTCCATATCATCGCCGGCCCCCATGATGACAAAATCAGCGATGCGCTGGGATGTCTGATTCACGCCGAAATATCCATCTTCACTGACAAGTTCGCCGGCCTGCTCCGGGGATAATTCGGCAATGGGTTTACCGTTATAGGTCAAAGATGATTTGAGCGCCGGATCAAGCTGGTTAAACCGAGCAAGGGCATCCTGGGTACCAAAATTTTGCCGGGTACCTGTTCTGACTTCCAGACTGAATTGTATAATCTCAGCCTCCATTGATACGTTTGAACCCGAATTATTTCCTGTGACCCTGTTGCGTGACTGAAATAATGTAAAATCCATTCCCGTAAAGGAATTTAGACCGCCAGGCACATTTGTCATTGTCCATCCCCCCCCCTGTTTGGTGTTTCTTTTTATTATCGGCCTCAACCAGGGAATTCTGAACTTTTAACCTTTACCACCAAAAGAACGGGACCCAATTCGTATTAACGGTGTTACAAAAAAACGACCTTGTTTCTGCCTTCTTGCTTTGCCGTATAAAGTGCCTGGTCTGCTCTATGTATGATAGAATCAGCACTGTCGCCTTCTTTATATTCCGTGACGCCGAAACTACAGGTCACTTGCAATGGGATCAAAAAAGAATATCCTTCTATCAATCTTCGCAATTTCTCTGCAAAAACAATCGTGTTTTCTTTGTCGCTTTCAGGCGAAAGAACCACGAACTCCTCGCCGCCCCAACGGGCAAAGATGTCCGACGCCCGAATATTTATTTGACACAGATCGGCCAACGCTTTAAGGACATCATCTCCGACAAGATGGCCGTAACTATCATTAATTATTTTGAATTTATCAATATCAAACACAATAAGGGAGAGCGCAGAACCATGGCGTAAGGAACGGGCAATCTCGATGTCAAGATGGTCGTTGAAATATCCTTTGTTGTACAACGATGTCAACGGATCGGTAATGGATTGACTCTTTAATTCGGCATTAACACGCTTCAATTCGTCCTGCTGGTCTTCCATTATCGCTTTGTACCCCCAAAAGAGTCTGTGGATGCCCTTGGAAAAAATGTAACCCAAAATCAGAAAACTTACTGAAGATATAACAATAAAATATATAAAATTACGAATCGTATTTCTTCTCTCCTGATTAAGATTTTTTTGCATTTTGTTGATGCGTTTATTCATATCATCAAGGGAAATGCCTTTTGCCACAATCCATTGCCATTGGGGATAATATTTAAAATAGCTCAATTTCGAGCCCGGTTCCTCATACCCCGGCTTTTTATACCAGTAAGAGACAAACGCCTCTCCTGAGTCACGGATACCTTTAAGCATCTCTCTTCGGAACATTTTGCCATGTGTGTCCGTATAGTTATCAGAAACTTTCTTGCCAATAAGATCGGGGCGATTGGGGTTAACCAGCATTGTTGCAAATGCATTGCCGCCATTCATGTCATGAAGCTTGTAAATAAAAATGTACTCAGGGGCGGTATCGGATGGAAGAATGCTGTTAAGTGTGTCGATGATGGATTTTTGTACTAATGATTCAAAATTAAAAAGATATTCGCCGGTACCAATGCTCCACCCAAACGGCTTAAAATGTTTTACAAAGGTCATTTTTTCAAAAAGTTCATGTTCATTGCCCCCGGGTTTGGGCCATTGATATTCGATAAACCCCTCGCCTTTTGTAAGAATCAGCGCATTAATTTTTTGGGACAATTCTTTCCTGTCCTGGTGGGGTAACAACTTGGCATGCGGCCCTTCAATTTTAGTATTCGGCGGGTAAAGGACAAAAGGACCCTGGGTGTCTCTGATAAAAAAATAGCCACGGCCGCCATTAAACCTGATAGGTCTGAGCGCTTCCCTGATGAGCGCCTGTACTTCCTCGGGTCGTTTCTCTTTGTTCTGTTCGTAAAGGTTCTCTGCAACGGCATAGGCCTCATTCGTGCGGGCCTTAATGGTGGACCTCAATCTTTGTCTGGCATTTTCGTGCCACGCATTAATGCTTCTAATCTGCATTTTGACCTCTGACCGCAGCCGTTCTTTTTGCATATGGAAAAAATTGGTTCCAACCTTTTGCAGATCCTCCTGAAAATGACGGTGCTGATCACGAAGAAAAATGCCCCCGAGAATAGATGTCAGCAGAACAATAAGGATTGTCGAACTGATAAAGCTGATTATACCTATATTGTCCTCTTTGATTAAAGGCATTGAGAATCCCTGATTGTTTCGTCTTGGTCAAATGTCTTTTTGGGGCAAGTTCGGTCACATTATTTTTAATGTACACCCCATTGTTGCAGAAGTCATGTGGATTCCCCGAAGGGTTAAAATTTTTATGCAACCTTGGGGGGACAGTTATGATCGCATTATTACCAGAAAATTATCAGGCCTGCATAGCCGCATTTTGTTTATCCGCTTTGCCGGGCAATGGCCATGGGCCGACCTGACACACCATCTGCCGGCATAGCCCACAAGAAAACATGATAGTAATTCAGCAACCTATCGGTTCCTTCCTATAAAACGGCAAAGGACTGCATATACCGGTCAGCACTACTTACACCAAAAGGACGCGGCACATTTAAAACTACAGATTGCCCTTTGCAAAAACAAAAATATTTTGTTATTTTATTACATCGCTAAAACATTCTCCCCAATTTTGCCCAATCTTAAAAAGGACTGAAAATTATGGGAATTCGCGCAAAACTCAATTATAATTTGTTAATTCTTCTGTTCATAGCTTTTTTAGGCCTTCTGATAATGGTGAATTACGAAGTTAAGCAAAAAGACGCCCACCTGACCACTGCCATTATCCAAAACGTTATCAAAGAGGACGAGCGGTTGATTGCATCCCTTTCCAAAAATTTTCAGGATATACAGCAAAAACTCAACCACGCAACTGAAACAACCCAGAATATCGTTACAAGCCTCTATATTTCATCGTATGGAACCCTGACCAAATCAATCGCCAACCAGATTTTTCCGCTTTTAATCAATTTTGAAATAGAAAAAGCGAAAAAGAATATTGAAACCCTGCTCGCGGAGAACCCTGCGATTTCATGGATAGAATTTGTCACATCTGAAAATCCGTCTGACGATGAAATATTTTCCCGGGGAAACCACCTCTCCGGAAACATGCAAAAAGAATTTTCGCACACCATCAAGGACGATTTTAATTATTTGACTGTTACCCTTCAGGTAAACCTTGAAAGTATGGAAGCAATTTCCAGAATAGAGGAGATGTTTTCCGAAATCATTTCAAAAAACAATGAAGTGGTCACGGGTATAACTTCACAACAAAAGAACTCGATTGACGAGATAAATCGATCATCGTCATCCCTTTCTTTAAAGGCCCAAAAAATAATGAATGTCAAATTGATTGCCATCATGTCTTTTACATTCATCATTGTGGCAGGCCTTGTATTTTTCATCGCCGGTTCCATTGTCAAACCCATTCTGCGCAGTGTTCAATTCGCCGAACAAATTGCAAAGGGGAATTTTTCTGAAACGATTAAAAGTGACAGGAAAGATGAACTGGGCATACTGACACGGTCGTTGAATGAAATGGTCTCAAGTTTAAGCAAAATTTTCAATGAACTAAAAGAAAATGCCATGCTGTTATCCAGTTCTTCAAAAAATTTATCAGAAGTATCCGATAACCTGTCCTCGGTTTCAAAAAAGACCGACACCAACGCGAAAAGCGTTTACGATGCGGCCCAAACCATGAATGCCAACATTGATGATGTTAAAAAAGCGACACAACTGGCAGCCACGAATATTGACGTTATCGTCAATTCCACCGATGAAATGAACACGATCATTGCCACCTCGGTTAAAGCGTCGGAAGGTATGAAAGAAATCAGTTCCCATGCATTCGGATGCGGGCAAACCGTTTTACAGACAACAAATACCCTTGGAGAAAGCGCAAAGAGCATCACCCAAATAACGGAAACCATTACCGACATTTCCGAGAGCACAAATCTGCTTGCACTCAATGCCACCATTGAATCGGCCAGAGCCGGTGAGGCGGGCAAAGGGTTTGCCGTGGTTGCCAATGAGATCAAAGATCTGGCCCAGAAAACCACCGAAGCGACCATGGAGATTAAACAACATGTACAAGGTATTCAAAACTCCACGAAACAGGTTCTGGAAGAGATCTCTGAAATCACCCAGTTGATTGACAATGTAGATAAACGTGCAGAGAGCATGGTTGAGTCACTGGGGGTGCAATCGGGCAAAACAAACGAAATTTCCGATAATATTTCATCGGTATTGGTGGGCATCAAAGAGATAACGGATCGCATAACGGAAAATACCGTTTTTTCAACCAGAATCACCGAGCAAAGCGGGATGCTGACCCAGGGATCGGCCGTAACCTCCCGGGAGAGCCTCAATGTGAAAGGCAAAAGTGATGAATTAAATGAGATCGCATCAAAACTGTTTCATACCGTAGAACAGTTTCAACTATAAATTCTCAACCCAATTGAAACTTTTAAAAAGGAAAAAAAATGATTAAAAAAATCACCTGTTCAATCGTGTTTCTTTTTATCGTTATGCCGTCTCTTTTATGGGCCGCAGACACCCCCTGCAAACTGGTCATTTACTGCGGCATCACCATGGTCAAACCCATGGTTGAAATTTCAAAAGATTTTGAAAAAAAAACAGGGTGCACCGTGCAATTTGTCAAAGGGGGCTCCGGCAAATTGATGGATCTGCTTTTAAAAAATAAAAACGGCGACCTTTTCTTACCGGGCTCCGACTCCTATGTCAAAAAAATTGAGGCCGATCATCCGGGCCTGGTCGTTGAAAAATCGGAAGTTGGATATAACCAGGCCGCTATTTTTGTAAAAAAGGGGAATCCCAAAGGTATTTCGTCAGATCTTTCGGCACTGACAAATGAACAATTTAAAGTAATCATCGGGTCTGCTGAAAGGGGAAGTATCGGCAAAGAAACCAAAAAAATCCTCATAAATTATGGTAATTTTGACCAGGTTAAAGCCCGGGCCACAATCACGCTTCATTCACAAAGTCTGGTAAATGCGATTAAAGCGGATAAAGCCGATGTAAGTATTAACTGGTATGCGGTCTCAACCTGGCAGGAAAATGAAAAATTTGTGGACGGGCTGCGAATCGATGAGACCTTTGCCAAAAAGAAAAAACTGGTTCTGGCTGTTTTAAAAGATTCAAAGAATTTGGCGCAGGCAAAGGCGTTTCTGGCAGCTGCCGCATCTGAAAAAGGCCACAGCATATTTAAAAAATTTGGTCTGGCGGATTAATCCGGTGTGGTAAAAAACCTTGACGCCCATAAAATTTAAAAAAGGATAGTGGTGCCTCCCATCGCTTAATTCATTGGTGGGCACCTGCAACCATTTTCAAACCATAACAGGGTTTAATAGTGCCTTTCAGCCGACCGGATCTATGTAATCCCAATTTTACCGGCCCCCCCCCCTTAGGTTTCCCCAATATAAAATAAAAGTCGTGAAACAACCTGTACAACAGCGTCTAAATGCCTATTTTTAACGAAAAAATTTTATTTTTATGCACTGTTCAGTCAATAATTACTTGATTAACTGGATAATAACATTTAGATAGCCCATGTTAGTCGGCATTTTCTGTCAGGATACGTTTGAGATTTAACGTATTGGTCAGCGCCGACCCATAATAAAAAATCATTGCTGTGGGAGACATATATGAAAGGTTTTTTTAATCGGATCCTTTATGTGGATCTGTCTAATCAGAAAGCTGAGATCAATACCGTAGATCAATCGGTTTATGAAAAATTTTTAGGCGGAAAGGGGCTTGCCACCTGGCTGCTGACGGAACTGAACCCGCCGGGTGTTGATCCCCTTTCACCGGAGAACCGGCTGATATTTGCCACGGGCGCCGTGACCGGCACCGCCACCTGGGGCAGTTCCAGGTACGGTGTTTTTACAAAGTCCCCGTTGACCGGTCTTTATGCCGAGTCCTATTCGGGCGGCAAGGTCCCTGAAGCCATTGCCGCGGCAGGTTTTGACGCCATTGTCGTCCATGGCCGGGCAGATGGCCCGACCCTGATGGAGATCACCCCGGAAGGTGCCTTTTTTCACGACGCCGGCCACCTTGCCGGCAAAGATACCTTTGAGACCGAATCCGCCGTTAAGGCCGAATTCAGCGGGAAATATTCCAAAGGCTGGAAAACCGGAATCAGCGTGATCGGCCCTGCGGCCGAGGCCGGTGTCAAATTTTCCATCATCAAAAACGATGGATGGCGGTGTGCAGGTCGTGCCGGTACCGGGACGGTCATGGGATCAAAAAACCTTAAGGCCATTGTTTTTTCCGGCAACAAAAAACGGGAGGTCTTTGATAAAAAAGGGCTGATTCAACTGGCCAAGGAGATGGCCGCAGCGGCCAAAGATCATCCGGTGGTACAGGCCTATAAATCCATGGGAACCTCCCAGATGGTCAAGGTCATGAACAATGCCGGTGCCTTTCCCACCCGGTACTGGACCAAAGGGTACGCCCCCCATTGGGAAAAAATATCGGCAGACGCCCTGCACAGCCAATGTGATGTCACCCCGCACGCCTGCGCCAAATGCTATCTTTCCTGCGGCCGGATGACCAAGGTCATGCAGGGCCCCCACAAGGGACTGGTGTTGGAGGGGCCGGAGTACGAAACCCTGTACACCTTTGGCGGCTTGTGCATGATAGAAGAAATTGAAGAGATTGTCCGCCTCAACCATGTCTGTGACAGTTTAGGCATCGACACGATTACGGCCGGGAATATGGCCTCCTTTGCCATGATGGCATATGAACAGGGAAAATCCGACTATGCCATCCAATTTGGTGATGCCCAGGCCATCGAAGACCTGCTGGTTAAAATTGTGACCAATGAACCGGGTATCGGCCAAACCCTGGCCCAGGGCATTCGCCATGCGGCAGAGGTTTATGGGCTGGAGGACGAAGCCATTCATGTCAAGGGCATGGAGCCAGCGGGCTACGAGCCCAGGGTGCTTAAGGGCATGGGCCTGGCCTATGCATCTTCCGACCGGGGCGCATGCCATCTGCGGGCGACGTTTTACAAACCGGAACTGGCAGGCATGATTGATCCCAAACAGACCGAGGGCAAGGCAAAACTCTTTATTGATTTTGAAGACAGACTCACCTTGTTTGACACCTTGATTTTATGCAAGTTTTACCGGGATCTGTACCCCTGGGAACTGCTTGGAGAGATGATCACGGCGGCAACAGGTATCGATGGATCAAAGGAGAACCTGTCCGCCATCGCCCTGAACGTAGCAACCAAGGCCCGGGAATTCAACCTGCGGGAAGGCATGACCCCGAGCGACGAGACCCTGACGCCTGCGTTTTTCAAGCCCCTTGAAGACTCCGGGGCCACCCTGACCCAAGACGAAATGGATTTTATGCTCAATGACTACCAGAAACTTCGAAACTGGAATTAAATATTTCTGATTCTTAATTTCGCAGATTTCTTTCCCTAAAGAAAAACATAAAGACCCGGAAAGCGCTACGCATGTAGTGCTTTCCAGGTTATTCCCAGACATTTCCCATCCCTTTTATGACGCGAACCATTTAAAAAATCCCAAGGAAAGGTTGTAAACATCCGGCCAGACGAATAAAATGGGATTCACAATTTGACGCATCAAACAAAATCTGGGCTTGATCTTAAGATCGGCCACCTTCTGTAGGGGCAATCCCCCTGTGGTTGCCCCCGTTAGGGCAGGCACAGAGACCTGCCCCTACAATGGCCGACGGTAGAACCAAGCCCAAAAAATCTTAATATCACGACCTGTAACCTTAAGATAGGAGACAAAGTGACTGGAATAGAACTTGTTGCCACAGAACAAATCACAGAAAAAATTTATCTTCTCCGGGGCACCAAAGTTATGTTGGACAGAGATCTTGCATCCCTTTACAGAGTTGAAACAAAATATTTAAAACAGTCCGTCAGAAGAAATATGAACCGTTTCCCCGATGATTTCATGTTTGAATTGTCAAAAGAGGAATTTGAAGATTTAAAATCACAAATCTCAAAGTCCGATAAAAGGAGTCTAAGATATTCACCCATGGTCTTCACGGAACAAGGCGTTGCCATGCTTTCCAGTATATTGCGAAGTGACCGGGCCATTCAAGTAAACATCCAGATCATGCGAACCTTCACCAAAATGCGCAACATGATCGCCGAAAACGAAGCATTACGCAAAACCGTAGAGGCATTAAAGCAGCAGACAGAAGAAGGGTTTTAACACCGTGTTTTTCGCCGGGATACGCCGACGGCTTAGGATCTTTTCAGACTAATCAGCGTCACCTCTCCCCGGCAACCGAACCGGACCGGAATCCCGGAGGTGCCTAATCCAGAACTAGTATACCCTTTCATGGCCCCGAATTGCCATTGGCCATGGACCATTTTCCGGGGAACCTTAGCATGGGTGATCACCGGTCCGATTCCTGGAATCTGTACCTGTCCGGCATGGGTGTGGCCGCAAAGGTAGAGATTGGGTCCAAAACCTGCCGCAGCCTTAAAAATTGCCGGGGTATGGGCAGCTAAAATGGAAAACCCGTTTTCCGGAATGCCGTTAAAGGCTTGATCAAGGTCATGGCCTTCAAAATAGAACGGATCATCCACCCCTGCGATCCAGATCCGTTCTCCGGACCTCTCAATGGCAGCATTGTCATTCACCAAAAACTGCACCCCTTTTTTGCGAAGCGGGGTGACCATTTCCAGACAGTCATGATTGCCCAGGACCGCAAAAATGCCGTCTTTGGGACGGATATCGGTAAGAAGATTTTCAATATTATCTAAAGCCATGGCATAAGACCCCCAAACTTCGGTCCGGTAATCCCCGCCAAGGATACAGAGATCCGGACTCAATTCAGATACAATATCCTTTGCCTTTTCAGTAATCCCCGCCATACAGTCCAGATGAAGGTCGGATATGAATAAAATCGTATATTGATCAAAGACAGGGGGAAGATCGGGGAAAACAAACGCAAGTTCCCGGCAATGGATATCCAAGGCATTGTGCTTTCCGCGTTCATAAAGCCCCAACCCTTTAAACACCGTTTTCATAAAGGCGTGGTAATACAGGGTCCGCTCGAGGTTAATGACGGGATGAAAGGGATACTCGATGGTCTGACACCCACGCCATTCCCTGAACCGGGTCCTGGACCTCAGTCGGCGGGTGTATCCGGCAAAGGGTTCGGCTCTAAGCACCTGGTTCAAAAACTTGGCCCCTGCATGGGCCGTTACAACAAAAATCAAAAGAAGAAGTATGCCGCCAACCAGGGATATCCGGGCCGACAAGACCAAGGCGACCAAAGGCAATGCCCCTTCCAGGAATTGATCCATGACAAGGAATTCCTGCCCCTCTGTTTTGCCCAGACGACGCTTAATAAAGCTGTTCAAAAGATCCCCGGCCATACTAAGCACCCCGGTCCACAGTCCAATCGGCAGGGGCAGGTTTAGGATCAGAGCGCCGGCACCGCCGGCTAAAATCCCCCCGACCACACCCCGGATGGTTTTGTGGTTGCCAAGAAAAGGCCGACCATCACGCCATTTCATCCTTCTGTCAACCGGGGCATTCCATTTTCCTTCCAAAAGATAGGCTAAAAGGACCGGTGTCAGGTTGATTCCCCAAAGAAGGATTAAACATTTAAGATTCGCAATCAGTATCTTTCCTCCCCTTTAAAAATAGTAAGGTATAAAATCGGCTCGTTTGTTTCATATTGTCACGAACATTTCCATTCGGCTTTTTTCAAAATTATTTCCATCTCCTACAAAAATACGCCCCTCCCCCTTAATTACGGGGAAGCAAAGATATCAGCCCGACACTGATAATAGACACAAGCCAGAGAAACACCGTTTAAAACCGCATCCTGAAGAATGCCTGTCATTGATTCCGGGATCTGGGACTGAAATTCTTTCTGGAAAAGGATCGCCAGACTCTCCTGCAATCGTGCAATCAACGGTTCCGGCAGACGATGCCCGGCAGTCTTTAGGCAGTTGATAAGCCGTGCCGTTACAATGCCGCCGCACAGACCGCCCCCGATAGCCCCCGCCCATGGTCCGGGCAAATTGATGAAAAGAGGCGCCACACCCTGTTTTTTGGTCTCTACGCTGTTCTGCACAATAAGTAATGTGGACAGGGTTGTAAATCCCATGCCCAACCCAACGACCTGGAAAGCAAGGAAACACTGGGCTAGGTTGTTGTGCGTGAAAACCCCAATGTCAGACCGGTGCCGATCACCATGAAAATCACACCGTAAACGTTGCTTTTTTCTGCCCGATCCAATGCATTTTTCGTCCGGCAATATATCATGGGAAATGAAACCCAGGCAAATTTACGCCCACCCACCATAATCAAAATTAAAAAACCGAGGATAAATCCGGACAACAGTGTTACGCCGGCAAAATCCAGATTTAATTGGACCGGTTTTTTGCGCAGTTCCTTAAAAAACAGGCAGTTATACCGCCCTTTTTATTTGTGTCGGCCGAAAAATTCATAATGCTAATATGAGGGTTTGGGGACTTTCATTAACATTTCACCATCAGACGCAAAATTGGACAAGCCTGTTGTTGTTCAAATTCGTCTATCCTATTTAAAAATTGATTGTTATAATAGAATTCTTGCCGAGAAAAAGCAAAATAATTGGCTTGGGAGTCCTTAAATACCATTTGTGGACCTTGGCATTACTCACGTCTCTTCT
This sequence comes from uncultured Desulfobacter sp., assembly GCF_963666675.1. Lineage (NCBI taxonomy): Bacteria > Pseudomonadati > Thermodesulfobacteriota > Desulfobacteria > Desulfobacterales > Desulfobacteraceae > Desulfobacter > uncultured Desulfobacter sp. Next base: position 2,350,805 of record NZ_OY762929.1, on the reverse strand, counting down.
GGCGATGTGATTTGCATTAAGGGTCAAGACGAAATGCGAGACACACGGTTTTAATGGCTCAGGAAGGGCGAGGCAGAGCCCTCCCTGACCTTCCCTGTGAGTTTAAAGATTTCTGCTATAATGCTCACAGGCTATCATGCCGAACTCCTCGGCAAATCGTGAAATCGTTGTTGCATTAACTTCTTCGTTTGTTAGGAACGTTGATAGATCAGATCCATCAATATCATCATCGCTATCAAGGTCGTATACTACTTGGGTGAATATTTTAAGAGTTTTCGTATACGAGTTAATTTGTGTAGAGTTTGATGAAGCGGCAACACGGACTCTATATGGTTCAACCCTAAACTCTGGGGGAATAAATTCCATATTCCCTTCTGTTCCTTCAAGGGTTCCTCCGTCGGGAAGCTGCCATGTATAGGTTAACCCTCCACCGCAGGGATCGCTGGCAAAAATATCTATCAGCGATGTGCAATCCGGTATGTAAGAAGAAAAAGAGATAGATTTAATTGTTGGCATTATCTGCTCAGGGCCTACAAGTTCAATGTTATCAACAAACCAGCCATGGCTCGTGGATGAACTGTTCGCTACATGATGAAAACCAATTTTGAAAAGTTTTCCTGAATAAGCGGATAGATCAACATATTTTAATGTCCATACTGGAGATAGGCCTGAACTGGTACTCTCAGTGTTCCAGGTAGACCACTGTCTAGTTTCAAAATCCCAAGTGGATATCTGGATTTCTCCAAAGTCATCGGGAGAAGAGAACCATTCATTAAGCTGCAGATAGACTACTTGCTGCGAACATTCAGTCAGGTCAATGGGGGAGCTGACAAGCCTGCTGTCGGTATAATTGGGATAATTCCCACCCAAAATAGTTCCGGCACATTGATCGCCACCATAACATCCTTCAGGCCCCCCAGCGGGTGTTCCAATCTCCCACACGCCGTTATCTGCCAGCCAGCCTAACCATCCCATCTCAAAGTCGCCACTAAATTCCGGCTCAATTTTTATAATTTGGATGTCATCAACATACCAGCCGGCCTTAACGGAAGAATAGTTATAATGCCTGCCTTCGGTATGATAAAATGCAATCCTGATTTTTTGGCCGGCAAAAGCGGTGAGATCCACACTCATCAAAGACCATACAGGTGAATACTCCTGAACACTGCCCAAAGTCTGCCAGTTTCCCGGCCAACTGCCTGTATCTTCGTCAAAAACATCGACTTGGACATGTCCTTTGTCATACCGGTCATAATGGTTGGGGTAATTATAATTGGAATAGGAAAACCAGTGCCAAAAACGCAGGCGGATCTCTTCATTTGCTAGAGCTTCGGGAAGAGCCAAAGTCGGGCTTACTAAACGGCTATCGGTAAATGAAGGGTACTTACCATCCAAAATAGTTCCGGCACATTGATCGCCACCATAACATCCTTCGGGCCCCCCAGCGGGTGTTCCAATCCCCCACACGCCGTTATCTGCCGACCAGTCTTCCCATCCCATCTCAAAGTCACCACTGAATTCCGGCTCCATTTTTATAATTTGGATGTCATCAATATACCAGCCGGCCTTAACGGAAGAATAGTTATAATGCCTACCTTCGGTATGATAAAATGCAATCCTGATTTTTTGGCCGGCAAAAGCGGTGAGATCCACACTCATCAAAGACCATACAGGTGAATACTCCTGAATACTGCCCAAAGTCTGCCAGTTTCCCGGCCAACTGCCTGTATCTTCGTCAAAAACATCGACTTGGACATGTCCTTTGTCATACCGGTCATAATGGTTGGGGTAATTATAATTGGAATAGGAAAACCAGTGCCAAAAACGCAGGCGGATCTCTTCATTTGCTACAGTTTTGGGAAGAGCCAAAGTCGGGCTTACTAAACGGCTATCGGTAAATGAAGGGTACTTATCATCCAAAATAGTTCCGGCACATTGATCGCCACTATAACATCCTTCGGGCCCCCCAGTGGGTGTTCCACCCCCCCACACGCCGTTATCTGCCGACCAGTCTTCCCATCCCATCTCAAAGTCACCACTGAATTCCGGCTCCATTTTTATAATTTGGATGTCATCAATATACCAGCCGGTACTGGTTGACGGATAATTACTGTTCCTGCTTTCAGTGTGATAGTGTAGATTCCGACGAGCTAATCCCATAAAAATCTCAGGTTTGATTACCCGGCTGGCAATTGATTACAGAAAAGCCGGGAGAGCTTTTGCCCTCCCGGCTTTAATCATGTAGACAGCAGTCTACCGCACTGAGTTATCCCTGGCGCCGGAGTCCCCTCTCAAGCGCTTCCGTTTCACTCAGATTCGTTGAACCATTCCGAGTTGTAAATGAGCTCGGCGGTCACATTTTTTTCATTGTGATAATAGGCCTCCTCAAGACAGATCGTCGCCATATTCATTACGCCCCGTCTGTTTCCCCGGGTGGAACTTGCGATCAAATCCATTGCTTCTTTGGTAAACAGGTCCGATGGAGCTTGTGCATTTTTAAGACGGATTTCGATAAAATGCTGGGTTTCATACTCGTTCATGGCATTAATTTTCATAATGCCGGTGAGCCGGGATCGTATCGGTGCCATTGCATAAAGTCGAAGTTGCCTGAACAGAGAGTCGTCCCCGACAAGGATAAGGGAGGCTGCGCTTCTCTGTTTAGAGGTTTGGACCAGAAGAGAGCAAAGATCCCAGAGGGAGTCGGATTCGATGCGCTGGGCATCATCGACGATCAGCACCGGATGACGTGAGTTGGCCTGGTTGGATAAGGATTCAATATGCTGCTGAACCCTTGTAATCAAAGGCATTCCCCGGCTTTTGATATCCCCCCCGAGGGTCTGGGCAAGAATGCGTGTCAGTCCGTTTCTTGGATGACCGGCATAGGGCAGCATAACCGGGAGGTATGCATTTCGATCCAGATCCGATACCAATGCATGAATCAAGGTGGTTTTTCCGGTCCCTGAAGGGCCGCACAGTGCGGTGCTTTTGCCATGGTGCAGCAAACGTTTTATGGTATCGAGTTTGCGCAGGTCCTCTTTGGGTAGCCAGAGTTTGCGCTGTTCATAGGTGTCGGCAAAGGGATGGTACTTCCAGCCAAAAAAATCGGCCATGGGCGCCTGTTCTATGGTATGGGTGTCTTGCATGATTACCTCCCTCTATATGCGTTTTGGATGGGATCAATTGGTTTGGCCGGTTTCATTTCCGGTCCGTACCAGATTCGGTCAAGGTTCCATGGCATAAACCAGATGTCGAGGCGCTGGCCGGGTAAGGCGTCTGCCACCTCATAGGACCGCTTTTTAAGCCTGACGGTATTATTCAGGTAAACTTTGCACCGGCGCTTCATTCTAAATAAAGGCTCGATATCAATCGTTTCCGGTAGAGGGATGCAGGCACTTTGATGCCCAAGCCGTTTCTGCAAAGGGGTCATGCCCAGGCTGCTGTGAATACGCCGATGATAAGTCGACAGCCATTGTGAAAAGGCCTTGTTCAACCCGTCCAGAGTATGGGCCGGGGCATTTTTGCCCTCAAGGAACTGATCCCGGACGGTCCGGAAGAATCGTTCCACTTTACCCCTTCCCCTGGGTTGGCCCGGCGGCGTATGGATCAGATGGATACCCAGGTTGGCACAAACAAATTTAAGATGCTTGCTTGCGTAACAGGCCCCGTTGTCCGTATAGAACCGACGCGGCTTGCCATGGGTTCGAACGGTGGCCATCAGTGCCATCATCATTACCTCGGTGCCCTCACTGGTAAAAAAACCGGCATGAACCACATATCTTGTGGCATCGTCAATAATGGCATGCAGATAGGTTTTGCGTTTTTGGCTGTTCACTCTGATCTTTGGGCCGTGAAGAAAGTCTGCAGTCCACATTTGACCAAAGAACTGATATTGAAAGGGTCGAGCCGGATCATGCACCGTCAAATGGGGATCTCGTTGAAGGTTGCATGTCCGGGCAAAGCGATAAAGCGTGGAACGGGCCGGAGACTGCATATCCCAGACTTTATCCTGAACCAGCTGTTCGATCAAACGGGCAAAAGTCCATCTGGGATGTTCCTGCCGCAGTTGAAACAATCGGTCCGAGATCGCCCTGGGTACGGCATGGTGGGTGCCGGTGTTTTTTCTTTGGGCATCGTTTAACGCCGGCAGGCCGCCGTTCCGATAACGATAAAACCATTTTCTTAAGGTTTCCGGAGAAAAGGACACAAATTGACCGTCAGGCCGGCGATACTGAACTCCGGCAATTCTGATCAGTGCCTCCTCCATGGTCTCTACCTCTTCATTTCGATGAAGAAGACTGCTGATAATGCCGTATCGCCAGACAGCGAGATCGGCTGGGTCAGGTATTGGCATGACCACCTCCTTAATTGATAGTTGGAATTGGTGGCATATCAACATAACCGACTGTAATTTAACAATGTATGTTTTGTGTTGATGGTAATTTAACCCATCTTCCAGGGAAAAAACTCTGGGAAACATCCCTGGTAAAGTCCGGCCAGAAGGAGGGCGGATCCGGCCCCCATTCGGCAACAGTCTTTTCCCGGGAAAACCAGGGCATGAATTTTTGAGAAAAGATCCTGAGCCGTTTAGCAACACCCCGGGTGCACCCAAAGAATCTTGCCGTCTGTGCCTGGTTCATTCCGGCACTGACCATGGCTGCGCAGCAGCATATCGCCTCAAGGGTGTGACGGACGACCGGCATGATGGATTCAGGAAGAACAGAAAAACTTTTCCATGGACACAGGGGCGATTTGCACAAATAGCGCTGAACCCTTATTTCTGTGTCGTCTTGGGGATGATTTCGCGGATAGGTTCCGTTACGGATGGTCAAAGAACTCGAACAATGGCAGCAACGAACCTGTTGTTTTTCCTTGGCAGATGACTGATTTCTTATTATGCTTTCTTTCATAAGCAGGGTCGGGGTTGTGGTGGTGATGGTTTTGGCGAACTTAATCTATACCACAATCCCCCCCTCTTATCCCCCCCAAAGGGGGGGAGGAGGATGCCAAGGCATCGGGCGGTTCCTGCTGTCTACCGATGTGCCTTTTCTTTTTTAAAAAATCTTATTTAACAAGCTCATTATTTTCTCAGAAAATGTAACGATAGGTGGGATTTTTAGATGATATAGAGGTACTGTAGGGAAAGAATTAACAATAGAATGCAATCCTGATTTTCTGACCGGCAAAAGCGGTGAGATCCACACTCATCAAAGACCATACAGGTGAATACGCCTGAACACTGCCCAAAGTCTGCCAGTTTCCCGGCCAACTGCCTGTATCTTCGTCAAAAACATCGACTTGGACATGTCCTTTGTCATACCGGTCATAATGGTTGGGGTAATTATAGTTGGAATAGGAAAACCAGTGCCAAAAACGCAGGCGGATCTCTTCATCTCCAGTCACCTCGGGAAGCTCAATACCTTGATCCCAAGGGGAACGAAAGGGTCCAATAAGACGGCTGTCCGTATTATCAGGATAATTACCATTTAAAATTGTCCCAGCACAATTTGTGCTGCTATTGGCGCTTCCCGGTCCGCTGGTCGGTATACCAACTTCCCATACTCCATTATCTGCAGACCAATTGTTTGTAACGTCGAAATTATCCTCAAAAATTGGAGAATCCGATGCTAAGATAGGATTTATTTTTATGCAAACAGAAAAAATAATAATAAAAATACACGATAAGACTTTTCCCTTTTTCATTTACTTTTCCTTTGATTTTTTTAAGCTGTTTAATGTGCCGAATCTATAAAACCGATCGAGTGTTTCAGCGGAATGCTTTGGCAGTCCGTGGCCATGAATACAACTCGTCGGGAATGGGCAGGCTGAAGTTAATTTATCAAACATAGGGCTAATATTAACAATATTGCGAAATTTGAACAAAATATGGCAGTTTCAAAGTATTAAACCATCATTCCAATATCAGCTACGTATAACAGTAGCAAAGGATTCTATTTTAAAAACTTTAAAGCCATTGCCTTCTCTGTGGAAACGTCAAAATGCTTCATTTAGGGCAAGCGGCTTTGGTAATTGGAGTTCTGGCTCAGCTGCAGAGGCGGCGCAACAGATTGGAAAAGATCAATATATACTTTTGGAGCACTCTAAAAAGGGCGTATCAATAAATTTTAATTTTTGTCAAGTAAGATGGTTTGGGTAGCTTACTTTTAATCATTTTGTAACATATTGGATGGAGCCCGGAAACCGAATCCAAAACTCAAAATTAAGATTCACATTCATTACCAGCCTACAAGGCCATTCGTTTCTGCTTTCCGTATTCTTAAAAGATGAAACCACTGAACCGTTGTGAGAACCCCTAAAATATTAAAAAAAGGAAGCCCGCTAATCTATTTCGATATTAAAAAACAAGGCCTGCCAGGAAATGTTTTTGATATCTTCATGGACTCTTTCCTGATCACCGCCGTAGCCATGATGGAACCGGTAATAGTAACAGAGTATATGTAGGAGCACTCAGAAAGTGATTCGAATATTAATGCAGAGCAAAAACATGCAGAAGGACAAACCCAACCCACTTGAGCTGTTTCAGATCTGGCTGAACCTGCCCCGGAAAAAAAATTTGTCGCCCTCCATTACACCATGCTGTGGGCGGAACAGGGCCGGTTTCCCAATATACAGACGGCAAAAGGGAAGACAGGTAATGCCGAGTAGCATTAATTCCAAGGCAAGGTGATCTGGACAATTGTCAAGGCTGAACAGATAGTGTCAGATTGACATAATTCCTGGTCTACCGCTGGTATCGATACTTCATCACTGACTGCATGTTACGAATCACCAGGAATGCTTCTTTAAGGCGGTTGCGATCAGCGTGAGAAAGGGTGTCCGGTGACACAAAGTTGTCCATTTTCTTGCCGGCCCTGACCTGCCCTGCCTGGTGCTGAATGCGCAGATTGCTGATAAACTCAAGCGCATCGTGCAGATCCCCGGCAGTCTCGGTAGAGATCGCATTGCTGCTTTTCATCAGATCAAGGCGATCCAGGGTATTAGTTGCGGTGCTGCACCGGGCAAGGGCGTAGACGCGGACAAGGTCCACAATGGGGATAATGCCGTTGAGCTTGATATCAAATGTTTGGTCGTGTTCTCCGCCTTTGATTAATATAAAATTACGGAAAAAGCCCAGCGGTGGTTGGTGAGAAAGCGCGTTCATTGTCATATGGGCCAGGAATATTTGATTGTCGCGGGTCTTACCTAATACATGATCACGCAGGTCTTGAAACAGGCTGCGGTTGCCGTATATGCAACGTAAATCAAAAAACACACTGGTCAGCATCAGGGCTTCGGGCTCAGGCCGGTCAATCCACTGATTGAAATTTTTTTTCCAGATTTTCAGGGGCTGGCGCCAATCATAGTTGGTTGCCATCATGTCGCCGGGACAGTAAATGTAGCCACAGGCGTTGAGTCCATCACAGACATGTCCGGCCAGCAGACTGAAGTATTTGCTATGCGCTTTTGGAATGTAATCATCCGCCAGGATCAGGATATTATCCTGATCCGTCTTGGCTATCTGTTCCTCCCGGGCCTGGGAACCTGCGGCAACCCAGGCGTAGGCCACGGGAGCAGGCCCCAGCCTTTTTTCTGCCAACTCAAGCAGGCGGATAGTGACTGCATCTGTGATAGACGTAATCAGGCGCCCTATGCTCATGGCTGCTGCTCCGGAGGCAATCAAATTGACCAGCAGCTCGGGAATCTTTGCCGTTACCTCCTTTATTCTATCAATATCAGTGTGTTTGTAGATATCACCAATAATAGAGACCGTAGGGCAGGTGTGCGCTCTGGTGAGATCCGTGGTGGTAATCATGCCCGCCGGGCGGTTGTCGGCCATTACCGGCATATGATGGACGTTGTAGCGGACCATTTGAAGCTGGGCTTTAAAAACAAAATCGCTGCTGTTAATCGTAACCGGGTTCTCGGTCATGATTTCACTTACTCTGTCGTCAAGATCCAGGTCCTTGGCAATAACCCGGTTGCGCAGGTCACGGTCGGTAACAATCCCGACCAGTTTTTTTTGGCGGCGTTCTGGTTCGTGGTATATCAGGACTGAAGAGACACGCTTTTGGCGCATTACCTTGACAGTCTCATCTATAGTGGCAGTAACCGGTAATTTGACCGGGGTGCGGCGCAACAGTTCCCTGACCGGTGTAAGCATCAAATTGAGCTGGGTCCGATCACTTTGACTGAACAGGCTTGTGGTTTCACGCTGCCGTCTACTTTGCACGTCATCGGAGGTATCGAAGAACCTGTGGCGCTGGACATTTTCATGGCAAATCCTGTATAGATCAGCAGCGCGGAGCTGATATACCAGGGTGTCCTCCATGGCAAATGCTTTGAGTTTGTCCCGGCCACCGACGTGGGATGAACGATATCCAAACATATCATTTTCACCGAGGCGGGCCTGTAGCTCACCGTCTGAAGTATTAAGTTCCACCGTTCCGGTACGGATCAGGTAAAGGTGATCAAACAGGGTTCCGGTATCGGGTATTTCGGAACCTCTTCGAAAATAACGTGTCTGTAGCTTTTCCGGCAAGTCGGACAACGTTTTTTCCGGCAATAGGTCAAATGGATGAATGTTTGCCAGAAAGCTGCGTATTTCCTGTAATTCAATATTCATCTGTCTTGTTTAATTCCTTTTAAACCGGCGGAAACCATCCTTGAAATTTATGATTAAGACGTCATAGGGATGTCGGATGCAAGGCATCAGGGCTGAAGCTGTCGTAATCTACCACAAAATCTTAATAACGCCGAAGATAAAATTTTAGCAGGTATGTGCAACATTGACAAACCTCGATAGTTCGTTACTTTTTGATATGAACTATTTCGATATATGATTAGGAGATGAAATATGAATAGTTTGTTCAGTCCTTTAACCATTGGTGCCTTAGAGCTGCCCAATCGTATTATCATGTCCCCGTTGACACGCAGTCGTGCAGGCTCGGAACGTACACCAAATGATTTAATGGTAGAATATTATACCCAGCGAAGTAGCGCCGGCCTAATCATAAGCGAGGCAACTGCTGTGATGCCAATGGGTGTCGGCTATGCTGATACACCTGGAATCTGGTCCGAGAAGCAGGTAGAGGGCTGGAAGAAAATTACCAACGGAGTCCACAAAGCCAAGGGCCGTATATTTTTGCAATTGTGGCATGTGGGACGGATTTCCGACCCCATGTTCCTCGATGGTGAAATTCCTGTTGCCCCAAGCGCGGTTCGACCCGAAGGACATGTCAGCTTGGTTCGTCCGGAAAAACCTTATGTTACGCCACGGGCCCTGCAAACAGATGAAATATGCAGTATTGTTGAAGCGTTCCGGATCGGCGCTGAAAATGCTAAAAAGGCTGGATTCGACGGAGTTGAGATACACGGAGCCAACGGTTATCTGCTCGATCAATTCTTGCAGGATAGTACCAACAAGAGAACCGATGAATATGGTGGAAGCCTGGAAAACCGTGCCAGGTTTATGCTTGAAGTAACCGATGCCGTTATCTCGGTTTGGGGTGCTGATCGTGTTGGCATGCATTTAGCTCCCCGGGCAGATGCCCATGATATGGGAGATTCCAACCTGCTTGCTACGTTTACATATGTTGCCGAACAGCTGAAAAAACGGAATATCGCTTTTATCTGCGCGCGGGAAGCGATGCGTGATGACTGGTTTGCACCCGTATTAAAGAAATCCTTCGGCGGTGTTTACATCGCCAATGAAGGGTTTACAAAAGAAACTGCTGAGGATGTTATTGTAAAAGAAAAAGCAGATGCCGTAGCCTTTGGTCAGCTGTTTATTGCCAATCCTGACCTGCCTTATCGATTTAAAACAGGTGAACCGCTTAATGTACCGGATACATCGACATTCTACACCGGTGCAGATAAAGGGTATACCGATTATCCGTTTGTACATGTAAGTTAATGATAGCCGTTATGAGGTATTTGCAACAATGACATTATCTAAGCCATCTGCTCAGGAGCGCATATCGACTTTCGACGAGTTTGTGAGATTAGCCGATTATTCTTTGATGGACACCTTAAAGGCCGATCCTGATGCCACAGGAGATGGGGATGACCACCGTGCCCGCCAGGTATTTTCCGGTCACTTCGTACCGGTCAGGCCCACGCCGCTTCCGGACCCGGAATATGTAATCCATAGCAGGACTTTTTTTAATGAACTTGGGTTGAACGACGCGTTGGTAAATGATCCGAAATTTTGCCGGGTATTTTCCGGTGATATTTCAGCCGCGCAAAAGCCTATGCGTAAAATTGGCTGGTCCGTTGGCTATGCCCTGTCAATCTACGGCACCGAATATACCCAACAATGTCCATTTGGAACCGGTAATGGTTATGGCGATGGTCGGGCGATATCAGTATTTGAAGGGGTATTCAAAGGACAGCGTTGGGAAATGCAGCTAAAGGGCGGTGGTCCAACGCCTTATTGCCGTGGCGCCGACGGGCGTGCAGTACTTCGTTCAAGTGTGCGTGAGTTCCTCGCCCAAGAGTATATGCACGCCCTGGGGGTTCCCACAACACGATCTTTAACCCTGTATGTATCAAAATCTGAGCGCGTTGCCCGGCCCTGGTACGCCCAAGACTCCCATTCCACCGATCCTGACATTATGATGGATAATCCTGTGGCTATTTCAACCCGCGTTGCACCCTCTTTTTTGCGCGTTGGCCAGTTAGAGTTATTTGCCCGCCGGGTTCGCGGCAATGCCCATCCAGGCGCCTTGGAAGAGTTGCGCATGATTGTATCGCATTTAATTGACCGGGAATACCAAAACGATATCAATCAAGACCTTTTTTTTACGGATCAAGTGGTTGAGTTGGCAAAGGTTTTTCGCAGGCGGCTAACGTCATTAGTGGCCAATTGGCAGCGTATTGGGTACTGCCAGGGTAATTTTAATAGTGACAACTGCGCTGCCGGCGGCTTTACCCTCGACTATGGACCATTTGGATTCTGTGAAATTTTCGACCCCGGGTTTCAGCCATGGACCGGGGGCGGAGAACACTTTTCCTTCGTGTCCTTCCGGTAAGCCTGCGTGAAATACCCAGTACCGGGTGATATTATCGGTTCCAACTTGAACATTGCTAATGGAGGGACCGATGAATAAACAATTATTGACAGCAGAACAATCAATCGCATTAGAAAAAGTCCAGCAGCTTTTTGCAGACTGGCGAAATAACAGAACCGGAAGGTCAAGAATACCGGATAATTTATGGCAGGCGGCAGCAGACCTTCACCATGCTCAAGGGCTGAGCATAAATAAGATTGCCCACAGTTTACGGCTTAATCATACCACATTAAAACAAAAAATTTATAATGCCATTCATTGTACTACAGTCGATTCTCCTGAAGAAGACGATGACTCCCCCCTGTTTATAGAGATCACTCCAGCGCCGGAAGATACCAACTGTATAATAGAAATGGAGAATCAGGCCGGTTTTAAGATGCGTATGTGTTTTAAAGGTCGTGCAGACCCGGCAGTGATCAGCCTTGGTAAATATTTACTGGCTGGTGTTCCATGATCCAAATCACACCGCAAATGCGGATAATGCTGGCGGTAACTCCTGCTGATTTTCGAAAGGGGATCGACGGCCTGGCAGCTGTTTGTCGCAGGGTGTTAAAACAAAATCCTTTTTCCGGATATGTTTTTGTTTTCAGAAACAAACCGGGGACTGCCCTGAAGATACTAATATATGATGGCCAGGGCTTCTGGCTTTGTCAAAAAAGATTGAGCAAGGGGCGTTTTAAATGGTGGCCTAAAAAGGGAGGAGATGAAATTCACCCATTGGCTGCACATGAATTACAGATGTTGATATGGAACGGAAATCCTCAAAAAAATAATGTACTTTTGTGGAAAAAAATCTAGACATTAGAGTTTAAATGTGATAGCACACATTTCATGTCAAAAACGATGGACATAAAGCAGGACGAACTTGACGCGCTCCTTGAGCGGGTAAGATCAAATGAACTGCAGGACGGCGATTATGAGTTGATCAAAGCATTGGTTGAAACCGTTGCTTATTTGAATACGTTGTCCAATGAAAAAGCAGCATCCATTAAACGGTTATTAAAAATGGTATTCGGCGATAAGACCGAAAAGAAGAAAACGTCGAATCCGCAGAACCGGCCGAAACGAAAAAAGAAGAAAAAAGGTCACGGCAAAAATGGTGCAAACGCCTATAAAGGTGCCAAGAAGATCAAGATCTGTCATCAAAGCCTTAAGTCAGGTAATGATTGCCCTGCCTGTGAAAAAGGTAAATTGTATGGTGAAAAACCACCTGCCAAGATCGTCCGGATAACAGGCGGTGCTCCCTTCCAGGCGACAGTATATGAACTGCAGAGATTGCGGTGTAACCTTTGTGGGCAGATTTTTACTGCCCAGGCGCCCGACAATGTGGGCAAAGAAAAATATGATGCCAAATCCGGTGCCATGCTGGCCCTTCTAAAATATGGCAGCGGAGTCCCTTTATACCGCTTGGGCAAACTTCAGGCTAGCCTGGGGATGCCGCTGCCCCCATCGACCCAATGGGAAATCATCGAAAGCGTAGCAGACAAGATTCATCCGGTATATACAGAGTTAGTCCGTCAGGCTGCACAAGGCAAGGTGTTGTACAATGACGACACGACAATGAAAATTTTATCCTTGATAAAAGAAACAGACAAGGCAGCCAAGCGAAAAGGGATGTTCACTTCCGGAATCCTGTCAGAATGTGACGTAGGAAAGATTGCCCTGTTTTTTACCGGCCACAATCATGCTGGAGAAAATTTATCCAGGGTTCTGAAAGAACGGGGATCCAGAGAAGATCGGCCAATACAGATGTGTGATGCTCTGTCCAGGAATCTGCCAAAAGGTTTTGAATCGATATTATGCAATTGTCTCGTGCATGGACGCCGTAACTTTGTCGACGTCATGGACGATTTCCCTGAGGAGTGTGACCATGTAATTGATACAGTGGCTAAAATTTATGAGCACGATCATAAGGTAAGGGAGCAAGGCCTGGACGATGCTCAACGCCTTCAATATCATCAAACCCACAGCGGTCCACTGATGCGGGCGCTTAAAGTATGGCTGGAAGACAAGTTTGAAAACAAAGAAGTAGAACCCAACTCCAGTCTGGGCAAGGCCATATCATATATGTTGAATCACTGGCAGGAATTGACCCGTTTCCTGGAGATCCCTGGAGCACCGCTGGATAATAATCTTTGCGAACAATTGCTGAAAAAGTCGATTCTGCACCGAAAAAATTCATTATTTTATAAAACCGAACACGGTGCCTATATTGGCGACCTGTTCATGAGCCTGATACATACCTGCAACCTGCAAAATATAAATCCCTTTGAATACCTGACCGCACTACAGAAGCACTCTTCCGAGATCTTCCAAAACCCTTCTGACTGGTTGCCGTGGTCATTTGAAAACACAATCGCTAAAAAATCAGGGGAAACAGCTGATAATCTGTAAAACGACCTTTTAGCCAATCCAGTATGTTTTGAGACACATTTTTGCACTGCAAACTATCCCTCATCGCCTTACACACTGTTTTTTTGGATCGGGTCTGTTTTGAATGTTATCTTAATTTTTTTGATTTACACAGGCTTGCCGAAAGGACACGGTTTCAGCCATGGACCGGGGGCGGAGAACACTTTTCCTTCTTCAATCAGCCAACCGCAGCAGAAGCCAATTACCACATGTTTTGGACTACAGTGAGACCGCTGCTTGCAAAAGATGCCCAAGCTTTGGAACAATTGGATCAAATACGTCATGGTTTTGCAGCGGCAATGGAAAAACAAATGCAAAACATGTGGGCCGCCAAGCTTGGCTTGACAGACTATCAACCAAATATAGTGCAGGGATTAATGCAGTTACTGACCAAATCAGAGGTGGATTACACCATTTTCTTCCGTGAATTATCCCATGTACCAGAGACTATTTCCGCCTTGAAAAAGAGCTTCTATAACAAGAACTCTCAGCAACTTGATGAGCAATGGCAATCTTGGCTGAAAAGCTGGCGCGACCTTGTTATCAAAGGCGGAAATTTGGCTGAGATATCGACAAAAATGAAACAAACAAATCCCAAATACGCATGGCGAGAGTGGTTGATTGCCCCCGCCTATCAACAAGCCATGCTGGGTGACTACACCTTAGTAAGGGAGTTGCAAGACGTTCTTAGCTCTCCATATGATGAGCAATCGCAGAGGGTAGAAGATAAATATTATCGTCTAAAACCTGAGGCATTTTTTAACGTTGGCGGCGTTTCACACTATAGCTGTTCGTCTTGAGTTTGAAAATCTACTGAAACTTAGCAAACAGGTTTTCCCGGCCGGAAATCATTTTTCACTTCAACTTTTTCAGGTTGATCTGTCAGATCTTCAATTAAATCAAAACAGTTTTTAATTTTCTAAACCAGGACAAACAGGGAAAGTCTGAGGTGCCAATTTGCCTGAAAAGGGCTCCATAGCCTAATAGTAGTCCACGCTATTAAATTATTTTTCAATTTTAGAAAATCGAATAAAAGGGCAACAAAGATACCAGCCACGCCTGTTTTGAAATGGACATACCCCCAAAAATTTCTTTTGAATCGATACCTATTAGTTGATTTTTGTGTGTATAGTGTGTGTTTATAGATATAAACAGCAGGCAGATCATAAAAGAACTTAAAAATGCTGGATTCGTATTGGTTAAAGTGTCTGGTGATCATCACAAATTCAAGCATGAAAATTGTAAAATTGTAATTGTACCTCATCTACAAAAAGATCTACCTATTGGGACAGCCAGAAATATTTATAGAATGGCAGGATTAAAATGGAGAAAGTGAAATGAAATATCCGGTAATTATTCATAAGGACGATAACACCGGTTACGGGGTGACTATACCTGATATCCCTGGATGTTTTGCATATGGTGATACCCAGGAGGAAGCCATCCTTAACATACAAGAAGCGGTAGAATTATATTATAACGGCGAAGACATCTCTGAACCCCCGACTCCCTCTAAAATGGACGACCTTTTAGATTCAGATTTGTATACCAGAGACAGTTTTTTGTACCTTTCTGATATTGATTTTACCTTCATCGCTCCCAAGACCCAGAGGATAAATATTACGGTTCCTGAGTATAAACTTATCAAGATTGACAGGGTTGCAAAAGCCAGGGGCTTTCCAGGTCTGCTTTTTTTGTGGATTCTGCTGAACAACTCATCAGGAATTCGAGTGTTGTGAATACTATTAAAAAAAGGCAAAAAAAGAGTATACTTCCCCATCAAATACAACAACAGCCAGAAAGACCCGGTCGGGCACCCTGCAGATTAAAATAAGTCAACAAGCAAGAATTTAAACAACATGATTGACAGGGATAATCTATTGTGTTGATTCGTCTGAGATACTGAGTTTCTCAGACGAATAGTCCTCGCCACAACTTAAAATGTCGATTGGTCAAATCTGATTTCCAAGATTCAAATTCTCCATTGCCCTACAGTGGCAGTCGGGATATTCTCCTGCTGTTTAGAGGATAAATGGAAAACGCTTCAGATCTGATTCTATAGCAACGCACTAAACTAATTAAAATTTAGGAGAAGGTGCATGAAATATAAAGGCTCTTGCCTTTGTGGTGAAATTACTTTTGAAGTAATCGGAGAGTTTGAAAGCTTATTTGATATCTAGAAAGATATTTTCTCAGTCGGTCCGAATCATTTGAACGTGTCTTTCTTTTTCTTGATGCTGCAAAAAGAGTTCTGCCTGCCTGTGCAATATTTTTGGAAGTGCGACAGATTCTAATAACATCTGCAAGCTGTATTTTTTCAAATCGATCAAGAGCTGCAGTTCGTTCTTCACCGATCAGTTCCACTAATATTCCATCATCTCTTTGCTTTGGAAAGGAGCCCCATCTAAGGGATAGTCTATGGATTTCATCTTTGACAACCTGGTCCGTGATCCTGCCACCAGGTGCAAGTGTTGCCATTCTTGTAATGGCGCCGTTAAGATCTCGAAAATTTGCAGGCCAGAGCGCTTCGGGGGAGGTTGCAAATTTTAAAAATCGATTCCGAGCCTCCTTATTGAATGTGATATGCCGTTTGGTTCTTTCGGTGAAACGGTCAAGTTCGTAGTTCAAATTCGGCTCAATATCTTCAGGCCGCTTATTCAATCCCGGCATTTCAAACGTCCATAGATTTATTCTGGCAAGAAGATCCTCCCGGAATCTTTTTTCCATGACATCTTGAAACAGGTTCCGGTTGGTACCACAAATCAGTTGGAAGTCACTATGGGCCTCGGTATCGGAACCCACAGGCAGGAACTGCTTTTCCTCAACTGCCCTAAGCAGCATGGACTGCTCGTCCAGGCCAAGTTCGCCCACCTCGTCTAAAAACAGCATGCCGTTATCTGCTGTTTTTAAAAGGCCGTCCCTGTCGCTGGTCGCCCCTGTAAATGACCCTTTTTTATGCCCGAAAAGAGCAGACATTGCCCCATCACCTCTCAAGGTCGCACAATTGACTTCCACAAAACGCCCTTTTAACTGGCGTCTGGCTTTTTTCAATTCATACACCCTTCTGGTCAAACGGGATTTACCAGCGCCGGTGGGGCCTGTTATCAAAACAGGGTCAACCGAGTTGATGGCAACACGCTCAATTTGTTCAATCAAATTATTAAACGATGGGTTCCGTGTTTCTATGCCGGATTTTAGAAAAGAAATATCATCTTTCATCTCCTGCTCGAATCGCATGGCAATCTGATCATATCGGGAAAGATCCAAATCAATAATTCTATATTCCCCGCTCAGATCATGGTTCCTTTTTCTATGGGGAGGACTTGTCTGCAATAACCGACCCGGCAAATAGTTTGATTCGATGAGAAGGAAAAGGCATATCTGGGCAACATGGGTCCCTGTGGTGATATGAATCAAATAATCTTCATTTTCAATATCAAAGTGGTATCCTTTGGCAAAATCGAGCAATACGCCATATACCTCTTCAAAATCCCACGGATCAGAAAAATCGGTTTCAACAGGAACCACTTGCGTTTCCGGAGAGACATCCCGGATATCCTCTCTTACCCGCTTCATCAGACGAGTATAATTTTTCTCATAAAGGAGCTCAAAGCGATCTACCAAAAGCTCGCTGTGCTGACATATCGCCACAGTTGGCCGCCAGTGTTCCCACCGTGATGCATTTTCCCCTCTATCAAGTACAGGCCCTAAAATCCCGATTACAACCGTTTTTTTCATATCAATATTTCTATATTTTACAAAACGCAAATATCACATGTCAAGCTTCTAATGCCCCAAAACTCGTCATAATCACTATTTTTTTAAATAGTTATAATTTTATAAATATTTCTTTTAGCAACTGGCACACCCGTTGCTTTATAGCAAAGGCAGATGCCACCGGGCCAGCGGCACACAGTATTCAACTAAAGCTGTAAATACTGGGTGTTCCGGACATGGATTCTAACAAAGGAACGGCATCTTAATGGATAGCTCAATGGGTAGAGCATCGTGCAAAGGACACGAGAGTTGCAGGTTCGATTCCTGCTCCGGTAATTGGTTTATCTTAAAAAGGTTTAAGGAGGGCATGAAGTGATCCGGCAGGTTTTCCCAAACGCTGAAATTTTATCAGGCAGATGGAGAAAACAACACCCACGGATTCGCCATGAAGCATATGGATACCGTATATGAACTGTTCACAACGAATGAAGAAAAAATGTTGAGCTTATGGTTTGGTTTGACAGAGTATCCGCCAAACGAAGCAAGCATGATTCATATACTTAAATACTGCTCCGCAGATCCAGGTGTCGCCGGATGACGGATTGCTCTTCTTAAACCATTACATTGGCCGGACTGAGAACGGCTTGAAAACGAAAAGGAAAAAAAATGATTAGAACAAAAAAAATCCGTTCTTACGAAAAAGGGTTATACTTCAAAGATAGAGAATTTAAAGGTATCCTGGAAAAAGGCCGCCACTGGTTTGCGGATCCCTTTTTCAGCGTCAGAGTAGACATTGCCTCAATGAAAAATCCATGGCTGATTCATGAGAATTTAGATTTAATGATTAAGTCTGGTATGCTGGACAATCACGTGCAGGTCATTGACTTAGAGGATTATCAGCGTGCACTTGTATGGGTTGAAGGAAGGTTTGCCAAAATCCTCGGCCCCGGCCTTTACGCCCTTTGGAAAGACTTTAAAAAACTAAGGGTTGAGATAATTGATGCAAGACAGGTTCGTTTCATGCACGAGGCTGTGGCCCAGATCGCAAAAAATGAAGATGCGGCTCAATTTTTCTATATTGTTGATGTCCAGGAAGGGCATAAATGTGTGCACTTTAAAGATGGAAAATATGTTGAGACCCTTCCCGCAGGCCGCCATCTTTTCTGGACCGGAACAGCTGTAAACAGGTTCTTTCCGGTTGATCTGAGAGAAAAACTCCTGAATGTGTCAGGCCAGGAGATCATGACATCTGATAAAGTGACTCTGAGAATGAATGCCATGCTGAGCTTTGGCATCACAGATGCGCTGAAATCAGTATCATTGTCCGAAGACAGCCAACAAGTCTTGTACAGGGAGGCGCAACTTGCATTACGATCCGTGATTGGTGCATTGGAACTTGATTCAGTGCTGAACGAAAAAGAAAGTGTCCTTCCGGTAAGCCTGCGTGAAATACCCAGTACCGGGTGATATTATCGGTTCCAACTTGAACATTGCTAATGGAGGGACCGATGAATAAACAATTATTGACAGCAGAACAATCAATCGCATTAGAAAAAGTCCAGCAGCTTTTTGCAGACTGGCGAAATAACAGAACCGGAAGGTCAAGAATACCGGATAATTTATGGCAGGCGGCAGCAGACCTTCACCATGCTCAAGGGCTGAGCATAAATAAGATTGCCCACAGTTTACGGCTTAATCATACCACATTAAAACAAAAAATTTATAATGCCATTCATTGTACTACAGTCGATTCTCCTGAAGAAGACGATGACTCCCCCCTGTTTATAGAGATCACTCCAGCGCCGGAAGATACCAACTGTATAATAGAAATGGAGAATCAGGCCGGTTTTAAGATGCGTATGTGTTTTAAAGGTCGTGCAGACCCGGCAGTGATCAGCCTTGGTAAATATTTACTGGCTGGTGTTCCATGATCCAAATCACACCGCAAATGCGGATAATGCTGGCGGTAACTCCTGCTGATTTTCGAAAGGGGATCGACGGCCTGGCAGCTGTTTGTCGCAGGGTGTTAAAACAAAATCCTTTTTCCGGATATGTTTTTGTTTTCAGAAACAAACCGGGGACTGCCCTGAAGATACTAATATATGATGGCCAGGGCTTCTGGCTTTGTCAAAAAAGATTGAGCAAGGGGCGTTTTAAATGGTGGCCTAAAAAGGGAGGAGATGAAATTCACCCATTGGCTGCACATGAATTACAGATGTTGATATGGAACGGAAATCCTCAAAAAAATAATGTACTTTTGTGGAAAAAAATCTAGACATTAGAGTTTAAATGTGATAGCACACATTTCATGTCAAAAACGATGGACATAAAGCAGGACGAACTTGACGCGCTCCTTGAGCGGGTAAGATCAAATGAACTGCAGGACGGCGATTATGAGTTGATCAAAGCATTGGTTGAAACCGTTGCTTATTTGAATACGTTGTCCAATGAAAAAGCAGCATCCATTAAACGGTTATTAAAAATGGTATTCGGCGATAAGACCGAAAAGAAGAAAACGTCGAATCCGCAGAACCGGCCGAAACGAAAAAAGAAGAAAAAAGGTCACGGCAAAAATGGTGCAAACGCCTATAAAGGTGCCAAGAAGATCAAGATCTGTCATCAAAGCCTTAAGTCAGGTAATGATTGCCCTGCCTGTGAAAAAGGTAAATTGTATGGTGAAAAACCACCTGCCAAGATCGTCCGGATAACAGGCGGTGCTCCCTTCCAGGCGACAGTATATGAACTGCAGAGATTGCGGTGTAACCTTTGTGGGCAGATTTTTACTGCCCAGGCGCCCGACAATGTGGGCAAAGAAAAATATGATGCCAAATCCGGTGCCATGCTGGCCCTTCTAAAATATGGCAGAGGAGTCCCTTTATACCGCTTGGGCAAACTTCAGGCTAGCCTGGGGATGCCGCTGCCCCCATCGACCCAATGGGAAATCATCGAAAGCGTAGCAGACAAGATTCATCCGGTATATACAGAGTTAGTCCGTCAGGCTGCACAAGGCAAGGTGTTGTACAATGACGACACGACAATGAAAATTTTATCCTTGATAAAAGAAACAGACAAGGCAGCCAAGCGAAAAGGGATGTTCACTTCCGGAATCCTGTCAGAATGTGACGTAGGAAAGATTGCCCTGTTTTTTACCGGCCACAATCATGCTGGAGAAAATTTATCCAGGATTCTGAAAGAACGGGGATCCAGAGAAGATCGGCCAATACAGATGTGTGATGCTCTGTCCAGGAATCTGCCAAAAGGTTTTGAATCGATATTATGCAATTGTCTCGTGCATGGACGCCGTAACTTTGTCGACGTCATGGACGATTTCCCTGAGGAGTGTGACCATGTAATTGATACAGTGGCTAAAATTTATGAGCACGATCATAAGGTAAGGGAGCAAGGCCTGGACGATGCTCAACGCCTTCAATATCATCAAACCCACAGCGGTCCACTGATGCGGGCGCTTAAAGTATGGCTGGAAGACAAGTTTGAAAACAAAGAAGTAGAACCCAACTCCAGTCTGGGCAAGGCCATATCATATATGTTGAATCACTGGCAGGAATTGACCCGTTTCCTGGAGATCCCTGGAGCACCGCTGGATAATAATCTTTGCGAACAATTGCTGAAAAAGTCGATTCTGCACCGAAAAAATTCATTATTTTATAAAACCGAACACGGTGCCTATATTGGCGACCTGTTCATGAGCCTGATACATACCTGCAACCTGCAAAATATAAATCCCTTTGAATACCTGACCGCACTACAGAAGCACTCTTCCGAGATCTTCCAAAACCCTTCTGACTGGTTGCCGTGGTCATTTGAAAACACAATCGCTAAAAAATCAGGGGAAACAGCTGATAATCTGTAAAACGACCTTTTAGCCAATCCAGTATGTTTTGAGACACATTTTTGCACTGCAAACTATCCCTCATCGCCTTACACACTGTTTTTTTGGATCGGGTCTGTTTTGAATGTTATCTTAATTTTTTTGATTTACACAGGCTTGCCGAAAGGACACAAAAGAAAACGTATCAAATGATTTGATTGCGGCGATCCAAGACAGCGCTCAAGCTTTAGGCATTCAGGTAAGAAGCTTCGGCATCAGAGATATTATATTGCCGGGCGATATGAAAGACCTGATGAACAAGGTCATTGAAGCCAAAAAGGCTGCAGAATCCAACCTGATCATGAGAAGAGAAGAGACTGCAGCCATGAGAAGCCAGGCAAACACAGCCAAGCTTCTGGACAACAATCCAACACTGATGAGGCTGCGTGAACTTGATATCCTTGAAAGGGTGGTATCAAATTCAAAAATGAGTGTTGTGCTCGGAGAAAAAGGGCTTGCGGATCGTGTTGTGAACCTGCTGTGAACTTAGCGCAGTTAAAGCAAAAGGATAATATCATGTTGGAGATTGACGGAATGCTTGGAGAAGGTGGCGGACAAATTTTGAGGACCTCCCTTGCCCTGTCCCTGGTTACAGGCAAACCTTTCACAATAAACAAGATCCGGGCAGGGAGAAAAAAGCCGGGACTGATGCGGCAGCACCTGACCTGCGTCAATGCGGCCCTCAAAGTGGGCAATGCAAAGGCAGAAGGTGCGAACATCGGTTCACAGTCCATTAAATTTGAACCAAGCAATATAATCACCGGCAATTATAATTTTGCCATCGGAACAGCAGGAAGCTGCACATTGGTCCTTCAAACAATATTACCGGCATTGCTGGCGGCAGACGGACCGTCCGAGGTCATACTGGAAGGCGGCACCCACAATCCATATGCCCCGCCTTTTGATTTTCTCGATCAGACATTTATTGGGCTCATCAACAAGATGGGCCCAACCGTGTCAGCAGCTTTGATTCGCCCCGGTTTTTATCCGGCTGGCGGGGGAAAGATAAAAGTAGAGATTGCCCCTGCCCCTCTTGGAAAAATAGATCTCACCCAGCGGGGTGACGTATTAAATAAAACAGCAAAGGCGTTTGTAGCAAACCTGGCTGAAAACATTGCAGCAAGAGAGATTAAAACAGTCAAAAAGCTGTTGGGCTGGGAAAACTGTGAAATTGTGAACATCCTTGATTCCCATGGACCGGGGAACGTGTTGACGCTCTGCGTGGAAAGCGAAAATCTTACAGAGGTGTTTACCGGATTCGGGGTCAAAGGGGTTACCGCTGAAAAGGTTGCCAAAAGATGTGTGGGTCAGGTGAAAAGCTATCTGGCTTCTGATGCCCCCGTGGGAAAATATCTTGCGGATCAATTGTTAATCCCTTTGGCCATGGCCGGTGGAGGGTCATTTGTCACCCAACCGCCCAGCCGTCATACAATGACAAATATTGAAGTCGTAAAACAATTTTTAGACCTGAATATAAACTGTACAAAAATTGATGACCGCCGTTGGCAGATATCAGTTGAAAAATAACAGCCATGGGCCGACCTGATCTATCGACACCCAGGCTCGACCCACAACAAAGGTTTAAAGAACTCAGTGGCTTACTGAGACTTTCTTATAAAATAAAGAGGAATAAAAAATGGAGTGGGTAAAAAAAGAAGATAAATATAAAGTCCCTATAAAATCCTGGTGTTCAAACCTCGAAGGACTTGCCATGGCGCAAGCCGAGGATCTGGCCATGCACCCTGTTGTTTTCCACCACGTAGCCCTGATGCCGGACTGTCATCCGGGCTACGGTATGCCCATCGGTGGCGTAATTGCCGCGGACAATGCTGTTATCCCTAATGCCGTGGGTGTGGATATCGGTTGTGGCATGGGATCTGTCAGAACCAACCTCCCAGTGTCCGAAACTAGCCGGCACAACCTACGAGAGGCTGTTACATTGGTCAAAAAATATATTCCCTGTGGAGAAGGTAACGCCCATAAAGAGCCCCAGATATGGGAAAACCTTGATGACATTGAAGCGTATGAAGAGAGAGGGTGGTACTCGTCCCATGTTAAAAAACTTGCCTATAAAAATTTAGGCAGCCTTGGCGGCGGCAATCATTTTATAGAAATCCAGGCAGGCGATGATGACCGGATCTGGCTGATGATCCACTCCGGTTCCCGGCATCTGGGCAATGTGATAGCACGCTTTTATAATGACATTGCGGTTAAACTGAATCAAAAGTGGCATGCAGACACACCAGGAAAAGACCTGGCATTTTTGCCGGCAGAGACAGCGGAAGGGCAAAATTATATCAATGATATGAATTTTGCACTCTCTTATGCCCGTGAAAACCGCAGAAAAATAATGACCCGGTTCAAGGATGCTTTTACGCAAGTTTTCCCCGGGACTGAATTTGCCGATGAAGTTAATATTCACCATAATTATGCAGCCCTGGAAAACCATTTTAATAAGAATGTGTGGGTTCATAGAAAAGGGGCAACCTCAGCCAAACAAGGAGAGACCGGAATTATTCCTGGTTCAATGGGAACCCCTTCCTTCATCGTCGAAGGCCTGGGTAATCCTGAGTCGTTCATGTCCTGTTCCCATGGTGCAGGGCGGGTCCTGGGACGGCTACAGGCAACCAGAGAACTTACACCCGAAAACTGCGACCAGGCCATGCAAGGCATCGTTTTCGACCGCTGGAGTAAGGTCAGGCGCGGCAAAGCCAAGGGCATGTACGACCTTGGGGAAGCACCCCAGGCATATAAAAATATTGAAACCGTAATTGAAGACCAGCTTGATTTGATCAAGCCCCTGAACAAACTTCGCCCTCTCGGGGTTGTGAAAGGGTAAAACAATCCCGGGAAATCACCACCCGTGATTCCCCGGGACACCATCAAACTATAGTCAAACTGAATTCTTCGTTTTTATAAACCCGGACAGGGTTGCCCCGTTCAAGCCGATTATGGCCATTCCATCGACGATTCTGACTTTTCATCTCGGTTTTACTTTCTTTTTTTTTCAGCAATTCATTTAACCGGCTTAACGCCAGCTTTTTGTTCAGATACTGAGAACGCTCCTCCTGGGCTGTCACACTCAAACCGGTTCGTTTATGTGTAATCCTGACAGCTGTCTCTCTTTTATTGACATTCTGTCCGCCAGGCCCGGATGCTCTCATCTTTTCGATTTTCAATTGATCAAAAGACCACTTATTTTCTTTCAGGGGTGAAAAGAGATTCACGCCAACATACCAGTTTTTCCGCTTATGATGCGGCCTGAACATGCTTTTGCCAATCCATTGGACCGTCCCTTCAAAAGAGGTTGCAAAGGTATCAACGGCATCCCCTTCAAGTGAAATCAATACCGATTTGGGCAAGTTTGATTTAACATCGGAAATCCTTTCAATAATTTTGTATGAAATCCCTTTGATTTCCGCCTCTTTGACAATGCATTCCGATAGCCTTGCCACAACCCAGCAACACTCTTCCGGGCCGCGCCCGGATGTTATCTGTAACCAGTTTATCATTTATTTTTCCTTTTTTTGTATGTTACCAGCGGTTTAAATGTGGCAATAACGTCAACCCAATTTTCATCAAGAAGATCCTGAATCACCTGATCGATATTTTTATAGGCATGAGGGGCTTCTTCATATAAAAGCTCCCTGTCATCACAAATCACATGACCGCCAAACCCTGTTCTTTTAAGGGAATTAATATCATATCGACTTCTCAGCCTCTCCTTGCAACCGGCCCGATCCCACTTCCGCCCAGCCCCATGGGGCAGGGACAATAAATTTTTGCGCTGATCCCCTTTGGGCCTGACAAGATAACTTAAACTACCTCTTGATCCTGGTATTAAAACAGGGCCGAAATCAGAACCAACGGCGCCTTTTCGATGCAGCCAGAAGCCCTCATTATCGGAATTCACGTATGAGATCTGATTGTGATATGTGTCAATGATGGGCCAGCAGTCTGTTCCAATTCTGGATGCAAACTTCTCAGCTATGGCTGCCCGGTTACAACCTGCCCATTTTAAAGCCTGGTCGTGCCGGACTAAATATTCCTTACCCTCCTGACTATCCGACTGGAGCCCTCGGGTACCATATTTATCTACATGTCTGCGAAGCAGGGCCTCTCCAATACCTCGTGAACCACTGTGAACAACCAGGGTAAGCAGATTCTTATCCAGCCCCATGCCGAAAAACAATTCTTCGTTAAAAACTTTTTCTATTGTTTGCAATTCGGCAAAATGGTTTCCTGAACCAATGGTCCCTAAAGCAGTATCTGTCAAAGGTGTCTTCAGCCCCAATTGATCCATCCAATAGGAAATGTCGACCCCATGAGGATCATTAAGATCACCCAGTGTTCTGATCCACTTATCAATTTTAATTTTATTTTTTCTGATACCAGTCCTGAAAAGACCGATTCCGCATCCCACATCGTTCCCGATTAAATAGGGGTAAATGATCCCGCGAATTAAATATGCGGCACCAATGGGAATGCCCCGGCCTGGATGAATATCCGGAAAACCAACACTGCATTCAACCCCATCAAGTCCTGATGTCTTCAGCAACTGACGTTCCGCCTTCCCTTCTATCCAACTGTTTTTTGAGGCAATAATCCTTACATCTGTTTTATTTTTAAAAATCGTATTCAAAATTATACTCTTTTCAATAAGCCGGATGATTTTAAAAACAAAACCACCCGGCATGATTACTAATTAAGAGAGGTTAGAGTCCCTAAAAGTAATAGTCACGGAGCGATCCATCGTATTTTTTAGATTTCAAACAACAGTTTTTAAATTTTCTGAATGAGCCGCAGGGGCACAAATCGTTTCTTCCAAGCTTTTCATATAGCTCTTTTGATCCGTGGACGATCCGTATACCTCTTTTAACTCTGGTTTCTGATGGATATCCTTTTCTCCGCTTGCTCGTAACCTCAAAATTTCTCCTGGTAATAGGTATTATTCTTTGTAGTCATGACGCACCTCCACACCTAAAATGTTAATAAAAACACGAAATGCAGCTTAAAAAACGCACTAAGGGTTTAAGTGTGATTCTAAATGGGAAAAATTAATTGATATCCCAGCCAGGCCAGGCTGATTGAAGAGATTAGCCGACCAGGCAGAGGAACATCATTTTGATTTTAGTTGATTCATTCATCATAATGACCTCCTTTCTGATCCTTTTTAAAGATGGGTTGAAATTCAGTGGCATAAATATCAGTTAAAACATAAAAATGCAACCATGATGTTTTTAAAAATTGTCGTAAACAGGCCTATCAATAAAGGCATTAACTTCTTTTTCCAGTGCTCAGGCCACTCACGATCTGGAGGGTAAGCTTTAGTGTTGGAAATACTCTGGAGTAACAGATAGTCTGGGGTGGTCTTCCAAACAAAAAACGAACCTTGTTTTGGAAGTAGTCTTCACCTCAAACACCTCAGTTTGATCTGCCCATTCTATATCTCAGGTCAGCAATAACAGATCAAAATTCGGTCCTGAGCTGGGTGCAATCTTTATTGAAGACAGCAATGCGAAAATTTCAGTAACCAAGGCACGTTGAGACAGGGTTAAAAAAGAACCGTTGATTCCGGTTTGCGTTGCTGTAAGTCTATGTACGCTTCAGGTGAATCTATAAATAACGAATTTATCAATTTTTAATTGCGAAACGATATTTATTTCAGATATAGTCGCTGCTTAATGATGTGTCTACTTGTCATAGCGCTCGAACGAAAATTCATCCGTCTATTGTGGTGCGTCACAAATTTGAAGTCCTTATGTAATCGAAAGCAGGTCGGTTGCAGGTTTGTGAGTCGGGCGGTTGGAGAATATCGCCATGGATGAAACGGCCGCCGTTACTCTTTGTCCCGAATGCGGCCAGCCCCAGACCCTGCCTGATCCGGTTTTGGGGCACATTGCCGTGTGCAACCAGTGTAATGCGGTGTTGCGACGGTATACCCGTGACACGGTACAGCCGACCCTGGCCCTGACCTTGGCCGGCTTGATCCTTTTTGTCATTGCCAATACCTACCCCTTTCTTTCCCTGAGCCTTGAGGGCCAGGCCCGGGAAACCCTCCTGGTTACCGGTATTCTCGGTCTCTTCGAACAGGGAATGTATCCTTTGGCAATATTGGTCTTTTTGACCAGTATTGCTATTCCCCTGGTTCAGCTTCTGGGGCTTGTTTACCTTTTGGTACCCATTTGGGCCGACCGGGGCGGGGCCCGCCATTCTGCATGGGTGTTCAGGATGCTGGGTCACCTGCGTCCCTGGAGCATGACCGAGGTCTTTATGCTGGCCATTCTTGTGGCCATGATTAAGCTGGCCCATATGGCTGACATCATTGCAGGTCCGGCTATATGGGCTTTTTTGGTGTTGATTTTTGTCATGGTAGCGGCATTTGCAGGGCTCAATCCCGAGGATATCTGGACGCGGGTACCAAGGCAGTCTGCCAAGAACTTCGGAAAAGAGCAGGGTCCCTTGACCGTCTGCCACAACTGTGGGATGACCAGCCGGCTAACCTTGGGAAAGACTGAAGGAATCTGTCCCAGATGCGGTGGGCGGCTTCATTTTCGTAAGCCTGTCAGCATTCAACGGACCTGGGCCCTTGTCATTGCTGCCATTATTTTCTATGTGCCGGCTAATCTTCTGCCGGTGACCATTACAGGAATGCTTGGCGCCAAGCAGGCCGATACCATCATGAGCGGGGTTATATATTTTATGCTCTCCGGTTCATGGCATATTTCCCTGGTTATCTTTGTGGCCAGTATTCTGATTCCTCTGGTGAAACTTGGCGTTTTGATTTTTCTTCTGGTGTCGGTTCAGTTTCGTTCTAAGTGGAAAAATATCGACAGAACCCGGCTATACCGATTTACTGAGGCGGTTGGCCGGTAGTCAATGGTAGATGTTTATGTGATTACTGTGCTGGTGGCCCTGGTCAAAATCGGATCTCTGGCCGAAATTGAGGCTGGTCCCGGCGCGCCCTATTTTGCCGCTGTGGTGGTGACCACGATGTTTGCGGCCCAGAGTTTTGATTCCCGGATGATCTGGGACTATGAGGATTAATATATGAATGCGCAGACCCCAATTCCCCAGGCCGATATCAGCCGGAAAAAGGGGATTTCCCTGGTGTGGATCGTACCCATTGTGGCCCTGGTGGTCGGGGCGGGACTGATGTACAAGACCATTACGGAGAAAGGACCGGCGATTGAGATCCTTTTTGAATCGGCAGAAGGACTTGAAGCCGGTAAAACCAAAATAAAGTACAAGGATGTGGATATCGGCAAGGTAAAAGATGTCATCCTCACCCCTGATCTTAAGGGGGTGAAGGTTACTGCGGCACTGGCCAGGGAGGCTAAGGGGTATCTCACGGAACAGACCCGGTTCTGGGTGGTGCGCCCCCGATTGACCGGCAGTACGGTGAGCGGGATGGACACCCTTTTATCCGGAGCCTATATTGCTATTGAACCGGGCCGGGAGGGCGCCGCACGGTCGAAATTCAAGGGGCTTGAGATCCCCCCCCTCGTGACCAGGGACAGTAAGGGGAGGCTCTTTACCCTGAAGGCCGGGGAACTTCAATCCCTGGATTACGGATCTCCGGTCTATTTTCGGGGGGTAAAGGTTGGACAGGTTACGGGGTATGGCCTTGAAAAAGGCGGACAGGGTGTGGATATCCGGATTTTTATTGACGCTCCCCATGATAAGATGGTGAAAAATGTATCCAAATTCTGGGCGGTCTCGGGCATCAATATGAATGTTGGTACCGACGGTCTTCAGGTCAATACGCAGTCCCTTGTCAGCATCCTTATGGGAGGCATTGTGTTGTTCACCCCCCAGGGAGCTCCGGATCAAAATCCGGTTGAAGAAGATCAATTTTTTACATTGTATGATTCCCAGGAAACTGAAATGGCAAAATCTTTTACTCGGAAAAAGTCTTATCTTCTCAAATTTTCCCAGTCTGTCCGGGGGCTTGATATTGGCGCGCCGGTTGAATTTAGGGGGTTTGAACTGGGCAGGGTGGTGCAGATCGGTTTGGAATATGACAGCATGGCAGATAAGATTCTTGTCCCGGTACGCATTGAAATTGAAGAGGAGCGTCTTAATTGTGTATCCTATAATTCCAGCAGCGGGAAAGAGAAGATCACCATGGATCAGCTAATGTCCAAGGGCATGCGGGGGCAGTTGAGCACCGGCAACCTGCTTACGGGCAAGCTGTTTGTGGCCTTGGATTTTTTTAAGTCCCAGGCTCCGGCCAAGGTCATTGACCATGGGGATATCATAGAGATCCCCACCATTCCAACACCCTTGGAGGCCCTAACCAACAAATTGGTTACAATTCTAGGAAAAATTCAGAAACTTCCCTTTGAAGATATTGGTACAGGACTTAAAGATGCGGTTCAAAGCTTTAAAACCGCCGGAAATGCAGTAAAAGCCCTGGCTGAATCTGGAGAGGTGGCAGAGGCGGTTAAAGGATTTGGTCAGATTATTGAAAAGGTTCAGATTCTGGCAGACAAACTTTCCTCCACACTTCCCCCCACCGTGGACCAAGCCAGGCAGACCCTGAAAGATGCAGGTGGGGTCTTGTCCCGGGATGCTGCTGTAGTGGTGGAACTACGCCGGACCCTTGACGAACTGAGCCAGGCGGCTAAAGCGGTCCAAGCGCTTGCAGATGAACTTGAGCAGCACCCCGAATCCCTGTTGCGGGGAAAGGAAAAAAAATAATGAAACGCTTTGGATGGCATATCCTGTTAATTTCAGGGCTGATGATGGTTTTGGGGTGTGGCTTATCGCCCCAGTCCTCGTTTTATCTGTTAGAGGGAGCCGCCCCTTTGACCCCACTGGATCAGGCCGGACCGGACCTATCCGTGGGGATCGGCTTTGTGAACCTGCCCACATACCTGGATCGGTCCGAGATCGTGACCCGTAAGCCGGGCAATGCCATGACCGTGAATGAATTTCAGCGATGGGGCGCTCCCCTGGCGCACCAGATCAGAGAGAAACTTATGATGGACCTGTCTGCCCTGCTCGGCACTGCCCGGGTGGTGCTTTCTCCCTGGGAACGGGCCCTGAGTCCTGAATATCAGGTGGACGTAACCCTTCTCCGGTTTGAGCTAAAGGGCAGTCAGGCGGTTATGGATGCGCTCTGGTATGTGCGGGAGGTCGAAACGGAAAAATTGCTGATCTCCCAGAGATTCTCCTCGGCCCTGCCCGTACGCGGTAAGGATGTCACCGCCTATATCAGGGGTCAGGTTCGGGCATTGGAAAATCTGGTCAGGGATATCGCAGTGGGCATAACCCAGATTACCGTCAAGCCGTAATTCAAACGCCTGTAGGAAGCGGACAAAAGCCTTGAATGAACTTTTGGCATAAATCCATACTATGGGGATGATGGCAGATGAGACCCTCATGATCCATCCCCTGGGAATGGCGTCGGTTAAAAACATTCGGATCAAAATGGGGCTGGCTTTGTATCAGTCCATGTTTTCATGGCAGCTGTTTTCAATGTCTAAAATGTCACCGGCACTTAAGGCGTCGTGCAGAACCCCATTTGGCTCCACACAGGATTTGAGAAAATTTAAAATTCTTGCCAGACGTAAAAGTGTGACAGCTTCCAGCCTGGACGTCGTATCTTCAACCGGAAACACCGTGGAGTGCATTAAAGTGAAATTGTCAGGCAGCAACCAATGTCATTAACTTAACGGAGCGGCTGGTATCCATAGTGGAAACGGCTACCCCTTTTATTAAAATTTCTCGGATATTTACGACCCGGCCTTACAGGCTCAATAGTTTTTACCACTATCTCATGAATATCGGATATCAACTTGGTCACGGTCTCTAAAGGCTTGAGAAACAAGAGAGGGATCACATCCTTTACTTTTGACAAAGCCCGGGCAAAATTTCTTTGATATCGATAAATACAATTTTCGGTATTTTGGTCAATTACGGCCTTAGTGCTTGAGAACATCCCATAAAGATTTGGACGAGAAAACGAAGAAAACAACAAAGGCCCTGGCTGTTAAAGATGACAGCCAGGGCCTTTTTTTATGCGTGTTTATTTCATCGCTCAATGTCATTCTTTGCAATATGTTGCCCAGTACGGCATAGGGAGGCTGCCAACTTATAGTCGAAAAGTCGGGACAAATTTTATTTTCCTTTGGCTGGAAAAATTTTGAACAGAAATATAAGAACTGTCAGATAAACAGCCAACCCTCCGGCCACCAAAATGGATTTGACTTGAAGGGCATAGCGCTGCTCTATTCTTAAGGCGTAGAATTTAATCACAGCCGTTTCAGCCTGGGTTTTTGCAACCTCTTTGACAAGACTGTGAACATGAGCTCCCATTCCCCCAATATTATAAACGGAAATAAATAAAATCCCCAAACCCAGAAATGCAAGTAAAGGAAATGCTATTTTCTTTCTGAACGTTTCAGGATGTCTGTATGCCCCAATGCTGGTCAAGGCGATCATAACCAGTAAAATAATCCAGTGTAAATTTTGCATTACGTATTTGGTCTTCCTTTTGGTGTGCTGATCTTCCCAATTCACTATGTAAATTTACCCTGTCCTTGGTCAGGTTTCTGTGATTTGAATCACAAAAAATAGTTCAAAATAAGTTAACCTTAAAAAATTTTAATAAATAACAAAAAAAATTGTACAGCAAACTTTTTTAAACCATTAACGTTTATAAACCGGCATTTAACAATGACTGAGCACACCGAAAACAGAACAGACCCCAATCTGGCTTTTTTAAACAAATTTATCAACCTGTACCAGGAAATGATAACCCATGACGGATATGCAGATATAACTGTGAATATCTGTCTGATGAAAAGAAATATCAAGGAGGTTCGCCTGCAATGTGGCAGGGAATACCGGTTTTATATTCCATGCCCTGAAAAGGCGTGGGCGCAGGATCGCTACCGAATCATTGATACGGCCACAGGCAGCGCCTGGGAAGAGATCAGCGGCCAACCCGAGCGTCGCGGCGGTAAAGACCGAAGAGACTATACCAACCCAAGGCGCAAAGGGTATGTTCCCAGGAACTTTAAACTGGAACGCAGGACCCTTGTGGACAGGAGAACCGGCAAAGGCCGCCGCCGGGATGATAAAGGAACCGGTTAACACAGGGTGACACCACTATTCAATATTTTAGCTGACTGTGACGCTGATCACAGAAAAGCGGGGTTGTTTCCTTTTATATTCAAATCGCTTTGAAGAAAGACAACCCAAAAGAAGTTAGCTCTATCAAAAAATATTGAAACCAAAGGGGGATTATGAAACCTAAACTTCGTATTGCCATGGCCGCTGTCGGTCTGATGGCATTTAGCACCTTTCTCACCATTGCACCGGCGGCATTGGCCGAAACCAGTGACAGCCAGGTTCTTGAAAACATGACCATCCAGGGCATTGACAGTCACTGGAATGATGCAATTACAACAGCCCAGGCCCTTGAAGCGGCTGTAAAACACTTGTGCAGTGAGCACTCAGATCAAAGCCTGACTGCGGCCAGAGCGTCATGGAAAAATGCCTGGGTGGCATGGAATAAAACGCTGCCATACCTGATCGGACCAGCCGGCCATATGGCTGATCGTATCGGTAAACCATGCAATGCCACCGTACTTGAGGCCGTGGTGGCTTCTAACGAATTTGCCGGAATGCGCCAAGGCAACGATGTCCGTGGATACACGGCTGTGGAGTATCTTCTTTTTGCCAGCCAGGACAGCCAGGAAGCGGTCGCCAATGAGCGCTGCCTGCATCTGACCGATATCACGGCTGAAATCACAGCCCGCCTGACCCGGGCCAAAACCCAATGGGACCAGGATTATCGGGAGGCATTTCTCAATGCAGGCAATGGCCAACCCTACCTGAATCCCAACGAGGCATTAAGCCAGGTTGTGGCCCAGACAATGAACATCATAGAGGATACCGTTCGAGAGCGCATTGGTTTCCCAACCAATTTCAACAATGGCCCGGCCCGGCCCGACCTGCTTGACGCCCCATACAGCAAAACCTCACTTGAAGGGTTACAGGCCATAGCCCAAGGCGTCGCTTCGGTGATGATTGGCGATGGCACCCATGGCCTTTTAAACCTTCTGGCCACCCGGGACGGCATTGCCCATGAAAAAGATCCGGGCCTTGCCAAGGATATCCGAAAACAGATCCAGCGGCTGGATAAAAACCTTGAAAAGCTCAAAAACAAAAAAGAGCCCCTTTATACCGTTATTAAGAAAAAGCCATCTGCCCTGAAGGGAGTTTATAAGGATATGTCCAAGCTGGAAGATATGATTGCCGAAGCGGCCATGACACTTGAGCTTGATGTGAAAAAAGGCCTTGAGGCCCAAATGCTCAGGCAATAGGGATTAAGAATTCATAATACCCCCTACCCGGCCGTTTTTAAGGATGCCCCCGGAGAACAGTAGAGACAATCAGGAGAAACTATGAAGAAAATCATTATTGCAGGCGGCATGTGTCTAGTGTTGCTGACCGTTTCAGGCCTTGCATTTTTCAAGGGCAATTACAAGACACAACTGGATAACTATCTATTCAAAAAAAAGGCACAAGACGCATTGGCAAGTTATGTAGACCAGGTGGTTATCGAAACGATTCAAAAGATGTGCGGCCATATATATAATTTTGAAACATCCGCCAGAGAACTTGATAAAAGCAGGAGCCAGGCGGCGTTCGATAACGTCGTGGCGGACTGGAAAGCCATCCGGGACGATTATATGCAGTCCCAGATATTTATGTATGGCCCTGCGGCGTTGTTTGCCTTTCACAAACAACTGGCCATATGGCCTGTGGATAAAATTTTGTTAGAACATGCCATAGAAGAGATAAACCAGGGCAAAAAACAGGCAACAGCCCAGGCGCTGCGCGATCAGCCGGCCTCAACCCGGGGGCTTTATGCGGCCCAGTACCTGCTCTTTAACCGGGGAATCCCGCGCAGCCCTGATGATTTAAGCGATACCCAACTGGCCTATTTATCAGCCATCGCCGCAGAGATGAAATTAAGCGGACTGGATTTTCTGGCCAGCTGGGTGGGCACGGATAATATGCCCGCCGACCAGCGCAAAATGCTCTCCGACGCCCAGAGACCCTTTCGCAGCTCCTTTGCCTGGGAGGTCAACCACCCGGGCCTTGAAAAGAGCCGTTACTTTAGCATCTCCATTCCCATTCAGGAGCAGTTTCAGGAAGACTCCAGCGTTATTGAGGATATGCTGGCCATTTTTGAAGAAGATCTGATTGATCGAAAACAAGGGGATTTAAATTATTGGGAAAGCATTGATCCCTGCCAGGATCTTCAAGGCATGCTCAAAGGCATTGACAATGCCTATGCTTGCAGCATCACCGGTGAATCTGCCAAGCCTTGCTTTTATGATCTTGTGGCGGGAAAGGACAAGGTGCTGGCCGACCATATCCGCACCAACATCATTTACCTTTCCCAGCGCATAGATGCCATAAAAAAGGCAGCACCGAAAAATAGAAAACAAACCATAAAACTTGCTATAAAACAGTTAGACAGGCTTGCAACAACACTGACTGCTGCTACGGCACTGGTTGCCATCGATCCGGCCCTTGAGCCCTTTGCATGTTACGGCAGTGATCTTAAATACGTGGACAAATAAACCTGTGCCGCAGCCAACTTCCTCACAGATAACAGGGAAAGACAATATGAAAATGAATATAAACAACGAGGGTTTTTCTAAAAAAGTGCATAAAAAAAAGATTAAAACTATGCTTTGGGGGCTTGGCCTTCTCGGCTCGGCGGGTATTTTTATATGCGTATTGACCTCCGGGGCGTGGGCCCATATTGCTGTGGGCGGAGATCCCCCCGATGTTTCCGAAGAATATTATACCGGCGGCAGGATGGGGACGGTATTTGTCACCACCACCCGATGTCTTGAAATGCCGTCTCCGGCCATTAACGCAGATCCGGAACTGTCTGAAAAGTTTGGTGCCGGCGAGTCGATCTTTGAAGCCGATTTTGTCACTGATCCGGACGCGCCCTTCGGCGGCCTTGGACCGGTGTACAATAACTCCTCCTGCCAGAACTGCCATCCCAATTATGCACGGGCCCGCCGGGTCAGCAAGTTCAAGACCGAGCAGTGGGGCAACGGTTACCTGGTGCTGATCCACAAGGACGGCAAACTGATCAATGGGTTCAAATTCATGGCCCAGACCATGGCCACCCCGCCGTACCAGCCCCCGGCCCAGGATATAAAAATCAGCTGGAAAAATTACACGGACCAATACGGCAATAAATACCCCGATGGCACCCCGTATAATGAAGGCAAGCCTTACGAGGGCACACTGATCTATCCGGTCACCGAGGTGGTGGGGTCGCTTTTCCCCCTGCCCGAAGGAACAAGGGCCGATCTTGAGGGCACCATCGGTATTTTCGGCGCAGGGCTGCTTGATGTGATTCCGGATGAGGATATCATTGAAGAATATAACCGCCAGCAGGCACTGCCGGGCCCCATTAAAGGCCAGCACGGCCGCTGGATTGTCGAACCCCATGACGGGGAAAAACATCTGGGTAAATTCACCACACACTGCACCCGCGCTACCCTGCAGAACGGACCCGGATTCAATGGGGCCTGGAGTGTGGCCAACCTGACCCGTACGGATAAACCCGCCCTGTTCGCCACCCAGGAGTGGATCGATAAACAAGGGGAACTCGGCTTTGATACCGCACTGCTCTCCGCCCACCAGCCCGTGGAGGTGTCTGACGAGGACCGGGACAGTCTCATGATATGGATGCGTGGGTTAGGCGTCCCCGCAGCCAGAAATCTCAATGACCCCATGGTACAGCGCGGCAAACAAAAATTTTATGAAATCGGCTGCAACGAATGCCATAAGCCCAGCTGGACCACCGGCACAAAATCCCCGTATATCCCGGCCTATGCCAACCAGAAAATATGGCCCTATACCGATCTGCTGATGCACGATATGGGTGAGATGAACCATGGATTTCGCAAAACATTCAGGACCATGCCCCTGTGGGCCCGCCAGATGATCCACACCGTGGCCGACCATACCGACATGTGGCATGACCAGCGGGCACGTGACTTCGAGGGTGCCATTCTCTGGCACTTCGGGGAAGGTGAAGAGTCCCGCGAAGCGTTCCGCAAGCTGTCTAAAAAGGACCGTGAGGCTGTGATCAAATTCCTGAGGGCCATTTGATAAACAAAACAACAACACCCCGGACGTGTCCGGGGTGTTGTTCCTCATTCCTCCCGATGTATCCAAATTTTAAAAACCACCAGGCCCGGGCTATATCTATCGTGCTTGCATCCAGGCTTGGGTCCAAAACAAAGTTAAAAAAAATATGGTTGCCCGCTGGAAGCTTTCTTATCAATTACTCAAATCTATACTGATACGCAAATTTGTGCTGGTACTCAAACCACTGCTGGTCGCAGCCGGTCTATGTGCCGGCGTTTTCATTATGGCCATACCCGGCCAGGTCTATGCCGCAGATGAAGTGGATGCCGTCAGCGGCGCCACGGAACTGGGCTATAATAAGACCGTTACGGTTGATTCCGCCACCCTCGCCAATTGGCTGAGCAAACATATTACCGGGGCTGTAGTGGGAACCGTCAACCCCGATGGATCTCCCCACGCCACCCTGATTTACCCCATTCTGGAATCCGAGAACATTATCCGGTTTGCCCTGGCCCATAACCAGACCCGTCAAAACATTGACCGGACCGGCCAGGCTTTTATAACCGTGTACGCAAAGCGCTGCAGACCGCAGCCTGGAGCAGGCGGGACATTATGCCGGGAATTTGGAGAGCGCCTGATCCTGTCCCAGTTGAAACCCGCCACCCCCAAAGAGCAGAAGACCAAAGGCGTCCGGGTCACCCGGATGAAGATCACCCGGGTACTCCCGCTGGCCGAATAACACAAGACTTTTTTTATTGCGGTATCCCACCTGTTGTCTTTGCGCTTTCATTTAACGCCTGATCAATCATTTGGCAAAGGGCCTCATAGGAAGGAACGCCCACCTGGACTTTACCGTTAATGATCAGTGTCGGCGTTGAGGTGACACCTGCCTTGCGAAGCTTTTCTCTATCATTGCCAAACTGCTCTTTTTTGTTGGCATCGGCCAGGCATGCGTCGAATGTGCCCATATCAAGCCCAAGTTGTTTTGCATACTTCCTGGCATCATCTACGCCAGGCTTTTTACCGCTGAAAAGCATCTGGTGAAATTCCCAGAATTTGCCCTGTTCTCCGGCACACCGTCCGGCCAGGGCCACATCGGTTGCCCCGGGGTGAATGCTCTCCAATGGATTCGCCTTAAACACCCATTTAATTTTTTCCTTGTAGGCCTGGCGGACTCGTTCCAGTGTATCATGCCCCTTACGGCACATGGGGCACAGGTAGTCTGACACCTCCACCACAATGACCGTTGCATGATCAGGTCCGGTTGACGGGCATCCGTCAATGGAGACCCGGGTCATGGGCAGGGACGGTTTTTCTAGAAAAACGGTGACAGGATATCGCTGTCTTAACGTTTGGCAATGGGCCAAAATCTTCTCTTCTTCGGCACTTAACCTCAGGTACAGCCTTATCTTTTCCCGGGTTTCAGCTTCGCTTCCCCGCCAACTTCCCCAGCGTTTGTAGATCCCGGTTTTAAAATAAAAATCAACAGCAGCCGCCTTCACGGCCGGCAATTCAGCCACCAGCCGGTCTTTGAGTGCCTGGACTGAAATTCCCTTTTCCCGGGCATCTTTTTCAAGCAGCACCTGGTTAATCCGGTTTTCCAACGCCGTATGTTTGACCCTGTAGATGTCACTCTGCATCTTGTACAGCTTGGTGGTCAGGGGTTGTTCCACCTGCTGCCGTGTGATGTCGGTACCGCCCACCCGGGCCATGATTTGTGGTGATTCATGACAGGATCCGCCGGGGTCATGCCCGGTGTCCGGCGGCCTGACCATGCCGCCGCCGGACACATAAAAAACAAGCCAGACACAAAGCATCTGGGAAAATCGTTTAAAATCAAAAAAACAGTATAGAAGCAGCAGCATCCAGGCCAGGTTCATAAGACACAAAATGCATACAAGTTTCATCTGAATCAACAGGATCACCATTACGGTTTCCACGCCGCACCCGGCCATCACAGCAAAGAAAAGCCAGGTTGGACGAAACAGATAAAGCATTCCTAAAAAGGCATAAAAGGCGACACCCCAGTACGAAACGCCAATATTGAGTATGCTGTACTGAACGGTCTCCCTGCACCCGTCTCCCAGTACACCGCAAAATGAAGAAATCCATGCCACCCGGGTTTCCAGGGTAGACAAAATGGCGGTTACCGCCCCGAGAATAATAATGATGCCGACAATTTTTTTTTTAACTGCGTTTTGTTTCAACGATTCAAATATCCATTAAAAGTTACTACCAACTAAATTAAGCCCTTTAAGCTTTTATTCTTATATAGTCATTATATTTTTTAAAAAATGTGATGCTCGTCACGGTAGTCGTTGATGTAACAGATATAATTTGTGCGGTTTAATACCACTACAGCCCTGGGCTGATCAGGCATACGTCTATTGCCAGGTCAGCCCAAACCAAAATATGAAAGTAACCTGAGCCACCTGTCGTTACTTATTTATAAGATTTAGATGTAATAACGGCCATGGGCCGACAGGACATATCAACTGCCAGGCTCAGCCCAAAACAAAGTTTAAAAGACCTGAGTAACTTACCCAGTCTTTCATATAAACAGCCATGGGCTGACCTGACATATCAGCACTGAAGGACAGCCCACAACGAAGGTTGAAAGAACTCAGTGGCTTACTGAGACTTTCATATAAAAAGGAGACAGTATGAAATACCACCATGGCAGCACCCAACTTGAATATTCCGTATTTTCAAACAACGGTGTTGATGAAATTCATCTTTTAATTACCCCCCAGGCCCTGCAGCCATACAAACAGCAATTGTCTGAACTGCTCAATGGTCTTGATGATTTTATAACCCCTTCCTGGGGCATTGCGCCAGTGCCCGTATTCATACGTTTTTTTGTCAGTGACTACGCCAACCAGACAGACCTGGTCCCATCGGTGCGGGAGACATTTAACGGTCGTCTGGCCGAATGCGCCCTGTCTGTGGTGCAGCAGCCGCCCCTGACCGGACAAAAGGTTGCGGCCTGGGTCTATCTGGTCAAATGCTCTGATGCCGGTATCGGGAAAAAACAGTTCAACGGCGTCGATGCAACAGTGTTATCCCGCAACGGGTACGCGCACTGCTGGACTGCCGGATTGATGAACACCAACGGGGCCCATGGCAGCTATGAACAAACCGATACCGTGTTCAAATCCTACCAGACCCTTCTGGAAAAAGACGGCATGAGCCTTCAATCGAACTGTATCCGCACCTGGCTGTTTGTCAAGGATGTGGATTTCAATTACCAGGGGGTGGTGGATGCCCGGCGAAAATATTTTGAAACACTGGGCATGACGCCCGAGACCCATTACATTGCCAGCACCGGCATTGAGGGGCGGTATGCAGACCCGGGCACCAGTGTTCTAATGGATGCATACAGTATTTCAGGCCTTCACCCTGGCCAGATCAGGCACCTGAAGGCCCCTGACATGCTCAATCCCACCCACGAATACGGGGTCACGTTTGAACGGGGAACCAGCGTGGATTACGGGGACCGCCGCCATATTTTTATTTCCGGCACCGCCAGCATCGACCGTTACGGCCAGGTGGTTCACAAGGGCAATGTCGCAAAACAGACCCGGCGCACCCTGGACAATATCCAGGCCCTGCTTGCCGAAGCCGGCGCAGACATGGCGCATGTCCGTCATCTGATCGTGTATCTCAGGGACGTGTCCGATCGTACGGTGGTGGATACATTTTTCCGGGAACACTATCCCGATATTCCCCGGATCATCGTTCTGGCCCCGGTATGCCGTCCGGAATGGCTGATCGAAATGGAGTGCATGGCTGTAATGCCGGTGTCTAATCCCCAGTTTAATGATTTTTAACAAAAAAACGGATTTTTAAAGGAAATGGAGGCACAATGAATATCCTAAGACTTTCCGCTACCCCGGACCTTAGTCAACAGCAGCATGAAATAACTATTTTAAAAAAAATCTGCCCGGAAGCCGAAAGAATCTCGGATACATGCTTTGTCAGGGTCAATGATTGCATTCACGGCCAGGATTTTCTGGCCCTTGATTTTGTCCGGGAAGTGGTCGATGATGTCCCGCCCTACCCCTTAAGTTGCAGAAAATTGATGGCCATCCCCCCCTGGGTGGCCCTTGGCCGGGATGATGATCCGGCGGGGGAACGCATCGGAGACGGGTGCGCCCCCCTGATCATCGCCGGCCCGTGTGCCGTGGAGACCTGGGACCGGACAGCCGCCATCGCCCAGGATCTGAGCGAATTAGGCATAAAATATATGCGGGGCGGGGCCTATAAACCCCGGACCAGCCCCTACGGATTCCAGGGGCTTAAAAAGGACGGACTGGAAATTTTGAACCGGATCAAACGTGAATTCGGCCTTAAAATTGTCACCGAGGTGATGAGTACCGGGAAAATTGACGAGGTGTCGGAAGTGGCCGACATCCTCCAGGTGGGAACCCGAAACATGTTTCATTACGCCTTTCTCGAAGAATTGGGAAAAAGCAACACGCCGGTGCTGCTCAAGCGCGGCATGGCCGCAGCCATGAAAGAGTGGCTTCTGGGGGCCGAATATATTTTAAGCCGGGGCAACCGCCGGGTGATCCTGTGTGAACGGGGAATTAAAACCTTTGAGACCGCCACCCGGAACACTTTAGATCTGGGCGTGGTTTCCCTGGTTAAGCAGCGCAGCCTCTTGCCGGTGGTTGTGGATCCGTCCCACGCCACGGGCCGCCGCAGCCTGATTGAACCCATGTCCCTGGCCGCCATGGCATGCGGGGCCGACGGCCTTGAAATTGAGGTCCACAATGATCCGGATAATGCCTGGGTGGACGGACATCAGTCCATCACCCCCAAAGCCCTAGGCCGCCTGCTCGATAAGCTGAATATCGCGCGCCGGCAAGCGGCAGCCGCTGTCCCGGCCTGAAACAAAAAACAGCGTTTGAAGGAAAAGTCACCCATATGCAAGGCGC
Organism: uncultured Desulfobacter sp.; assembly: GCF_963666675.1. Taxonomy (NCBI): domain Bacteria; kingdom Pseudomonadati; phylum Thermodesulfobacteriota; class Desulfobacteria; order Desulfobacterales; family Desulfobacteraceae; genus Desulfobacter; species uncultured Desulfobacter sp. The sequence continues at coordinate 2,309,637 of NZ_OY762929.1, read as the reverse complement.
AAGCAAAGCTGCAACCGGAGCGTACTTGAGTACTTGAGGATTGCAGTTTTGTGCAGCAACGCCGCAGATGGGTGACTTTTTCTTCAAACACTAATCACTGGCACCGCAAATCTGTTTCAGCCCTTCAGTATCAAGAATCTCAACCATCCCGCCCCGGGTGCGGATATAGCCTTGCTCCTGGAGCATGGATAAGGCCCTGGAAAAGGTCTCCCGGGCCAGGCAGATGTTGCTGGCAGTCAATTCCAGGGGCCGGATATTGGTCAAGAGGGTAAATTCCGCTTTGCCGACGCGTTTGGTGCAACCCAGCCCTGTATCCCAGGATCGGGGATGATTTTCAGAAGCGGCTGAGTGGCGCAGAAGAAATCCCGCCACCCGGGACAGGGCCTGGGTTTTACGGCACAGGCACTGAAGCCTGCACGTATTCTCAATTTTTTCCGCCAGTATGGCCGCCACACGGAGTCCAAGAACCGGTTCCCGTTGCAGAAGCTGCATAAACGCATTGGCCGGCCACACCACGCAGGTGGTGGGGCGAATCGCTTCGCAGGTATAGGCGTAGGTTTTCCAGCCCAGGAAAACAGCATGTAAGGATATATAACTGCCCGAGAAATAAATACTTCTCAAACACACATCTCCGGATTTCGTAGAAAAGTATTCCTTAAGCTTACCGGACACGACAAAGAAAATAGAATCCACCGGATCTCCGGCCATAAACAGCAGCTGCCCCTTTTTCATAGACCTTATCCGGCCCTGGCGGATTAGGGCCTGCTGCAGATCAGGGGGCAGTCCGTCAAGGAGTGGGGTCAGTTCAAGATCGATTTTTTTGCCTGCCGTACTGATAAGTCTGTTTCTTAACGCAGTCTGTGCCATAAAATTTATCTTTCCTTAAGCATTTAGAGATATCTTACAACCCGGGTGTTGCCCTGTGCGTAACAACAAGCGCGGATAGTAAAGTAATGAAAATGGGTTTGTCAATACCATCTAAAAAAATAAGCTATTTCTAACATTATGATAAAAATTGTGAAAAATTATATAATCCAAAATTATTTTTAGAAATGTGATCAAAGTCACAGAAGATAAGTTTTGAAGTGCTGTATAAGTTTTGTCGAGCTTAACACAACCATAGACACCATCTGGAGCAATGAATTGAGCACAGCAACCAATCAGGATGTAATTAAAAAGCTGACCGAACTTTACCAGGAAGTTTTTACCCATGACGGCCACGGCAATATCCGTGTGGAGATGAAAATCCTGCGCCGGGGGCAAAAAGAGGTGATTATCTATTGCGGCAAACAATACCGCTTCGTGGTTGATTTCGCCAATACGGCCCAGACTGTCCGGCGGGCGTCCGGGCCGACCGACATAAAACAAGCATGCGAAAGTGGGTTCGATGCGTAAGTATAAACCGTCCATATCAAAACCAAAGGAGGATTTTTTTTCTGCCGGAAGACGGCGTGGGGCCGATCCGAACTGCACGCACCAGGAACCTTCGCGCGAGGGGCGCAACACAGGTTCCAAAGTTAAATCCATATGTCCGATCCGCTGCAAGGGGGAAACAGAGGTTTCCAAAGTCAGCAAGGGATCAAACAGCTACTTAACTTTTAAATGAAAAATAAAGGATCTTATGAAAATGAAATTTAAAAAATTTTTTAAAAAATTGATCGCCCAACGCAAAAAATTCAACAACGAAAAAGGTTTCACCCTTCTTGAGCTCCTGGTGGTTGTCGCCATCATGGCCGCCATTGCCGGTACCGCCACCATCGCCCTGCAGGATACGGATATGCGTGCTTCCGCTGCAGCCCACGTTGCCATGATGGATGAGTTGAACAAAGGGGTTAGAACCTTTCGTGTGCTGAATCGTAACGTTCTGCCCAATAACCTTGATTCTCTTTGCTATGTAACAGCAGCTGATGATGCAACCACCGCTGTATTGCTGCCCAATGGCAGCGGTACCGACGGCGATATCCTGGGTATTGAAGACAGCGTTGAAGCAGGCACTATTATTGCCGATGTTGCGGGTATCATGTCCGATATCGGAATGACCGATCTTCGCTATATTGATGCCACAGGCAGTGTAATTACCGCTACTGATTTGGGTTATACAGCTGCTGACTGCACCCCCGTTGGCGGCGTTCTGCAGGAAACTGTAGCCAGCCGTTCCAATAACATGGTTGCCGGCAATATCTTTAATGGTGAAGAAGGCAATGGCTGCGGCCAGAGCATTACATTGGCTGATGGTGATACTGTTGCATACTGGACCGGCGCCATTGAGCGTATCCTCGGCCCGGGCGAATATGAAGATGCAGCCTTTGATGCCACTGCCGGAACGGTTTCCTCAACTGTTACTCCCGAAGACGGCGCAGTAGCCCCCGTATTTCTAGCCGTTGGTTTTGGCCCCTCCTCCAACCTGTTCAACACCGAACAGCTTGGCGGCATGACTTCCGTGCCTGTATACCGCCATGTGAATCCAGACCAGTACAACCGTTTCATCGGCCTGTTCAAGGTTGCCGAATCTACCTATGACGCCACCGGCACAGCATGGGGTACTGTTGAAGCCACTGATCAGGTTGCCTTCATCGCCGTTGTTGACGGCGCTGGCGACACCAAAGAGGAAGAACTTGGTGAATGGGACGGAACCCGTAACACCATCTAATATAAGCTGAACCTTTGATCCCGGCAGGGTCCGCAAGGGCAATGCAGGGGTCAATCCTGAAAATACAAACAGAGCCGGGACGGACATTGAAGGCCTTTTACGAAGAGCCCGTCACAGTCCCGGCTCCTTGCCCGCACCAACCGTTTTAACCACCAAAGCATACCTTTAACACAAAAGAGGGGAGGTCCCTGTGTCCTATCTGAAAAAAAATCTTAAACTGATTACCATCACTGCTTTTGCCCTGCCTTTTCTGGCCGGTTGCGGATCACCTGACACCGACCAGATGAAAGCCGGCTTGATCCGCTCCGGGATGCCCGCAGCCCAGGCCGAATGTTTTGCCCAGAAAGCGGCGGATACCGTGGACGGCGACGCCTACAACTACATGGCTAAGCTTATGAATGAAGGCGTAAAGGAAAGCCAGGCCAAAAGCAGGACCCGAAGAAAATACGGCCCGGAGTTCCAGAAGCCGCTCAAAGAAGCCAGAAAAGCCTGCGTACAATAAGCCTTGCATCGTTATCCCGATATGTCCCGACACAACTTCAGATACCGCAACTTTTTTATACTCTCCGACTGCCGGGGGTTCAGCCTGCTGGAGCTGCTGGTGGTGGTCGGCATACTGGCCTCCATTTCATTTATCTCCCTGGGGGGATATGCAAAGGTGCTTGACGATTCCAACGACCGGTTGGCCCGCACCGAGATGCAGCAGATCGCCAAGGCCCTGGCCCAGTTCAAGGCCGACACCGGGTATTACCCCAAAACCGGTCCCTTTGGCCTGGCTGACTGTGTGGATTCAGGACAGGTCGTGGACGATGGGCTGCCGGAGTATATCCAGGCAATAGAAGCAACAGGCAGCGACAGCATTGTTGACCAGAAATGCCGCTGGTTCTACTCCCCTGCCAATCTTTATCAGCTCACCGCCGTCACAAGTCCGCTGACCGGCTCGGGAAGTCCCTTGAAAACGTGGGACCCGGAAACCGGCCGGGGCTGGCGAGGACCGTATCTGAAAGGATTTAAGGATGGGTATGTGGATATCTCAGACAGCATTAACGGCACTGATGATGACGAGCTGGCCCAGGGCGATATTGAGGGCACTCCCCTGGACGATTCAAGCGAGGACTATGACATTCCCGATGTCATCGGCGTGGCAGACCCCTTTGAGTTCGGGGAAAAGGAGGCGGGGGGCAGTGGTGTGGACGACACCCTGCTGGACTGGAGTCTGTACCGCAGGCGCCTGTCGGATGAATCCGACGACCCTGATGACGACGACTATTATGAAGGCCGGGAAAACGGCACCAGATCCAGATGGGGCCGTCCCTACCTGGTGTTCGGCCTGGACCAGACCGACATGGATATCGGCGGGGCTAAGAATCCGGGGCCTGTCATCATCAGCATGGGGCCCAACGGTGAATTCGACCACGGGGAATATGATCCTGACAATAACACAGATGACATTTTGCTATACGTCAAATAGACAAGCGTAGGTGAGCATAACATTGAGCACACAAAATAAGAAAATAAAATCATTAATAAACTTAGCTGTTACTCTGTTTTTGATCCTGGGCATTATATTCCCAACCTTCGGATTTGCTGCAGACCAGGATAATTCAGGGGACAAGGAGTTCAAGATCGTGGAACTGGACCGGTTCATTGACCAGGAAAAAAGCATAGCCCAAGACTACAAGAAAAAGATCATCCGCAAAATGGTCCCGGTGAAATTTGACGCCAGAATGAAGCGGTTCCCCGAAGAAAAGGAGATGGCCTACATCTACACGGCCATGCAGGTGGTCGGCGTCAATCCCATGCCCGAAGTCAATTTCCGCATGTTTGTGGAGTCCAAAGAGGGCCGGATCATTCCCGTATATGTGGAAAACAAAGCGGCTGCCAAACTCAAAGAAGGCCTGAAGGTTGAACAGGATGCCAGTTTCTTAGGCTATCATGTCTACACCTATGCCAAAGGCCCGGCCATCCTGGTCGTGGACTTCCTGCCCGCCCCGGAACAACCTTAACGCCTGTAGCGCCCATGAACAGCCCCAAGTCAACATACCACCCCCTTTTTAACACCAAAGGCTTCACCCTTCTGGAACTGCTGATGGTGATCACCATCCTGTCGGCGGTGGCCTGGATGGCGGTGGGTACCATTGAAAACAAAACGGACCAGGTGCGATTTGACGATACCCGGAACCGGTTATCGGCCATCCGCAGAGCCATTATCGGGGACACATCCCGAACCCTGAACGGCATGCCCGAAATCCGTGGATATGTGGCGGATATGGGGAGCTTGCCCAGGGACCTTAATGCATTAATTAAAAAAGATTACTGCTCAGATCCCCAATATACCAATGAAGATGATTGTACTACGGCCTCTGAGACCTGGTATATCCAGGGCCGCCCTCCCTGCTCGAAGTCCGGAACCAATGAACATGTTGAGGAGGGGTGCGATGATCTTGGCGGAAGCTGGAACACAGACCAAGGATATGAGAGATGTTCAGACGATGTCTATACGACCCAAACGACATGTGAAAGTGATGGTGAAATCTGGTTAGACGGGAACCGGTATTATGACAGTGAACATAACCTTTGGGCTGGCTGGAACGGTCCATATCTCAACGCAGCGGAATTAACCGGGTATTCCAAATTCCGGGATGGCTGGGGAAATATTTATGATGCAGATAACGGCCTCGTTAACGGAGATGAAGCCACTAAGGTTTCCGACGACATAGACATAACCGATCCCAACAATTTCGGGTGGAGCTTTATTCTCAGCACCAATACGGCTTACGGTGATTACGGGAATCTGGTCATAAGAACAGTTGGAAGGGACGGAACTGCAGATGATTCTGATAGTGAATATGATGCCTATGACGGAGATTACCCTCCTCAGACCGCTTCTGGCACCATACCCGAAGAAAAATACAGAATCCTGTTAACTGATTCAAATAGCACAAGTCGATATGATGCTATCGGAGGGCTTACCGTAGATTTTGGAACACCTGATTCGGATACGAGTATCACGGGCATTTGCATGAAAATCGCGTATAAAACAAAAGGTGTTATCACAGTCATGCCTTCCTCTGGAGTTTATAACTCTTCAGGCACTAATAAAAAATACTACGATAAAACAGGCAGTTGGAACGGAACAACAAATCAAACCGCCGTATTTCTTTTTGAAGATTCGATAGCTGAAGACTACGATGAAGATCAGTATTTACCAATGGGCCAGGTAGCCTACAAGATTTTTGAAGTTGATACCAGCGGCACCTGCAGCACCGACACATATCCATCCCCTTTTTGCTCAAATTCTAGTTATACAACTGAGAGTGATTGCACAACTGCTGGCTATATATGGCATGATGAGCGTGACTGGAAAACCTTCTCTCTTGTCCCCGGCTCAACGATTCAAACGTTAAAATGGCATGTGGAATAGAACTTTGATTAATTTACGCCGGTGGGCTGCGGGTATTGGTTCCTGGAAGGGTTCCGGCCAATCGCTGATATCCATGAAATTCAAAAGAAAAAAAAAGAACGCCACTGAGCGGCCCAAGAAAAAGAAACTAAACTGGAACATCCTTTCCCAAGTTGACCGTATAAGGCTGAAACGGCCCGGCAAGGTCATCGTATTCGAGACCACGGGATTTAAACTGTATGCCAGGGTTGCCAGGGCCGGAATCATGGGGGCATACAAGATTGGCGAACCTGTGGTCTCAACTGCTGCAGATTTTTCAAAGGCCGTCAAGGAAGTCAAGGACCAGCTTAAAGCCCAGAATAAAATCCTGCCCAAAAAAGCAGTGCTGATCACCCCCAATGCCGCAGGGGACCTGCTCTCTTTGCCCGTGGACCCCAAAAAACCGAGGCCCCGGCCCCAGATGGCCGAGATGGTGCGCTGGGAACTGGAAGAGCTGTTTTTAAAGCTTGGGGATATGTGGTCTTTGGGGGCGGTACTCCAGGGCTGCGGGATCATTACCTGGCGCCAGCGCCTCTCGGTGGAGCAGGCAACGGCGTTTGAATCCGGCCCGGCATCTACGGCTAACAATTACGATCAATATGCCTCGGCCGAACAGATCGGACAATGCCTGGAAATCCAGGAAATTCTCATGGGCATGGATGAGGAGCTGGTTCCCGGCTGGACACCCCAGACCAAAGGCGATGCCCCCTTTATCTGGTACGGTGCGGGTATCGGCCAGGGTATCCGGGAGCGATGGACCGAGGCATTTAAGAAAAACGATCTGTTTCTTACCTTTATATACCCCAGGCTGGGCGCAGCCCTGCCCATGGCGGACCTGCCCGGTGGCGACGGCCATGGCTGGCTGTTTCTGGATATCTGCCAGGAACAGGCCGGGCTGTTCCAGGGCGTACATGAACAGCTGGAATCCTTTTCATCGTTTCCCACCCAGTCCGGCCTGGCAGATCCTGCCCAGGTGGCCGGTTCCGTTGTACGGTTTATCCATCCAGGCACAACGCATATTTTCATTTTATGTGAACCGGACCTGTTTGATCCGATTGCCCGGGAGATTGAGCAATCCCTTGGCCGGTCCGATATCCGGATCAAACCGGTCTGGTCCGAAGCACAAGACGCTGAAACGGTGCTGCCGGAACCTGACACCCGGACCGATCATGAAACAGCGTCGGCCCAGGCCAGGGTACCCATGACCGCCGCATTGTCCATGGAAGGCGTGGCCCGGCACGCCCTGAAACGGTGCACGGCCCAGCGCCAGGTCAGAATCGAGGCCCAGGATCCAAAACCCCCTGTGTGGAAAAACAAGGCTCTGCTGCCCTGGGCCGTTATTTTTTTGATCGCCGCCGGCATCGGTGCAAATTCCGTCTACATGAAAAAACAGACAGAACAAAAACAGTGGGAACTGGAGCTGCTGGACATCGAGTATGACCGCCGGATCAAGATTAAAAAAGAGGCCCAGAGCACCTCAAACGAGGCCAGCCGGTTGATGAGAGAACTTGACGGTGTGGAAGCCCAGATCAAAGAGCAGCAAAGGCTTAAAGTGATCCTGGACCAGGTGATCCGTTACCGCCAGCACCTGGTGCCTGACTTTTTAACCGCCATTGGCAGCGCCGTCACCGACCAGGTGATGATTGACCTGGTCGAAGAGGATACAGACCGCCAGGGATTCTATATGGAAGCCTGGGCCTTGAATGACACCGATGGCCAGTTGTTTGGCAAGAACCTAAATGAAGTGCTGGTACCTTTGAAATATAAGGTGGCGGATCTCCAGTCCACTGCAGGTAAAGGCGGGGGGCTGGATCTGGATGGTTATAACCTGAAAATTAAAATCCGAAGCACCACGCCGCCGGTTCAAAAAGCTGAAGCCACCTCAAAGAAGTCCCATAAGAGAGGCCGGAAACGATGATAGAACGATGGCGAAAAATGTCCCCGGGGGAACGGTTGCGGGCACAGATCGTTTTTGCTTTTCTCATGCTGGGGGTTTACGGGCTTGTATTCTATCCCATTTCCAGAAAGAAACTGGACCATGCCGAACAGATGCTTCACCGGCGCCAGGACCGCATAGACAAGCGGGCCAATATAGACAATTTATCCAGCAAAGGCCTGAACCCCAAGGTGATTCAAAAAAAGATAGACGAGGCCAGGAAAAAGTTTAAAGCCCTGAGCCAGGACTTTGATGAACTGGATACGGGATTTGCTCCGGTGGATTCTGCGGATGTGAAACGCCAGCTCATGCTCGAGATATCCACCCTGGCCGACCGGACAGGGGTCAACCTGGTGTCGGTGGTCCAGAAAGGGGTGTCGTTAACCGATGAAGGCACATCGGTCTACCTGGATCCCCAGGTCAAAAGGCCTTTACTGGATATCTCTGCCCAGGCAAAATTCTGGGACCTGATTGACTTTCTCAACGGGCTCAAGGAGCTGTCCTTCTATGTTTCGGTGATGAACCTGAAACTGTATGCGGATCCCCCCCGGGGCAACAATGACGACAGACTGCCTGGCGGCGCCCTGTATATTTATCTTCAGATGTCCATGTAAGGAGACCTATTATGACCCATAACCCCGATACCATTGCCACAGGCAGAAAACAATTTGAGCGGTTTTGCAATCAGTGCGTTGAACTGGGTGCCTCGGATATCCATCTCTCCCCTCTGGAACCAGCCGTATTCCGCATCAACGGCAGCCTGACCCGAAAGGGGGAGACCCCTTTGGGCGCCGACCTGGTCACGGCCATGGCCTACGGCATCATGACCCCGGCCCAGACAGCGGAACTGGACACCCATTTTACCGTAGATTTAGGCTATTCAACAGACCAGGGCTTCCGGTTCCGGGTCAATACCTATTTTCAAATGGGACAGCCCGCCATGACCATCCGGCACCTGGCCCAGGACCTTCCCTCCCTGGAAAAACTGGGCCTGCCCCCCCAGCTTCGGGATCTGGCCTGGCTGCCCTCGGGCCTGGTGCTGGTCACCGGGGCCACGGGATCAGGAAAATCCACCACCCTTGCCGCCATTATCGATGAAATAAACCGGAACCGGGCCTGCCACATCCTCACCGTGGAAGACCCGGTGGAGTTTGTCCACAAGGGAAAGCAAAGCCTGGTCCACCACAGGGAACTGCACTCGGATGTGCCTGGATTTGCCCATGCCGTGCGGGCGGCCATGCGCGAAGATCCCGATGTGATCATGGTGGGCGAGATGCGTGATCTTGAGACCATGCAGGCCTCGATCACGGCGGCTGAAACCGGGCATCTGGTCTTTTCCACCCTGCATACGGCCCAGGCCGTGGGCGCGGTGGAGCGATTTATCAGCTATTTTTCGGGCAGTGAGCAGGAGGTGGCCCGGCACCGGATATCCATGGTGCTGCGGGCCGTGGTGGCCCAGCGCCTGATCATCGGGGTGGATGAAAAACAGCGGATACCGGCCATTGAACTGCTCCGGATTACCGAAGGGGCGGCCAACCTGATCCGAAACGCCAAAAGCCGACAATTGTATTCCATGATGGAATCGGGCTCCATGGACGGCATGTGGACCATGGACCAGGATCTGGCACGCCTGGTTAAAACAGGATTGATTACCCGGGCCGATGCCCTGCGGGTGTGTGAAAACCCCGAAGGCTTTGACCGCATGGTCATGGCTTCGGGCAACCTGAGGATTATCCAGAATGGCCGTTAGTGAAACCGCATTGATAGATGCAGGGATCCGGGTGGGCCTGGTTCCTGCCGACACCATCAACACCCTGAAACTACAGGCCAAACGCGAAAAGCTAAAGCTTATCGAGATGGTCACCCGGACCTGCCGTTTCCCCCAAAGCGCTTTGTACCGTGCCCTGGCAGATACCCGGCAGATGCCGTTTTTGCAGGCAGCCGATCTTGTCCCCGACCATGAGGTGATGAAACTTCTGCCCGGCCGGACCTGGTCCCAGCGGCTGATCCTGCCCGTTAAAGGCGGCAACAGTTCCCGAACCCTGGCATTGAGTGATCCCGACGACCGGCTCAGCCTGGACCGGGTCAGCCGGGCCGCAGGCGTTGCATACGTACCGGCCCTGGCGGAACCCGATGTAATCCGGGCGGCCATTGACCGGGCCCAGGCCGCAGCCACAGGCCGGCACGGAGAGGCAAAGTCCGGTGACGGCATTGGGGGCCAGGGCACAGATCCGGTCTCCTTGCTGGACGATATAATGAAAGAGGTTTACCTGCGCAGAGCCTCGGATGTGCATTTTGAACCGGGCGAAACCGGCATGCGGATTCGCTTGCGGGTGGACGGGCAGATGCAGGAACTGTTCAAACCCATGACCCGCACCGATGAAGAGGGGCTTTTAAACCGGGTTAAGGTATTGTCCGGGCTGGACATTGCCGAGCAGCGCAAGGCCCAGGACGGTGCCATGAGCTACGAGGTGATGGACTGGGATATCCCGGAGACCGATATCCGTGTGGCCACGGTCCCCACCCGGTGGGGGGAGCGCTGCACCATGCGTATCCTTGGCCAGGACACGGATAATTTCACCCTGGAAGATCTGGGCATGCCGCCCCGGATGCTGGAAGATTTTAGAAACGGGATTCGCCAGCCCTACGGCATGATCCTGGTCACAGGCCCCACGGGATCAGGTAAATCCACCACCTTGTATGCGGCACTGCGGGAACTTCCCGTGGAACAGATCAACATTCTCACCGCCGAAGACCCCGTGGAACAGACCATTGACGGCATCTCCCAGGTCCAGATCTCCTCCAAGGTCAGCTTTGCCCAGGCATTACGCTCGTTCTTGCGGCATGATCCCGATGTGATCCTGGTGGGTGAAATCCGGGACCAGGAGACCGTGGAGATCGGGCTTCGCGCAGCCATGACCGGCCATCTTGTATTGTCCACCCTGCACACCAACGACGCCATTGGTGCGGTGACCCGGCTGGCGGATGTCGGGGCCGAACGCTTTTTGATCGGTTCCACCTTAATCGGCGTCATGGCCCAGCGGCTGACCCGGAGAATGTGTCCCCACTGCCGTAAAAAAAGGCCGGCCACACCCGAAGAACTTGAGATTTTAGGACTGGCCCCGGACAACGGTGCCGACCTGTACGAGCCCCAGGGGTGCTCTTTTTGCTTAGGGAGCGGCTTCAAGGGCCGTATGGGTCTGTTTGAAGCGCTGTGGATCACACCGGAACTTGGCACCATCATCGCCGAAGGCGCAGGAGAGAACCAAATACGAAACTCGGCCAAACGGTTTAAGAGCCTGTGGCAGGATTGCGTGGACAAGGTTCTGGCAGGAAAGGCCGCGTTAAGTGAAGTCATCCAATACAGGCCCCAAAGTAATTAAATGGGACAATTGAACCGGATAAGTGAATTGAACGATTAATATGCCAGTATTTACCTACATAGCGGTGGACCGTACCGGTCTTGAGATGAAAGGGGAGATCGAGGCCTCGGATGCCAAAGAGGTGGCAAAAATCCTTAGAGAGCGCTCATTGTTCCTTGTCAAGGTAAGGGAAGGAAGCGGCGTGGCCCTGGATGACGGTTTTTTTTCACGGTTAAAAAAATATGCCGCCTTTTTAAAGCCCGGCCAATATTTGCCAGTCATGTCCGGGGACCTGGTAATCTTTTACCGGCAGGTGGCCCTGATGCTGCGGGCGGGCTACACGCTTATTTCGGCCATTGACACCACCCATGAGCTGCAATCCAAATTCTGGCTGCGGCGGACATTGACCCGAATGGGCCGGGCCATCCGCCACGGCAGTTCCTTTTCAGCGGCCATGTCCAAGGAGAAAAAGCTGTTTTCACCCATGGTGGCCAACCTGGTTGCCTGCGGGGAACAAAGCGGGAATCTGGACTCCATTTTAGAGCGGCTGGCCGAAAACCTGGAAGCCAACAAGGAGCTCAAGCGCCAGCTGATCACAGCCATGTTTTATCCGTGCTTTATTTTGGTGGCCTCTTTGGGCGTGGTGGTGGTGATGGTCTACTATGTGATCCCTAAATTTTCCATTTTCCTGTCCGCCCGGCATGCCGAACTGCCCGCATCCACCATGGCGCTGATGAATATTTCAGAATGGGCCAAAACCTATGGTCTTATTGTAGGCGGCGTGGCCGGTGCCGTGGTGTTTCTGATTCTGATCGCCTATACCACCAAACCGGGAAAACACTTCATTGACGGAATTTTACTCAGGGTGCCGCTTATCGGCACCTCGCTGCTGCTTTCGGGGATGGCCCGGGCCGGATGGACCATGGCCATTCTTTTAAATGCCGGGATTACCGCCCTGGAGGCGATGCGCATTACCGCAGGTGTCCAGGGCAACCTGGTGCTGGCAACTTGTTTTAAGCGCTCGGCCAACGGGCTTTTAGAAGGGCGGTCCCTGTCCAGAACCTTTGAGCAGAAGCACATCCCTGTGATGATGCGGCATATGGCGGCTGTGGGAGAAAGCTCCGGCCAGCTGGACGTGGTGATGGAAGAGGTGGGGGAATATTATAGAAAAGAACTCATGGCCAAGGTGAAACTGATGGCCACCATGATAGAACCCTGCCTGATTTTAGGGGTAGGCGGGCTTGTCTTTTATGTCTATTACGCCTTGTTCCAGGCGGTGATGTCCGTCTCCAAGGGGGGAATGTGAAATTATCAAATGGAACGGGCGATGGTGACCGGGAACCTGTACGGGCTGCAAGGGGAGAAAAATGAAAAAATCCTGGGAAAATTGGATAAAATGTATGTGTGCCGCAGTTATCTGTCTGGTCTTTGCCCACCTGGTTTCGGCCCGGATTACGCATGCTGAAACCGAGGTTAACGATTCAAAATCTTCGTCATCCACCCAGGAAAAACAGGCTGCGCCTCCTGGGGCGAAACAACAGGCCTGGGGGCTGTTAAAGGCTCCCAACCTGGTCAATATATTAACCAGAACCCGGGAAAAGCAGACGCCACCGGAACCCGCCCCACCCAAAAGAGATCCGTTTGCAGCCTCGCCTGCACTCAATCAGCAAGAAGAGTATGAAGCGGCTGTCCAGCAGGGTAAGGTTCGCTTCATGCAGGATGCCAAACCCCGGGATATCCCCGACCTTAAAATGCGCGGCCATCTTCAGGGTAAAAACAACGAGGTTGTGGCACTGCTGGAGATCGGACAGCGGGTCTATATTGTGCGGGAAGGAGACACCATCGGACTGCACGAATTCGGGTATGATTCGGTGATCAGAATCAAAAAAATCAACCGGCTTCACCTGATGGTGGAATCTGGAACCCTAGGCACATTAATAATTGTCAGATAATCAGGCAGGAATGAAAAAAGTCATGTGTATTAACTCCCAGTTTTTGTTTAAACGGCCAGGCTTTTTGCCGGTCTATATCCCGGCAGCTTTTTTAGTGCTGATAATGATTTTTTGTTCTGTTTTGCCCGTACAGGCGAATAAATATCTGCCCGGCCAGATCAACACAATAAAACTCAATGAACTGGAATTCAAGGACGCCACGGTCCAGGATGCGGTCCGGGTGATTTCCGAGTTGACCGGGGTCAATATTGTGGCCACGGGCCAGGCAGGCGGGCGCAGGGTCACCTTGTTTGTCAGGGATTTAAGCATCATGGATGTGGTGGATTCACTGTGCCGGATCGCAGGCCTGTGGTATCGATATAACCAGAAAACCGGCATTTTTATTGTGATGACCACCCAGGAGTACCAGCGCGACATTGTGGTGTTCCGCCAGGAACCCACCCGGATGTTCCAGCTCAAATATCTCAATGTGGGTATTGCCGCGCGCACCATTTCCGATCTGTTCGGGGATCGGGTGGAACTGTCGGGCAAGGCCGATGCCTATTACGGGGATGATTTCAGCGTGACCGACGCAAGCGAAGATGAAGCTATCGATGAAATTTTTAACGAAGAGGTGGATGACGGAAAAAATACCGGGACCTCTTCGAGCAGCCGTTCCCAAAAATCAAAAAGCAAAGAAAGTGCTTCATCCACCACCGGAAATTTATCGTCCAGACAGCTGGATCTTCTTGAACAGAATGGAGAACAGGAAGTGCAGTCGGTTTCCGAAGCGAACATGGGCAAAGTTTCCAAGAGAACCGAATCCCCGATCTACGTAACGGTAAACCGGATGCACAATATGCTGTTTGTCCGCACCGCCGATGAAAATGCCATGAAGGAAATTGCCCAGATCATTCGCCAGTCTGACAAACAGGTGCCCGAAGTGCTGCTGGAGATGAAAGTGCTTGAAGTGGAACTCACCGATGAATTTGAGTCGGCTTTCCAGATTTCGGGGACTTCAGGGAATGCCACCTACAGCCTGGGCAGCGTGGACGACAGCACCACTGCGCCCTTAAGCTTTGAACTGCTCAGCTCAGATCTTGAACTCAAACTCAAAGCGTTGCAGGAAAACAATAATATCAAATCCCTGGCCACGCCCATGCTTTTGGCCGCCAACAACCATCCTGCCAAACTGTTTATCGGTGAAGAGACTGTTATTACCACAGGTTTTTCCGCCGAACAGGTTGATAACGGCAGTTCAGACGGCACCACGGTCACCACCTATGTTCCGGTACCGGAAACTGAAACCCGGGAGATCGGCAATACCCTGACCATTATGCCATCCATCAATGCGGACCGGTCTGTGGTGATGCGCATTGTCCATGAAAACTCCAGTGTCAACGAGGATGGTGGAAAAATACCCTTGCTGGTGGGTGATGAGATTGAAAATGTATACATTGACACGGTGGATACGGCGGAATTATCAGGTACGGTGCTGGCCCAGGATGGCAAAACCGTCGCCATCGGCGGAATGATCAGGACCGAAACTTCAAATTACGACAGCAAGGTTCCCATTCTCGGGGATATTCCGGTTTTGGGGTTTTTCTTTAAAAGCCAGACCAAGGTGAAGTCTAAAACCGAGCTGGTTCTCTTGATCACCCCTCATGTGCTTGCAGCCCCGGGGGATGGCGAGTCGATATCCAGACAGCGGTTAAAAGCGCTGTCCGACCATCCCACGGGAATTGATTCTTACCTGGATGATCTGGACCAATCCAGGGCCATTCAAACCCCGGGAGGGACAGCACAGCGGACCATGCCTTCCGAAGGCTTGCAGGACAGCTTTGTCAAACTGACCCGGACGGCTGTAATACAGGTACGCATGCCGTTAACCATGCGTCGTCCCCAGGGACAGATTCACCCGGTAGTCATGGGTTTTACCGGACGGGTATCCATTTTCGACACCCCTGGGATTACGGCCCGGCCCATGGGCGCGTGGACCGACGGAACCCATTATGTCACAGCCCTTAAAATCTCCAATGAAACAGACCAGTCTGCCACCGTTGACCCCAATCTGGTCTCAGGATCATGGCGGGCCGCCACCGTGGAGGACCAGGTACTGGCTCCGGCCGGAAAACCGGGGGATTTTACCTATATGTACCTGATCTCCGAAACCGATTTTAAAACCAATTTTTTTGGGGATATCCGCATTGGGAAATAAAAAAATATGGATGATAACAGGCCTGGTGCTGTGGCACCTGTGTTTTGTTTCCCAGGCGATGGCCAAAGGGGCAGCAGGACCCGGACGGTTAAAAATGATCCTGAACCCCGGGACCGGCACAGGTCATGCCATTGAATTTGACCTGGATCCAGAAAATGAAAAGCTCCAGGGCGCGGAAGAAAAACCGGCATTGGCGTCTCCTGTGCAAGAGCCCCAGACAGTTGAGCCGCAGGCGCATGAAAAAATCGGTGAAGATACACAAGCCCAATCAAGTAAGGTTGTTGCCCTCCCCGGTCCGGTCAGGGAGAGTGCCCACAGGCCGTCATTAACCATGGCGGCAGGCTGGCGCAGGGATCATCTGGACTGGGATATCGCAGGATCTGTCGGGTCTCTTCCGGCAACCTCACAACTGGAATGGGAAAATCTGGACAGCCTGGGGCTGTCCATGAATTTTAAATGGAATACCCCGGCAAAGATATACGTCAAGGCCGGCATTGATGCAGGCTTTATTATGAACGGCACCAACCGGGATTCAGATTATATCGGATCATTGAATGGCCTTGAGTTTTCAAGGTCTTATGCCGACAGCAACAACGGCATGCTGCTGGATCTCACTGCCGGCCTGGGCTATGCCTTTGATTTAGCTTTACCCGGATTTGGACCAGGCATCCGATTGATTCCCATGGCTGGGTTTTCCCGCCATACCCAGGAATTGGAAATGACCCATGGCGTTCAGTACCTGTCCGACTATGGGTGGACGACGTCTTTAGGGCCCTTTGACGGGCTGGACAGTTCATATGATACCCGGTGGCAGGGACCTTGGGCGGGCTTGAATCTTGAACTGCTATTCCCGGGAGAACGCCACAAGCTTAGCGCCGGTATTGAATATCACTGGGTCGATTACAAAGCAGAAGCCAACTGGAATCTGCGCAGCGATCTGTCCCATCCGGTCAGCTTCAGGCACGATGCCAAAGGTACTGGGTGGGTTCTTAATGTGAATTATACCACCCCGGTCTGGAACAACTGGACCCTGGACCTGGGCGCTTTCTACCGAATAATGGAAGCGGATAACGGTTCAGCAATTTTCTATTTTTCAGACGGGACCACTGGCTTTGCCGGACTTAACCACGTTGAATGGGAGGCCCTCTCCGTTTTTACAGGCCTGACCTATTGTTTTTAAGCAGAAAGGAACTCAATTAAGCGATGACAATCAACAACCAAACTTACGATTCTGAACTGACCCCCGTGCTTGACCAGCTCAACAAAATTGTACTGGGCAAACAAGAGCAGATCAAGATGGCCTTAACCTGCCTTCTCGGCCGGGGGCACCTGCTCATTGAAGATGTGCCGGGCCTTGGCAAAACCGTTCTGGCACATACCCTGGGGGCATGCCTTGGGCTTTCCTACCAGCGGGTTCAGTTCACGTCCGATCTTTTGCCCGGGGACATCATCGGCTGCTCGGTCTATGACCGCAACAAAGGAGAATTTTATTTTACCCAGGGACCTGTGTTTACCCAGCTGCTGCTGGCCGATGAAATAAACCGGGCCACGCCCAAATGCCAGAGCGCTCTGCTTGAGGCCATGGAGGAACGCCAGGTTTCAGTGGAGGGAACGCCCCGGCACCTGCCCGTCCCTTTTTTTGTTATTGCCACCCAGAATCCAACTGAACAGGTGGGCACTTTTCCACTGCCCGAATCCCAGCTGGACCGTTTTTTGTTGCGTATCTCCATGGGATACCCGGACCGGGAAGCTGAAATCGATCTGCTCAAGGGAGAGGACCGCAGAAAAATGCTGAACGGACTGGCCCCGCTTTTAACCCCGGAGCAACTGGTGGCGCTCCAAGAAAAAGTCCCCCGGGTGAAAGCCTCGGATACCGTGCTGCGTTATCTTCACCGGATTCTTGATTTTACCCGTACAAGCGACATGTTTCATACCGGACTCTCCACCCGGGCCGGGTTAAGCCTGTTGCAGGCTGCCAGGGCCTGGGCTTTGCTCCATGGAGAGGATGTTCTTTTACCACACCATATCCAGGCCGTGCTGCCGGCAGCCGCCGGGCATCGCCTGGTGCCTTTGGCCGGGACATTGACGTCGGCACAGATCGGCGAGGCCATCATCTCAAAGGTGGATGTTGAATAATGGTGGGATTGGGTCCGGTAAAAAAACTCAAAGAAATGCTTTCCCAGCCAGTCTCGCTGAAACGACGGCGGGTGCCAGGAAAAATACGCATGGGGGTGACCCCGTCGGGTTTAGGCTTTGCAGGGCTTATCCTGTGCGGGTTCCTCATGTCTGTCAATTTTTCCAACAATTTGATTTTTGCCATGACATTTCTTCTGGTCTCCATTGCCATGGTGGGTTTGTATTTTACCCGGACAAACATCAGGGCGATTTCATTGTCTGACTGGCACACCGAACCGGTGTTCGCCGGTCAGGATGCCATTTACCGTATAACGGCGGACAACGGACCCGGCCATGCCAGGCACGGCCTGACACCTAAATCGGTCCGGGGCAGCCACGGCAAAGAGGTGCATCTGCCCAAAGGCGTACGGACTGAACTTTTGCTGGCAAGGCCTGCCAAACAGCGCGGGATGCTGCCCCCGGTCCCGGCCGATGTTCGATCCTGTTTTCCTTTGGGGATTTTCAGTGCAAAAATGACCACGACACAACTGCCCGAATGCCTGGTTTTCCCCAAACCCCAGGGCGAACAGCCCATGCCGGATCACGCGTCTGCTGCCAATGCGCATCTTATGGCCGAATCCGGCACCTGGACCGACATGCGCCGCTATGCGCCGGGTGACCCGTTGTCCCGCATTGACTGGCGGGCCATGGCACGGTTTGATGAATTGTATACCAAAGAGTTTGACGGAGGCCAGGGGAAACCTGCCCTCTGGTTTGCCTGGGACGATGTAAGGGCCAATGGGGTGGAACCCAGGCTGAGCCAGTTGTGTCAGTGGGTTGTCGAGGCCGGAAAACAGAACCGGGAATACGGGTTGAAATTACCAGGAACCACCATCGGACCGGGAAGTGATACAGCCCATCACCTGGCATGCCTGTCCGCACTGGCCCTTTACGGAAAGACCCCTTCGGATAAATCCTCTGGTGGAAAAAAGGAGAAGATCAATGAGCGGATTTGAACCCTGGGTGCTGTTAACCCTGATTCTTTCTGCCCTGCCCAGCCTGTTACGTCTGCCCCTGTGGGTGGCGGGCCTGGCCCTGGCCGGTACCCTTATTCATTACTGGGGAACACTGCGCAAAGGATGGCGGGGAAAAGCGGCATCTGCACTGATGCTGGGCGGTTGTGCAGCAGGTATCTGGTTCAGTTATGACAGTGTTTTTTCGGGCAATGCCGTGTTGACCTTTTTCATTACCGTGGTTTTCCTCAAATGGGGTGAAGCCCATACCCGCAGGGATTATCTGTTGCTGATTTTTGCGGCTGTTATCCTGTCTGCGGTGGGCGCCCTCTATTTTGAAAACATGTTAAGCCTGATACACATGCTGGTGGTGGTGTTTGCCCTGACCATGAGCCTTACGGCCATCCACATGGATCCTGCGGCCCTGGCAAAAAACCTGCTGTTTAAAACCGCAGGCAAGTTGTTTGTCCTGGGACTGCCGCTGATGCTGCTGCTGTTTATGACCTTTCCAAGGATCCCGGGGCCCATCTGGGACATCGGCATTGCATTCGGTCTGCCCATCAAGGCCATGATGAACCGGGGGGACGGGCAGTTCGGCAAAGAGATGACCCTGCAGCCCGGCGGAATTCACCGGGCCACCCAGGACAATGAAAACGTGCTGGTGGCCGAGTTCAAGGGGGTGGTGCCTTTTATCAGCCGTCTTTACTGGCGCGGGCCTGTGTTCTGGGACTTTGACGGGCAAAACTGGTCTGTCCCCGAGGCATGGGATAACCGCAACACCCTGATGAGAACCGCGATTCGATCCAAGAAAAAACTGGATTATGAACTGGTTTATAAAGCCGATCCCGTGGATTACAATTTGCGGGTGATGCCCAACGGCAGCCGCTGGCTGTATGGACTGGATGTCCCGGCAGGACCAGCGCCGGAGGCATTTATCTCCAGTGAATTTCAGCTGCTTAGTATCCGGAAAGTCAACGACCATGAACCCAAATTTGAAAACCTGCACTCTTTTTTAGAGTACCGGATCGGCAAACGGCTTGATCCCAAAAAACGCGCCCGGGCCCTGGCCTGGCCGGAAAACACCAATCCCAGGCTCCATGCCCTGGGAAAAAAGCTTAAAAATGAATTGCAAACACCGGAAAAAATAATCCACGAGGGATTAAGCCTTCTGGCCAAAGGCAACTATACCTTTGACGCGGCCCATCTGGTTGAACCAGGTCCCGATATGCTGGACCGGTATTTTTTTGAGGAAAAACGGGGCGGGGCCGAGTACCTGGCCGGCAGTTTTGCCATGCTCCTGCGGGCGGCGGATATTCCTGCCCGGCTTGTGTCCGGATTCAGGGGCGGCACGGTGATCGCACTGACCAATTTCGTGATTGTCAAACAGGCCAATGCCCATGTCTGGCTGGAAGTCTGGGAGGACAACATGGGTTGGCACAGGGTGGAACCCAAGGATATTGTTCAGCCGCCCGGGAAAAAACGGGTTCAGCCTAAAGCTGAACAAAAGCCGCAAGCACAGCAGGTTCAGGTGACACCGGCTAAAGCCGCATCTTTGCCTGACGCGAAAAATGCCAGTCGCTTTGAAAAACAGGGCACCCATAAAAAGGAAAAGAACCGGTCCTGGTCTCTGCCCTCAATGAGTGCCCTGTTCGGTAATTTTCAAAAATGGATAATCAACTACGATCCGGATCGTCAGATGGAGATACTCAAAGGCGTTGGCATGGAAAAAAGCAATTGGCTGGACTTGATGGTCACAGGGATTGCGGGAGTCGCGGGTCTTTTGGGAATATACCTGGCAAGTGCCTGGTTTCGCGGGCGTGGAAAAAACGACCGGGTAACCGTTGCCTGGCAAAAATTTTTAGCACGCATGGATAAAAAATTTAATTTAGAAAAATCAAAACAGGAATGTCCGAAAGTTTATCTGGACCGGGTCTGTTCGGCACGGCCTGAACTGGCCACGGCTGTTGGGGATATCATTTCCAGGTACATTGAGATCCGGTATACCGAAGATCATTCAAAAAAGGCGGCGAATCTTTTCCAACGGCAGGTGGCAAGGTTTGTGTCCATGACATAATGAATGGCGATGATCCATATTCTTGATATCCGTTGCTTTGCAGGAAGGTCAAATAAAAATTTATAAAACCGCATCCAAGTGACTGGATGCCCAGCCAAGGAGTTGAGATGAAAATAAGAACGGTTGTTTTTTTTGTACTGTTCATACTGGTGCCTGTAACAGGGTTTGCCGCAGCCCCGAAACAGGGGGTGACCGAAGACTATGCCCCGGTGGTCGAACGCATTGTGGCCTTAGGTGACGAGGCGGTGGAGGCCTATACGCCGGCAACCGGCGTGATGGTGGGCAACAAATTTTCCCGGCTCTATTTTGACATATTTGAAACCACGGGCATGGAATTTACCCTGAGTCTGAAAGACAACTCTTTTATGCTCCAGATTGAATCCAAATTCAGCATGCTGATCAGCCAGGCCATGTCCGGTGCAGACAAGGTCAAGGTGGAACAGTCCTGGCAGGCGTTAAAAGAGGATATGTATTACGCTGTGGAGCACTACTCCTCCGGAGGGAAAATACAGACCTTCTGGGGGAGGGCCATGCAGTCCTTTATCATTTTGTTTCGCGAGGGGGTCGAGGCAATGCTGGTGGTGGCTGCTCTGGTGGCATATCTTCGCCGTTCCGGGTATCCGGATAAGGTTAAAGTCATCTGGCAAGGGGTCATCTGGGCGCTTTTGGCAAGTGTGGGCGCCGCCGTCCTCTTAAATATGGTCATCAATGCGTCCGGGGCCAACATGGAGGCCCTGGAGGGAATTACCATGCTGATCGCCTCGTTTGTGCTGATATATGTCAGTTACTGGCTGACGGCCAAACGGGACGCGGACCGATGGCAGGCTTTTATCAAAGAAAAAATGGACGAGGCCATCAGCAAGGGCAGTTTGTTTGCTTTGGGGCTGGTGGCTTTTCTGGCTGTCTTTCGGGAAGGGGCTGAAACCATCTTGTTTTACCAGGCCCTTGTTGGCGGGTCCACGGGGCAGATGAACGCCATCTGGACCGGCATCGCCCTGGCAACACTGGCATTGGTGGTGGTGTATCTCGTTGTCAGGCTTTTATCCATTCGGCTGCCCATCGGTTTGTTTTTCGGCGGGACAGCTATTTTTTTGTTTGCCATGGCTTTTGTCTTTACGGGGCAGGGAATTTTGGAACTTCAAGTGGCTGGAATGATAGGGACCACGAGAATTGACGGGTTTCCCATGATCAGCTGGCTTGGGGTGTTCCCCACTGTGGAGACCCTTGCTGCCCAGGTGCTGATCCTGGCCACGATACCGGTCGGCTGGTTATGGATGGCCGCAAAAAAGAGAAAACTGATCCATACGGTTTGACAAAATTGACGCCTACTCAAGCGCAAGGAGCGCAAATATGACCCAGAAATTCAGACGCAAATACCTGGTGGACCTGCCTTATCAATTTACCCAGGCCGGTTTGGTTTTATTAGCCAATCTTTTGGTGATGATATTCATTGCCTTTCTCCTGTCATGGTATTATCTCATTGCCTCGGATAGCACCCTGGTTGTCAATTACAATCATCAGGTACCGGTTTTAATCTCATGTGCCATTTTTATTGTCTGCCTTTCATCCACTTTTTTCTCTCTTCGGCGCAGCAGGTCCACAGCGGGTATGATGATGATTCTTCGCCAGATCCTTACAAATGCCGCCAAAGGTGTATTCCCCAAAAGGCCTGTACTTTTCAGGCATTCGGATTACTCCGGATTCAGAAATCTGGCAGACCCTTTAAATGACTGCCTGATCTGTATGCAGGCAACAGTTGAACACAAAGCCGCAACCCGTACTGCCGTTGACAAGCTCAAGCAGTTAATTGAACAGACCCGCCCGGACAACCTTGGTCCCGGTACCGGACAAAACCAGCTTCACCAGGAACTTACCCGGCTTTTGCATTTACTGGATCAGGAATCGGACCAATGATCTGGGGAAAAGCAAAGGAAGAACAATTTGATACGGTCGAGCAGATTAATGCCATTGTGGGAAAAGCCATTGATGCAAGGGCCAGTGATATTCACTTTGAACCATTTGAAAATATCATCAATGTAAGATTCCGCATTGACGGGGCCCTGGTTCAGGTTGCGGAGCTTCCCATACGAAAACATGACGAAATCACTGCCCGGATCAAGGTGATGGGATCTTTGGATTCTATTTCAAAACGTGCGGCCCAGGACGGCAAGATCCTGTTTGAGCACAACGGCAGGATTTTCGAAATCAGGGTGGCGGTGATGCCGGTGAGATACGGAGAAAAAAGTGTTTTCAGGATTCTAAGAAGTGCCGATGTGACATTTGATATTAATAATATCGGCATCAACAGCACCTGTCTGCCTGTGGTCAAAAGAACCATTTCCAAACGCCAGGGACTGGTGCTGGTAACCGGCAGCACGGGCAGCGGTAAAACCACAACCATTTACTCGGTCCTGGAATATATCAATTGCCAGGAGATCAACATCGTTACGGTGGAAGATCCCATTGAATTCGAAATTAAAGGAATCAACCAGGTTCAGATTTCCAAGGACCATACCATGAGTTTTGCCGACGTGCTCAAAGCCGTGTTGCGCCAGGACCCGGATGTCCTGGTCATCGGAGAAATCCGTGATCCCGAAACTGCCAGGGTTGCCATCCAGGCTGCGTTGACCGGCCATCTGGTGATCGCCTCCCTGCACACCAACGATGCCATAGACACCATCGTCCGGCTCACTGAAATGGGCATTAAAACCTATCTGATTGCTGCCGCTTTGAAAATGATCATTTCCCAGCGGCTGATCCGCCTGTTGTGCCCGCATTGCAAACAACCCGGCAGACTGACGCCTGACCAGGCCGCCATGTTTGACCTGGATCAGTCAACCCCTGTATTTGTTCCAACAGGATGCCGCCACTGCAGCCAAACCGGATATCGCGGAAGAACTTCAATTTTTGAAATCTTAAGCCTCAATGACCAGGTCATTGAAATACTGGCCCGGCACAATAAGAGTTATGAATTAAAAACACGGCTTAAGGACCTAAGGACATCCGTGCTTAAAACTGAGGCCCTGGAACATATTTTGCTGGGGAATACTGCCTGTGACGAGGTTTTAAAGCAGGTGGTGTGACGCCAATGAAACTTTAATCTTCCCTTGAAACCAAACCATATCTTTTTTTGGGGGAAGGACTGATAACGCCATACCCTTTGTCAAAGGCCGGAGGAGCATGAATAATTTACTGATGGGTTTAATTGTTATGATCGGTACGGCCGGGGTGATGGCCACAGACCTTCCCAAAGATATGTCAGCGCTGTTCAAGGATACCCTGGCTGCGGCCCAGCAGGTGAGCACGGCGGGTGATTTAAAATCAATATCCACGATGTTGGATGCGTCATATGTGATGGATCGGCGCCTGCCTGCGGAAGAAGATTTTGAAAAATGGCTTGGAATGACGTTTAAAGAAAATCATATTAAAGACCTTCGTGTGGATCACTGGGGCAATCCACTCAGTTACACGGTATTAAAAAAGAACCGGCGGTATCAGTTGCGCAGCCTGGGGCCGGATGGCATCGAAAACACGGACGACGATATGGTTAAGACAGGGCCGTAACGCCTTTTGTTTGCAGTGTTTCATCAGCCATTGCCAGGGATATCAGCACCATTTTTGCCTTGTGTTAGTATGCTGGTATTTAAATTGTAATGCCCGGCCTTAAGGCTCAATCCAGACATTGGACGCTGTTCGGGAAAACAAGAATAATAGCTTGAGACTATCGGCAAATAGTTTTTTAATATTTTAAAAATATCAAAACATATGAGAGAGTCCCTTCAAGCTTAAACACTTTCATCAGTGAAAGTCATTTAACTGAACAGATTTCATTTGAACTTAAGGAGAACAACAATGGACACTTTAATCAATACCAAAATCCAGGACTTTAAAGCGCAGGCCTTTCACAACAATGAATTCAAGGAAGTCACCCAGGAGGATATCAAGGGGAAATGGTCTGTCTTTTTCTTCTATCCGGCTGATTTCACCTTTGTCTGCCCCACTGAACTGGGAGACATGGCTGATCACTACGAGGCCTTTCAGGAGATCGGAGTGGAGATCTACAGCGTCAGCACAGATACCCATTTTACCCACATGGCCTGGCACGAGGCCTCAGACACCATCAAGAAGATCGGTTTCCCCATGCTGGGCGATCCCACCGGGAAGCTGGCAAGGGCTTTCGGCGTTTACATTGAGGAAGAGGGCCTGGCCTACCGAGGGACCTTCCTGGTCGATCCCGAAGGACAGATCAAGCTGGCCGAAGTCAACGACAACGGCATCGGGCGAAATGCGGACGAGCTTTTAAGAAAAGTCAAGGCAGCCCAGTACATTGCTGCCAATCCTAACGAGGTCTGCCCGGCCAAATGGCAGGAAGGCGCCCAGACCCTGAAACCCGGTCTGGACCTTGTCGGCAAGATCTGATTGCATCCTGAATCAACCGGTGCAGGGGGGAAGGATTCTTCCCCTCTGCACCTTCATTACCCCTAAGGAAATCTCCATGTTGGAACCCCAGATACTTGAGCAGTTGAAAACTGTATTTGAAAAGCTGGAGGGCCGTGTTGACCTTATTGTCTCGGCCAGCAAACACGAAAAACAGGCTGAACTGGTCCAGATGCTTGAGCAGGTGGCCGGCACATCGGAAAAGATCCGATTGATCGAGACAAAGACAGAGCCCCAGAGCCCTGGTTTCCATTTAAGGCACAACGGCAGGGACTGCGGTATCGTTTTCAGCGGCATTCCCGGTGGGCATGAGTTCACCTCACTGGTGCTGGCCATCCTCAATGCGGATCATAAGGGAAAGCTGCCCGACCCGCCGGTGGTTGACCGTATCCGCGCCCTGAAAGGGCCGATCCATCTTTCAACCTACGTCTCCCTGTCCTGTGAAAACTGTCCGGAAGTGGTCCAGGCCTTGAACATGATGGCCGTATTCCATCCCGGGATCACCCACGAGATGGTGGATGGGGGCTTTTTTCAGCATGAGGTGGAGGCACTGGGGTTACAGGGGGTGCCCAGCGTTATCCATGACAAGACTCTGATCAGCTCTGGAAAGACGGATTTGGTGCAGCTATTGGACAAGCTGGAAGACCGGTTCGGAGTTGACCCCTCCGTCAGCCGGGAACCCGTTGATCTGGGGGTGTTTGATGTGGCCGTGGTGGGCGGCGGCCCTGCCGGGGCTTCGGCTGCCATCTATGCGGCCCGGAAGGGCTTGAAAACCGTATTGGTGGCTGAAAGAATCGGCGGGCAGGTGAAAGACACCAAGGGAATAGAAAACCTGATCTCCGTGCCGTATACCGAAGGGGCCCAGCTTGCGGACAAGCTCGCCCGGCATATTTCATCCTATGATATCAAGGTGCTGGAACACCGGCGCCTGGCCCAGGTGAAAAACGGGGAGCCCAAGGACCTCGCCCTGGACTCCGGTGAAAATCTTACGGCCGGAGCCCTTATCGTGGCAACAGGGGCCAAATGGCGGACCCTTGGGGTGCCCGGGGAGAAAGACTACACGGGCCGGGGCGTAGCTTTCTGTCCCCACTGCGACGGACCTTTTTATAAGGGCCGGGATATTGCTGTCATCGGCGGGGGCAACTCCGGGGTGGAGGCCGCCATTGATCTGGCCGGCATTGTCCGCTCAGTCACCGTATTTGAGTTTCTGCCGGACCTTAAGGCCGATCGGGTCCTGGTCAACAAGATGACCCGAATGGCCAATGTCTCAGTAAAAAAGAATGTACAGGTTATCGAAGTGCTGGGGGACGGGGAAAAGGTGACTGGCCTGAAGTACCGGGACCGGCAGACTGGAGCGGAGCAGGTCTTTGACCTTTCGGGCATCTTTGTCCAGATCGGCCTCCTGCCAAACAGTGACTGCATCAGCCGCCTGGTTGAGACCAACCGGTTGGGCGAAGTTGTGGTGGATGACGGATGCCGCACCTCTGCCCGGGGCATCTATGCGGCAGGTGATGTTACCAGCGTTCCTTACAAGCAGATTGTGATCAGCATGGGAGAGGGGGCCAAGGCAGCGCTTTCCGCCTTTGAGCAATTGGTTTTGCAAACTGCCTGATATTCTGATAAAAGCCTGGTATGTCCACACTGACCCAACTTGAATATCTGCTGGCGGTAAACCAGGAACGGCATTTCGGCAAGGCAGCCCAGGCCTGCCATGTGTCCCAGCCTTCCTTGTCCGCCCAGATCCAGAAGCTTGAGGAAGAACTCGGGGTGGTGATCTTTGACCGGTCCAGAAAACCTGTCCTGGTGACCGAAGCGGGAAAAGGCATTGTTGAACAGGCCGCCACCATCTTAGGGGAGCACAAAAAGCTTCAGGCCATTGCAGATGCCAAGTCTGTTGAGCCGAAGGGGGATTTCGAGCTGGCCGTCATTCCTACCCTGGCCCCATACGTGATCCCTATTTTCATCGGGGCCTTTGCTGAACAATATCCAGGTGTGAATCTAGTGGTCCACGAGCAGAAGACCGACGACATCATCAAATTGCTGGACCACGACGAACTGGATGCAGGCCTGCTGGTCACCCCGCTCAAGGTTGACACTCTGATCGAACGCCATCTGTACTACGAAGCTTTCTACTGCTATCTCAACTTGAACCACTCCCTCCAGGAAAAGGAGCAGATTTGCGAAAAGGATCTGGACTGCGGGGATCTGTGGCTGCTTTCCGAAGGCCACTGCTTTAGAAATCAGATGCTGAGAATCTGTACGGCAAGCCAGGACCAGTGCGTTTATCCCAATATCCGTTTTGAAAGCGGCAGCCTGGAGACCCTGATCAAACTGGTTAACACCAACTCAGGATTCACCTTGCTGCCCCAGATGGCTGTGGATGAAATGTCCGGTGCAGAGGTCAAGGCCCATATCAAACCCTTTGCCTCTCCCGTGCCCACCCGGGAGGTAAGCCTGGTCTACAACCGCAGTTTCCTCAAGGAAACCATCATCAACGCCCTCGAAAAAAGCATCATCGACAACCTGCCCAGGCATATCCGCTCCCTTAAAAAGCAGCAGGTGCAGGTGGTGGATATCTAAGCCTTTTTTCTTCCTTATTGAAGGATCATTAGCTTGTCTGCCGCTGCCGGGCGGGAGCATTTTCTGAAAAAAGGGATATAGCAGGACAGAGGCAAAAGGACAGTCCGTATCAAAAATCTGCAAAGCAAATATGAAAACTCCCCAATTTACCCTGGTTTTAGGCGTACCTCAAGAAAACCCCACCAATAATCAGTATAGAGGCCCAGACTGTTATTAATAATCCGAGTTATGAGCGTTAATTATAATTCCATAGGAAGAAAATACACACTCTGGGTTTGACGGGGACATTTTAAAATAATATTCGGGAAATGACATTAAAATCTTACAGAAATGTTCAAAATGTGGGAGAGAATTAAAAGCTCTCTTGGGTGTGGTGAACAAACTACAAAGGCTCCCAGCGAAACCGCTGGGAGCCTTTATTTACTTGGTAGCGGGGAAAGGATTTGAACCAATGACCTTCGGGTTATGAGCCCGACGAGCTACCAGACTGCTCCACCCCGCAACAACGAGAGAGAATATAGATCAAAGGTGCTTTTGAGTCAAGCACTATTTTCATCAAATTCAAACATTTTCCAGAAGAGACTGTTTTAACTCATCAATTGATGCTGTTGCCGTACCGACTTTAGCCACCACGATACCTGCCGCAAGGTTGGCCAGGCCGGCAGCCGCTTCAAATGAGGCACCTGATGCCAGTCCCAGCCCCAAAAGAGAGATCACCGTGTCTCCAGCTCCGGACACGTCAAAAACCTGCCTGGCCTTGGATGCAATGGTAATCGTCGGTTTTCCGGTTTCATAGAGCGCCATACCGGCCGGGCCACAGGTAATAAGAAGTTTTCCAAGCCCGGCCTGGGCCATAATCTTTGCTGCGGCATCTTCCATCTCTTCAGGCGTTTGAAACTGGACACCGGCGGCAATGGCAGCCTCTTTTTTATTGGGGGTTAACACAGTCACCCCCGTATATTTGGAAAAATCCATGGACTTGGGATCTGCCAGGGTCATGACCCCTGATTGGTTTGCTATGCCCACAATGGCAGCCACAAGTTCACGGGTGACCAGCCCCTTATCATAATCTGAAATGATAACAAAATCCATTTGGCCTATGTAGCCGGTAATGATCCGGGTTAAAGTGTCAAGCGTTTGAGCACTGATCCGGTGCTTGACCTCCCTGTCGATGCGAAGCATCTGCTGGTTGGCTGCAATGATGCGGGTTTTTCGTGTTGTGGGCCGATCCGGCTCACTGATCACCCCTGTGACATCAACATGCAATGCTTCAAGCTTTTTTAGAACATCGCGGCCGGCAGGGCCGGCACCCACAGCACCCATGGCAAAGACCTTTGCCCCCATGGCTGACAGGTTATTAATCACATTGCCTGCCCCGCCCAGCGTATGACTTGTCTTCTCCACAGCCACCACCGGCACAGGCGCTTCGGGTGAAATTCTGTCAACGGCTCCCCACAGGTACTCGTCAAGCATCAAATCCCCGACGACAAGTACCCGCAGGTCTTTAAATTTATCAACGTTTATCATTTAATCTGCCAAAAGCTTGGTCAGCATGACCTTAAGCTCATCATAAGATCGGGTAATGGGAATATCAGGAAAATCCTGGGTAATTGATTCCGGGGGCTTAAAGAAGAAACCCTCATTCGCGGCCTGGATCATGCCGGTATCATTATAGGAATCACCAAAGGCAATCACGTGGTAGTTCAGGCCCTGGAGGGCTTTGACGGCCCGGGCTTTCTGGTTGTCGATTCTCAGATTGTATCCGGTAATCCGGTTTGTTGCGTCCACCGTCAGGTTGTGGCAAAGCAGCGCAGGAAAGTCCAGTTTTGCCATGAGCGGTCCTGCAAACTCCTCAAAGGTGTCGGACAAAATAATGATCTGGGCCTGTTTGCGTATCCAGTCCAGCATCTGCTTTGCACCGTCAAGGGGATCAAGGCCTGCAATGACAGCCTGAATATCTTTTAGTGTGAGATTGTGCTCATCAAGTATGGACAGACGTTTGGTCATGAGTACATCGTAATCGCTGATATCCCGGGTGGTCAGTTTAAGATCCTCAATCCCGGTTTTTTCCGCCACATTGATCCAGATTTCAGGCAAAAAAACCCCTTCCAGATCTGCAACAAGTATTTTCATTTCGGTTAACCCTTCTTCTCTTGTTTGGTCTATTGATGCTGCAATGTTTGGCCCGGATACCGGGGCATAAATATAACCCAAACAGTTATGTGTTTTGTATGAAAGTGCCAGTAAATTTTTAAATTAATTTTGTGTTTTGCTGTGGATTAAGCCTGGATGTTGACAAACCAGGCCGGTCTGCGGCCGTTAATCCGTATTATCATCTTCAATGCGGATGACAACGGGTTGGCCGACCACACAGTCGGTTTGAACGATTTGGGCAAGGGCCGTCTGAATGAGGCTCTCCTTGGCCAGATGGGTCAGCATGACGATGGGCACCTGGCCATTGGCATTGCGCCCTTTTTGATGGACGGATTTGATGCTGATGTCATTGTCACCTAAAATGCCTGAAATGGTGGACAAAACCCCCGGATGATCCTGGGCCTGGAAGCGCAGATAGTACCGTGTGGACAACTGGGCCATGGGCAGCACAGGTATTTTTTTAATGTTTTCTTCGGGGTACCCCAGCGTGGGCACCCGGCGCTGGGTACCGGAAATAATATCCCTGGCAATATCGGTTATATCAGAAAGCACAGCCGAAGCTGTGGGCATCATACCGGCCCCATGACCCCAAAGCATGGTTTGCCCTGTGGCGTCGGCATCTATGGTGATGGCATTCATGGAATGCTCCACATGGGACAACGGATTGGAACAGGGAATCATGGTGGGCTGCACCCGGGCTTCAACATGGTTCTCATGTTTTTTACCGATGGCAAGTAATTTAATGGTATACCCGAATTCGGCTGCGAACCCGATATCAGCCGGACCGATGTTGCGGATGCCTTCCACATGGATATCATCCAGATTGATTTCCATACCATGGGCCAGGGCACTTAAGATGGCAAGTTTATGGGCCGTGTCATACCCGTCCACATCCAGGGATGGTTCAGCCTCGGCAAACCCCAGTTCCTGGGCCTTTTTCAAGGCATCTTCAAACTTGGAGCCATCCCGGGTCATTTTACTGAGGATATAATTGCAGGTACCGTTGAGGATACCGCACATGGCCTGGATGTCATTGGCGACCAAAGATTCCCTCAGGCTTTTTATGACAGGCATGCATCCCCCACAGGACGCTTCAAAGGCCAGATCAACCTGATTCTTTCCTGCAATGCGGACCAGCTCATTACCACAGGCTGCCAAAAGCGCCTTATTTGCTGTCACCACATGCTTTTTGTTTTCAAGAATCTTGACAATGAAATCCCTGGCTACGGTTTGTCCGCCGATAAGCTCCACAATAATATCAATGTCAGGGTCATTAATAACCGACATGGCATCGGTTGTTAATTGGGTACCGGTCAGATCAACACCTCGATCCGTTGTAATGTCAAGATCCGCAATGGTTTTGAGATTCAGACAAGCGCCGATCCTGGACCCAAGCAGTTCTTTTTTCTCCTTGAGCAGTTTTGCCACGCCCGCCCCGACCACACCGAATCCAAGCAAGCCGATATGAATTGTTTTCATGAAGATTTTTTCTCCAAAATAGTCCCGTGTTTAAAAATTATCCATTTCATACTTCATCCGGGTATCCCTTGTCAAAAAGCTTTTGACATTTTACAGGCTTTGGGCGTATGATTGACGACTTTGAAGGGATTAACAGATCTTTTAAGATTTCCATAGGTGAGACAAGATGAACGACTCTTTGACATATGCGGATTCCGGCGTTGATATCGATAAAGCCACTGAGCTGGTGGACCGGATAAAAAATATTGCCAAGTCCACGCCACGAGCCGGTGTCATGGGAGACATTGGTGGTTTTGGCGGACTTTTTTCCTTGAACCTGGCCAATATTTCCAATCCGGTACTGGTCAGCTCCACAGACGGCGTAGGCACCAAACTGAAAATCGCATTCCAGATGGACAAACATGACACCATTGGTATAGACCTTGTGGCCATGTGCGTCAACGATATTATTGTTCAGGGGGCCAAACCCTTATTTTTTCTGGATTACCTTGCCATGGGCGAACTGGATAATGCCGTGGCTGAAAAAGTCATAGCAAGTATTGCCCAGGGCTGCACCCAGGCCGGCTGTGCTTTGATCGGCGGCGAAACCGCTGAAATGCCGGGTATGTACCAGAAAGGCGAATATGACCTGTCAGGTTTCTCCGTCGGCATTGTTGATAATGACAAAATCATTGACGGCTCCGGGATTCGACCGGGTCACAAACTGATCGGCCTTGCCTCTTCAGGGGTTCATTCCAATGGATTTTCCCTGGTGCGCAAGGTTTTCTTTGATAAGTGCGGCTATGACGTCAATACCCGTCTGGAAGATCTGGAAGGGACCCTTGGCGAAGAACTGCTGAAACCCACCATTATTTATGTCTCCACGATTTTAAGCCTGATGCGCGACCTGCCCATCCACGGACTGGTTCACATTACAGGCGGCGGCATAGATGAAAACATCATCCGGGTCATCCCCCAGGCATGCAAGGCCATCATCCACAAAGGATCATGGCAGGCACCTGCTATATTCGACATCATCCAGCGCGAAGGCAATGTGCCGGAACATGACATGCACAGAACCTTTAACAACGGCATCGGCATGGTGCTGGTGGTTCCTGAAAAATCCGCCCAGGAGGTTATGGACAGGCTAAGTGCCATGGACGAACAAGCCTATTTTATCGGTGAAATTCTGGAGAGGAAAAACAACGAGAACCAGACCCAATACGTCTGATTCCCCTGCCGGAAAGTAAATTCATGCTCATTCTCGGGATTGAATCCTCCTGCGACGAAACTGCGGCAGCAGTCGTAGAAGACGGTGTGCGCATCCGTTCTTCTGTTGTCTCTTCCCAGGTATCCACGCACGCCATATACGGCGGCGTGGTGCCGGAACTTGCATCGCGCATGCATCTTGAGGCCATAGACCCGGTGGTGGACCAGGCCCTGGATCAGGCCGGCGTCAGCTTGGATGACATCGACGGTATTGCCGCCACCCAGGGCCCCGGCCTGATCGGCGCACTACTGGTGGGGTTTTCCTATGCCAAGGCCCTGGCCTGGGCACGAAACCTGCCCCTGGCCGGTGTGAATCACCTGGAAGCCCATATCTGCTCTTTGCAGCTTTTGGAACAGCCCCCGGGCTTCCCGTTCACCGCCCTTGTGGTGTCGGGCGGCCACACCAATATATATCATGTCAAAGGTCCCGGGCAGTTTACCCTCATGGGGCAGACCCGGGACGATGCGGCAGGTGAAGCCTTTGATAAGGTGGCCAAAATGATGGGATTAAGCTATCCGGGCGGACCTGCCATTGAAGCCCTGGCAAAGCAAGGTGATCCCGAAAAGATCAAATTCCCCCGGAGCATGATCAAGAAAAACAACTTTGATTTCAGTTTCAGTGGACTTAAATCCGCAGTGCACAGATACCTTCACGAAAATTCTGATGTTAGTCCGGAAATGAACGAAGGCGAGTTGGCCCATGTGGCAGCCGGATTCCAGATGGCAGCCATTGAGGTCTTGGCCACCAAACTGATTGCGGCCGCCAAAGATAAAAATTGCACCGCCATCGGCATTGCCGGCGGGGTTTCGGCCAACCGCACCTTTGTTGATCATCTTCGTAAACGGGCTGAGAAGTTTAAAATACAGGTATTTTCACCCCCGTTGTCGTTGTGCGGAGATAATGCCGCCATGATTGCAGCCAGGGGTTGGGAGATGATCCAAAGCGGTCAGGTGTGTGGCCTGGGAGACGATGTGTATTCCCGGGTGAAGTCTGTGGTGGGCGCCACCGGTTAGAATTTAATTTTAAAGAAACGCTTTCTTTGCCGCTAAAATCCGTTTCACACATGCCTGGCCCGATTCAAACAATAGTTCGTCCGTTCCAAGATTTTTTACCACCGCGTTACCGGCTTCGGCAATATTGGGGCCTGCATGACACACCAGCGCCATGTCGATTTGTGCTGTCATGATCCTGTGAATACAGGTGTCCATATCATGACGGATGGCCTTCATGTCAAGATCATCGGTCATGACAAGCCCCTGATATCCCAAATCCCGTCGCAAAAGATCGTATGCAATGGTCTTGGACAGACTGGCCTGCCACTCCGGGTCTATTTGCGGGTACAAAATATGGGACAGCATGATTCCTGAGACCTGAACGTTCTTTGCCGCCTCAAAAGGGATCAGGTCCGCTTGTTCCAAATCGGACAAGGGCGCATCCAGCTCAGGCAGAAAAAAATGGGAATCTTTTACGGTTCTGCCGATACCGGGAAAATGTTTGGCCACAGCCATGATCCCGCCCTTTTGAAGTCCCTGGATCACAGCAGCGCCCAGTTCAGCCACACGGTTGGCATCCCCTTTAAACGCCCGGTCTTTCATAATGGAATCCACATCCGGCGGCGCCACATCCATCACCGGCGCCATATTCATATTGATTCCCATGTCAGACAGCTCAGATGCGGTAATCCGGGCAAATTCCCGGGCGTCTTCAATGGATTTCATATGGGGATTACCGGGAAACTCGGTGAAAGGTTGACGCAGTCTGGCCACCTGGCCCCCCTCCTGGTCCACGGCAACAAAGAGATCCGGCAAACCTTGATCCAGGGCATAGTTCCGGGCATCCGTGCACAGACGACGCAATTGGTCGGGCGATTCAATATTGGACCTGAACAGGATGATCCCCCCTGCCCGGTATTCATTGATCAAATGTTTCAATTCAGCATTGAGGGTTTGGCCGTCAAATCCGAGCATCAACCGCTGTCCGGCCAGATCAGGGATGGATTGAAAATTAAATGAAGTCATAAAAAGTGATCATATCTGCACACCGTGCAAATGCTGTTCAAGGGTTAATATGTGCGGCATGTACTGATAAATGGGTTTCCACCTTGATATGCCGTTCAGTTCTATACCGTTATATATGATTGAAATCGGTCTGTCAGCAGAAACCACAACCACAATCACTTTTGATGTTGTGGCCGAAAATCTCAACGCAGAGTTGTATCTTGCTCCTCGGGCCATATTTTCCCAGGTAACGGACTGTCCGTCCAGAAGACATCCGAACCCCCGGATTTTGGCATCCGGTGTGATTTGAACGGCACCGTCAATGCGCATGAACGCCGAGGCCAGTTCATAATTGTCGGAATCCATAAGACATAACGGGGGGTCCAGAACATGCCCGGACAGAACCAGAGGCGTTTCGTTCATATCAATGACCAAGGTGCTGCCGTAATGTGAATGCCCGGCCTTGTGTATCAACCCGGACACCACACTGAATAAAGAACCTGCCGTTTCAATATCAAGGGATGAATCCAAGAGCAACTCTTCCAGCTCCACCAGCTTATTTTCCCGGGTGGTGGAATAAAAATTACCGTCACAAAACGAGGCAAGTTTCTGGGTCCCAAGACTCAAAAAGCCGTGATCTCCCCTGAAATCGGCGATAATAGCATATTCAGGCGCACGGGCCAATGTGATTCCCACCACATAATCACCGTCGGACACAAGTTTACGGTTTGACCGCTCCACACTGACAAGCAGTTTTCTGATGTGTTTGATATTTGAAATCACCGGCCTTTCATTGCGCCGGAACATGGTCAGAAAATCAATGGCCTCTATGTTGACCGGGTCCGTAAAAAAAAGCCCTCCCCTTGCCCAGGCCCCCTCTTCCCGGGTTTTGGAAATGGAAAGAATGTAGTTCAGGATCGTGGGGATCTGAATTTTGGTATCATACCCCAAGTGGCTGTTGCGCTCGTCCACCATATAGTCGGCGATGGCCTGGAGTGAATAATTTTTAAGCACATAATCCGAACAATTGATGGGGGGACTGCCCGATGTATAGTCGTGTATCAGCAGGGACGCAGCCTGTTCCAGCCACTTCTCGGTGGGCTTGATGGAGCACATATCGGGGTGGTGCTCTGTAAACCAGACCTGGTAAAAGAATTCACTGCTCGCGCCGGCAAAGGCAATAAGTCCTGACAAGCCTAACGTCTCCAAGGGGATCAAAAGGCCTTTGGGCTGACGTTCAATCTGTTCGGCAACCTCCTGGCGCCAGCGTTCCACATTCACAAGAAAGACCTCGCTGAGTACGGTTTCATGCCCAAACAAAAGGTCCTGGGGATCAAACACCTGAACCGGATCATCCGGGCCCGGAGCAAACAGCAGGGCAACGCGGCTGGGATTGGAATACATGCGCAACCCGTCGGACACCCCATTCAGGATATTTGCAATACACAATTTCTTGGAAGAGTTCTGGTTCATACGCCGGCCATTTTAATTCAACAGACTGTAATTAATGAAAAGGGGATAGTCATTGATCCCATGTTCCATGCGGTTTGGCAAGTTTTTTTTACATGCCGGGTGTTGTAAAAACCGGGAAGGACTGATAATTAAGTAAAAACTGCTAAGGAGGCAACAAATAATGATAAAACTGTTTTCGCGAATTTGCGCGGTTGTTCTAATTATTGTCGGGACCACAGCGTTATGTCATGCCCAGACCGCTTATGTCTCTGATATGCTCATTCTCACATTCAGGGAGGGACCGGGCCCCAACTACCCTGTGCTCTCCGCCTTAAAAAGTGATACGCCGCTAACCGTCATTGAAGAAAAAAACGGTTACCTTAAGGTGGCGCTGTCATCCGGAGAACAAGGATGGGTGGACAAGAGCTATATTGTAACAGACCCCCCAAAATCAATCATCATAGATCGATTAAAAAAAGAGAATGCCGCCCTTGAAGAGAAAATAAAGGTATTGTCCGAAAAGTCGGACCAGGTTCTCATGGAACAACTGAAAAAAGAGAATCAGTCCCTGATCCAGACCGTAGAGACCTTAAAATCAAGATACACAACGCTCAAAACAGCCTCGACCAATATAACCGATGTTTTAAAAGAAAATAAACATCTTAAAGCCCAAAACGGATCCTTATCCGCCACGCTTGACCAACAAAAAGGAAAAGACGAATTTTTGTATAAGACGGGGATGATTAAATGGTTTCTGGCCGGTGTAGGCGTGCTTCTTCTTGGCTGGCTCATTGGTCTGAGCATCTCTTCCCGGCAGGGTGGATCAAGCTCGTTGCTGGACTAAGTGGAGACCTTCCAATCAAAACCATAGTGGACTTCAATGCAAGGTTGAAGTCCATTGTTTACAAATTTTAACATATTTTGATATTCTCCTACTTTTTCCTTGACAGGACAATTCATTTCTTTATTATTTTTAGTACTTACTATACTATCCATGCTTTTTATTTTCCTTGTAGATCTTCAATTTTTCTTAAATCCAAGAGGAGAAAGCCTTGTCTGACGCAAGCGCTTACGCAAAAAAAATCTGGACCGAATCCTATGCCCAAGGTGTCCCCCGGCACATTGAGTATCAGGATATTCTGATTCCCCAGTATCTTGAGCAATCTGCAATAAATTTTCCAGACAACCCGGCGTTGATCTTCCAGGGATATGCCATGACCTACGCGCATCTCAATGAGACTGTTTGCAGGTTTGCCGGAGCCCTCAGGGAATTGGGCTTTAAAAAAGGGGACCGTGTGGCTATTTTGCTGCCCAATATCATCCCCTGCGTGGCCGCTTATTATGCCGCATTAAAAATCGGCGGCATTGTTGTATTGAATAATCCCTTATACGCAGACAGGGAACTTGAACGCCAGTTCAGGGATTCGGGTGCCACTCTTTTGATCACCCAGGATATTTTTGTAGACCGTATGGTAAAGATGCAGGGAAAAACCGATATTACGACCATTATTTACGCGTCAATCGGTAATTATATGCCCTTGTTCAAACGCCTGCTTTTTCCCCTGGCCGCCCCCAAAAAAGGACTGACCAAGGATATTCCACCAACCCCCGGTCTTTATAATTTCCAGGACTTGATTGCCGAATCCTCTCCGGACACAAGCCAGGCGGATGTGACCATGGACGATGTGGCCATGTATCAATATACCGGCGGCACCACAGGGGCCTCCAAGGGGGTCATGCTCACCCACAAAAATATCTCCTGCCAGGTTCAGCAACTTGACGCCTGGTTTCCCGAATTTGAGGAAGGGCGGGAAACCATGCTTGGTGCTCTACCCTTTTTCCATGTATTCGGCATGTCCACTTCCATGAACTATGCCATCAAAAAGGGGTGGCGCAATGTCCTGTTACCCAGACCCCAAACCAAGCAACTTCTGGAAGCCATCTCCAAATTCAAAGTATCCTTTGCACCCATGGTGCCTACCATGTACATCGGGATATTGGAGCACCCGGATATTGAAAAAACGGATCTCAGCTCAATACGGGCCAGTTTCTCAGGTTCCGCTCACCTTCCCCTGGAGATCATCAACAATTTTCAGAAAAAAACAGACTCTATTATCGTGGAGGGTTATGGGCAGACCGAATGCACCCCGGTCACCCATATGAACCCTTTCCAGGGAAAACGGATTGTGGGCAGTATTGGCCTTCCCCTCCCGGATACGATCTGTAAAATTGTGGACCTTGAAGACCATACCAGGCAGGTGCCCATAGGAGAATCCGGCGAGCTTCTCATTAAAGGCCCCCAGGTGATGAAAGGCTATCTGAACCAGCCGGATGCCACAGCCAAAACCATCACCAAAGACGGATTTCTGCGATCGGGGGACATCGCCCAAATGGATGAAAACGGCTATTTTTATATTGTTGACTGCATCAAAGATATTATCATCTCCAGTGGTTTCAATGTCTATCCCCGGGACATTGACGAGGTGCTGTGTGAACACCCCAAAATCATTGAAGCCTGTGCCGTAGGCATCCCCCATCCCAAACGCGGTGAAGCCGTTAAAGCCTTTGTTGTTCTCAAAGCTGAAGAGACCATGACGGAACAGGAGGTCATTGACTATTGTGCAACCAAGCTTGCCAGGTATAAACTGCCTGTGGCTGTGGCGTTCAGAAATGAGCTGCCCAAATCCAATGTAGGGAAGATTTTAAAAAAAGAATTGAGGATTCAAGAGTACAACAAACAATCACCGTTTTCAGTGAATTTTTAATTTAAACTGCCTAAAAATTATTTTTGACGTAAAAAAGGTTAAAAATGAAAAAGCTTCCAATTTATATTCAGACGTTGGTGTTTCTGGTTTTTGGATTTACTGCCCAAGGGCTTTGCGAACCGTCATACACCCTTAAACAATTGTGCAAAGTGGCCAATGACAATGCAGAAACCATCCAGATTGCCAGAGAACAGACTTTCATTGCAGAGCTGGACAAAAAACGGGCCCAATCCGTACTTATACCCACAGCAAGTTTATACGGCAGTTACCTGAATTATAAAAATGACGATTTTTACACGCCGGATGTCAATACATTGGGCGGAAAACTCACCCAGTCCTTTACCCTGAACGGCAAGGAACTGATTGCCTATGATGTCAGTAAAAAAAACATTGAAAAAACAAAATTTTCTGAACAGGCCATTCGAAGCGATTATATTTTCCAGGTGGCCCAGGCCTATATCCAGGCACTGAATTTAAAACGACTGGTGACCGTAGCGGATGCCGAAGTTGAACGGCTGAACACATACAGAGATTCGGTAAAGGAAAAGCTCTCGGTGGGCAGTGTGACAAAGACAGCCCTGTACCGGGCCCAGGCGGAATTATCAAAGGCGAAAACCAATCAAATTGTGGCGGACAATAATGTTCAGACCGCCAAGGCAAGCATCGTCAGACTCACCGGCATTGAAGATACGTTCTCCATTTCGTCCGAGGGCATCAAAGCGGTAGACAATTTTTCCATCACCTTTGAAGATAT
Source organism: uncultured Desulfobacter sp. (assembly GCF_963666675.1). Lineage (NCBI taxonomy): Bacteria > Pseudomonadati > Thermodesulfobacteriota > Desulfobacteria > Desulfobacterales > Desulfobacteraceae > Desulfobacter > uncultured Desulfobacter sp. The sequence goes on along the minus strand of NZ_OY762929.1, from coordinate 2,270,029 downwards.
AAAGACCCAGGCCCTTAAAGAGCGCTATGAAATCAAGGAGGCCGCAAAAGACGTTGAGATTGCCCGGCGGACCATTGCCTATGAAAAAGGAGATTACTGGCCCCGCATTGAATTGGAAGGCGGCTACCGGGAAAAAGATATCTCCTATGATACGGCACGGGGTACCCAGGACGGATATGATACCGAAGAGGCATATGTCCAGGCACAGCTGGTATTTACCCTGTATGACGGCGGCTTGCGCAGGGCCCAGGTCCACCAGGCGGAGGCAAAACTGCGCCAGGCGGAACAGTCCCTGGCCAATGAAAAAAAGGCGGTGCTCCTTGAATCGAAGCAGTCTTTTCTGGAATTCAACACCACGAAATCCACCCTGGTCAACCTTGCCGATGAAGTCAAATCCGCCGAGGAGAATTTCAATGCCGTCCAGATGCAGTTCAAATACGGCATGGCCGACAGTATTGATATCATGGACGCCAATACCTTGCTTGTGGATGCCCAGCGGCGAACCGCCAATGCCCGCTCCTCCTTTTATCTGTCCATATTAAAAATCATTTACACCCAGGGGAAAATCCTGGATTATCTTTTAACAAAAGAATAAAATGAATTTTCATTCAAATATACAAAAATAAATAAACGCCGTTGAAAGACCAATATTAGGAGCTTGTTAGGGATATCCCCGGTAACATCAACCTGAATATCCAATGTTCTCAACGTTCTAAGCTTGACTAACACCTGCTTCCCGCTTATCCTTCACAAAAATTTGATGGCGTCTTAAAAAGGCTTTCGCGCAATGCGTTATGGTAGCGGCGCGACGCACCAAAAGGGCAAACTATTTAGACCGTCATAAATTGGATTTTTAATGAAAAGGAGCACAAACAATGTACGAAATCATCGCCAATCCCAAAGAGTATCAGATTGACCACCTGATTAACGGCACGGACAATGCAGACATTGAACTGACAAGGGAAGAAAGGGACAAATGGGCAAAGCAGATTGTTCAATTCAGTGACCGGTTGTCCGGGTTCGCCCAAAAAGCGGACATGTTTTCGTCACTTCTTGCGTCGGAAGAAAAAATCGCGGCCACCCCGGCATCGTTAAAAACATTAAAGATTCAGCTTTTCATGATCAACGATGCCCTGAATTCCGCCTTGGGGATCGCCGATATGATGGAAAACGATATGATCAAAACGCCCCAAGGTGTATAAATAAGGCGTTTAAGACCGTTCACAAAATCCCAAGCACCATGGGGACAATTAAAACATGGTGCTTGGGGGTTTTTTTATCCAAGAACATGTTTTTCCAGAACAAAACAGGCAAACTCCCCTTTAAAAACCACCTCATCCCCGCGTTGAACCGTAACGCTCACCATCTGTTTTTTACCGGATCCGGATGTGACTTCGGCCTGGGCATCGACAGATTCGCCTGCTTTAACCGGCTTGAGAAACTTAACATCCGCCCCGCCAAGCACAACATTGGGGTGATTGACCGCAAGCATGGCCGCATAGTCTGCAAGTCCGAAAATAAATCCGCCATGCACCAGACCAGAGTCATCGGCCGCCATGCGGGATGTGGTCGTCAATTCCACCCGGCTTTTCCCGTTTTCCACCATAACCGGTTTTCCACACAGTTCATTGTCCATTGATTGATGGGTATTTATATTCATAAAATTCCTCCATTTTTTTACTTATGGTTTCGTATGCTAAAGGCCTAGTTCGGCGATAATATGCAATGCAGCCGTTTTGGGATCGTATTTTTCCGTGTCAATGGATATTCCGGCAAGCGCCTGGTACAACGGATTTCTGATGTCAAGCATCTTTTGTGTTTCAAGGGCAAGGCTGTCCTGGGTCAAATCCGGCCTTCGCTCGATATTGTTCGCATCTTTGCGAATCCTGTCCGTCAAAACGGACGCTGACGCATGAAGATAGATAACCGTTCCCTTCTCTTTTAAAAACTGTCTGTTTTCCTCTACCAGGATAATCCCTCCACCTGTGGCGATGACAGGGCCACCTTTTAGATCCAGGGTCACGAGGGTTTCAGATTCCTTAGCCCTGAAATAAGACCAGCCGTGCTGTTCCACCATCTGCGCAATGGTGGTGTCGTAAGTTGACTCCAACACCAGATCCGTATCCAGAAAATCTTTATTTAGAAGTTCGGCAAGATACGTTCCTGTGCTGGTTTTACCGGTACATCGGTATCCGATAAGAAAAATGGGTCCCATGGTATCTCCATTGTTTATAATAACAGCCATGGGCTGACCTGACATATCCACTGCCAGGCTTAAGCCCACAACGAGAAATGAAAGCAACTCAACAACTGATTGAAACTTTCATATAACGGCCATGGGCCAAGCCAAGTCTATCATGACCCAGGCTTCGACCCACAACGAAGAATGAAAGAACTCAATAAGTTACCTATCCCTTTCATATAACAGCCATGGGCTGACCTGACATATCAGCACTGAAGGACAGCCCACAACGAAGGTTGAAAGAACTCAGTAACTTACTGAGCTCTTTCATATAAAAAAGCCTGCTCAGGCAAGGGATTCAAAAAGCTGCCAGAATGTGGGAAATGATTTTTCCACGCACACTGGATTTTCAATTTTCACGCCGTCCACCCGAAGACCTGCAACCGCAAAGGCCATGGCAATACGATGGTCGTTAAAGGTTTCAATCTGTGCCCCGTGGGGTGTGCCGCCGGTAATTTCCATGAAATCCGGTCCCTGGACAGCGTTAATGCCCATTTTTTTCAGCTGGGAACACACCGCATCAATGCGGTCGCACTCTTTCACCCGCAGATGGCCGATATTGGAAATCCGGGTGGTGCCCTGGGCAAAGGCGGCTGTCACAGCCACAGCCGGCACCGCATCCGGGGTATCGGACATATCCACATCCACCCCCTGCAACGCATCCCCTTTGACCCGCAATACCCGGCCGTCATGATCGACCGTGCACCCCATCTTTTCAAATATATAGGCCTGTTTCAAATCTCCCTGCAACGAGGCGGTACCGATATTGTCCACCCCGATATCCGCACCGGTGATCGCGCCTGCTGCCCAGAAATAACCGGCATTGGAAAGATCGGGTTCCACGGATCTGGTGCCGGCCGTGTAAGTCTGGGCCCCCGGGACCTCATAACAGGTGTCGGATACCTGAAAGGCACTGACCCCGAACTGATTCATCACATCCAAAGTTAAATCAATATAGGGCTGGGACACGGCGGGCCCGGTGAGATCAATCACCAGCCCCTGGTCAAAAAAGGCCCCGGCCATGAGCAGCGCCGACAGGTACTGGCTTGACCGGGAGCAGTCAAGCAGGGTACGCCCTCCGTTGCGGTCACCGCCCTGGATCACCACCGGCGGCGTGCCGTCACTATTCTGGGAAGATGCACTGATTCGAATCCCGCCCAGGGCGTCCATCAGCTCCCCCATGGGCCGTTGGCACATGCGCTCATCCCCGGTCAGGGTATAAGGGGTGCTGCCAAGGGCGGCAATGCCCGCCAAAAGACGCATGGAGGTGCCGGAATTGCCCAGGTGGATGGGATCCGGCCAGGGTTTCGGCCGTCCGCCGAATCCTGCTACCGTCAGGACCCCGTCCTCTCTACTTTCAATTTGCGCCCCCATGCACACCAGGGTTTTGCGGGTAAGTGAAATATCCTGGCTGTCCAGCACATTATAAATTTCTGAGATGCCGTCTGCCAAGGCGGCGCAAATCAGCATCCGGTGTGAAATGCTCTTGGAGCCTGGGATTTGGACCACCTGGTCCTGGATATTTCTGGGAACTACCTGCTTCATAGCCATCTCCTTTAATTATTTATAACGATGTTCCGCATCAGATCAGTATCAGGGGATTTGCCTGTCCATAATTCAAACTGGGCGGCGGCCTGGGCAATGAACATGGATAGACCGTCGATGGTGCTGCACCCTCTTTGTTCCGCCGTTTCAAGCAGTCGGGTACTCAGCGGTGTATACACCACATCCATGACCACCATACCGGCGGTTAATAATTCGGGCGGAAAACTTATTTTGTCCGCCTGGGGTGTCATGCCGATGCTTGTGGTGTTAATGACCACATCCGTCCGGATGTCTGCCATCTCATCGGCAGGGATAAAACGAGCGTTGACCGTTTCGGCCAGAGCCCGGCCCTTTTCTTCAGTTCGATTGGTGATGATGATATCCCCATTTTGGGCGGCAATGCCATGGGCAACCGCCCGGGCCGCACCACCGGCCCCCACGATGCAGACGGTTTTGCCGGCAATACCAAAGGGAATAAGTGGGGCAACTGCGGCCTGACAATCGGTATTATAGCCTTTTAATACACCCTCATCATTGACGATGGTGTTTACGGCACCAATGGCTTGGGCTGTGGGGTCGATCCAGTCAAGATGTTCCATGATGGATTCCTTGAAAGGAATGGTCACCGACGCACCCTGGATGGGAAGTGTTCGAACGGCCTTTACGGCGCCGGTTGCATCCTGAACTTCAAAAGCGAGATAAACGGCATTAATCTGCTTGTCTTTAAACGCTGCATTATGGATCAAAGGCCCTTTGGAATGCCGCGCAGGGTTACCGAATACACAATATAACCGGGTGTCGGCATCAATCATTCGATTGTCTCCTGTTTTTCAGAAATGGGGTATGATCCCAACACCTTTAAGTACAGGGCCTGGCTTCGAATCTGCTCAATGGTTTGAAATACGATTTCGTCCTGGATGTGTCCTTCAATGTCCATAAAAAAATGATAGCTCCAGTTGTAGTGACGCGTGGGTCTGGATTCTAACTTCACCATATTCAGACCGGACCGGTTAACGGGCGAAAGCGCCCTGAAAAGTGCGCCGGGCGTGTGGTTCGTAGCAAACATGATTGATGTTTTATCATTGCCTGTTCTTTCCGGGCGATCTCCCCCGACCACAAGAAACCGGGTAATATTACCGGCACGGTCCTGTATTTTAGATGCCACCGGCAGCAAGTTATAAAAATGAGCCGCCTTGCCCGACGCAATGGCCGCAATCTGTTCATCCTTGGAGGCCAGCAGCGCCGCATTGGATGTGGACGTGGTCTCCATGACTATGGCATGGGGTAGATGTTTCTTCAACCAGTTTTTGCACTGGGCAATGGCCTGGGGGTGGGAGTAAACGGTTTTAACATCGTTAAGATCGCCTGAGATGGATAACAGATCGTGGGAAACAGGCTCATAATGCTCTGCCGTAATTTCAATATCGAATTCGGCGAACAGATCAAGGGTGGAGTTGACAGCCCCTTCAATGGAGTTCTCAACGGGAACAATGCCGAAATGCAGCTCTTTTCGCTCAAGGTTATTGAAGATATCAAAAAAACCGGGCTGCTCCACAAATTCCCCGCAGTGATTGAAATAATGAAGGGCTGCAATATGAGAATGACTGGCCAGGGGGCCTAAAAAACCAACGGTCCTTGGCCTCTGGATTTCCCTTGTGGCCGTAATGATAACATTGAAAAGATACTGGATCAGGCTTTCATCCGCAGGGCCTGGATTCAGCTGAAAAAGCCGTTCGATCACCATGCGCTCCCGGGTGCGGTCCAGCACCTGACTGCCCTTCTGTTTTTTGATCTCACCTACCTTTTTTCCGATCTCAAGGCGTTGATTGATCAATTCAAGAATGCGTTCATCAATGCGGTCGATTTCATCACGAAGCGGCGACAGTGCAGACGGACTGCCCCCGGTCTCTTCTTGAATGTCTTGATTTTTGGTCTCACGGTCTGTCATGTTAATTTCCTTTTTATAATCAGCTAAAAATAAAAAACCGCCTCAGGCTTCTGCCTGCTGCGGTTTTAGTGATTTTAGTTACATTTATGGAAAATCAGTAGTCCACAGGCAGGCTGTCCTTTCTATAAAATCGAGTGCTAAAATAAAAATTTTTGCTGAAGCTAAATATCATCGAACTATCTTTTTCCCTTTATAAGTCGTCTGTACAAGCAACACAGACCTTTTAACTCTCGTTGCAGCCGAACCCGGAAATTAATAAACCCAATCAGTCCATGGGTCTTATATATTTTGCTGAAACTGTATACGCCCGATCCGGATCTGTCAATAGATTCGATTCAGGCTGTCAATAATATTTTAATGCATACTGTTCATCAGGCCTCTTCGGCCGGCTTAATGATAAATGATTGAATCCGGTTGCCGTCCATGTCCTTTACAGTAAACATCCAGTTATTCATTCGGACGGACTCCCCGGGATTGGGAATACGCTCCACAAGTTCCAGGAAAAATCCTGAGACCGTATCGTAATTAGTTGATTCAGGAATACCCAGATTCAATTCTTTGTTGGCGTGGTAGATATCTGTTTTACCCGCTACCAGCCATTTATTCCCCTTGATCTGCACAATATCCGGTGTATTTTTATCCGACTCGTCGGCAATTTCACCAAAAATTTCTTCCACCACATCCTCAAGGGTTACAATACCGGACACACCGCCATATTCATCAACGACAACGGCCATATGGCTTTTTTTTGCTTTAAAAGCCTTGAGCAGTGAATCCAGTTTCTTTGATTCGGGGATAAAATAGGGCTTTTTCATAATCGTCTTGACATCAAGGCCTTCCGGGGGGACCTTGCAGTCATTGTTTTCCAAATATTTGGAAAACAGATCCTTGATGTGCAGAATGCCGACAATATTATCGATGGTATCTTCAATGACCGGAATACGTGAAAATCCTGTTTTTAAAACCCTTGGAATGTCCAACCCTTCGGCGGCATCCACCACAAACATGTCGGCTCTGGGGGTCATGATCTCCGAGCAATAGGTGTCGTCAAACTCAAAGATATTGGTGATGTACTCCATCTCTTCTTCTTTGATCTCCCCTTCACCTTCAACCACTTCCACCATGGTCATCAACTCATCTTCGGTCACGGTATCCTGGGAATTGTCTATAACGCCGTGCAATTTGGGTATGAAATTGAGCACGAAAATCAAAGGCCATAAAATTTTTGACAACCAGTATATGGGGTATATGACCGCCCTTGACACCACTACATTGTTGTGGTTGGCAAAGGATTTGGGGAAAATTTCTCCGAACACAAGAATCAGAAGGGTCATGGCACCAGTGGCGATCCCCACGGCATTGGACTCAAATTGGGAAATGGCAAGGGAGGTGGCAAGGGCGGATGCACCGATATTAACCAGGTTGTTGCCGATGAGAATGGTGGTCAAAAGGGTGTGGGAGTCTTCTTTCATCTCCAGGATAAGCCGGCCGGAATTTGAACCGTCCTTAGAAATGTGGAAGGCTTTGACCCTTGAAATGGAAAAAAGCGCTGTTTCCGACATGGAAAAAAAACCGGATAAAAACAGACAGATGCACAACAAGGTCACTTCGATACTCATAACCCGTAATAGTTCCTAATTGATATAAAAGTTTCCATAAGTTGCTGAGTTAATTTCATTTTCATTGTGGGCTTAAGCCTGGCCGTTGATATGTCAGGTCGGCCCATGGCCGTTATTTTAATCTTATTAAGATGGATAATTTAATCGCTTTTGTCTGAATATGTCAAACAACGTGTTTAGGCCCCATGCTTATGGATCATGTTAAGTACAATGGCTGCTGTACGTTTGGGTGCCCCCGGCAGTCCTAATCGCCTGCGGACTTCATGAAGCTGCTGTTTATGATGTGCAAGTTCAGGCAACATTGACCACACGGTTTCGCTGATGGTTTCGGCATTGGCATTGTCCTGGATCAACTCCGGCATCACCTCACGACCGACAACCAGATTGGCCAGCCCAATGTATTTGGCTTTTACAAGCAGTCGTGCAAGCCGGTACGCCACACCGGACATTTTATAAATAATGACCGTGGGCACAAGATTCAATGCCGCTTCCAGGGTGACGGTACCCGATGCGGCAATCAAAAGGTGAGCCCGGTCAAAAATCTGTTTGGGGCGTCCTGTTACAATCCGGAACAAATCGCTGTTTGGGTGGTCAGAAACAATTTGCCGGATACGATTTTCATGCTGGGTAATACCCGAAGAGACCAGACATCTTAAACGAGAGTCTCTTTTGGCAATCAGGACGGCTGAATCCAGCATCACAGGAAGCAATTTATCAATTTCAGCAGACCGGGATCCCGGCAGCAGACCGATGACCGGATCATTCGGCAACTCATTTTTATCGGGCCTATTTAAGACAGCCAGGCTTGGGGGGTACTCATCCACCAGGGGATTTCCCACATAGGTGGCACAAATTTTTCTGGATTTATAAATGGGAATTTCAAAGGGGAAAATCAGTGCCGTATGGTCAATGAACTCTGCAATGGTGTCCAGGCGCTTGGCGTTCCAGGCCCAGACCTTTGGCGCGATGTAGTAACAGATGGGAATATCATAGTGCTGCTTGATAAAACCGGCGGTTTTCAAATTAAAACCGGGATAATCAATGAGAACAACAGCATCAGGCGGATCTGCTTTTAATCGTCGTTTTACAAGACAAAAGGCCTGTTTGATGGTGCCGAACTGCCGGATCACCTGCACAAGCCCCATGGCAGACAGCTTATCAATGGGGAAAAAAAGATCCGCCCCCTGCGCTGCCATGGCTTTACCGCCGATCCCCGTGATCCGGATACCGGGGCAAAGCTGTTTTAAAGCGCCCACCAGGGCGGCACCGTGAAAGTCACCAGAGGGTTCACCGGTTAGGATCATGATGTGCCGGGACTGTTCAGTCATGGATCTCATCCTCGGTCACAGCGATGATACAGATCTTATACTGGTCTGCCAGGGCAATCATTTTTTCGCGGTCAAAGGAGAGTGACTTGCCGGCCTCAAGCACAAGGACAGTTGCCCCTGAGCGGTGCATGGTGTCAATGGTGGTGCATCCGGATGACGGCAGATCAAATCGTAAATCCTGGTTGGGTTTGGATAATTTAACCACTGTGGCGCCGTTGCCCCGGCTCAGGCGCCCCCCCCGTTCTATGGTGGCGTCCGTGCCGTCAATGGCTTCCACGGCAAGCACCGTTCCATTGGAAATAACCAGGCATTGACCGATATCAAGGTGGCCGACAGCTTTGGCAAGCTTCCAGCCCTGGTGGATATCTTTTTTTTCCGCCTTGTCGGGCTTGCGCTTTGTCCAGCATCCTTTGGGGCTGATCAGTTCCGGTAAAAGAAAGGTGGACGGCACCAGGGTAATACCGTGCTTCTCCAAAAGATCCGCAAAGGAAGAAAGGACATTGTCATCGTGGGTGCCTGCGGTTTTGGCAATAAAGGCAAGGGCTTTGAGATCCGGTCTTATATCCTTAAAAATATTGGCCTTGCTGATGGACCCCATGAGCAGCGCCCGGGTAACCCCATGGGATTTAAAATAGCGAATCAGTTTGGTCAGCTGGCCAAGGTACAACCATTCAAACCGGTGGGTCAGTTGGGCAAGTTCGGGGTCGGTCTCGCTGCGGAACCCGACCCCGATCACCTTATAACCGTTTGCCCGCGCCTTTTGGGTGAAAAGCAGCGGAAACTGCCCCCCGCCGGCAATCAGGCCGATGTTGGAATTGCAACTATTGCCTTCTGAATCGTTCATGAACGCTAGCGTGTCACCCCACGATTGGAATTCTTTATAAATTCAGTAAAACAGACAACTTCCGGCAGTTGTTCAACTTCTGCTTTGGTTCTTTCCACGGCCTGGGTCACGGTCAAACCGATCCGGAAAAATATCCGGTACGCTTTTTTTAACTGGCGGATGGTCGGCGTTTCAAAATTATGGCGCTTTAATCCAACATTGTTCAGGCCATGCAGCGTTGCCCTGTCACCTGCGGCAATGACAAAAGGAGGGATGTCTTTGACCACGGCGGATTTGCCGCCGATATACGCATAGTCTCCGATTTTCACAAATTGATGAATTGCCACCAGACCGCCCACCGTGGCATAATCGCCAATTTCAATATGGCCTGCCAAAGTTGAGTTATTGGCAAGAATCACACCTTTACCGGTTTTACAGTCATGGGCAATGTGGGTATATGCCATCAGATAATTTTCTTCACCCACCGCGGTCAATCCGCCGCCAAATCCTGTGCCTCTGTTGATGGTGACAAATTCACGTATAATGGACCCACGGCCGATGGTCAGGTAGGTGGTTTCACCGTGAAATTTCAGGTCCTGGGGGGCACCGCCAATGGAAGCGTACTGGAAAATATTACAGTCCGGGCCGATGGTGACATGTTCATCGATGGTGCAGTAAGGGCCGATGCTCGTCCCGGCACCAATGGTCACATCGCCTTTGACAATGGTATACGGGCCGATGGTGACATTCGCTTCTATTTTGGCAGATGAATCGATAATTGCCGTTGGATGAATGGGTTGAATGGGTTGGGTCATGATTGCTCCGTACGGTTGCTTTCCAACTTTTTTATCCGTTTTTCAAGGGAAAGCAATTGTGTTCTGAAACTGGGTAGCCGGGGTATAATGCGGGACACTTTCAGCCAGATTTTATGGGGCATGTGGGGGATACCCGAAACAATCTGACCCGGGGAAACATTGGCGCTGACACCGGCATAGGGTCCGACAATGGCCCCGTCACCGATATCCAGATGCCCGGAAACCCCAGCTTTGCCGGCAATAATCACGTTTTTACCGATGGTGGTGCTGCCGGCAATTCCCACCTGGGCAACCACCAGTGTATTATCACCGATCTTAACATTATGGGCGATATGGACCTGGTTGTCCGTTTTAACGCCGTTTCCGATGCGTGTGATGCCCAGGGTGCCTCTGTCAATGGTATTACAGGCGCCGATTTCACAGCCCTCGCCGATTTGGACATACCCGGTATGTACCAGCTTGGCATGGGCGTGACCGTCCTGGACAAATCCAAATCCGTCAGAGCCGATGACGCAATTGGGATGAATAATGGACAGTTTACCGACCTGTGTTTTATCCACCAGGGTGACGTTGGGGCTGATCCGGCAGGCGTCGTCGATCCGGCATTGCTTCCCGATCACCGCATTGGCCATGATGTGAACACCGCTGCCGATGGTGCAGCCCGGCCCAATGCTGACATGGGCATCAATGCGTGTGCCGTCGCCGATAGCACAGTCATCGGCGATAACAGCAGACGGGTGAATAGACCCGGTCAACGGCTCTGACGGCATCAGATGCTCAACAATCTTAAAAAAGGCAAGTTTCGGGTTATCCGAGCAAAGAAGCGTCGTACCTGAAACCCCAGGGGCGCCATTGGGTACAAGGATAATACCGGCATTGGTTTCATCCAGTCGGGAAAAAAAAGAGTGGTCCACTGCAAAAGTCAAATCCTCTGGTCCGGCATCATCAAAGGAAGACACCCCGGAAATGGCTTTGCCCGGATCACCTTGTATCCGGGCATTGACCATAGCAGCTATTTGGTCTGCGGTAAGCATCTATTATTTTTTCTTAGCGTATGTTGAATTGTATTTTTTAATAACTTCGTCGGTTAGATCCACCTTGTCTGCAGCATAGATAACACCCGCGACTTTTTGTTCAATGATCAGGGTATACCCTTGGGCCTTGCCCAATTCGTTGGCGATATCAAAGACATCTTTCTGAATTTGATTCATCCGCTTGTTTTGCAGAATCTTCATCTCCTGGGTATAATCAGCGTTCATTTTTTTCAGGTCATCCGCCCTGTCCCGCAGTTCCCTTTGACGCTCTAATTTTTTTTCAGCACTGAGGACAAGGGCTTCGCGTTCCAATGCCGCCGACATGTCTTTAACTTTCTTTTCCTCTCCCTGAAGTTTTCCCTGAAGCTCAGTAAGTTTGGCCTTGAGGTCTTTTTGCATCACTTTACCGGCACTGGACTCCTTCAAAATTGTTTCAAAGCTGACCACACCTATTTTAACCGCATCCGCTGCAAAAGCGCTGCAGGAAAACAGTGCAACAATAATCAGAACTGCCGGAACTATAATACTTTTTTTCATTTATGCCTCCGATGATAAAATTTTATTATTCGTATATAAAAATCTGCATACCCCACACAGATACTTCAAACGTTCGTTATGGGGCCAACCCGGGTCTTCATAAACCGGATCAGCTCCTGTCAGTTAGAAGAATGCGCCGATTGAAAAGTCAAATTGACCATCGCCGGTACTCTTGGTTTCTTTACCGTCCAGCACGATACCATAGGCCAGTCTGATGGGCCCCATGGGAGAATTCCATCTAAGTTCAAAGCCTGAACTGGAATACTGGTCGCCAATGTCAAAATTTTCACCGTGGTTATAGACATCGCCTCTATCGTAGAAAAAGACGCCGTAAACCGCCTGTTCCTCCACAATGGGGAACATCATTTCAACATTGAACTGGCAGTACATCTCGCCACCGACCTCAATGCTGGAGCCGTCTCGGGTGCCGTTGATGTCCGTATCGTCAAAGCCCCTGATGGAGTTGATGCCGCCAAGATAAAAACGCTCCCAGTCAATATCCGGATCACCGTCGGTTCTGTCATCAAGATATCCACCTTTGGCATAAATACCGGCTGAAAATTTCCAGAACAACGGAAAAAATACGGCGGACTCAACAAGATACTTGGTAAAATCAATCTCACCGCCTAAAATTTCCCCGGCATATTCCACGGACAATTTGTGATACATGCCCTCAGTAGGCAAGAAGCTGTGGTTTCTTGAATCATAACTGATATAGGGCATGATGCTTGACGTCAGATAAGAACCTTCTGAAACCGATGTATTCTCTGTTTCAACATCATCAATATCAAACTTTTCAATATTGTATACGATGCCAATGCTGGTGTAATCCCAGAACCTGCGGGAGGCAGCCCGTAAAGTAAGCCCGTAGGCGTTCTTATCGTAATAATCGTATTCGTGTTCGAATTTATAAATATTAAATCCGGCTGAAATGGGCTTGTCAAACAGCCAGGGTTCAGTGAATCCGATATCATACAACGCCGTTTCCCCGGACATGCGAATGGTGAATTTACCGGTCTGTCCTTTGCCGAACAGGTTACGCTCTTCAACGGAAAACTGGCCGAACGGCCCGTCATCACTGGAGAACCCTCCGCCAAAAGAGAAGTTTCCTGTGGGTTTTTCTTCAACATTGATATGAACGTCCCGTTTATTCTCCTCTTTGGTTTTAACCGGTTTGATGTCGACATTCTGAAAGTAGTCTTTAAACACCAGGTTTCTGTTGGATCGCTGGATCTTTTTCATACTGTAAAGACCCTGCTCATCAATGGCAAGCTCCCGTCGAATAACCTTGTCCCGGGTTTTAGTGTTGCCGGCGATAATAATCCGGTTAAAGTAGACCAGCTCGCCTTTATCAATGTCAAAATTGATATTGACGATTGCCTCGGCATCATTCTTATCAGCCTTTGGGACAACCCTGACATTGGCATACCCCTGGTTGGCATAAAAATCGTTCAGGGTAATCATATCCTTGCGAACCAGTTCCCGGTTATACAATTCCGACTGGGGAGATTCCAGAAGTGCCAAAAGCTCTTCCTCGCTGGTGAGGATGTCGCCTTTGATGTTGACCACCCCATTTTGGTATTGCTTGCCTTCATCAATTTTAAACCGGATGGAGATCTCCTGGGCGCCCATGTTTACCACAGGATCAGACACCTTGACATTGATAAACCCATTGTTCTTATAAAACGCTTCGATACGCAGCACATCATTGTCAAGTTCCGTTTCGTCAAGTTCTCCCGAAGATGTTATAAATGACCAGAATCCCTTTTCCTGGGTCTGCATTTCGTCTTTGAGATCATCATCGTCAAAATATTGATTTCCCTCGAATTCAATGCTCGTGATTCTAACTTTATCACCCTCTTCAATGTTAAAAACGATATCTGCCTGATGGTTTTCCAAAGGTTTTATATCATATGAAATCTGACAGTTATGATAATTTTTTTCGTAGTACAGACGCTTGAGTTTATTGACGTCACTATTGAGTTTATATGCATTGAGTATGGATCCTGTGGAGGTGGCGACAACCTCAAATAATTCTTCGTCCTCATAAATATGATTGTTTTCAAATCGGATATTGCGGACACTGGGTTTTTCCTGGACTTCAAAAATGACTTCAACCCCTTTATCCATATTCTGTCGTTTGATGACCACATCATCAAAATACCCCATCTTATAAACGCTTTTCAGATCATTGTTTAAAACGGTACGATTTAAAATGTCGCCTTTTTTGGATGAGACCACCCTTAGGATGGCATCGGAATCAACACGAACATTGCCCGCAACGGCAATTGCTGAAATCATTTTCTGCTGGAACAATTCGCCGATGATATCTTTTTCCAGGGAGGTTATGCCGGTATACAACTCTGATAGTGTTGGCGCTTGTGAAAAAAAGGTCAAGGGCGCCTGTTTTTCATAAACACTGTGCATCCGGGAATCAATACTCAACGCCTGCCCGGCCACAAAAATGTCGCCGGTAATGATCCAGTCAACGCCCAAGCGAATACCCTCTTGACGGAATTGCTGGTATCCCCAGTCCGTTGTATCGATAAACGTATCTGTAATCACGACCTTTGTGCCGTCTTTCTCAAGCTTTTCCTTCAGCATTTTTGACACAGCCGGGGCAATTTTTTCATCGGGCTGCGCTGCCTGGACATGAAAGGGGAATAACGCCACGGCGACCTGCTCCTCGGCAGAGACAAGGTTTGATCCTAAAAGGCAGAAAAAAACTGCAAGCAATACACTGACCTGAAAATTTCTCATAGTTAGTCCTAAGTAATCTATTTCACCTACATTATTACTTTTATACCGGTACGATTTTCCCGTTTTTCAACGTCACTTTTCTGTCCATTAAACCGGATAATTCTGAATTGTGGGTGACCACGATAATCGTCATCCCCATTTCCTTGTTAAGTTCTTTTAAGAGTTGATGAACCGCGCGGCTGTTCTTTTGATCCAGGTTGCCGGTGGGCTCGTCGGCCAGTAACATGGCCGGCGCCATGACCAGCGCCCTTGCAATGGCCACCCGCTGCTGTTCGCCGCCGGACAGGTCTTCCACCCTGTATTCGATTCGGGCACCAAGTTCTACTCTTTCAAGCATATTTACGGCATGTTTTTCAATAGTTTTTTTGGATTTACCACTGATCAACCCGGGCAGCATAACATTTTCAACGGCTGTAAATCCCTGGAGTAAATGATGAAACTGAAAAACAAAGCCAATATTTTTATTTCTAAATGCGGCGAGCTTATCATCATTGTAGGCCAGGATATCTTCGTTGTTGAACTGCAGGCGTCCTTCATCCGGCCTGTCAAGGGTCCCGATGATGTTCAGCAGGGTGGATTTACCGATCCCCGACGCCCCCACGACAGCAATGGTCTCGCCCTGTTGTATGGATAGATCCGCCTTGTGCAGAATGTCCAGCGACGCTGTTTTAAATACAAAAGACCGTGAAACCCCGTTCAGTTGAATCAGCGGTGTATCACCCATATCTTATGGCCTCCACCGGATTCATTCGTGACGCCTTATACGACGGATACAGGGTGGACAAAAAGCAGATCACCAGGGCGGACACAGCGATTAAGATAACATCAGAATATTCAAGCTGTACCGGAAGAGTGGAAAAAGGATATGCCTCGGGCAGTTTGATAAATTCGTATCGTTTAAGGATGAAACAGATCACAACACCCAAGGTTGTTCCGATACCCGTACCGATGATGCCGATAATCATTCCCTTGATGATGAAAATACGACGAATCATGGCATTTGTGGCACCCATGGCTTTTAACACGGCAATATCACGGGTCTTTTCCATCACCATCATGATCAAAGCCGATGCGATATTAAATGCCGCCACAAGGATAATCAACGTCAGGATAACAAACATGGCTGTTTTTTCAAGTTTAAGGGCAGAAAAGAGGCTGTGGTTGATATCCATCCAGTTGCGCAGATAATATGGATAATCTACGAATCCAAGGGCATTTTGGCTTAATTCTTTAACCCTGAATATCTGATCGGTCCAGATGCCGAACGCCGAAATCTTACCTTTGGCCCCCACAAGTGCCTGGACCTGATCCAACCGGGCGTAGGCCAGACTGGAATCGTATTCCGACATGCCGGATTTAAAGGTGCCGGTAACCACAAACTGCTTCATGGACGGAATCTGCCCCATGGGGGAAATAATGCCCGATGCCGACATAAGAATCACCCGGTCACCTTCCATCACCCCAACAGTATTGGCCAGGGATTGCCCAAGGATAATTCCGGGAAGACCGGTTTTATTCTTGGTTTTGTTCAGCGCGTCCCCAAGGTCGTCGGCGGTGTAGCCTTTGATCAGTGCCGCCCCTTTTTCCGGCTCAATTCCCCTGAGGATAATGCCGGAAAAAGAGTTGGCCGTACGTATCATGGCCTGGCCAAACAGGATTGGGGATACGGCCCTGACCCCGGGGGTCTGCCGGATCTTGTCTTCCATGGCTTGATCAGGCGTAAAACGGCCGGAATAGTTCATGGCCAGGATATGGGGTTCCAGCCCAAGTATCCTGTTCCTGAATTCCGTTTCCGACCCGCTCATGACGGCAATCACCACCACCAGTGCCATCACACCGAGAATCACACCTGCCACGGACAGCAAGGTAATCAAAGAGATAAACCCCTCCTTGCGTTTGGCCCGCAGATATTTTCCGGCTATGAAAAGTTCCGCCCCCACAATTTCCTTTTATGCGTTACGCATTTTTCATGTGTGGAAAGAGGATCACCTCGCGTATGGAGGCGGCATCGGTCAGCAGCATGACAAGCCGGTCAATGCCGATCCCCTGCCCGGCTGTGGGCGGCATGCCGTATTCCAGTGCCTCGACATACTCCGCATCCATGATATGGGCTTCGTCGTTGCCCTCATCACGTTGACGTACCTGCATGAGAAACCGGTTATACTGGTCTTCGGGATCATTAATTTCGGAAAATCCGTTGGCAATTTCTCTGCCGGCAATGAACAATTCAAACCGGTCCGTCAGTTCGGCATCGGTGTCACTTTTCCTGGACAACGGAGAGACTTCCACCGGATATCCGGTAATAAATGTGGGCTGGATGAGTTTGGGCTCCACAAGGGCATCAAACAGTTTGGTCAGCACTTTGCCGTGGCGGTCTTTTTTGGCAATCTGGATATTTTCCTTTTCAGCGTGGGCCAGCAGCGCCTGGGTATCATTGACAATGGCAGGATCAATGCCCCCGATCTCTGATAAGGAGTCTATCATGGAGATGCGTTTCCATCCCTTGGAAAAATCAATGGTCATGCCCTGGTATTCAACTTTGCCTGCACCGGTAATTTCGGTGACAATGGTGGAAAACATCTCTTCGGTCAGATTCATCAAATCTTCATAGGTGGCATAGGCCTGGTAGAATTCCACCATGGTGAACTCGGGATTGTGCCGGGTGGAGACCCCTTCGTTCCTGAAATTCCGATTGATTTCAAATACCTTTTCAAATCCGCCCACCACCAGTCGTTTCAGATACAGCTCCGGTGCAATGCGCAGGTACAATTCCATACCCAGGGCATTGTGCCAGGTTTTAAACGGTGTGGCTTCAGCACCCCCCGGCAAGGTCTGCATCATGGGTGTTTCCACCTCCATGAATCCGTTTTCGTCAAAGAACCGTCTCATGGCCGCCACAATGGCGCTGCGTTTTTTGAAAATCTGCCGGGTATTTTCATTCATGATCAGATCAAGGTAGCGCTGGCGGTATCTTTTTTCAGGGTCTTTGATACCGTGAAATTTTTCAGGCAGAGGTCTTACGGATTTGGATAAAAGCTTAAAACTTTCGGCAAGCAGGGTCCATTCACCGGTTCTTGTCTGGAACAACGGACCCTCGACGCCAATGAAATCACCAATATCCAGCTTTTTAAACAAAGCATAGACATCATCTCCAACCTTATTTTTCTGGATATAAACCTGCATCTGCTCACCGGCATCCTGAAACCTGATGAATGAAGATTTACCCATTTTATTAATGGCCATCATACGGCCGGCAAGGCGGAATTTGCGGCCGTTCTCGCCCAAGGCCTCGGCATCTTTTTCTATAATATCTTTTAATTCATGCACCCTGTGATCCGGTTTGAAGTCATTGGGATACAGGCTGATGCCGTCGGTTTTTAGCTCATTTATTTTTTCTTTACGAAGATCAAGAAGTTTGCTTGTTTTGTTATCCATAAAAATAGCTGCTTTCGTTTATATTTAGACTCCGAATTTATACATAAAAAGGGCCGCTTCCCTTTAGTTTTAAACTTTTAGACACGGTTAACCCCATGAATAAAACATGGTAAAATAGCGTTTTTGTATGGCATTGTCAATGACGGCACCGGCGGGAAAAAAAATCGGCTAAAATAATAGAGTGAATACTCATATTGAACAGATTTTCGGCATTTTAAAAACATGGTCTTTGATGCCCGGACACCGCTCTTTTCCGCTTTAAATCCCCGCCGGATTATTGTTGCATTTTCATTCTGGAAATGGTTACTTCGATAAAATATGGATAAACAAATTAAATTTCACCAAAAATTCAAGGATATATAAACAATGTTTGAGTACGCTTGGGGTCATTGGGCAACATTTTTTACGGCGGCTGTTTTATTAAACATATCTCCGGGTCCGGATATGGCGTTCATTCTTGGCCAAACCGCAAAAAGAGGGGTGTCGTCAGGATTTGCGGCAATGTTCGGCATCTGGACCGGTGCATTTGTCCATGTTATTTTTGCAGCTTTAGGGTTATCTGCTATTTTAGCCTCTTCTGCTTTGGCATTCTCAACAGTTAAATGGATTGGTGCCGCCTATCTGATATGGCTGGGCATACAGGCCTTGCGGTCTAAAGGGAGCCACATGTCCGTCTACGGTCAGACGGCCCCAAAAGGCTTGATGTCGATATTTCGACAAGGTGTGCTGGTATCCGTATTAAATCCTAAAGTCGCGGTTTTCTTTCTGGCGTTTCTGCCGCAATTTGTTGAATCCGGCGCAGGTCCTGTCAGCGCACAATTTTTTCTCCATGGATCCCTGATCATTTTTGTAGCGGCCTTTGTTGAACCGCCTTTGATTCTTATCGGCGGCAAATTAACGAACTATCTGAACGCGAACACGGTGGTTTCCCGCTGGATGGATCGCGGCCTTGGTGCAGTGTTTGTTGGCTTGGGCATTAAACTGGCCTCAAGTGACCGGTTTTAATCCCCTCTGGCTCGCGGCATTGATCAGGGCGTTCAAAAATTATTGTAAAAACGCTCCCTTTTCCCGGAATTGATTCAAAGTCAATCATGCCGTTGTAGGTGTCAACTATCCGGTGAATAATTGACAGCCCAAGTCCTGTTCCATCACTTTTAGTGGTGAAAAAGGGATCAAAAATATGCGGGGTATTTTTGGGGTCAATGCCCGTACCTGTATCTTTAATGGTCAAATAGATGCGCTTATGCCGGGGCGACTCCAGTGATATTGTAATCTTTCCGTGGCCGTCAATGGATTCGGCGGCATTTTTTATCAAATTCCATAGAATCTGCTGCAAATGCACCCCATTCATACACACATGCAGATCCGGTTCGAGCCGGGTCACAAGTGTGATGTTACCCTGCCAGTCCGGTGTATTGTCAAATAAAACTTTTACATCATCAATTGCTTTGGCCAGATTAATCAACTCCGCATTGGACCGATTAGGTTTTGAAATCAATCGAATATCGGTCACGATCTGTTTGAGGCGATCCGTTTCCCTTAACACAATCTGCATGAGTTTATCATTTTCGCCTGTGGGTGCCATCTCCTCCTTTAACATCTGTATGGAACCGGACAAGGAGGCCAGAGGGTTCTTTATCTCATGGGCAATGCCTGACACAATTTCATCCACTGCCGCCATTTTTTCCACACGTTTTAAATGCTCCTGGGCAATCTTTAGCTCTTTCCTGGCGGCTTTAAGCTGCAGGGCCAGAATGCCGCTTAGGGCTGCCGTGGCAAAACAGGCTGAAATAATGATCACAATCCGGTACAGGATGTGGTGCTGGTCCACCATTAGAGCAAGGGGGTAATTTTCCGACACCGGGGCAATAATCTTCAAATACTCAAGCTCAATGAGAAGCCCATATTGAATGCTTGATACCAGCGCCACGGCAAAACTGCCCCGGGCAAGCAACAGCATGGCCGCATAAATGATGATCAACAAATACAAAAACGTAAAAATACTATGATAGCCGCCGGTGACAAAAACAATGGCTGTGACAATGAGGGTATCAATAATGACCTGGGTATAGGCAAGTCCATACAGGTATTTTTTCCGTTGGAGCCAGATAAAATAAACCACAGACAGTCCAAGCATGATGCCTGAAATTTTGTACAGGGATAAAAAGGAGTACTCCCGATTGCCGGACAGGGCGGCACCGGGAAAAAAAAGGGTGGAACATATCAAGACCAGGGCGAATACCGCCCTGGCCGGGATAACCCACTTGATCTGAACAAACAGATCCCGGGTCCGTCGTAACAAAAGATCCGGGTTATCCAACGGCGCCGGCCATTGAAAAAATGGGCAGATACATGGCAATAACAAGACCGCCGACCACAACACCTAAAAACACAAGCATGAAGGGTTCGATCATATCCGTCAGATTTTTTACGGCCTGGTCCACCTCATCATCATAAAAGTCTGCAATTTTGGTCATCATTACATCCAGGGCACCTGTGGATTCCCCCACGGCGATCATGGAGCAGACCATGGCAGGAAACACCCCGCTTTCCAGCAAAGGGTCGGCCATGGATCGGCCTTCGGCAATGCCGCTCTTGACATCGGTTATAGCAAATTCGACAATTTTATTACCCGAGGTTTTGCCCACAATATCCAGGGCCTCAAGAATGGAGACCCCGGATGAAATCATAGTGGATGTGGTACGGGTGAATTTTGCCACGGCCACCTTCCGGATCAAAATGCCCAAGACCGGCAGACGTAAAAACATATCATCAAAAAAAATTTGACCCTTTTTTGTTTTATAAATTTGCCTGTACAGAAAAGCAGCCCCTATGCACCCAAAAATTATCCACAGGATATTTGCCACCACAAAATTACTTAGATTAATGACAATCTGGGTGAAAGCAGGCAGCGCAGACCCCATGTCGGCAAACATTTTCTCAAACACCGGTATAACAAAGACCAGGATAACGCCCACCACGATAACCGCCACGGCCAGGGTAATGGCCGGATAGGTCATGGCGCCCTTGACCTGCTTTTTAAGCTTCGCCATTTTTTCGGCATAGGCTGCCAGGCGCTGTAAAATGACATCAAGGATACCGCCTGCCTCCCCGGCGGCTATCATGTTGACAAAAAGCTCATTAAAGGTTTTGGGATACTTTTTCAGTGCATCGGCAAAGGTCTCTCCGGATTCAACAGACTCTTTAATATGCTTAAGCTGTTTCTTAAATGTAGGATTCTCCTGCTGGGAATACAAAAGTTCTATGCATTGCAAAAGCGGCAGGCCCGCATCTATCATAGTGGAAAACTGCCGTGCGAAAACGATGACATCGCTGTCTTTCACTTTCGGCGCAAGAAAGGAGACATTTTCAAACAGGTCCTTTGGTTTTTTCCGGACCCGTGTGGGGGTTATCTTGCGGCGTTCCAGTGAGGTTCGTACCTGTTCCGGCGTTTCAGCCTCCATCTCCCCTTTGATTTTCCTACCTTTGGGATTCTTTCCTTTCCACTCATAAATGACGGCCATAATCATTCCTTCATATGTTTAGGATAAAGGCCGTCAATGACGACCGTTATTTTGCGATGTTGACTCAAGGACGTGTCGGAACATTGTAAATTCAATTTATATATACTATATAAATTTGCAAAGTGCATTTCAACAGGAGTTATTCGGTGTCCCCAAAAAAACAGCAAATTTTCCCTAAAACAGTCATCACCAGCCATGTAAATTCAGATTTTGATGCCATCGGTGCCATGCTTGCCGCACAAAAGCTCTACCCGGAAAGTGTCATCATCTTTCCCGGATCCCAGGAAAAAAATCTCAGGGATTTTTTTGTTCACTCCATGGGCTACCTGTTTAACATGGCAGACCCTGCCAAAATAGACTTTTCCAGGACCCAGCGCCTGGTCATTGTGGATACCCGGCAAAAAAGCCGACTGTCCGGCGTTGAAAGGCTGCTGGAAAAACCGAATCTGATCATTGATATTTACGATCACCACCCCTCATTTCCTGACGAAATCAAGGGGACCTATGACCTGTCAAAGCCCTACGGGGCCACCACCACCATCATGTGTGAACTGCTGCGTGAAAAAAAAATTGCCATCACCAGTGATGAGGCCACGGTGATGGCCCTTGGAATTTACGAGGACACCGGCAACTTCACCTATGCCTCCACAACCCCGGCGGATTTTGAACAGGCAGGGTTTCTGATCTCCTGCGGTGCCAGTTTATCCACCATTTCAAGCCTTGTGGTCAAGGAAATGAAGACCGAACAGGTCACATGGCTCAATGAATTGATCAATGAAATGACAACCGTTACCGTCAACGGCATCCCGATCCACCTGTCGGCCATCGCCGCATCCCATTATATTCCGGATCTTGCCTCCATTGTCCAAAAAATTGTCCGAATGGAAAATCTGGACTGTTTTTTTGCCCTGGTGCTCATGGGGTCCAAGGTGTATGTCATCGCCCGGAACCGCCTGCACGAACTGGATGTGGGAAAAATCCTGGGCGCCCTTGGTGGCGGCGGTCATTTTTATGCGGCATCCGCCAAGGTGGAGAACCAGACCCTTCCCCAGGTAGAAATGCGCTTGATCGAGCTGATCCAACAACAGATCAAGCACGTCCGCGTAGCAAAAAAACTGATGTCAAGCCCGGCCATCACCATCACCGCAGAAAAATCGTGCCGGGATGCGGCCCAAAAAATGATCCGCTACAACATCAACACATTGCTTGTTCTTGATCCGCAGACACGTGAATATTCAGGATACATCACCCGCCATGTGGCTGAAAAAATTGTACACCACAAGCTTGGTGGGCAGCCTGTAATCGATTATTTTGAGCCCGGCGGACAAAGTGTCGGCCTCTCCTGTGATCTGGCGGAAATCGAACGTATCATTATCGATTTAAAACAACGGGTCGTTCCGGTAATGGATAATCGCCTAATTTCCGGGGTCATTACACGCACCGACCTTTTAAATTTTCTGGTGGAACATAACCGGGAAGTTGTTTTAAGTGAAAAAACAGACATGCCCGGCCTGAAACCCCGGACAAAATACGTGGGCAATCGTATCAAGCATCAACTGGACGAGCGTGTACGCACCCTGCTTTCCGACATCGGCACGGCCGGAGACACCCTCGGCGTGGAGGTCTTTGTGGTGGGCGGATTTGTCCGGGACCTGATGCTCGAGCGGCCCATCGAAGACGTGGACGTTGTGGTGGAGGGGGACGGCATTGCCTTTGCCCGTTATTTTGCATCACTGCACAATTGCAGACTGCACCAGCACCGCAAATTCAACACCGCCGTCATTATTTTTGACGACGAGTTCAAGGTTGACGTGGCCTCTGCCCGGCTCGAATACTATGCGACGCCCGCCGCACTGCCTGTGGTGGAAAACTCCTCTATTAAAATGGATCTTGCCCGCAGGGATTTTACCATCAACACCCTGGCCATCTCCTTGAACACGGACACTTTTGGAACGCTCATCGACTATTTCGGCGGTGTCCGGGACGTGAAGGATAAAATAGTCCGCATTATCCATAACCTAAGTTTTATTGAGGACCCCACCCGGATTTTCCGGGCCATCAAATTCTCCAACAGATTTGGATTCAGGATCGGAAAAGTCACCGCCAACCTGATCAAAAACGCCTTAAATGTCGGGGCGGTGAAGCATTTAAGCGGCCTGCGGGTGCTTTCGGAACTCAAACAGATTTTCGGCGAAGAAAACCCGTTGCCTGCGGTCCGGACCATGGCCGATTACGGTCTGGACAAAGTGATACACAATGATC
The DNA here is from genome assembly GCF_963666675.1 of uncultured Desulfobacter sp. Lineage (NCBI taxonomy): Bacteria > Pseudomonadati > Thermodesulfobacteriota > Desulfobacteria > Desulfobacterales > Desulfobacteraceae > Desulfobacter > uncultured Desulfobacter sp. Next base: position 2,246,157 of record NZ_OY762929.1, on the reverse strand, counting down.
TGAAATTAACCCGGGCTACCTGCGACCTGTTTGAATCCGTGGGTAAAGCCCTGGCATGGCATGATCTTTTATATGCCGATGACGATTATCCAAGATGGGCGGTTTATTTCATGGCCTGGCTTCACGGCTACCCGTTTAGGGTGAGTTCCCAGATTGCGGACCGCCTGATGTTTCCCGTAAAAGAGCGGTACCGCCTGCTTGAGCAACGCATTAAGGCCGAACAGCGGATACTCCTGATTGAAAAAAACTATCCAGTCTCAAATCAGCAGATGTACTGGTGGCTGATCTATTTTAAAACGGAATGCCTGCTGTTTATGCTGGCGTTGACGAAAAATGAATCGGTACGCAAAGCCATTTCTCATTTTTATACACACCAGCGAAATATAAAACCTTTAATCGGGGGCAAAGAGCTCAAAGACCTGGGCATAAAGCCAGGGCCGATCTACACCACGATTCTCAATAAAATTATCGACGAAAAGCTGAATGAAAAATTGAATACCATGGAAGAGGAAATCGAATTTGCCGAACACTACGCCTCTGAACATAATTTGATTTGACGGCGTGACATCAAGTAAGGCCCATGATCAGAATTAAAACGGCGCGCCTTGTACTCAACAAAATTTCCAGGTTTTCGTTCAGACACTAAATACGGTGACAGGTTGACTTTTTAACCGATTTTGCATAACTATCTAAGAAAGAAAACGATTCTATATATGTACCCGGACTCAACCTGTAGATTTATCGATGACTTTACTTTACGAAAAGTGAATCTTCGCAATGCTTGCTCTTTTTTTTAAATAAAATTGCCTGGGGACTCTGCAGGGAGTTTTATCGAATTAAAATGACATGGAGTTAAAAGATACCCACAAAGGCATGGTCGTCAAAAATCTTTTAATGCTGGCTGAAAATATTGGTATCCAAACAATCGCAGAAGGGGTCGAAAATACAGAAGAGTGGAAGTGGCTGGTGGAAAACAAAGCAACCTATATCCAGGGATATCTTTTCGCAAAGCCTGCGGCCGTGCCGCCTGTGCCCAATGTCCCGGGCTAACCTGAAAAACCCAGGGGGGTGCCTGTGCTGAATAAAATTTTTTTTCGTTCCTGGATGCAATATTTTATCCTGATTTTCATCCTCATAGCTGTGGTGATTTTCCCTTTGTTAAATATATATGATAAAAACCGCCTTAAAATAGATATCAGTCATAATATCGGCTATGGGATGAAGGCTGAGCACCAGCTTGAGTCCATGTTTCATGAACGAACCGGCGACATCCAAGTGCTTGCCCAGTCCCCGTGTCTGGCCCGATTCACAGCCCATCCGACCCCGAAAAACCGTCAGACGCTTACACGGATGATGCGTTCGGTTTGCCATTATTATGGCATGTATGATCAGATTCGCTTAATTCATGCCGACGGGCGGGAGATGGTGCGCATCAATTTTGATGGCGGCAAATGCAATAAAGTCCCCCAAAAAAGCCTTCAAAACAAGGTGAATCGCTATTATTTCAAAGAAGCGCTCTTGCTGCCTGCAGATCAAATATTTATCTCTCCTTTGGACTTAAATGTGGAACAGGGCAAAGTTGAAGTCCCCCACAAACCCATGATTCGTTTTGCCCTTCCCGTTAAAGATCAAAAAGGGTCAACACGGGCAGTTTTGGTGATGAACTTTATGGGCAAATCCCTGCTGGAAAATTTATTTGCCCAAAACCACATAAACGACGATTCGGAGCGCATACATTACAGTTTTCTTGTCAATGAAAACGGCTATTATTTGAAATCCCAGATGTTTCCGGAAAAAGAGTTTGCCTTTATGTTCGAAACAAACAAAGACTTGCGCTTTGCCGCTGATTTCCCAGACGCCTGGCAGGCCGCACGAACAGGAATAAAGCAGATCCGGACCGATCATGGCATTTTTTTGATACGGGTGCTGTCCGTCCCAATTTCCATCCTAAGCACCCAAGCCATTGATGTCGGTACAATTGCGCCTTCAAATCACTGGTATATGTTTCACTTTATCCCCGAAGAGAGTATCAAAAAAAAATCGCTCATCTACGGCCCTGGGCAGCCCATCCTCATCTCCATGCATCTTCTTTTTTCTCTGTTGATCGCTTATTTATTGGCCCAGCGCAAACGTGTGCTGAAACAGCAAAAAAAAGACGAACAAACCATTCGCCATCTGTATAAAAAAAATGATCTTATTTTATCTTCCACCGGAGACGGAATTTACGGCGTTGATATTCACGGTGCCTTCACCTTTTTAAACCCGGCCGCAGAACAAATGCTCGGATGGTCCCAGGATCAGATTATCGGCAAAAGTTCCCACCAGGTCTTTCACCACAGTTATCCCGACGGCTCCACCTATGAAGAAGGAAACTGCCCTTTGCACGTTGCTCTGGAAGACGGGGAGAGTCGGCGCATTGACCATGAAATTTTCTTGCGAAAAGACGGCAGCGCCTTTTCGGTCAGTTGTGTCTCGTCCCCCATCATTGAAAATGGGAAGATTACAGGGTCTGTTGTAAGTTTCAGGGATATTTCCGACAGACTGGCTAAGGATGCCCAGCTCAAGGCCTCCCAAAAAGGATTTGAAACCATATTTACCCTGGTTCCCATCCCCATCATATACGTGAATGAACAAGGATGGATCTACAGAAGAAACAATGCATTTACAACGCTGCTGGGTTACGGAGAACAAGAATTTTTCGACATTGATAACGCACTTGAAAAAATGTTCCCGGATAATGAGACCGGCAAAGAGGGGCGCAGCCATTTTTTGGCCTATCTTGAACGCGCCCCGGAACAAGACGGCACAATCCAGCCAAACATGTATAAACTGCTGTGCAAAGATGGAATATATAAAGAGATGCTGGTTGGCGGCCGGCTCTTTGAAGAAGGTTATATCTTAACCTTTGTGGACATGACCGACCAGGAAGCGGCCAAAAAAGCCCTGGTCTCCGCCCGCCAACAGGCGGAAAAAGCCAACCAGGCAAAATCGGAATTTCTGGCCAACATGTCCCATGAAATCCGGACGCCCATGAATGCCATCATCGGCATGAGCCGGTTTCTGCTCGAAACCGATTTAACCGACGAACAATTGGACTTTGCCAAGAAAATTGACTTTTCTTCCAGGGTACTTCTGGATATTATCAATGATATTCTGGATTTTTCCAAAATTGAGGCAGGGAAGATCGATATAGACATTCATGATTTTTCCTTAAAAGAGATGCTTTTTCCCATCGACTCCATATTGTCTCCCCCGGCCCAGGAAAAAGGTATTGATTTTACCATCGCCATAGCACCGGATGTGCCCGATGTTGTCCAGGGTGACGCCCACAGGCTCAGACAGATATTAATGAATCTTTTAAGCAATGCCGTCAAATTTACCTGCAAAGGCGGGGTAACAGGGCAAATCAGCTTAGAGAGCAAGGATCATGAAGAGGGCCGGGTAACACTGCTTTTTTCAGTCCAAGATACCGGCATCGGCATCAGCCCGGTACAGCAGAAACAAATATTTGAGGCCTTTTCCCAGGCCGATTCAACCACCACCAGGCGTTTTGGCGGCACCGGCCTGGGGCTTGCCATCAGCAGACGACTGGTCCAGTTGATGGGAGGTGAATTAAAGGTTGAATCCGAAGAGAACCGGGGCAGTACCTTTTATTTTAAGATGGACATGGCAATGGGCGACCCTGCCGCGTTCAGGGAAAACCAGCAACGTTCAGACAAAATCGCGCCACCGGATTTAAAAGGTTTTTCCATCCTGGTGGTGGAAGATCTCGATCTAAACCTGGAGGTGGCCGTTCGCCTGTTAAATCGGACAGGGGCGGATTTGCTGATCGCAAGAAACGGTCGTCAGGCAGTGGACATCGTTGCACAAACCCCGCCGGATCTTATCTTCATGGACCTTCAGATGCCGGTCATGGATGGATTCCAGGCGATTTGGACCATCCGCAAAACCCATAAAGATTTGCCGATCATCGCACTTTCAGCCGCAGCATTATCCGAAGAAGTGGACCGGGCAATTCATTTTGGCGCCGATGCCCATATTTCAAAGCCGGTTGAGCCCAATACACTTTACATGGCCCTTTGCCGGTATTTGCATGTAGCGGCTCAATCCTTGCCCGAACCGCCTGATTCAAAATTTCGTGCCCCCACGCCCAGCCAAGGTGCCGGCCCGGATCACCCACGTGAAGCAGAGGATGTGGCCCCAACCGCCGACCGGCCCCGGCGTTTCGATCTGCCCAAAGTCATGGAAGCGGTGGACAATGATACGGATTTTTTCATCCGGATCACTGAAATGTATTTCTATAACCGTGCCGATCATATGAATGCCATCCAAAACGCAATTGGGGCTGAAGATGGCCCGGCATTGGAAAAGGCAGCCCATGCCATGAAAGGCGCCTTGAGCAATTTTCGGGCACTTGGGGCTCAGTTGCAGGCAAATGAATTGGAAAAACAGGCAAAAACAGGGGATTTCAGCCAAATAAACCCAATCCTTTCACAATTGGAACAAGAGATCGCTCTATTTGAAGATGAACTTAATATAACCATTGAAAAGTTAAAAAGATGATCCATGAAAATTTTAATTTCCGAAGATGATCCCATATTCAGAGCCATTCTTGAAAACAACCTTAAAAAATGGGGATACCAGGTCATTTCCACCGTTGACGGCCGCCAGGCCTGGGATATCATCATCAACCCAGGGTGCCCCAATATCGTTATTTCCGACTGGATGATGCCTGAAATGGACGGCCTGCAGCTGTGCCGAAAAGTACGTGCCCATGAGACACCCAGATACGTCTATTTTATCATCCTCACCGCCAAAAGCGACCAGCAGGACATTATAGAGGGTCTTGAAGCCGGCGTGGACGATTATTTAACCAAACCCATTGACTACGTTGAACTCAAATACCGTATCCATATCGGTGAACGAATCATCGACCTGGAAGAAAAAGTGCTGGAACTGGCCCGAAAGGATTCTTTGACAGGGATCTTGAATCGCAGGGCCTTCAATGAAAAACTGGACCAAGAGCTTGAACGGGCCGCGCGGACCCCCCCACCGTTGTCGTTGCTCATGACAGACATAGACCATTTTAAACAGGTGAATGACCGGTACGGCCACACGGCAGGAGACAAAGTACTCAAGCAATTTGTATCCCAGATGAAACAGGTCATACGGCCCTATGATGTTATCGGCCGGTATGGTGGGGAGGAGTTTATCCTATGTCTGCCGGACTGCTCGATTGATCAAGGCCGGGACATTGCAGAACGTATGAGAATCAAAATTGAAACAACACCCATGCACATATCTGAAAGCCGCCCACCCATCCATATTACCGCAAGTTTCGGCATTTCATCGTTTTCCTCTGCCGACGAAAAAAATGCGGAATTGCTCATCAAAAAGGCTGACGATGCTTTGTATGCTGCAAAAAATGACGGCAGAAACTGTGTGCGCATGGCGCAACCATAGTCCACAGTCCGCCAGGATTATTGCAAAGGCACGCCTTGAAAAAAAGAGAAGATTCTGGTAATTCCCTTTTTTTGCATAACTTTAATTAATTCTTTAGGAATATAAATGAAAAACGCAGATTTTTTGACCGGTATTACCACGTCCGGCACGCCCCACCTCGGCAATTATGTGGGGGCGATTCGTCCGGCTGTTGAATCCAGTAAAAATCCGGACCTGACATCCTATTATTTTCTGGCTGATTACCACTCCCTGATCAAAAACCATGATCCCAAAAAACGAAAAACCTCCACCCTTGAAATTGCAGCCGCCTGGATTGCCCTCGGACTGGATTACGACAATTGTGTGTTTTACCGGCAGTCTGATATTCCCGAAATTCCGGAACTGACATGGATTTTAACCTGTCTGACCGCCAAGGGTTTGATGAACCGCGCCCATGCATACAAAGCAGCGGTTCAGGAAAACGAAGAACAGGAACGAAAAGACCCGGACCAGGGCATCACCATGGGGCTTTTTTCCTACCCCGTTCTCATGGCCGCCGACATTCTCATGTTCAATGCCGCCAAAGTACCCGTGGGAAAAGACCAAATCCAGCACCTTGAAATGACCAGGGATATTGCCGCACGGTTCAACCACACCTACAAGGAGCTGTTTGTGCAGCCCGAGGCGGTTGTGGATGAAACAGCAGCCGTGCTTTCAGGCCTTGACGGACGAAAGATGAGCAAAAGCTACAACAATTTTATTCCGCTGTTTGATACCGAAAAACGGCTGCGCAAAATGATCATGAAGATCCAGACCAACTCCCTGGGGCCGGATGAACCCAAAGACCCGGATACCTGCACCTTGTTTTCAATCTACCGGGCCTTTGCCACAGCGCAGGAGACCAAAGATCTGGCCCGGCGGTACCGGGAGGGTATTGCCTGGGGAACCATGAAACAGGAACTGTTTGAATACATCAATGAGATCTTAAAAGAACCCCGGCAGCGCTACGAAGAGCTGATGGCCAACCCCAAAGATATCGAAGATATTCTGAAAAAAGGGGCTGTCCGGGCCAGGGAATATTCCGTGCCCTTCCTGGATAAAGTCAGAACGAGCGTGGGGATTCAATCTTTGGCTTAAGTCTTTGTCAATCCCTTTATCTCTTTTGGGGTGAGATGCCGCCATTTACCCGGGGGCAGCGTACCAAGCTGGACATTGGCCATGCGGATGCGCTTGAGCATGGCCACCTCATTGCCGGTTTTGCCCACCATTTTCCGGATCTGGCGGTTTAACCCCTGCTTTAAAACAATTTTAAATCCGGTGTCGGACACCCGGCGTACCCTGGCCCGCCGGGTTTTTTTTCCGTCGATCACCATGCCCTGGGCCATGGCGGTTAAATCCTGGTCGCTGACAGGCCGGACGGCATACACCAGATACTCTTTTTCATGGTCATGGGAAGGATGGGACAGCCGGTTATGCAGTTCACCGTCGTCGGTGAGCAACACAAGCCCCACGGAATCCTTATCCAACCGGCCCACGGGATAGACCCGTTGTTTTACCGGCACAAGGTCCAGAATAATCTTTGCATTTTTCTGGCTGCAGGTGGTCACCACCCCGGTGGGTTTATTTACCGCAAGATAGGTATATTCGCGCTTTTTCTCCGGTGTATACGACACCTGCCTGCCGTCAAGGCAGATCTTATCCGTCGCGGGATCAGCCTTGGTGCCAAGGGCCTTTACCACCCTGCCGTTCACCGACACCCTGCCCCCAAGGATAAAGGTTTCGGCCTTTCTGCGCGAACAAAGCCCGCTATGGGCTAAAATTTTCTGCAGCCGGATGCCTTGTTCTGTTTCAGGATCTGTAGTCGGCATTGATTTTCACGTAGTTTTCACTGAAGTCGCAGAACAGGAACTGATCCTGGCCGTCTCCAAGATTAAGATCCAGAACAATGTCGATTTCAGGCTGCTTCATAATTTCTGCGGCCTCTTTTTCCGCCTCTTTACCCAGCCACAGACCGTTTTGAACCAGCCGTACATCTCCAAAATACAGATCCATTTTATCCTGGTCCATCGTGGCCCCGGATCTGCCGGCCGCAGCGGTGATCCGGCCCCAGTTGGGATCCTGGCCGTAAATGGCGGTTTTAACCAGAGGTGAATGGGCAATGGCTTCGGCCGCTGCAAATGCATCATCCCGGTTCACAGCGCCTTTCACCGTGATGGAGGCAACTTTTGTGGCACCCTCCCCGTCTTTGACAACCCGTTTGGCAAGCTCATAGCAGACCTCATCTAAAACGGCCTGGAACGTCCCAAGGGATTCATCATTGTCGATCACGACCTGGCTTTCCCCGCTGGCCATACAGACAAGGGTATCGTTTGTGCTGGTATCTCCGTCCACTGTAATCCGGTTAAAAGAGCGATCCCCGGCATGGGTCAGCGCCTTTTTGAGCAGGCTGCTCGAAATATCAACGTCGGTAAATACATAGGCCAGCATGGTGGCCATATCCGGCCGAATCATGCCCGACCCCTTGGCAACGCCCATCACGGTAATTTTTTTTTCTTCCCCGGACGTATTGATTGTTGCATTGCGGGAGACCATTTTGGTGCAGGTATCTGTGGTGAGAATTGCGGTGGCAAAATCTACAATGGTACAATGGTCAAAACTTCTTACAGCTTCGGGAATCTTTGCTTCAATTTTATCCACGGGCAGGGGCGCACCGATCACCCCGGTGGAAGATACCAGTACATGTTCCGGATCAACCTTAAGGGCCGTGGCCACTAGACCCACGCACTTTTCTGCATCCGCGATGCCCTGCTCACCGGTAAAACAGTTGGCATTTCCTGAATTGACCAGTATGGCCTGGAGCATACCCTTTTCCATGGTTTTTCTGCCTAAAATAACAGGGGCTGCAACCACCTGATTTTTAGTAAACAATGCGGCTGCACTCACAGGTTTTTCCGAATAGATCAGGCCAAGATCCAAGGATCTGCTTTTTTTAATGCCGGCACAGATTCCGGCAAATTTAAAGCCTTTCATTTTTATTTTCCTTTTATCTCCTTAAGTTCATCTCAAAAAAATTGACCGTGAATTATAGTTGGGTTTTAGCCGCTTTGTAAACATTGATTTTTTAAAGGCCTTTTTAATATCTGTCCCCCTTGGGGCCGGCACGCTGTCAATATATTCTCCTTTTTCGGCAAAATTTCTTTTTGGATGAATATTTTCACAATGCCACACCAAAAAGCACATTTTTGATTCGTTGCATTTTACAACATAGCCATTACACATTGAAACACCTGTTTTTTAAGAAAATTTTAATACCCGCCGCTTAATACACTTATGTTTCAGCATGTTGCATGGGCTTCACGCCATAAAAAAAATTTAGAAAACCGTTAAAAAACCGTTTGACATGTGAAAATTTGCTGAGTATACACTCAGATAAAATGAGTAGTCACTCAAAATTTTTAGAGGAATTATGTCCAAGAAAGATGCCATACTGCAGGCTGCCACTGTGCTGTTTTCCAAAAACGGATTCAAAGAGACCTCCACCGCTGATCTGGCAAAAATGATCAATGTGGCCGAAGGCACCATTTTTTATCACTTCAAGACCAAAGACAGATTGTTCCTGGCCGTTCTTGAAAAAACCAAAAAAATGATCCTGGAGGAATTTGATGCCTACATGGGAAACCAGCATTTTGACAGCGGCATGGGCATGATTGAACGCGCGGTGTCCTTCCACTTATTTCTGGCCGGCAAGATGGAGAATCAATTTCTTCTTTTGCACAGGTACTATCCCTACCATCTGGCAGAGTCCGTACCCCAGTGCCGCAGGTATCTGGAAGCCATTTATGACTGTCTTGTGTCCATCTATGAAGACGGTATCGAAATGGGGATAAAGGACGGTTCCATTGATCCTTTGCCCACCCGCAAAACCGCATTGATTATCTTTTCCATGGTGGACGGGGTGGTCCGGTTTAAAACGTACAATTTGTATAATGCCAACGCACTGTTCAATGAATTGGTAAGCTCCTGCAGGCGCATGCTAAAGACTTAAGACAATTAATTTAAAAGAGGTGTTCGACATGTTAACCAAAATACTGCCGTTCATAGAGTGGTTCAAGGATTACTCCCTGGCCAAGTTCAAAATTGATTTTGTGGCAGGGCTCACCGTGGCCCTGGTGCTGATTCCCCAGTCCATGGCCTACGCACAGTTGGCCGGCCTTCCCGCCTATTACGGCCTTTATGCCGCATTTTTACCCCCCATGATCGCTTCGTTGTTCGGTTCCAGCCGCCAGCTGGCAACCGGGCCCGTGGCTGTGGTCTCCTTAATGACCGCAGCAAGTCTTGAACCCCTAGCCTCGGCCGGAAGCGAGGCGTTTATCGCCTATGCAATTGTCCTGGCACTCACGGTTGGTATTTTCCAGCTGCTGCTCGGCGTTCTGCGCCTGGGTCTCATTGTTAATTTCCTGTCACATCCGGTTGTGAACGGGTTTACCAATGCTGCGGCAATCATCATCGGTACCTCCCAGCTCTCCAAGCTGTTCGGTGTATATGTGGACAAGGCGCCCCACCATTATGAAACCATTATACGGGTCATTGAAAGTGCCTTGCACTACACCCATCTGCCCACCCTTGCCATGGGTATTTTGTCCATTGCCATCATGGTCGGCCTAAAACGCCTGAACCCAAGACTTCCCTTCGTACTTGCCGCGGTTGCCATCACCACGATCATCTCCTGGGCCACCGGGTTCCAGCACAATGAAACCGCAACCCTATCCCAGATCATGGATGAACAAGTCCAGCAGGACGTCCAGGAATTTAACGTGACGGTTCAGGCCATCAAGGATTTAAGTGTTGAACGTACAAAGTTGACATCCAAAATAGAAGGCAGCCACGATGCACCGAAACTTGAACAACTGGATTTACAATACCAGTCCACGGTGCTTACGGCCAGAATAGACGCGGCCAAAGCCAAGGCCTCTGAAATTCGTACCCGGCTTCGGGAAATTCACTTCAGCGCTGTTGAGGATGCGGGTAAAGGCATCGCGTTTTATATAAAAGGCAACCCCATGCCCGACACCAGACTGGACGACAGAACATATCGCATCCGGATGGGCAATAAAGCCGTGGACACCCAGACCATAAAGATGGCCGGCGGCGGCGCGGTGGTCGGTGACATCCCCAAGGGGCTTCCAAAAATCGGAATTCCCAATATTACCATTTCCGTATTCCTTCAGCTTCTGCCCTACGCAATTATTATCTCCCTGCTCGGGTTTATGGAAGCCATCGCCATTGCCAAAGCCATGGCGGCCAAAACAGGTCAACGGCTTGACCCCAACCAGGAACTTATCGGCCAGGGTCTCTCCAATATTTTGGGCTCTTTCGGCAAAAGTTATCCGGTATCCGGCTCTTTTTCCAGAAGTGCGGTGAACCTTCAGGCTGGTGCCGTTTCAGGACTTTCCAGTGTTATCACAAGTCTTATGGTTATCATCACCCTGCTCTTTTTTACCCCGCTGCTTTACCATCTGCCCCAGGCCGTCCTTGCGTCGGTTATCATGATGGCGGTTATCGGGCTGGTGAACGTGTCTGGGTTTGTTCATGCCTGGCACGCCCAGTGGTATGACGGTGTAATCTCCGTGATCACCTTTGTTGTCACCCTGGCTGTGGCACCCCACCTTGAAAGTGGTATTTACATCGGTGTCGGCCTCTCCCTGGCCGTATTTTTATACAAAAGCATGCGCCCCAAAATCAGCCTTCTTTCCAGGGGCCAGGATCAGGCTCTCAAAGATTCCTGTGTTCATGAACTTGCCACCTGTGAACATATTCAGTTGATCCGTTTTGAAGGTCCGCTCTTTTTTGCCAATGCCAGCTACCTTGAAGATGAAATCAACGACCGGATCCAGGCGTCAACCAACCTGAAACATTTCATTATCGCCTGTAACGGCATCAACGACATTGATGCCTCGGGCCAGGAAGCGCTGGCCCTGATTATCCAGCGCCTGAGAAGCGCCGGATACGGCGTATCGTTAAGCGGGGTCAATGATGCGGTTTACCGGGTACTTGCACGCACGCATCTGCTTGAAGAGATCGGAAAGCACAACATTTATCCCACCATGGAAACCGCCCTTTCCAGCGTTCATCCCCAGACCCATACCAATTCCACGGAAGATGAGTGCCCCTTACTGGTAAACTGCCTGGAAACCCAATCATCAAAATAAAGGAGAGATCCCATGTCCATACTGACATTTTTCAGCGGTTCATATTGCGGCAAGTCGTCAATCGTTTCAGATGTTATTGCCCAAAGCGGATTCAAACTGCTCTCAGACAATGACATCGTGGCCTTGGCCGCCAAGTTGTCCGGCATGCCCGAAAAGAAAATTGCCCGCTCGTTTCTTGAAAAAACATCGGTATTCAATAAGTTTACCCATGAAAAAGAGCGTTCCATTGCTTACCTGCGCCTTGCCGTTGCCCAGAGTATTGCCCAGGACAAGTGTGTGATTGAAGGATTTACAAGCCTTTTAATCCCTACATCCATAAGCCACGTACTAAGAATCTGCTTGATTGCAGATAAGGCCTCTCGCATTGAAGCGGCCATGAAAGAATACAACTTAAGTGAAAAAGACGCCGGCAGCTTGATAGCAAAAAGCGACGAAGCCCACGCCGCATGGTCCAACACGCTTTATAAAATTACCGACCCCTGGGATGCGTCCCTGTACGACATGATTCTGCCCACGGACAAAATGACCAAAGATGAAGCCGTTGCGCTGATTCTTGAAAATTTAAAAAATGAAGTGATCCAGCCCACCAAGGCATCCCAAAAGGCCGCCGAGGACTTTGCCCTGGCAGCCCGGGTGGAAGTGGCATTATCCAAAGAGGGTCATGCGGTTGGCGTCAGTGCCCGGGACGGCCTGGTAACCCTGACCATCAATACCAATGTTCTTCTGCTGGGAAAGCTTGAAGAAGAGCTTAAAAATATAGTACAACAGGTAGAAGGGGTTTCTTCGGTTGAAACCCGAATCGGCAAGGGGTTTTACCAGGCAGACATCTATCGCAGGTTTGACTTTCAGGTGCCGTCAAAAGTGCTGCTGGTGGATGACGAACGTGAATTTGTCCAGACCCTGTCCGAAAGACTGCAGATGCGTGACATGGGCTCAGCCATTGCCTATGACGGTGAATCGGCCCTTAATCTTGTGGAAGCCGATGAACCCGATGTGATGATTCTGGATCTGAAAATGCCCGGGATTGACGGTATTGAAGTGCTCAAAAAAGTCAAGGCATCCAGGCCTGATATCGAAGTTATCATTCTTACAGGTCACGGGTCCGACGCGGACAGAGAAATCTGCATGAAGCTTGGGGCATTTGCCTATCTGCAAAAACCCGTGGACATTGAAGAGCTCAGCAAGAATTTAGAGGCTGCCAATGAAAAAATCCGGCAGAAACAGAAAGTATAAAGTACTTATCTGGATAACACCTAAATGTTGCAAGCGTCCTTTAGCCGGATCTACAAGGCTCCGGGCATGAAGCTGTAATCGTCTACCGCAAATGCCCGAGAACGGAGAAAATCCGGCTAAAGGGGCGCTCCCGAAGGGTGCAAAAGTTTTGAGTTCTGACTGCCGTATATTTGGTGAGCAGCAAATCGTATCAATTCATCAATAACTGACTGATATGGCACCAAGTCCGCCAGAATTCTAAACGAAGTATGCAACATTTAGGTAACAGCCATGGGCTGACCTGACATATCCACTGCCAGGCTTAAGCCCGCAACGAAAAATGAAAGTAACGCAACAACTTATTAAAACTATCATATAACGGCCATGGGCCGAGCCAGGTCTATCATGACCCAGGCTTCGACCCACAACGAAGGTTGAAAGAACTCAGTAACTTACAGAGCTCTTTCATATAAAACACCTTGCATCGGGGCGACTTGACAACGTCGCCCCGATGCAAAGCTTAGATATAACAGCCATGGGCTGACCTGACATATCAGCACTGAAGGACAGCCCACAACGAAGGTTGAAAGAACTCAGTAACTTACTGAGCTATTTCATATAGACGTTATGGGCATGTGCCCTGCTAACGAGTCGTTCCAACGCTAACCCACCGGCTCAAACCCACCGGAATATTTCAGGAACAGGATATTCAATATGGCCCAGGAAACAAAGAATTCGGAAAAAAAAGCAGAGGACACCGCGTCAACCACCAAACTCCTTTCAGGAGAATTCCTCAATTACCGGCGGATCTGGCTGCTCTCTTTTGTGCTGACAGCCCTGTTTGCCATTATTCCCGTAATCTTTTTTGCCGTCCTGGATTACAATCTGACCCGGCGGTCCCTGGAAAACGATGCCGAGGCCAGGGCCTCCCGCCTGGCCTCAAACACCTGGCGGTCTCTTTCATTTTTTTTGGATGAGCGTAAAAATGCGCTAAGCTATGTGGTGCAGTCCAATTCCCTGGCCCAGCTTGAAGACACCCAGCAATTAAAAAAAACCCTGACGTTTCTACACCAAAGCTTTGGGGGATTTACGGATATCGGCATTATTGATGCCACCGCTGTCCAGACCGCCTATGCCGGTCCCCATGAGCTTGCAGGTAAAAATTACAAGGATCAGCAATGGTTCAAGGACACCATGGACCATGGGATCTCGGTAAGCGATGTCTTTTTAGGGTTCAGAAACGTTCCCCATATGTCCATTGCCCTGCGTCATATGGCTTCGGATCACAGCTTTTTCATTATCCGGGCCACCATTGAGCATCAGCTGCCCAAAATTATCTCCGAAGTTCAAACATCGGGTAACGGAGATGCGTTTTTAATCAATGCCCAGGGTATTCTTCAAACCCCTTCCCACCATTTCGGTGATGTATTTGAAAAAGCAAACATTGCCGTGCCATCGGCCACGGACCAAACCCGTACCATGTCCATTACACTGGAAAATGATCAGGAGTTGATCGCAGCATTCAGGCACATCCCCAATACACCGTTTATCCTGGTGGTGCTTAAATCCAAGCAGGAGATTATGTCCCCCTGGCATGCCAGCCAGGCCACAGTGATCAAGTACTTGGGCATCAGCATATCCGTGGTTCTGTTGTGGATCGGGGCGGTGACCGGTTATTTTGTCAGGCGTTTAAAATATTTAGACATTAAACGGTCCAAATATTTTCATTTGGCTGAATATGAAAACAAAATGGCGTCCATCGGCCGGCTTGCCGCAGGGGTGGCCCATGAGATCAATAACCCGTTGGCCATTATCAATGAAAAGGCCGGCCTCATAAAGGATATGGCCCACTTCAAGCAGGAACTCAAAGAGGACCCAAGGCTCCTTGAAATTGTGGATATCATTCTTGACTCGGTGAAACGGTGCAGCAGGATTACACGCCAATTGCTCAGTTTCGGTCGCCAGACCCAGACAACGCCGGTGCCGTTAACCCTTAAATCGGTTCTTGATGAAGTGCTGGTCTTTCTGGTAAAAGAGGCACAGTTAAAAAATATTTTGATTGATATAGATGTGCCTGAAACCCTGTCCCAAATTGTCGGCAACCGGGGTAAGCTGCAGCAGGTTTTTTTAAACATAGTCAACAACGCATTTGCTGCGATGCCCAAAGACGGCAAGCTTTCCATCAGTGCACAAGAAACGGAGGCCCCCTTTGTCCGCATTGACATCATTGACAGCGGGTGCGGCATTTCCCCTGAAAATCTTAAACATATTTTTGAGCCTTTTTTCTCCACAAAAACAAATCAGGGGGGTACGGGGCTTGGGCTATCCATCACCTACGGCCTTGTTCAGGAGTTGGGTGGACGAATCAAAGTAAAAAGCAAGGTTAACGAGGGCACAACATTTATAATCTATCTGCCCACAACAATACAAAAAAAAGAGTAAACACTATGCAGATACTTCTGGTGGACGATGAAAAAGAATTGGTTTCTACCCTTGCAGAACGACTTGGGTTCAGAGGAATTGATGCACACTGGGCCGTCACGCCCGGTGACGCCATCGCCATGCTCTCGGATCAAAGCTATGACATTGCGGTGTTGGATGTGCAGATGCCGGAGATGAACGGCTTTGAACTCAAGGAAAAGCTGGAAAAAATCAGTCCTGCACTTAAATTTATATTCATGACCGGCCACGGCTCCGAAGAGTGCTACCATGAAGGATGTTCCCAGACCGGAGAGGCGTTTTACCTTGTCAAACCCGTAGAAATTGACAGCCTGATTGAAAAGCTTAACCAGGTCATGCTCGATGGAGGAAAAAATTGAAACACACGGTTCAGGAAATTACCGACCAATACGGTCCTGCGTATTTCGGCCGGATGGGTGCATCCATATCCCATGACATAAAAAACTGTCTGGCCATCATGAACGAAAATGCCGGCCTGATGTCCGATCATCTTTTCATGGCCCAAAAAGGCAAGCCCATCGATGCCGAGCGTTTTTCAACCATCGTCCAGCGCATTGAAAAACAGATCGCCCGGGCCGATAACATTGTAAAATCCCTCAATGCCTTTTCCCACAGCATGGATAAGCCCAAGCAACAGATAGATCTGGACGAGGCCGTGACCCTGGCCCTGGGTCTTGGTGCCAGAATCATAGCCAACAAGGGCATTCAGGTAAATCACAACCCGTCCGAAAATAAACGTTATCTGAACGGCTCTCTTTTCTTTTCATTGTCTCTAATCTGGTCAATTTTAGAAAATATAACGGAAAACCTTGCATCAGGAACCGTTCTCAATATATTCTCTAAAGAAGAGGATGATAATCAGGTTTGTTTGAGTTTTCAGTGCGAACAACCCATTTTTGCATCTGACTTTGCCGAGCAGGTAAACTGTCAGGCATTAGACCTATTCCAGGCAAAAATTGTATTGGCGGAGCAGAACACCAGGGCAGACCTGCTTTTTGGCAGATAAAACATTTTTTCAACAGATAACAACTTCTTTAATATCAACTAATTAAAAGGAGACCCCGGCAATGAGTGAAAAAGTTTTAATCATAGATGACGAACAGGAGTTTACCCAAGCCCTGGCAGAGAGAATGACCAACCGGGGAATGGATGTAACCACTTCGGGTTCCGCCATTGAAGGCCTGCAAAGCGTCGAAGAAAAGTCCTTTGACGTGGTGGTCCTTGACCTGCAGATGCCGGAAATGGATGGCATTGAAACCTTAAAAATTCTTAAAAAGAAAAAACCCGAACTCCAGGTCATCCTTTTGACCGGGCATGCTACGGTTGAAAAAGGCATTGAGGCCATGAAGCTGGGTGCCATGGATCTGCTCGAGAAACCGGCCGACCTGTCAACCCTGACTGAAAAAATCAAAAAAGCCCAGGCAAAAAAGATGATCCTGGTGGAGAAAAAAGCCGAAGCAAGAATCAAGGAAATTATGGAAACCCGGGGATGGTAAACAACTATCTTTAGGCGTTAAACGATTTTCACAACGGATAAAAAAAAGGGATAAAAGCGTACTTTAGCGCTTTTATCCCTTTTGAATTCACAGGGGTACCGGGGTTGTTATTATAGCTGGTTTGGTTTATATAAAGCAGCTGAGTTTAAAATGAGGTTTATCATACAGCAAGCTACGTCAGGGACAAATGGAAATTTTAATAACTGAGTTATGCAAGTCTTTAGGGGTATCCCGTACAACCATAGAGCGCTGGATCCGCCAGGGAAAGCTGCCTGTGTCCAAAAAAGGGAGAACTTACAGCTTTCATGCCAGGGATCTGAAAAACTGGGCTGCCAAAAACCACATCTCCCTTAATTTGAAACCCCGCCCTGCCCAAGGCAGTGAGGCCGAAGTGCAGGTCTCTTTGTCCACGGCCCTTGAGACCGGCGGCGTATATCACGATATTGAAACCGGGCCCGATGTACCGTCGGTCATTCATGCATGCGTTGAACATATTCAAGCGGTACCTGATGATTGTAAAACAGATCTTGCCCAACAGCTTATCAAAAGAGAAGAAGCGTTGTCCACAGGGGTTGGCGGCGGTATTGCCATCCCCCACCCGCGAACGCCCCTTAAATATCTTGAACACCCCATGGTTGCGGCCTGCTTTCTCACAACACCCGTGGAGTATCATGCATTGGACAAGCAGCCTGTATCCACCCTGTTTTTCATCCTGTTCCCGGAATTAAAGTTCCATCTTCACTTACTTTCTTCCCTTTCGTTATGCTTACGAAACAGGCAGTTCAGTGAATTTTTAAAAACCTGCCCGGAACAATCCGAGTTAATAGAAAAAATTGATGCCCTGCACCTGACCCAAAAGATGTAAGCGGGTATTCGGACTCATCATGAGCAAGCTCAAACAGACCTATAATTCCATTTATGCCAAGTTTTTCCTTTTTGATAACCGGCTTGTGCTGATGATTGCCGGAGCAGTTGTGGGCATCTTTGCAGGACTCGCCGCTGTGGCCCTAAGACTTTCCCTGGCCTCGGTGCTTGAATTTTTAGCGCCCTACCGCCAGTATGGCTGGGCATTTATCTTACCCGGCATCGGTGCCATGTGCTCCTATCTATTTCTTGATAAAGTTATGCGGGAAGGCGCGGGTCACGGTGTGCCCGAAGTGATTTACGCCGTATCCAGACGGGGGGGGCTGATACGGCTTCGATCGACCTTTTCCAGGCTGATTTCAAGTTTTTTAACCATTGCCAGCGGCGGTTCGGCAGGCCCTGAAGCCCCGGTGGTCATGAGCGGGTCCGCCATCGGCTCCAACATCGCTAAATTTTTAGGGTTGAATGACCGGCAGCGCATGACATTGGTCGGCTGCGGCACGGCCGGTGCCATTGCCTCCATTTTTCATGCCCCTGTGGCCGGGCTCATCTTTGCCGTTGAAATTATTCTTGGCGAATGGAAATTCGTCAATATTATTCCTATCACCATTGCCGCAGTGGCCGGTGCACAGATCAGTGAAGCCATCATTCCTGAAAAAGAGCTTTTCCAGCACCACCCCTTTGATATTTTTGCCGGTGATATATTGGGCAGTATCGGACTTGCCCTGTTCACCGCCATCATATCCGTTATTTTTACACGGACGCTCAGACACATTGGCGGGCTGGCCAAACGAACACCCGTCTCCCCCTGGCTTCGGGCATTGATGGGCGGCTGCACTGTAGGGGCAATCGGCATCTATATGCCCATGGTGCTGGGCGAGGGGTATCATCCGATCATGGAAATGGTGGGCGGCACATTTCCCATGGCATTCTGGCTCGTATTCCTTGGTCTGTTTCTAAAGATATTTGCCACGGCCATGACCCTTGGCTGGGGCGGGTCCGGCGGCATCTTTGCCCCCTGCCTGGTCATCGGCAGCCTCAGCGGGGTGGTATTTCACAAGGCCACGATGTTCGTTTTCCCCAATGCCGCAATGACCTCGGAAGGTGCGTACGCCCTTCTAGGCATGACCGGTATCATGGCCGGAGTGATGCAAGCGCCATTGAGTAGCATATTTTTAATTGCAGAAATCACGGGCGGCTATGAAGCTATTTTGCTGTTGCTCCTTGTGTCGTCCATTTCATCGACCCTTAGCCATATTATTGAACCGGCTTCCTTTTACTTTAAAGATCTCATCGAACGCGGTGAATTCATGCGGCCCGGAACGGATGCAAGGGTGTTGTCTGATTTAAGTTTAAACGAACTCATTGAGACCAACTACACCCCCATATCGGAAAATATGGTTTTCAGAGAGTTTATCGACATCATACGCAATTCACACCGCAACCACTACCCGGTCATCTCGGATGAAACCGGAGATTACCTGGGAATGGTTCGGGTTTCACGTATCAGAAAATACGCCCTGGATCCGGCCTTTTATGACATGATCTTTATTAACCAGATCATGGATACGGATATGGTCACAGTATCGTTTGACGATGACCTTCATGATGTACTGGAATTTATGGAGACCTTTAACGTTGACCATATTCCCGTGGTAGATCACCACAGATTTTCCGGGATGATTTCCAAAGCACGGATACTTGATCTGTACCGCAGGGAACTGATCATGCAGACAAACGTACAATGACCCGAAGTTCATGGTCCCAAGGAGACTTCAAATGAATTATAAACTGCTTCATATTTTCAGGAATACCCCCTTTGGCAGGGAAACCTTTTTGCAGTCCCTCTATTTTTGCAAAACCATTAACGCCTCTCCGGTGGTGTACATCCCTAAAACCGATAAATTTTTAATGTATTTTGCCAATGATGTGGTTCAGGTGAACCTGGACAACTCATTTTTAGCGTCTCCCGACACAGCCCATGAGAATGCGATTGCGCTTTTTGATGAGGCCGGCATACCACCCAGGTTTTATAAACCCAAAAATTATACCGCATCCACCTTGCCGGATATCTCCAGTCAGTTTGATTATATGTGCTCGCCACGTTCAATCAGCGATCTGTCATCCAAAATAAGCCTGGGACATTTAGGCCCCAAGGTCCGGCGGATGATCAAGCAGGCCACCTTTCCCATTCTGATCGCAAGCCCCGTATTCAAGCCATGGACGAGTATATCCGTTTTTTTCGGCGGCTCATCCAATGCCATGAACGCCCTTATCCTCGGGTTAAAAACGGCAATATCCTCAGGTTTTGGGCTAAAAATATACACCGTACTTGAAAAAGGCGACGAGCAACGGTACCGGGATATGGTCCGGGATTCAGACCTTGGGGAACTTGTGGACCAATATGTCAAAGAGTGGTGTTTTTATGACTCTTCCGGATTCGAACAGATGCTGTATGACGTACCCCACGACTCACTGATCGTTCTTGGCGCCTATGGACACGGTGTAATTAAGGAAATTCTTCTGGGAAGCAAAATGGAGCATATCCAGTCCACGGTCAGCAACAATCTGCTGGTGACGGGCCCCAACTGCCGCATCTCCTTAAAATAGTTTTTGGAAAAACCGCAGAAATTATCATAAATACCTATAAAAACAGCCATTAAAATAAATACGATGAATTGGTCCTTCAAGGTCAGATTTGATAAAATTCAGGTTCACTTACCTCTTTAATCATTTTTTAACATATCAAAAGGGAACACAAATGAAGAAATTTTTTCTGATTCCGGTCATGGTGATGCTGACGGCTTCAGCCTACGCATTCGGATATAACTATGTGTCTGCTGACAAAGTCAAATCCTGGATTGAAAACGGGACCCCCGTAAACATTGTGGATATCCAGGTATCCGAAGAGTTTAAGGCCCACCATCTGCCCGGCGCGATCCCCACCTATTCTTATCCTGTAAAATCAGACAGCGACAAAGCCAAACTGGACAAAGCGATTGCCGACACCAAAAAGAACCAGGACCCGGTGGTCATTGTCTGCCCAAGGGGCAAAGGCGGAGCCAAGCGCTGCTACGATTACCTCCAGGAAAACGGCATTGCCGAAGACCGTCTTCTGATCCTGGAAAAGGGTCAGGCGGGGTGGCCGCACAAAGAGATGGTAAAAACTGATTAGTGCTTGAACGACAAGCCACCCACCTGCGGTGTTGCAAAAAAAATTGCAATCCTCACAACCATTAGGTTGCTCCGGTTACAAATTTTTCTGAGCCTTGCATCTGGGCAACTTTTCGTCCAAACACCGGTTTTCGGTTAACCGAGTTTCTCCTCTTCCTTGGACTAATCTAATTTGAAAAAGCTACTGCTCATTATTGTGATGGCAGGTCTGGTCGCCGCCTGTTTCAAGCTTGGACTGGACGACTATTTCAGCCTGGAAGAGATCAAACACTCCCAGGGCAGGATTCAGGCGTTTTACCACAAGAATCCTGCCCTGGCCATTGCCGTTTTCGTCGGCATTTACATTCCGTCAGTTGCCCTTAATCTGCCCTGGGCATTGGTCCTGGGCCTTGCCGCCGGCGCATTCTTCGGCACCGTCACCGGAACGGTGGTGGTTTCCTTCGCAAGCTCAATCGGGGCCCTCCTGGCCTGCATCATTTCCCGCTACCTGCTTGCCGACTGGGTCAAAAAAAAATTTAAGGACAAACTTGATCGGGTAAATCAGGGCATTGCCCGGGAAGGGGCGTTTTATCTGTTTGCCCTGCGCCTGATTCCGCTGATTCCCTTTTTCGCCGTAAATATGGTCATGGGGGTAACCGCCATCCGCTTGACCACGTTTTACTGGGTATCCCAGCTGGGGATGCTCCCGGCCACAGCCGTCTTTGTCAATGCCGGCAGCCAGATTTCAAAAATCGATTCGCTTTCGGGTATTCTTTCAGGACAACTAATGATCTCCCTTGCCCTTTTGGGAATACTTCCCCTTGGGGCCAAGCGGCTCATTTCCTTTCTAAGAAAAAAAAAGGCCTTTGCCGGTCATCTTGACTCCCCGGGTGCCGGGGCACCGTCGGCCCGGCCCGACCGTTTATCCCCTGTGTCGGCCGCAATTCTTGAAAAATGCACCAACTGCGGTGTCTGCCTGGTGCAGTGCGCCTTTTTAACCCGGTACGGAACGCCCAAAGAGATATTCACAGTCCTGGACCCGGCAAAACAGCACGCCCTCTCCTTTGAATGCAGTCTGTGCGGCCTGTGCCGGGCGGTCTGTCCTGAAAATCTGGACCCGGGAGAACTCTTTTTGCATTTAAGAAGGGAGGCCGTAGCCAAAAATCAGGTGGATCTGTCCACCTATTCCACGATTTTGGGGTACGAGAAAAAAGGGACCTCCAAATTATTTTCATGTTATGCCCTGCCCCGGGGCTGCGATACGATCTTTTTCCCCGGCTGCACCCTTTCCGGAACCCGGCCGAAAACCACCTGGGCGCTGTTTGAAACCCTACGGGCCCAAAAGCCGGATTTAGGAATTGTTCTGGACTGCTGCACCAAACCAAGCCATGACCTGGGGCGAGATCACTATTTTAAAAGCATGTTTGAAGAGATGCTGAACTTTTTGCAAGCCCACCGGATAAAGCGGATCCAGCTTGCCTGCCCCAACTGTTATAAAGTCTTTAAAACCTATGCGCCTAACATA
Organism: uncultured Desulfobacter sp.; assembly: GCF_963666675.1. Taxonomy (NCBI): domain Bacteria; kingdom Pseudomonadati; phylum Thermodesulfobacteriota; class Desulfobacteria; order Desulfobacterales; family Desulfobacteraceae; genus Desulfobacter; species uncultured Desulfobacter sp. Next base: position 2,223,796 of record NZ_OY762929.1, on the reverse strand, counting down.
TCCGTAGAAACCGTGTATGAGGTGATGGACCCGGCAAATCCGCCCTGTAAATTTTCCGACAATTCCCGAACCTTTAAGGCGTCCCCCCTGGTGATCCATGATCCGTGCCCTTTGCGGGATGAAACCCAGGTTCACGAATCGGTCCGCGCGCTATTGGCCGGAATGGACCTGTCGGTTGAAAAAATGGGTTTTGAAAAGAAGAAAACACTTTGCTGCGGCGAGGGCGGGGCTGTGGGATTCATTGATGCTGAACTTGCCCGAACATGGATCGAAAAACGAAAAAAAACGGCCGGCAGCCGGTCCATTGTCACCTATTGCGCCGGTTGCGCCGGTTTTTTAAACCGGGCCGCCCCAACCCTGCACGTACTGGATATTCTCTTTTTTCCGGACCAGGCGGCCTCCGGGCACCTGGGGACGGTTAGGGCGCCGCTGACCTATTTTCACCGGTTGGCCCTGAAACGGAAAATCAAAAAAGCCTTGCCGGACGCTGTTTTCCGGGAAAGAAACCACCGCCCCCCAGCGTAAAAACCTGCCGATCAGTCAGATGAATCCCACAAGCCGCGTACCATTTTCAGATTCAGGTCCAGATACGCGATCTGCATCTGTGGATCATTGCAGAAAATTTCCAGGGTGATGGTATTGTCGTATGAGATCGCTTTTAACGCATCCACCGCCTGCCGCCAGTCTACGGTGCCGATGCCCAGCGGCAGGTGATCGTCCTTTCTGCCGCGATTGTCGGAAAAGTGGACATGCACAAGGTGCGCCCCAAGCGTCTCACAGAAGATATTATGGCCATCCTTGCCAAAGTTGGTATGGCCGACGTCCAGGTGCAATTTCAGGCCGGGGACCCGGGCGATCAGCTCCGTAAATACCGACACCCGGTCAAAGGGCGCGCCATAATTTTCCAACACCAGGGTAAGCCCATATGATGCGGCCATCTCAACAACGGCCGGCAACGCCTCCATGTGAAATGCGACCCGTTGAGCCTTCATCCCGGGCGGACAAGCATAGCAGGGGTGTATGTTCATTACCCCGGCACCCAAACGGGCAACAATGCGTGCGCACCGTTCAAGTTCTTTTAAACACGCATCCCTGATCCCGGGCACCGGGTATGCCCAGGGCAGGCAGGGATCGGTATGCCCGGTGATTCCCAGTTCGTAATCATCCAGGACGGCTTTAAGCCTCTGAACATCCACATCTGCGGCATTGGGGCCTTCCAGGGTCAGATCCAGAAAATCAAAACCGACTTTGCCGCATTTCTCGGCTTCTTTATAAACTGAATTTGACGGGTTGTTCATCATCCCTATCTTCATGGCTACATCCTTACATTGAAATGTTCGTCCGGCAGTTATCCCTAATTACCCTAAGCGCTCATGAAGATTAACGGATTTCACATCACTGTGCAAGCCAATGGGCCTGGGCCACGATAACTGTCGCGATCGCTATCGAATTTTTTTTAAAGAGACTTACTATGGTGGGCTGGATATGCAATAATTAATGTTGTTTCACAATTCGATATCGGAATAGAAAGATGATCAAGCTGGTCGGTAATAGAACTCCGGTTCAACGACCAGCAATTCGGGAGGTTTAAAAATGAAATGGCTACAGTTTTTTACGCCCGCCCAATCAATGAATACCGGGCAGGCAAAGGAATTTATCTCCACACACCCCAACGAAGAGACAACCATCCTTGATGTCCGCCAGCCCTCTGAATATGAGGAGCGCCACATCCCTGGGTCCGTGTTGATCCCTGTGTCCGATCTTTCAGACCGTTTTGGAGAACTCGACCCGGACAAACCGACCCTGGTGTACTGTGCCATAGGCGGCCGCAGCCGGGTGGCGGCCCAGATGCTGGCCGGCAAGGGATTTAAAAAGGTAATCAATGTTTCCGGCGGCATAAAGGCATGGGAATCTGAAATCGCCGTGGGAGATCAAGATCTGGGTATCGACTTATTTTCCGACACAGAAGATCCAGCCCAGGTACTCAAGGCGGCCTACTCCCTGGAACAGGGGTTGAGGGATTTTTACCTTACCCTGGGCGGTCAGGCAACCAACCCCAAGGTGAAAGAACTTTTTGCAAAACTGTCTGAAATCGAGTTGAAACATCAAACCTCTATTTTTCAGGCATATCTGGATATCCGTGAGGAGACCCAAAAGATATCCCAAAAAGAGTTTGAAGAAATGGTCGAAGTTAAAGCCCTGGAGGGCGGGCTTTCAACCGAACAGTATCTTGAGCTGTTCAGCCCGGACCTGGAAAAGGAAACCGATGTCATCTCCCTTGCCATGTCCATTGAAGCCCAGGCCCTGGATCTTTACCAGCGCCTTGCATTGAAAATAGACAACCCGGATTCAAAACAGGTTGTCCAGAAAATTGCCGCTGAAGAAAAAGCGCATCTGGAAAGTCTGGGTAAACTGATGGATTCCCTGAAGGAAACAGACCTATGAAAAAGAATCTGGTGCTGATCGGCGGCGGCCATGCCCACATGACCGCACTTGAGAACATTTCCCGGTTTGTTGAAAAGGGGTATCAGGTAACCGTGATCGGTCCCTCCTTTTACCACTATTATTCGGGCATGGGGCCTGGGATGCTGGGCGGCACATACACCCCGTCGGACATTCGTTTTGCCACCCGTGATGTTGTGTGTCAACAAGGCGGAAGTTTCGTAAAGGATTACGCCACCGGCATTGACCCGGCAGCCAAAACCATTGTTACAGCCGGCGGCCAAAGTTATGGCTATGATGTGCTTTCGGTGAATGCAGGCTCCTATGTATCCATGCAGGATATGCCTGAAAATGCGGAAAATATTTATCCGGTCAAACCCATTGAAAAGCTGATGGAAGCGGCGGAAAACCTCAAAACACTATTTGCCCGTAAAAAAGCGGTGGTGACCATCGTCGGCGGCGGCCCCTCCTCGGCGGAAGTGGCAGGAAACATATGGCAACTGGCAAATCAGACAAAGGGGAATATGCCGGAGATCAAAATTCTTGCCGGCAGCCGGTTCATGGCCAGATTTCCCGAAAGTGTCCGAAGCCGCGTGATCCGGATTCTTACAAAAAGAGATATTCGGATTTTTGAAAACGGGTACGTAGAAAAAGTAACACCCGAATCCATTGTCATGGAATCCGGTGACTCGATCTCAACGGATTTTACGTTTCTTGCCTCGGGGGTGAAACCCTCAACACTGTTCGAAACATCCGGCCTGCCGGTGGGTCCGGATAAAGGCCTGCTGGTAAACAAGTATCTGCAATGCGTGGACTATCCTGATATTTTCGGCGGCGGGGACTGTATCTATTTTAAGGATCAACCGTTGGATAAGGTAGGGGTGTATGCGGTCCGGCAAAATCCAGTGCTGCTGAACAACCTGTTTGCCCAACTTGAAGGAAAGCCGCTGCAAGCATTTGAACCGGGACCGGAGTACCTGTTAATCTTTAACCTCGGTGCAAACCTTGGTGTCTTGAAAAAAAAAGGGGTGGTATTCAGTGGGAAACCGGCATTCTGGATTAAAAACTATATTGATACAAAATTTATGAAAAGATTTCAGGCCATCGAAAAGAGGTTTTAAAGCAACGTACTAAAAAACCGGGAAACGGTCCTAGGCTGACGGGAAATGCGTGCGCCAATGGGAATGGGATGGCAGACGTCATCGAAACAATCAAAGATAGAATGGGGGCAGAAAGAATAGGAGTCCAAAGACATAGTTAAGTTGTTTTTTGACAGCCCCATGGTAACGCACCCACTCTATCCTTCCATCAACCGGTCTTATTTAAACTTTACAACGCCATTGCAACGCGTTAATCTATGATCATAAGTCTTTCAAATACAGCAAAAAAAATTCACTTCTCAGTCAAGGAGAAAATTATGAAGCGATTCTTCATCGTATCAATTGGTTTGGTATTTTCCCTCTTTATATGTGCCCAAGCATGGTCTGAGCCATTGGATGTAGCTTGCGACGAATGGCCGCCCTACCAGATCGAGGATGGCACCGGAAATGTCGGTGGTTTCAGCGCCGAAGTTGTGAAAGCCGTATTTCAGAGAATGGGGATTAGCCTGAATTCCCTTAAAGTTTATCCCTGGAAGCGGGCCCTGAAAAATGTTCAGGACGGCAAATCCCATGCACTGTTTTCAGCGAACTTCACCAAAGAAAGGACAGCCTTTGTCTGGTACCCGGAGGAAGCTATAATTGATTCGCCGTGGGTGATCTGGATCAAAAAAGGAAGTGGAAACACCTATAAATCCCTGGAGGATTTAAAGGGTAAAACCGTGGGCGGGGTTGAAGGATACAGCTATACTCAGGAATTCTGGGACTATGTCAAGGCCAACAATGCATTCGAGGGCGCCAACTCGGACGAAACCAACTTCAAAAAACTCCACGGTGACAGATTCGAATACGTTATCGCGGAACTCGGTAATGGCTACCATGTTCTTAGACAACTGGGATTTAATGATATTGAGCCGGTCAAAGAATTCCCCATAAAATCAGACGGTCTGTTTATCATATTCAACAAAACAAAGGTCTCTAAAGATGTGGTTGAAAAATTCTCCGATGAACTAAAAAAGTTCAAACAGGAGCCGGCCTATCAAGACCTGATTAAAAAATATTTTTCCTGAGTCATCCTTTTGTGCCCTGATTGCCAGGAGCCAACATGCTAAGGATCACAAATTTTATGAAGATGACTTAAAAGACAAGCAGAGGGACGATTTTATTTTGATCATGGGCCCTAACGGGGCTTTTCGTTTCAGTGATAGTACGTCTTTAATTTCTCCGGGCTGACCTTGATATAAAAAAGCAGTTGAAGCATCCAGTTGCGAAGGGTTGTATATATCATCCCCTCCTTTTTCCAGCGCCGGGCCGAGGTCACTACCGGGTCTGAAATAAAGTGGATTTTATATCCTTTTTTCCTGAGTCTGCGCATGATGTCCACATCTTCCATCAGGGCAATGGGTTTATACCCGCCCAGGGCCCAAAAGCATTCCGATTTAAAAAATAAGGCCTGGTCGCCAAAGGGAATCCGGGTGATCCGGGAACGCAGGGTCGCCCCTTTTTCGATGATGCGAAACGCCGGATGGGCATCGTTGATGGCCAGATCAAATGCACCGGCAGGGACCTGCTTATACCGGCAGAGATGGAGAATTGTTTTAAGGGCATTGGCAGGCAAAACGGTATCTGCATGAAGAAACAGAAACAGATCGGCGGTTGCGGCCCGGGCCCCATGGTTCATCTGCATACCCCGGCCGGCCGGGGATGCTGTTTTTATTACCTCCGGATCTTTGATTGCGTTAAGGGTGCCTTTTTCAGGGTCACCATCCACCACAATAATTTCCATGGCCCACCGCATCTGCGCCACCGAAGTTTTTAACGTATCTATGGTCCGATTTATGCGCTCAGCTTCACCGTATACAGGTATAATGACAGAGATTACGGGCTTCATTGCATTGGCGTCCCCAAAGCGGATTTAAAAATTATATCCCCGTAAAAGGCAGTTGACGTCTCACCCGTATTGTCCGTGTCGGTCATGATCGCCACCCCCGAAGTCAGTGGGGGCGGATGTCCGAAACTCTCCACATAATCCTGATAAATATTTCGCTCCTCGGTGACCCAGGACCCCACCTTTTCTTCACCGCTTTGGACGGCAATCATCATCACCCTGTCGACGTAAGGGTTGGGAACACGGGTCTCTTTGGGGACCTTGTTGGCCCAGATATAGGTCACCACAGTTGCCGGCGGATACTCGCCATAGAGCAGTCGGACAGTTTCAAACTTTGTTTTTTCCCAGAATCCTGCGGCATCCGGATCATATATAAACGCAACATAAATGCGTGCCGGATAATCATCCCCTTGTTTTTGGGTCACATCGGATTTCTCATTAATCTGCGTGATTTTCCATTTCCATTGAAGAATTGGATATTTTTGAACATCAATACCTATTTTTCGAATCAGTCCCGAGGCCGAAGTCTTGCTTTGGGCTTTGACCACGGTTCTCCCCTGATCTTCAACGATCTGGTATAGGGTGTGTGTTTTTATCTTTTTAAATGTTAAAGGCTCCCAGTCCGGGGGTAGTATCTCGCCGATATCTGCCTGGGAAAAGTTGCCTACGGTTACAATCGGCTCGGCGCAAACGACAACGGCGGCTTGCAAAATCACGGCAACAGCCACCACCGTCAAAACTTGTGTTTTTCGATTCAAATCGTCCCTCCTTGTTTTAAAAGGTAGTTGGTTGTGTGCACTGCTGTCTTCCCGGATGGATCAAGGGTAAGAAAGCTCAAATCCTCCCGTGTATCAATGTCCTGCCATACGGGCAGAGTATAATGTGAGACGTGATACTTTTTTAACCGGGTCAGGGTCAAATCAAATACCTGGTTGGTGGACCATGGGATGCCATGGAATATCCGGGGGGTGAAACCTTCGGCCGTAAAGCCGATCAGATAATAGCCGCCGTCCCGGCTTGGGCCGATGGCAGCGCTGCACTGTTCCAAGCCTTTAAACGCCGTATCAATTATCCCGGGCGGCAAATCCGGTAGATCAGAACCGATGAGGACTGCCCGATCGTAACCGGCGGCAAACGTATCGGCAAGGGCATTTTCCATTTTCTCCCCCAAAGTGGCGCCCTTTTGGGAGAAAAGATCCGGATCATCTCCCAGCCAGGTACGGACAGGGTCAAAGGCGTTGTCCGGCGTATAATACACCCGCAACGCCCAGGGGGTTGACCGCACCATATCCAGAACATCCATCACAAAGCAGCGGTATAATGCCAGGGCGGCGGTCTCCCCTACCCCCTTGGCCAATCTTGTTTTTACACGGCCTTTTTCCGGGGCTTTGACGAAAACGATAACCACGTTGTTGTCCGTTGCCATGGCTACACCTTGAAATAGGGACAGTCCTGCCGGATACACTCCCTGTTTTTGCCCTGCTGCCGGCATTGCACATCACCCTCGGCCCTTAAAGCCAGGGGCAGGTACATTGTTGACAACCGGGCCATGGTTTTAAATGTTGTCCAGACCTCCCGCTGGCAGCAGCGGGCCGCCTCGATTTGGTTCAGGTCGTGGATAATGGCCTCGGACACCTGCTGAATGATCTGCCTGGCCCTGGGTTTTAAGGGCGTGCTTTTCAAAATAACGCCCAGGGCAATGCCTGCCCCCACAGCGGCACCGCAGGTTCCCCAGAAGGCGCAGACACCACCGGGAACCCCTCTGCCCCGGTCAATGGCCGTGGTGATGTCACTGTTTGTGATATCCCCGCCCAGATTTCGATACACCGCCGTGATAACACCGGGCACGGCAAAATGATGTTCGGGGCCATGGAGGGGAAATGAGGGGTGGCTGCGAAGCTGATTCATCAAATCAATCATATCCGTTGCATCGGTATGGGTGCAGATGTGTTTGACGACATCCACCATATCTTCTCCATGGCAATGGTCGCAGACAAAATGTCCTTGTTCGCATACGGCATTGGCAGGGTATTGCTTACCGCAAAAGACGCAGGCTTCCTGTCTTTGCGCTTCCAGATAGACCAGTGGTTTACCGCACAGCATGCAGTCCTGTTGGAACTTGGTAGCCGTTTGCGGGAACTGGTCTGACGTTGGGCTCACGGAGGCCTTGTTCTCTTCCACAGGGGGAGGCAACTCGCAGCTGCAGGCATTCACGGCCTCAATGTTGGAAACGCCACCCATGTGATCCAGCTCAAAAACAGTCGTGTCCTCACCGGCGTCGGAGGCTCTGACCACTTCGGACGACTGACCGCGTAACAGCAGTTGCCCATCGTCCGTCAAAACAGCAGCGTGGGGCCCCGGGTAAAACACCGTGGTTTTTTCCGGGGGTTTTGGCCGAAAGGCCGTATAGGTGACGGCATAAAACTTGTGGTTCAACACCTCTTTGTAAAAAAAGCGCTTCACCACCCTGATCCGGCTAAATCCCGCTGACTCCAGAATGCTCATCAGCTGGGGCTGGACAAGGGCGCCTGACAGACACGCCCCCCGGAGCACGGCATCATTCTGGATTTCAGGGGGACAGGGCTCATCCGTGACCACGTCGGAAATAAAAATCCGTCCGCCGGGGGCAAGGATGCGGAAAATTTCGGCAAAGGTCTCGCGTTTGTCCTGGGAGAGGTTGATGACGCAGTTTGAGATAACCAGATCAACGGTGTTATCCGCCAGGGGCAATTGTTCAAGAAACCCTTTTTCAAACGCGACGTTCTCATACCCCAGATTTTGGGCCACATCCCCAAGGGGTTTTCGGGCCAAAGCCAGCATGTGATCCAGCATATCAATCCCGAAGACCCGCCCCGAAGGGCCTGTTTTTTTGGCGGCAATGTAACACTCCACCCCTGCCCCGCAGCCAAGATCCACCACGGTGTCACCTAAAGAGACACCTGCGTCCAAAACCGGACTGCCGCAGCCGTAGGACCGAATCCTGGCATCTTTGGGGATATGGGACATTTCCGAATCGGGATAGCAGACCGGATTGGTGATATCCGTATTCTCCTGTAACGCAGCTGCCGAATAAAAATCTCCCACAACCCCATGGGTATCGGCCAGGGTGAGCACACAATTGGAGTGGGTCAAGGCCACGCATTCCCCATCCTTTTCACAATTCAGCAGCTTTTCTCCCATTTTTCGCCGGATCTGGGGCCATGGGGCTTCTTTGATGATCCGGGCCGATTGGACCATTAACCACAATGCCAGGCGGCTGTACAAGGGCAGGTATGGGTCATGCCCCAGGTATGATCCGCCGGTGTGAAAGCTGTGATCAATATCCGGGCCGCCCACAATGTATTTCAAAGGATTGGTTCCGTAGACAGGGTCATCTTTCACCGATAAACCACGCAGGGTTTCAAGGGCCTCACTGTTGCGCCAGACGGTTTCCAATCCCTGGGAAACGTGGCCGCACTCGGTCTCTTTGCTGCCGATCAGGGCCGGGGTGGGATAGATCGTGCCGTCGGGGGCCAGCGCCAGGGACTCCCACCCGGCATTGCCCAGGTCGTACCGGGTACCGGGTGTGGAAAAAACCCTGGCCGCCAGGTTGGTGATATTATCAATGGAGATGCCGTGGGCTTGGGCCATGTCGTGTGCCTCAATCAAACGGTTGAACAGCTCATCCATGGACACCGCCGACTGGGAAGATGCCCGGCCCGTGGTTAACAGCCACATGTAATGGATGGCGTTAACTGAAAATGCTGCGCCCAGTTCAACCATCTTTGTCATTTGATGGAAATTATCCGGGTGCACCACCATGGACAGGGTGGTGACAATATTTGATCCCTTTAATGCAGCAAGGGCGGCGGTTGTTTTAGCAAAAGCACCTGCCCCCCTTAACCGGTCGTTGGTCTCTTCAATACCATCCAGACTGACCTGGAGGAACAGGCGGTCACACGGCAACGTCTTAAAAAAATCCAGGTGGTCGGGTATCCGTATCCCATTGGTCAAAATCACAAGCATGGTGTCGGGGTATTCCATTAAGATCAACCGGCAAATATCTTGGAAATCGGGGTGAACCAGGGGTTCTCCGCCGGTTAAGTAAAAAATCCGGGTGCCCAGGGCGTAAGCCTGTGAAACCGCAGCGGTGATCATGCCAAAATCCATGGCCCGGTTTGTCTTTGCCGAACAGGAAAAAAGGCAGTGGCGGCAGGCAAGGTTGCATTGGTCGGTGATATGCAGCCAGAACTCCTTTAACCGCTTCAGGGATAATACATGGCCACGGCCTTTAAAATCGCTCACGTCCGGTGATTTTATCAAGGAGAGAAACTGGGATTCACGGACAATGGCGCTAAAGTCCTTATCGCCGGTTGCCCCGCCCTGCCCTTTGGCAGAGATGAGCGTTTGAAGCAACCGGTCTCCTGCGGCACTGGGGACGATCCAGTCCACGGATTCGGGGTTGACGTATACTGCTGTGTTGTCCTGTTCAAGTCTGATCCAGTGATGATACGGCTCTGTGTTCAAATGTACTCCCATTGTAATTATTCAGGTATTAAGATTGAAAACGATTACTTACGTCGCCAGGCTAAAAACCGCTCGATAATTTTCAACGTGGTTTTCGGCACCCGGGCTCTTTTCCAGGCTCCAGCGGCAAATCGGCCGGACTCCGCCAGGGTCGGGTAAATATGAATGGTGCCAAGAATTTTATTGAGTCCGATATTGTATTTCATGGCTAGAATAAATTCGTGGATCAAGTCACCGGCATGGGCCCCCACAATGGTCACCCCCAGGATTTTGTCCTTTTTGGGAACAGTCAGCACTTTGACAAATCCTCTGGCTTCGGAGTCTGCAATGGCCCGGTCCAGATCATCAATCCCATAACGGGTGACGTCGCAGGCAATGCCGGCGGCAAGACAATCGGTTTCGTTCATGCCCACCCGGGCCACTTCGGGATCGGTAAAGGTGCACCAGGGGATCACCCTGTAATCGGCCGTAAACTTTTTAAAAGTGCCGAACAACGCATTGACGGATGCATACCAGGCCTGGTGGGAGGCCACATGGGTGAATTGATAGGGGCCTGCAACGTCGCCTGCCGCATAGATATTGGGAATGGAAGTCTGGAGCCGGCCATCGGTTTTAACGGTGCCGTTGGGATTCAAGGCGACCCCCAGTTTTTCCAGTCCAAAACCCTGGGTATTGGCCACCCGGCCCAGGGCAAGCAACACGCCATCAAATTGGACCGCCACCTCTTGCTTGTCGGAATTCCTGGTACAGATCAGTTGTTTCTGGTCATTGTCCACCCGTATCTCTTTTACCGTATGCCCGGTGAGCATCTCAATGCCTTCGTCGGCAAAGGTCTCTTGGATAAAATCGGATACATCATCATCCTCCCGGCCCATGAGACGGTCAGCCCTGCCCACCAGGGTTACCTTGGCCCCCAAACGGGCAAAGGCCTGGCTGAGTTCGCAGCCGATGGGGCCTCCCCCGAGCACCACCAGCCGTTGGGGCAACGCCCTTAAGGACCAGACCGTATCAGAGGTAAAATACGGCACCTGGTCAAGGCCGGGTATGGCCGGAACCCTGGGCCGGGCGCCCGTTGCCAACACAATGCTGCGGGTGGTGATGGTTTTACCGTTTACTTCCACTTCATAGGGGGAAAGAATTTGGGCCTCACCTTGGATGCAGTCGACCCCAAGCTGGGTATACCGCTCCACGGAATCATGGGGCTCTATTTTTTTAATGACCTTTTCCACCCGGTCCATGACCGTTTTAAATTCAAAGTCAATGCGGGCCCGGTCAAACCCAAACTCTTGGGCCCTTTGGGCATAGGAGAGCATTTTTGCCGATCGCAGCAGGGCTTTGCTGGGCACACATCCGGTATTCAGGCAGTCCCCGCCCATCTTGTTTTTTTCCACCAGTGCCACGCCCGCCTTCACGGCCGCCGCAATATAAGAGGTGACAAGGCCTGCGGAACCGGCACCGATCACCACCAGGTTGTAGTCAAACTTTGACGGTTTGGAAAATTTTGCCATGATTCGCCGGTGCTTTAAAAGAGCGGTAAACGCCCTTGCAATCCAGGGGAAAACGCCCAAAAGGGCAAAGGAAGCAAGCAAAGGCAAAGAGAGAATCCCGGAAGCGCTTTGCACCTGGGATAACTGGGTGCCGGCGTTGATGTAGGCAAGGGTCCCGGGCAGCATACCCACCTGGCTTACGATGTAAAAGAGGCCCGTTTTAATGGGGGTAACACCCATGACAAGGTTAATGACAAAAAAGGGAAACACCGGCACAAGTCGAAGGGTAAAAAGATAAAAAGGCCCGTCGGTTTCAATGCCCTCATTGATTTTTTTAAGGCGGTCTGAAAATCGATCCTGAATGTAGCCCCTCAACAAAAACCGTGACGTTAAAAAGGCCAGTGTCGCACCGATGGTACTTGCAAAAGAGACAATGATGGTACCGGTCCAAAGTCCGAATACGGCACCGCCTGCCAGGGTCATTATCACCGCCCCCGGAAGTGACAGCGCGGTGATGACAATATATACCGCCGCGTAAATTAAGATGGTCAGGGCCGTATTTTCGGCATACACATCTTCCATGGCCGCCTGTCGGGACTTGAGGGTCTCAAAGGTCAGCTGCCGGTGAAGATCCAAAGAGAAAAACAGGGTAACGCCCAGGATAATGATTACCAAAATGAGCATTTTAACGATGCGTTGATTCATTTTATTTCCAATCCTATTTACAATACCCTTTCAAGCCACAATTATTTTTGAGAAAACTTAAAAAAAATAGCATGTAGCCGCAATACCGTAAATGTTGTTTTAAAATTTTAAGGGTCTCGTCTTTGGGTTTGCCTATCCAAACTTTAGGGCTAAAATCTCATAAAAGTATCACAAAACAGTCATAAAAGTATTTTCATTTGACGGAGTCCTGTAAGGCCCTTTATGATTGAAACAATCAATTGAAAGGAATCCCCATGCACCAAAAAATTCTTGTGGTGGAAGACAATCCCGAACTTTCCGATCTTCTTCTCCTTCACCTGGGTGATCAATCCTGGCAGGTGGACCTGGCCCGTGACGGCGTGACCGGGTACAAGATGGCGACCGGTGGCGGTTACGATCTCATCGTCCTGGACATTATGCTGCCGGGCATGGACGGCATCGAAATTCTTAAAAGCATCCGGAACAAGGGGCTGCTTACCCCGGTGCTCATGCTGACGTCAAAATCTTCGGAGATCGACAGAATTCTGGGCCTGGAACTCGGGGCGGATGACTATATTACCAAACCCTTTTCCATCCGGGAACTGGTTGCCCGGATCAAAGCCGTATTCCGGCGTATGGAAAACCTCTCGGCCATGAAAAAGACCGAGTCGGAACCCGTCATCCAGACCGGAGATCTGATTATAGAACCTGATAAGCGCAAGGTCACCGTTGCAGGACAGTCTGTGGATCTCACCGCGAAGGAGTACGACCTTCTCACCTTTTTTGCCCGCCGGCCCGGCCGGGTATTTAATAGATCTCAGCTTTTGGAAAATGTCTGGGGATACGGCCACGACGGTTACGACCACACCGTCAACTCAAATATCAACCGGCTTCGGGCCAAAATCGAATCCGATCCGGCCAATCCCCGGTATATCCTGACGGTCTGGGGTGTCGGCTATAAATTCGCGGATGGGGCCGATGTTTAACTCCTTGTACGCCAAAATTGCAGCGGGTCTTTCCGCCCTCTTCCTTGTGGTGGGACTGATTTTTATCGGGGTGACCGTCTTTGCTACGGACATGTACCAGCAGGAGGTGAACCAGAAACTGAACACGGGGCTTGCCCGACAGATTGTCAAAGAGCGGATTCTCATGGAAGATGGCCGGGTCAACCAGGCGGCGCTCAAGGATATTTTTCATATGCTCATGGTCATTAACCCCGGCATTGAGATCTATCTTCTGGACGTTTATGGAAATATCCTGACATTTTCGGCTCCCCCGGACAGCGTCAAACGCAGCAAAGTGGACCTTTCCCCTGTAAAGCAATGGCTGGCCGGCAGCCTGATCCCGCCGGTTCAAGGGGAAGACCCCAAAAATATGACCGGTAAAAAAGTCTTTTCCGCGGCACCCATTGAACGAAACGGAACCCTTGAAGGCTACCTTTACGTCATATTGGGCGGGGAAGAATACGACTCCGTGGCCCAGAAGCTCAAAGGAAGTTATATCCTGAGGCTTTCCGCCTGGATGATCGGAGCGGGCCTCCTTTTTGCCCTGGCAGCCGGGCTGGTTCTTTTCGGCCTTCTCACCGGGCGCCTTAAAAAACTTGCCGCCGTTATGGAGGCGTTTGAAGGCGGAACGGCAGGGGCCGGCGTTAACCTGCCCAGGCGCCAGGGGCCGCCCGATGAAATTGACCGGCTGGGCAACACCTTCAGGGAGATGGCCGCCCGGATCGACGCCCAGATGACGGAGCTGAAAGCCTCTGACCAGATGCGCCGGGAGCTGGTGGCCAATGTATCCCATGACCTGCGCACCCCCCTTGCCACCCTGCAAGGGTATATTGAAACCCTGCTCATCAAGGAGAATCAATATTCGACCCAAGAGCGGCGCCGTTACCTTGAGATTGCCATCCGCCACTGCCGACGTCTCAACACCCTGGTCTCGGAACTGCTTGAACTGGCCCGGTTGGAATCCGCCCGCATGGATCTGTCACCTGAACCCTTTGACCCCAGGGAGCTGATCCAGGATATCTGTCAAAAATTTGCCCTTGCGGCGGAACAAAAAAAGATTGAGCTTCGCCAACAATTTGACAATTCAGTTCCCCTTGTTGAGGCGGACATCGCCCTGATCGAAAGAGCCCTGGAGAACCTCATTGAAAATGCGTTGAACTATACACCCGAGAACGGCCGCGTGTCCGTGGCGGTTTCCCTGGAAACCGAGGTGGTGATCCGGATCAGCGATACAGGCCCGGGCATCCCTGAAAAAGAGCTGCCCCATATTTTCAACCGCTTTTACCGATCTGACCCGTTCAGCAGAAAAAATCAGGGGCACAGCGGCCTGGGTCTTGCCATTACCGCAAAAATTATCGAACGCCACGAAAGAAAAATAAAAGTTGAAAGCAGCCCCGGTAACGGCAGCTGCTTTTCCTTTTCCCTACCCACGTGGCAAGGACTTATTTAAACCGAGGTAATGCCCATCCTTTTCGCACGCTCAGTGAACGGATTATAAAAATAACACCGGCAGCGACTAAAGCCGTAAACGGTTCCGGCATATTCATAACCACAAAAAGAACAAACAAAACACCACCGGCAAAACAGGCTGTGGCATAAATCTCCTTGTGAAAAATCAAAGGAATTTCATTACAAAGCACATCGCGGACAATCCCGCCCATAACAGCGGTCAAAATACCCATCATCACGGCAAGGGGCGGATGAATGCCCGCATGTAATCCCTTTTGAATACCAATAATGGTGAACACACTGATACCGATGGTATCAAAAAAGAAAAGCGCTTTGGGAAACCGTAATATTGTTTTGGTAAACAAAAACGTCAGTGCCACGGCGGAAACAATCACATAAAAATAGACAGGGTCATGCAGCCATGAAACAGGGGTGTTGCCGATCATCATGTCACGTGTGGTACCGCCGCCAATGGCGGTTACAAACCCGAGAAACACAGCACCGAATAGATCAAGCTTTTTTTCAGCAGCAGCAAGCGCCCCCGAAACAGCAAACGCAAAAGTTCCCAGGTAATCAAATACCAGGATGAATACCTCTGTCGGTGTTTGTCAAGAAAGTTGTCGCCTCAAGCGCATTTTTTGTGAAATTTTTAGGTATAAATTTTCACTGTTGTTTTTACCCTTACCCCAAAAAATTTGTAGCTCCATTCCAGGATAAGTCAAGAAAAAAATCGGTTCCTCCCAGAGGGTCCCTCCCATTTTTTTCTTGACTTATCCTTCCATTCCCGCAGGATTTTTTTTGGGGATAAGGGAAAAACATAATTATGTCTGGGGGTAACCTTTATATTAAGCTGCTGGACGGTTATCGTTTTTTTCAGGATTAAGAGAGACTTCTGTTACCACAGTCCAATCTCTGATTCCACGGCTCCAACGTTCTGGTTTTTTTGCCTTTGCTTCCAGATATACCTTTTGACGGGCCTCTAAAATCGTCCTATCTGCCCCTGTATGCCTTTCATTTGGGGTAACAAATTTTATACCACTGTGACGGTGGACATTATTGTACCAGCGAACAAAATTCAGTACCCATTCTCTACAGGCCTCCAAGCTCTCAAAAGGGCCGGAAGGGTATGAAGGGGCATATTTCAGGGTTTTGAACAATGCTTCTGAATAAGGATTATCGTTACTTACCGACGGCCGACTGAATGAGGGGACAACTCCAAGTTGCTGAAGAGTGCACAGCATGGTCGCACCTTTCATCGGGGAGCCATTATCTGAATGAAGCACTATTTCATTGCCATTTACACCCTCTGACAGATACCCCCTTTTTACAAGCTCGGAGGCCAGCTCATCACTTTGCCTGTCATGGACTTCCCAAGCTACTATCTTACGACTGTAAATATCCGTTATCATATAAAGGTAATAAAACGAACCCTTTAGCGCCGCTGGAAGGTAGGTTATATCCCATGTCCAGACCTGATTAGGCCCTGTTGCTGTAAAACCCGTCGGTTTTTTATTTGTTTTATACCGGGTTTTACCTCTATGGTTCTGAAGACCGTTCTCTCTCAGTGTCCTATAGAAGCTTGCTTCGGATGCGACATAGATCCCCTGATCACAAAGCATGGGAACAATCTGGCTTGGCGGTAAGCTTCCATACTCCTGACTATTACAAATATCTATAATCATATGTTTTTCTTCTTCAGACAATTTGTTTGCAGGATTTCTTTCTGCATGGGGGCGCTTATCTTCTATTTCAGCAGTCGTTTTTTTCTGCCACCGCTGTAAGGTCCTTTCTGAAATTCCTATTATTTCACAAGCCTTACATTGGCGAGCACCGGATTTACAAGCTTCTTCCACCAAAGACAATATCTGCATTTTGTCTTCAGTAGGAATCATTCTTCCCCTTTGTCCCCCCAGATGTCCTGGACTTTTTTTTTTAACACAAGCAGGGCGGCAGCTTCTGCTAACGCTTTCTCCTTACGGGTTAATTCTTTTTCAAGGGCTTTAGTCTTGCGTTGCAATTCTTGCTCTTTTTGCTTGGTTTTCTTGACAAAATTTTGATCGGGGCTCTTTCTACATCCGGATATACAGTCTTTCTTCCACTCTTCTAACTGTTCCGGGTATATTCCATGTTTCCGGCAATATTCATTTTTTTCTGCTTCACTTAACGACGCAGTTTCCAATACTGCCTGAAATTTCCTCTCGGCTGACCAGGTTTTCTTCTTCGAGCCCACTGTACTCCCATTCCTTTTTTTGTAATTTCTTAGCCAGGTTGCTACCGTTGAATTTGGAACGTTAGCCTCTTTTGAAAAGTTTACCATCGGCGTGCCTGGGTTTAAAAGAATTTTCTGAATCATTGCCGTTTTGAATTCTTGTGTATACTCCACGTTTTCATATCCATTCCACGCCCTGTTCAAATTGTCTTATTGGCTTTTCGTTCGACACGACAACTATCCTGACACATCGGGCTGTCATGTTCAAACATTTAATAACTTAATATTTTGGTATCGTCCCGAAGCAGTTTACCCGCGACCTGGTCAGGTTTGGCAATCGATACCCCATCGATCAAACTTGGAACGCTTTTTTCCGTGTTCGACAGGTATATTGGACACAGTTCTACATTGACCTGTTTTTTGATCAGATCTTTGAGCATCATCTGGGGGGATTTATTCTGGGGCTTTAACAATACCTGCTCACAATCCTTCATCGCCAACAAGCCGGCTTCGCCACACAAAAGAATTTCCACCTTTGCACCTTTTTTCATGGACCGATCCGCCAATACCATTGACATCATTTGTGTAACCGGATCTTTCGTTGTTACGACAACGAGAAGCTTTTTAGAATTTGCGGAATCATGCCCACATGCAGCAAGAACAAAGAGCAGACATACAAAAGACAATAACACAATAACTTTACGCATTTTTCCATCCTTTTTTGCTGTTGTAAAAAATAATAGAGAACATTCTTGTAGCACTTCAACATAATACATTTTCGGGATCAGATGCAATTTTCTTTTATACAGATTGCGTAATTTCTTCTATCTTTGCCAACCCTCTCACGCATATCAATAAAAATTAGCCATACCAAATATTTTTATTTATAAACTTATTTTTTATTGACAATACTTTTTTTATTTCTTAACTAACTTTCGGATATTCGAATATTCTCGTAAAACGATCTCCAATCGCAATTGCAGTACGTAAGATCACAGACAGGATGCATAGGTGACATGTCTTTAACATGGAAATTGCTGAATTCAATTTAAAAGGAGCAAGAAAATGAGAAAAATTATTGCGGTCTGGACGCTGGCCGGAGCCCTCTTTCTTTCATGGGTCCCAGCTCTCGTTGCAGGCACCGTACCAACCATGTACACCGAAAGTAGTCCAACCTTTATGGCCAACGCCGGTACCATAGACAGTGATGCCTTTTATACGGTGGCAGCCCTGCCCGAAGGCGGCTATGCAGGCTTCGGCAAGGCAGGAGATGATGCGGTTGTGGCTAAATTTAATGCGTATGGACATCTGGACTGGGCAAAATCTTTTTCAGACGTCCTCACCTCCAACGCCAATACGGGCGCTGCCGGCGAAGGTTGTCTGTACCTCACCGGGCGAACCGCGTCAGCCACACTCTGGGTGGCTAAACTGGCGCCCTGGGGAACGGTTCTATGGCAGAAAACATATACCTACAGCGGATATTCGAGTCCCAACATTATCGGCAGCGCCATGGCTGTGACCCAGGATGGCGGATGCGCTATTTCCATCCGTGTAAACGTAGACGGTTTTTCAGGCACGTACAACTATGACCAGGGACTGGTGAAAATCGCTGCCGACGGGACCCTGGAGTGGGTAAAATTTTATGGCACTGCCGCCTACGATTCCGCCGGGGTTGTCATTGAATCAAAAGATAATTCGGGAACGGTTGACGGCTACATGATGATCACCAACGAAGATGGCTGGGGTGGAACAGACCTTGGCAACGAGGTCATTATGATCAAAGTGGATACCAATGGTGTTTTACAATGGGTCAAAGCGCTTGCGGGGCTCAACTCGTCCGATCTGATGGTTGCCGACGGCAACGAATTCGTAAAAGGTGCCTGCCAAACCCTGGATGCGGGATACGCGGTTGTGGGATGCAGCTACAGTGCAAGCGACCCGGAATGGAGTAACCGCCGGACTCCATATATTATGAAAACAGACAGTACAGGCAATCTTGTCTGGGCAAAAAAGTTCGGCGTCTTGGGCCGTGATCCCGAAGCCAACGCATTCTCCTATGGCGATGTCACCCAGGCAAAAGGCAGTACGGATCTGATTCTTGCCGGTTCAACCCATGCCAATCAATCCTGGCTCCTGCGCCTGTCCGAAGATGGTGCATTAAAAACCGAAAGGGTTTATCCGCTTAACGGTGTTTACGATCAACTGGGCAGTGTGGCTGCCACCGACGATGGAGGGGCAGTGGCATCCCGGTGGTCTAAGACGTTTGGCGCCGGTGATTATGATGCATTTTTGATGAAGTTTAATGCAGACTTAAATTTTCCTGATACAGACTGTGACATGGGTGAAGATCCTGAATCGGAAGTTGCAGACATGAACTTTGAAGTCCAGGAAGTCACTGAAAACTGCCATGAACTGGACTATACGGACCAGTGGACCACCCAGGACGGCGACAACCAAGCTTATGATCCTGAATTCTGGCTCTGGCAATGTGCCATTGACCAGGATCTTGACGGCGATGGGATTGTTGACCATGAGGACAACTGCCCAGAAACCCAGAACAGCGGACAGGAAGATGCGGACGGAGACGGAACAGGCAATGCCTGTGATTGTGATCTGGACAACAACGGCATGGTCAACCAGATGGACTTCATGATGTTCAGAAATTTCTGGGGAACCAATGCGTCAACAGCGGACTTCAATTCCGACAGCAATGTCAACCAGACTGATTTCATGATGTTCAGACAGCGGTGGGGAACGACTTACCCCTGGTACTAAAAAAAATCACCCAAAATAAAGGATCAATTAAAATGAAAATCAAACATCTCTTACTTGCATTGACTATCATTATTTCAGGCCTGACTTCTGCTGCCCATGCGGCTACGGTTTCAATTTCACCGGCACAAAGCTACACCGTACCCCCCGGAGACACCACCACCTTTGAAGTAAGCTTTACCGCAGATGAAGACGGCGACACATTTACCGGTGCCACGCTGTGTCTTGGCTATGATGCCGCTGAATTAAGCTTTGTTTCCTATGGCACCCCTCTTGGGTGGGAAGAGCTCTTTGGTTCCGCTTCTGAGCAGACCCTGTCCGACGGCAGTTATATTGCCAATTTCAACCAGAATTATCCCTGGGGCGGAGACCCTATCAGCGTGGAAGCCGGACAAAGTATCGTCATAGGAACGTTCACTTTTGAAGTGACATCCGGACTTCTCGCCGATGGGCTGTCCGACCTTTGGCTGGTGGATGATGTCATGGTCGGTGAATTTACCTATTCAAGCATTATTTCATACAATGACATTAACGGCGAATATGCCTCCTCTATGACTACAACTCAGGGCGCAGACTTGTCTGGGGTTCCGCTTCCTTCAGCCCTTTGGCTCACAGGCGCGGGCCTCATTGGTCTATCTTTGATTCGCCGCAGAACCTGCTGATTTTTTTTCTTCAACACCGGGCATTGGAAACGCTGTTTTTGCATGTTTGTTTCCGATGCCCCATCAAGATGGTTGAAACAACAGCCCCAATTTTTATCCAGGAGAATCTATTTTGAAACACTTTTTCCGTAGTATAACAGCAGTGCTGCTGTCACTCATCTGGACCGGCAGCGTGTTTGCAATCGGCGCTGACCGTCTCAAGCAGCATCCGGAGCAGCTACAGGAGGGAACCTATGTGGAAGGACGCCTGCTTGTCAAAATGAAGCCGGGCGTTTCCGCCAAATCCCTGAAAAGCAGTATCAACATTATTTCCTCAAGATCTTCAAAAACAGCTTCACCATTGTTGACCATAAAATCCTTTTCTGCCTTAAAGGGAAATAAAGGACAGGAGGTCGCCTTGATCAACTGTCCGGGCCTGACCACCAAAGCAATGCTCAATGAACTGAAATCCCACCCGGATGTGGCCCTGGCTGAACCCGATTACATCATTGCCATAGATGCCGTACCCGACGATACGGAATTTGATCAACTGTGGGCACTGGAGAACACAGGCCAGGTCGTAGATGAAGAACCAGGCACCCGAGATGCCGACATTGACGCACCTGAAGCATGGGATCTTGTGAGCGCTTCAGCGCAAAAGGTCATTGTGGCGGTGATAGACACAGGCGTGGACTACACCCATAAAGACCTGGCAGCCAACATGTGGACCAACGATCAGGAGCTTTACGGAACAGCCGGCGTAGACGACGACGGCAACGGCTGGGTGGACGATATCTACGGCATTGATGCCGTCAACAAGGACGGCGACCCCTATGACGATCATTACCACGGCACCCATGTGGCCGGCACCATTGCAGCCGTAACAGACAACGGGGCTGGTATATCCGGCGTCACCTGGAACCAGGCAAAAATTATGGCGCTTAAATTCCTGGGGTCCACCGGTTCCGGCGCAACCTCAGATGCCGTAACATGTATTGATTACCTGTTGGAAATGAACCAGCGGTCTGAAAATAATATCGTTGTTATGAACGCCTCCTGGGGATCAACCGCTGCCAGTGAGACTCTTAAAGAAGCTCTGGAAGCCGCATCGTCCGCCGGGATCATCCTGTCTGCGGCTGCCGGTAACGACACCAATGACTGTGACGGAGAACAAAAACATTATCCAAGCTCTCTGGATGTCCCCAATGTTATTTCTGTGGGTGCCACTGATCAGAATGATGAACTGGCCGACTTTTCCAATTACGGTGCATCGGAAGTGGATATCGCGGCACCCGGGGTCAATATTTTGAGCACCATTCCCGGGGGCGGCTACTCACCGATGTCCGGAGATCCGTTTTTTGACAGCATGGAGGCAGGAGAAGACGATTGGGACTTAGACCTGACAACCGGCACCTGGGGCATCACCGAAGAAGAGGCTTTCCATGAAAACATGGCCTGGAGCGACAGCCCCTATGGAAATTATCTCCAGGGAGAATCGGGCGAACACCTTGACTATAACCTGGTCAGCAAGGCCATGGACCTTTCTGAATATGCCGGTACCCATCTCATGATGGGATTCTGGCTGTACAAGGATCTGTCCACTGTGGTTTCCTCCTGTGGGAAAAAGGACGGTCTCTATGTGGAAGCCTCCGGGGATGACGGGGAGACCTGGACCACCCTGGGCTCCCAGACCGGGAGTGACCCAAACTGGAAAAGCTATAGCTACACCATACCGGATGCCTTGTTGACCAATCAATTCCGCATCCGATTCCGGTTGTTTGTTATTCCCCACGGCACAGCCGACGGGGTATACCTGGATAAAATCGGCATTGGCAAATCCAATGCAATGGGTGCATTCAAATTTGCCAACGGTACTTCCATGGCCGCGCCCCATGTATCAGGCGTTCTGGCCCTGGCTGCATCACTTTACCCCAATGAAACCATGGAAGAACGGATCAGCCGTTTATACAGCGGCGGAGACCACCCGGATTCTCTAAAAAGCATTACGGCCACAGACCGCCGGATCAACCTTGCCGGTTCCCTGGCAACCAGTCCGTCCAAGACCCCTTTGATCACTGAATTTAAGGTTACAGAAACGGATACACTCACCATACAGGGCAATTTTTTCGGAAACGACCAGGGGCGGATCATGTTTCACGACGCCTATACATCGGACACCGGAGTGGATGCCAGGATCAAGTCCTGGAGCGATACCCGGGTTACGGCAATAAAACCCGCCTATTCCGGGGGATATTTTTACCTTGTCGGCGCTGACGGAACCCGGTCGCCAAGACGGCCCATGGAGGTCAGTCACTGGGTGGATGGTACGGCCTCGGTCACCCAACGCGATTCAGCCACCACGGCCATGGTTAACAATAAAATTTATACTTTTGGCGGATTTGTCAGCGGCAACAGTGCCCTGCGTTCCTGGGAAGTCTACGCCCTGGATACAGACACCTGGGAATACCCCTACGGCAGTTGGATGACGTCGAACCGGGCTCACCTGACCTCGGCTGTCCTGTCCGGAAAAATTTATCTTATCGGCGGCTATACCACAGCAGAAGAGGGCCACAACATTGATACGGTAACGGTCTTTGATCCTGAATCCAGGACGTTTACAGACATTGAATCCTTTCCCGAGGCAGCTTGTTTTTCCCGGGCGGCCACGGCCCAGGGCCGAATTTACGTGACCGGTGGTCTGAATGAAGATGACATGCCCATGGACACCATCTATTCCTTTGACCCGGCCCGGGAACAGGGCAATACATGGCAGGCTGAATCTGTAAGCCTCAGCCAGGCACGGTTCTGTCATGGAACGGTTGCAGTGAACGACAAGGTATACGTTTTCGGAGGCTTGGAAACATGGGAAGACGGAGAAGTATTTACAGCAACCGGTGAAATATTTGATCCTCAAACAGGCGAAATAAGTGAAATGGCGGCCATGCCTGCGGCTTTGGGACGGTTCGGCACTGCCACAGACGGGCGGTATATCTACGTGGTCGGCGGTACGGGAAATGATTTCTGGTACTCCCCCACCCGGGCTGTTTTAAGATATGACACCCAGACCGATACCTGGTCCAGCCTGGCCGACCGGCAGTTGTCCCATGCCAGGCTATCCTGCGGAGCCGTATACGTATCCGGCAAAGGCCTGTACACGATTAACGGCGGCATCCTTGATGACGGATCCTTTTCGTCAACTTCACAAGGATTGCTGCTGGATGAAGCTTTCCTTGCCGACACAGACGGGGATCAAATCCCGGATCAGGACGATAACTGCAGGCTGACGGCCAACAGGAATCAGATCGACACCGATAACGACGGATACGGCAATGCCTGCGACTGTGACCTGAACAACGATGATGTTGTCAACCAGGCTGACTTTACGGATTTCAGGCAGTTATGGGGAGGAACCACTGCAAGTGCTGACTTTAACTCAGACGGCCGGGTCAACCAGCTCGACTATATAATTTTTAAAGAAAGGTGGGGCGGCCAAGCCCCGTTTGAGTAACACGAACAGCCACGGGCTGATCTGACATATCACCCATCAAACTTAGCCCACAACAAGTGTTGAAATATCTAAGTGACTGACCCAGACTTGCTTATCAAATTACAGGGGGCTTAATTCTTAAAGGATAAAGTCCCCATCACAATCTCTGTGATAAACTTGTGACCTTTGACCGATCTATTTGTGATCTTATCTTTCTAACATACAGGGTAAGGAACCAACAACCCATAGAAAGGAGATCCGTCATGAGACATAAACTAATCATTTCCACCCTTACCGCCCTGTTCATCGCCTTTGGTTTCTATGCCTTTGCGGGCATGGAAGACGAGATGAAAGAAGAGACCATGAAACACACGACGTCCAAAAAGATGATGGACGATATGAAAACCCGGATTGCCACCTTTGCCGGAGGGTGCTTCTGGTGCACCGAAGCCGACTTTGAAAAGGTCAAGGGTGTCAAAAAGGTAATTTCTGGATACACGGGTGGTCATAAAAACCAGCCCTCATACAAAGAAGTCTCCATGGGCGGCACAGGTCACACCGAGGCCATTCAGGTCTATTTTGACCCGAATGTTGTCACCTACGAAGCACTTCTGGACTATTTCTGGCGCCACATTGATCCCACGGATGCCGGCGGACAGTTTGTGGACAGAGGGAACCAGTACCGCTCTGAAATTTTCTATCACACCGACAGGCAAAAAGCGGTTGCCACGGCTTCCAAAAAGGCCCTGGAAAAATCACAGATATTTGACAAGCCCATTGTCACCGGGATCACAAAGTTTAAAACCTTCTATCCCGCCGAAACCTACCACCAGGATTACTATAAAAAGAATCCCATCCGCTACAAGTATTACCGATGGAATTCGGGGCGGGATCAGTTCATTGAAAAGGCCTGGAAAGACGCGCATATGAAAAAAGACAAGATGAAAGCACGTCCCATGAACAAGGAGATGAATAAAATGGAAAAGGACCATACAACGATGTGGACCCGGCCATCTGATGCCGATATCAAAAAAAAACTGACCCCCATGCAGTATAAAATCACCCAGCACGAAGGCACGGAACCCCCATTTGATAATGCATTCTGGGACAATAAAGAAGAGGGGATCTATGTGGACATCGTATCCGGAGAACCTTTGTTCGCCTCAACGGACAAATTCAAGTCCGGCACAGGCTGGCCCAGTTTTACCCAACCCCTGGAGCCTGCACATATCGTAGAGAAAACCGACAGAAGCCTGTTCATGACCCGCACCGAGGTCAGAAGCAAAATTGCCGATTCCCACCTGGGCCATGTGTTTGACGACGGTCCGGCCCCCACGGGCCTCCGGTACTGCATCAACTCAGGGGCCTTGAAATTCATTCCCAAAGATAAATTGGCAGACGAGGGATATGGACAGTATGCAAAGCTCTTTTAACCCCGATCATTAAAAAAACCGCTCTATTTTGAGCCCTTGCAAGGCCCGGCAGCCACAGACTGTCGGGCCTTCTTTACGCAGCGCTGTACCGCAGCAATTTGATTTTTTCATTAAGAACCTGTATTTTCACCTCACCTTAATTTTGGACAGTTTTAAAAACAAATTTGATTTGCAAGGACATCAAATGAAATATCTCTGGTGGATAGCCCAGGTATTATGCCTTTTAATCTCCATTTTTTTCTTAATTTTCGGCATCGATCCTATCCGGGGGGCATACGGCTTAGATGATCCGTTCAGTTTTATCATGACCTTTTTTGCCGCAAGTTTTATTATTCTGATCAGCCTGACCTTAAGCATTGTATTCATCATTAAAATGATCCGGGTCTACCGTTGTCTTCGACCATCCCAGACCCGGGAGGAGAAATCCTGATGACGGTTTTAGTATCCATAAAAGAACTTTGCAAAGCATATGGCGATGATACATTATTCACCGGTTTGACTGTCGATGTAAAACCAGGGGAAAAGCTGGGTTTAATCGGGATGAACGGATCAGGCAAATCCACCCTGTTAAAAATTATCTGCGGGTTAAGCGCCCCGGATGAAGGAGAGGTGGGTGTCCAGCCAGGACTGTCTTTGGTCTATCTTGCCCAGGAAGATAAGTTTGACACGGCCCTGTCCATTGAGCAGGTCTTATTCAACAGTCTATCCGATTTGGATCTTCAGGAAAAAGAACGCCACCGCAGGGTAAACCGGGCCCTGGGACTGGGCGGTTTTACCGATGCCGCCAAAAAGACAAAAGAGCTGTCAGGCGGATGGCGCAAGCGCCTGGCCATCACCCGGGCCTTTTGCCGGGAACCGGACCTGCTGTTACTGGACGAGCCCACCAACCATCTTGATATTGCCGGCATTTTATGGCTGGAACAGATGCTTGTGACAGCCCGGTTTTCTTTTGTGGCCGTCTCCCATGACCGGACATTTCTTGAAAACGTATGTTCCCACACCATGGAGATTGCCCGGTACTACCAGGGCGGGGTGTTTAAAATCCAGGGCAATTATCGAAAATTTGAGCAGGAGCGGGACAAATACCTGGAGGCCCAGGCCAAAAAACAGTCCTCCCTGGCATCAAAGATGCGCCGGGAAGACCAATGGCTGCGCCAGGGGGCCAAGGCCAGAACCACCAAGGCAAAATACAGGATTGACCAGGCCGAAGAGCTGCGCAAGGAACTGTCCCAAGTCAAAGCCCGGAATAAGCAGACGGCCAAAATGGATATCGATTTTTCAGGCACAGGCCGCCAGACCAGAAAACTGCTCAGGGTGCATAACCTGACCAAAGGATTTCAAGGCAAAACACTGTTTTCCAACATTACCTTTGAACTTGGACCGGGCTTTTGCCTTGGCATTGTCGGGGACAATGGGTCAGGCAAATCCACCTTTTTGTCTCTGATCGAACAAAGCACGGCACCGGACCAGGGCACCGTGAAATGGGCGGAAAACCTTAAAACAGCCGTCTACCACCAGGAACGGACCCACCTGGACCCGGAAATGACCCTGCGGGATGCATTAAATCCGGCCGGCGGAGATTCCGTAAACTATAAGGGACGCCCCATCCATGTGGTCTCCTGGGCCAAACGGTTCCTTTTCATGCCGGACCAGCTGGACATGCCGGTGGGAAGGCTTTCCGGCGGGGAGAAGGCAAGAATCGTTCTGGCTGAAATCATGCGTCAGCCCTGTGACCTGCTGCTTTTGGACGAACCCACCAATGACCTTGATATCCTATCCCTGGAAGTATTGGAAACCTCCATCAAAGAGTTTGAAGGGGCCGTGATCATTGTCTCCCATGACCGGTATCTCATGGACCGGGTCTGCCATCGCATGCTCTACCTGGATAACACGGAGACCCCAAAGTTTTATAAAGATTTTGCCCAGATTTTAAAGGCCCGGAACGACCGGAAAAAGACTGAACAACCTGTGGCGGAGAAAAATAAAAAACAAACCGCCAAACCAGCCCCGGCAAAAAAGAAGTTGTTCTCGTTTAAAGACAAATACGAACTGGAGAATATAGAAGAAAAAATTCTGGAGGCCGAACAACAGGTTGAGGATTTTTCCGAACAGGTCCAGCACCCGGATGTTATCCAGGACCCGGCCCTGCTGGCAGACACCTGCAAAAAACTTGAGCAGGCCCAATCTTTAGTCCAGGATCTTTATTCCCGCTGGGAAGAACTAGAAGAAAAAAAAGCAGCTGCGGATAAAACTGATTAGCGCCTGGGTCCACTTTATACGGTAATAAGATTTGAATCCGACATCATCAATAACAGAAGTATTCAATACTCCTTTCATAAAGGCTTTTGGCTACAATCATAGACATATGTGTCGCTCTACTATTCCTCAAAAATCCTGACATTTTTGCAATTTTAACGCCGCAAGCAAAGGCGCGCGTTAGCGCGTCCAGCCCGTAGGGCGATTTTGCCTTGCCTTGTTATGTGTTTGACTCTGACCAACCATTGTTACTACCGCCATGATAAGTATCAGCAAAGAGCAAATAGCGCTTTTTGCACGAAGTACACTCAAATTCATTTTCAATGATGTCAGGCCAGCCACCGCTTGCGTTAATTTTTTCAAATGGCTCAACGTAATCATATTTCTCCGCGTTAACCTCAACGAAGACACCTTCGTCCACTGCCAGCTTAACTTTGCCTATTAGTGCCTTAAGCTTATTCGGTGTTTTTGCGCTCATTCTTTGAGAAAAGTTGATGCAGTTAGGGCACTTACTCATATCCTTCCTTGCGACACATAACATTAAGTTAAGCGGCCATCATGCCGCCCCAAAAAAGGGCCGCCAAGTTGGTGCCCGACTTCAACTTAATTGTTATATTAGCCATCACCGGTTAAGTTTGGCGCCCGGTTTGCATTATAGAAAGAGTAGTTTCTACCTCCTCGTCCGCCCGAAGGGCTTAATATAACGTTGAACATCTGCGGTTTTATCCGCAGCATGTTTCTTGTTTAAATGTGAGTGACTAACAAAAAAGGGGCAAATGAAAACAAACCCTACCCTGTATTATTTCTGAGTCAGTGCTGCCTCAAGCAATGCGAACTCGACGGGCTTAATTGCATTGCTGAGAACATCAAACGTGAGTTCACAAATAATGAGGCTGCTCTCTCGTGCCCGGAGCAATTGCTCCGAGATCCACTTGTGAAACTCAGAATTTTTTCTCATCGATGGAGCGAGTAACTTTGTCAACGCAATTTGGGTATTGAGTTCGGTGATGTTTTGAAGATTATCAAACACTAGATTTCTAAACTCTTCATCTTTTTGAAGTCGTTCCTGAACAGCTATTATTCCATCGCGTACTTCTCCGTTATAACCCCGCATCAACTTTGTGGGATAGTTCATAAGATACTTTACCATAAGAGCAACACCAGCTTTATAGGCAAACAGCCATGCTGTCCTGGGTTCAGGCCCGTCAATAAGTTTTGACAGTTTTTCAGCAGCAGCAACTACTGGGGAAGCATCTATCCATCCCTTACAAAGTGCAATGAAAACAACATCGCTAATTAATGATGATTTGCATAAAGGGAACATTACTTGGCCAACGGCTTCATCACCATGAAAATTATCTACTAAATAAGAAGCTATTGCCGCGTATGCACCTCTTTCCATGACCATGATCGAATTACGCTTCTCCATGTACTTTAGTCGATCCAAGAATAAGTCACGCAAGCGCTCGCTTTTACCATGCAAGGAGATCAATGCCCTCACTTGTTCTATTTGCAGTTGTTTTTCTTTGCAAACTGCATTCTCAAACACCTTGGTTTGGCTGAGTGCGTGAGCGCCTTTCCTTGCTTTTGCAAGTTCGGTCGCGATGATCGGTGAATGATTGAATAGCTCCCATATGTTGGGTAAGGCTTCGGTTAATTGTTCCCAATGTTCAACTACGGTTGATACGAATTCCCAATTATGGCTTGCTTGTAAATGTGTACCAAATTTGATTGGCTGGCTGTTCCTTCTCTGTTGAACTAAAAGGTCTGCTCTACCAAGTTCCAATAATGCGACAGCGGCGGCTTGCTTCCGCTGCTCGCTTCCTATCATGGAACCGGTGATATCCGCAGTCAATTGATCTATCAGATCCTGAACGCTACCACCCTTTCGTATACGGGCTTGTGCGTAAGCTCGCGCAGCAATTGTCCGTGCGGCACCATGTGGTTCATTTTTGTACTCCATTGCGAGTGCAACAGCCGCGGGTACCCCTCTTCTAACTAAAGGTTCAATAGCACGAGCAAATTCAACCCGTAAATCCCTATGTAGTCCATACATCGTTTTGTCGAGAAGCGGAAGTATTTCGGGATCGCTTCCATAAACTTGATATAGAGCCGAAATCGAAATATCTTTTGTATAAAGAGTGGATTTCACTAACTTTCTAATTAGTGGTTGATCCGGCCATATTTTAACAAAAGTGTGATGACCCAGTCGCCAATAATAGCCTTCCTCATCATTAATGAGCCTTGCTTCCACCATTGGCCAGAGGTCAGGCGCATCACCCCCCTCCCTGTCAACAAGAATCTCCAAAGCTGAACATGAATCAAAAACATGAGCCTCGCTCAAAATTTTTCGAAGCATGATGCCAAGCTCTCGCGGATCGGAAACGATGTCTGGCAACCACCGCGCGGCCCTTGAACATCTTTGTTCGTCGCTTATATAGTCTGAAAGAACCGCATGAGTTTCAGGATCATCACATTCTGACATCTCCAAAAGTGTAGAAATAATCCATGCGGGCATCGATCGACTTTGCCTTAACCAGTCGATCAAAGCCTGTCGGCATTTTTGCGTCCCACCGAGCTTAGCTATTACTGCAATATCCAGGGGGGAGTGATGGGTTGCTGCATTTTTTTCCAACCACGCCTCAGCCGCGGGTATCAATAATGGGTGTTTGGTGAATCCCGAGAGAAGGGCTTCGTGAACCTCCATGATGTCTAACTTAGAATAATCATCCTCATCTTTCATCAGATGATCGGCCAACGTTTGTGCCACAGTATCATTTCCGGGACACCCACGAAGAAGATATTCTGTAGCGGTTTTGGAGGCCCAATAATTTGGATAACCAAAACCAGTGATACTCTTTAACGCTTCACTCATTAGCTTGGGGTCCTGTGGCCAACCGGTCACTAATGCCTTTACGATATCTTTTTCCCAAGGCCACAACCATCGGCCATCCCGGCAGAAATCCATGAGGGTATCACGGATTTCATTTGAACGTTCTCCTTGATTAAAACGTGCTAAAATTGCCACATACCGAAGTTCCTTCGCAGGTGATGTACTCGCGGCTTTTATGAGTGTAGAAAGATCTGCGTGTGAAGGCCAACCTGTTGCAAGCGCATGTAATGCTGCTCCCATAAGCTCAGGTTCGGCTGGCCCTTTTAGGATTCCGATCAGCTCGTCAGCCAAGTGCGGGGACTTATCAGCAAAGGTTGCCAAGGCCTCAGCAACATTACGGTAATCATAGCTGCTTTCGCAATTGTGCAGCGCGATGCGTAAGTCAGAAACCAACTCAGGGGTGGGTTTCTTTACTGCAGCAGATGGAATGTCATGCAGCCATTCAACCCGGCCAGGAAACCAACGGGCTGTTCTGCTTGATATCAAAACACCCACCTGTTCAGATTCTAATCCTGTAACTATTTCTTGAATTAGTGCTCGGCGCAGAGGCATCCATCGTCCACATTCGATCCATGAAAAAACTTGTGTTAGTAGCTCATGTGCTTTCCCACGCGAGCAATTAACTTCTGAAACAGCGACACGAGTGAGTATGATTTGTTGAAAAGGTTCTTCAAGATTATTTGCTACAGGTTTGCGAAGTTCGTCTATCAAACTGTCGATTTCATCTTGACGCTCAAGTAGTTGCAGGAGAATCAGGGTTACCTCATGCCAAGGAGTCTTGAGACCTTTCTTTGTACAGAAAAACTTCACTTGGTCGAGTGGAAGTCGTGCGAGATGCTTTGCTGCAAGGTACTCTTGGAATATTCGGTGCATTAGCCCGATGTGATTTTCCTGCGGAGCCACCAATACTCCGAATTCATGGCGGCCTATTTCAAGAACACGAGTAGCCCATTCATCAGCCTCACTTGCGGGAAGTCCTAAATTTGTTCGAAAGTATTCGTCCAAAAGTTGAACCGCATTCGTATTCGAAAGCACTATGGAGTTAGGCTCCTGATGAATACGATAGGCAAGGTACTCTATTCCAAACCTAATACGACGTGAACGCAGGATTGACCGATCGCCTCTCTGCAGTGCCGCCTGGGCCCGCCGACGGGGCTGGTCTTCCAATAATGCTCTTATAAGCTCTTCAATTACAGCGAGTCGGTTACGCGGAAGAACACGCCCTGTCAATTTTAGGTAGATCATTGCAGAAAGCAACAAGGGAATACCGCCCAATTCAGACAATGTTGAGTCTTCAGAAAGATCTATTGTGAATCCTGTGACATCTCGAGTTACCGCTTGCTTTAGTGCTGTCGCATCCAGTGTTGCCTCGGTTTTGTGAAAGTGTCTGAACCAATAACCCGCAAAATCCTTTTGCTGATTCAAGGAAAGTGGAAGTAGATTAGCACGCTTCCAATCGTGTCCAAAATCACTGATCTGCTCAAAACCCATTGGTCGGCTTGTAGCAACCAGAGGCAATCCTCGTGTCTGGGCATAGGAAGTTAACGCCGTAAGAGCTGTCATAGCGGCCTCTCGATTTTGCCATTCATCGAAGCCGTCCACGAGTAAAAGCAGGCGTTCGTCCCCAAGTACCTCCTCTAACAATGTTAACACATCATTCTTGGCCCCGAGAACCATCAGCCACGCTTTAAGCGCACCTTCAACTGTAGGTAGCTCATTCTCTATGAAATGTCGAGTCAGGAACCCGAACGGTAGAAGAAACGGCAACCGCTGCCCCCAAGCTTTTGCGAGTGATGGAAATCTTCCACTACCATCCAGAAGAGAATGGATAATCACACGTAGGGCAGCACTTTTTCCGAAACCAGCGCTTCCGAAAAGGATAAAAAGGTCGTTATCTGCTAACCCTTTAAACAATGAAAGTTTCGTTCGAATTTCACGCTTGAAAAACCCTTTGGTTAATTTTCCTTGGGCGACATCTTGGCCATCACTTTCTGACTGGGCGGACGAAGCTTGCTCTAACTCGAGAATAGATTCAACAATTTCAATGGTCGGTTCTACATAGCGGTCATAGACCATCAATGGAGGGACGGCTCCACTAAAAGCCGTTGAAACCGAAGGGATACCGCCATCGACCGTCCGGAAATGAGTCACATATAAGGTCTGGAGAAATCGACGAGCATTTAATTTTTGCTCCCGATTGAGTTTGCGTTGAAACAGGCTTGCGGTTGCGTTAGGTCCGTTAAAGGCCTCCACCCAAGAACGACCAAAAAAATCATCGACTAAGTCAGGGTGATCTTTCAACATTAGTGAGAGATGATTCTGATCCAATGGTTCAAAAGTAATGTTTGCGGAATTGCATCGAGTTCGTTGCCTTTCGATTTCCTCTGCCAATCCAGTTGCGTTTAAACTTGGCGCAACAGCTAACCTAAATATTTTGGTTCTACTTGCCCAATCACCGCTTAAGAACTTCGTTACAGCGTTCTCGATATCAGAGGCCTTTATCGCTTGATACCTTTTGCATTGCCATGTCGTGTAGTCCCCATTTGTGCACCGAACATATAAGTCGATTCCTTCTTGAGCTTGCCCCCGTTCACCGTACATCCGAGCGTCCTCAACCTCACCGTCACGATGTGCAAGTCGAAAACATAACCGCTCAAAGTTCTCCCAAGAAAGGGTATTCAATGGCAGCAATTGCTCCCTGCTTACTGTCGGCGGGGTAACAGCAGTTGCATCGATATCAAACCAGAGAGAAGCTATTTCCATTCTTTACCCAAAATATTCTTTAAAATGTTTAATTTAATGCTCGTTTTAAACTCACTGCGACATGATAAATTTCAACTCTACCATCAAGCGTTTTACTTAGTTTTACATGCGAGTTCAATTCCAACAAATCCAAAATGAAATTTACTATTGTTAATGGGTGCGGCTCTTTTGAAACATATGAAAGCCATGGTCATTAAAGGTGTTCAGGGTTGTTAGTCTTATTTTTATGCTGCTTTCCAGCAAGATAATTCATTTGTCAGTGACTATCTGATGTAAATTGCAAAAATTTCCTGGACAGCGAGTCATAATTCCGTTATGAAAGAATAGCGGGAGGTAGATGACATGCAAATCAAGCAACAAACCTTTTGTGGTCGAAAGTTTACCGGTAAAGAAATCGCATTAATCCAGGAAGTCGTTGCTACCTGTGGAGGCCTTAGCCGACGAGAACTGGCACATACCGTATGCGAACTTCTGGAATGGAAACGCCCTAATGATCGGCTAAAAGTCCGGGAATGTAGTGATTTTTTGGAGCTTTTAGAGGCCAAGGGAGCTCTAACCCTTCCTGAAAAGAAACAACAAACAAAGATCGTTTTTCACAAGAGTATTCCCCAAACACCCTGTAAGCAACCCCACAGCACTTTGCGTGGCAGCGTAGAAGAATTTACACCTCTTGAGATACAGCGGGTTCAGAATCGAGAGCAGAGGGATCTGTTTAAGGAACTCATCGGTCGCCATCATTACCTGGGATATGCAATGCCTTTTGGCGCCAGATTGCAGTATCTGATTTATGTAAACCGTCCCCATCGAGAAATTGTGGGGTGCATCCAGTTCTCAAGCCCTGCCTGGCGGATGCGTGCTCGCGATGAATGGATCGGTTGGACAGATGAAAGGCGTAAGGTCGCTCTACAAAAGGTGGTGAACAACAGCCGTTTTCTGATCCTTGCTCCCATCCAAAATTTAGCGAGCATGATACTGTCATGTAGTCTCCGGGAACTCAGAGATGATTGGGAACAGCAGTATGGTCTTAAACCCATGCTGGTAGAGACATTGGTGGATCGACAACAATTCCACGGTGGCTGTTATCGGGCATCGACCTGGATTGAGTTGGGGAAAACCACTGGTCGTGGGCGCATGGACCGATTCGGCAAACGTCATGGCGCTGATGTAAAAACCATATTAGTATATCCACTGGAAAAAGATGCTGTTCACCAACTCAGGGAGGGGATATGAATCCAGCGGTTTCCCTTTCTGCTGTGGAGCATTTACCTTCCCCCGTCATTGATCCGGGGCAAAAATGCTATGATGATATTGTCAATTTTCTTAATTCCAAGGAGAATCATTCAGTGAAACTCAGTGATTTGGAACAAGAACTTGAAAAACGAGGACGTGAGCTGATGCGCATCCTGCTTCAGGAACATTTAGACAAGCTCGGTCCCAGTCATTGTGAAGAGCCGGTCTGTGGAGCCGATGGCATTGTTCGACCGAAAGTGAGGCCACAGGATCGAAAAATCGAAACCGTATTTGGAACGGTATCGGAAAGTCGTGCCGGATATGGAAACAAGGGCGTGGCAAGTTTGCACCCGTTGGATGCCCGATTGAATCTTCCCCCAGAACTTTATTCCCTCGAACTTCGTCGCCGTGTGGCTGAAAACGCTTCAAAGAGTTCTTTTGACGAGACTGTCGAAACGATCAAGAAAACCACTGGAGCCGATATTCCCAAACGTCAGGTAGAAGAGTTAACACAGCGAGCAGCTCGGGATTTTGACGCATTTTATGAAATACGGCAATGCAGCCCGGCGGATGAGACAGTTACTGGTCCAATACTGGTAATCACCACCGATGGTAAGGGCGTGGTAATGCATGAGCAGGACCTGCGGGAACAAACCCGGAAAGCTGCCCGGAAACGAAAGCCTCAGATGGAAAGCCGGCTATCCAAAGGGGAAAAGAAAAATGCCAAGCGAATGGCAACCGTTGCCGCTGTATATACTATAGATACGTTTAAACGTACGCCCCAAGACTTGCTTCCGGGGAATGACAAGTCGAATACAAAAACAAGCCCTCACCCGGAACAAAAGCGTGTATGGGCAAGCCTTGAAAAATCAGCCGAGCAGGTCATTGCATCGGCCTTTTCTGAGGCCTCCCACCGTGATCCCAACCACGAAAAACATTGGGTTGCCTTAGTGGACGGCGAAAATCAACAACTACGAATCCTGAAACGTATGGCCAAAAGACAAAATGTGGCCCTTACGATCATTGTTGATATTATTCATGTTATTGAATACCTCTGGAAAGCTGGCAGGGCATTTCATCCCAAATCCGGCCCGGAGCTTGAAAAATGGGTCCAGTACCGCTTGGCTAAAGTACTCGATGGCAAGGCCGGATTGATGGCAGGGGGGATGCGTAGAAGTGCTACATTAAAAAAATTTACAGACAAACAACGTAAACCTGTAGAAGCCTGCGCAACGTATTTGAAAAATAAAGCACCGTACCTTGAATACCATCATTATCTTGACCTTGGCCTCCCTATTGCCACAGGAGTTATTGAGGGCGCATGTCGTCATCTTGTAAAGGACCGAATGGATATAACTGGTGCCAAATGGCGGTTGTCCAGTGCTGAAGCAGTGTTGCGTCTGCGTGCCTTGCGGAGTAGTAACGATTTTGATGAGTATTGGAATTTTCATGAAGCCTGCGAATACGAACGTAATCACCGGGCTCTTTATCAACATGGTGAGGTTCCGGCTACAAAGCTACCAAAACCTTCACCGAAACGACGGGGGCATCTAAAAGTGATCAAGTAATGCTGGCAAAGAATGGCAAATATCATGACTACCAGCTTTGGTCAGACATGTCGTAAAAGAGCCGCACCCATTGTTAATGGTTGGTTAAATTTTGAAGATAAATCAAAATTATTATGTATTTTTTCATTTACAATGGCGCTCACAATTTTTTCTATCGCTTCTAAATAATCCGCAATATAGGCTTTTGCATATTGATCGAAACCGAAGGTCGTGATTTTGTAATTACAATGATATTTGCCGTCTCCACCTCCTAACGTTCTGGAAACCTCCAGATAACCATTGCTTTCCAAAATTTCTATACAGTCCTTTATCTCATCTCGACTAAAACCAAGCTTGCTACCATCTCCAAAGATTTTTTCTGGATCAACAAACATCTTATTGTTTTTTACGGCATATTCACACGATTCTTTGAGAATAAGATTATCTGCTTTTGTTAAACCACCAATTTCATTGTATCGGCTCTGGACATGTCCAGGAGTTGCACCCAAAGCTGGCTTGTCAGTCGCTCCAAATATTGACGATAAAATACGTTTAAAGCTCGTATCATATGAATTTGTATTGGTTATTGATTCCCAAAGGGTAGAATTCAAAACTTCAGGGACGTTGCATCCATCTAAAACAATAGGGATAATTTTTGTCCCTTTGGAGATTCTGTTAACAGCACTTACATTGAGTTCTTCTTGAACCCATGGTTTTTTAATACTATTTTCAGATAGTACAATTATTACAGCTTGTGCTTCTTTAAGTCCTTCCTCAAAGATTTTATCTATCAAGATATCGCCTGGTAACATCTCCCACTTATCAAGCCATGCGTCGACCCCATTTTTACGAAGTCTGGTGGCAAATTCAGTTACAAACCTCTCTTTATCTTCACTTGCATGACTTATAAAAACTTTTGGCCGCATTGAGTGCATCCTTTCGATTTTGTATTGATGCTATTTTGAAAACAAGTAGTTGTGTGGTTTCTGTTTATCTTTCATATTCACTTATCTAACGGGATAACACCCGGAAAGTAAGGATATCCAGATCTGCATAAATGTTTAAAAAATCAACAATGAAATTGTTAACATCATCTGAAAATGCTTGCAAATTTTTTTTCCAATTTGCCACATAGTTGACCAAGCACTTATGGTATTGAGCCGGACCATCTGTAGGTCAGCGGCTGCCAGCAATAACCGATCAAAGTAACGCCTTATGAGAATCTAAATCCAGGAATCCAAATTCCCCCTTGCCATCCAAGCGATATTCAGGATAATCTCCAAAACTCTTGATTTTAAGGCTGAAATATAAGGTAATGATATGTTTTCACAAAAAATTGCTGTCGCTGTCATAGCCGGCTTCCTGCTGACGGGATGCAGCCATCACAACAGCGCGGCCCCAAAATACACAGCCGATCCGATGTCCACCCTCGTGCATTTTTATCGCGGCCCGCTCAATCATCTCGCGGCTGTCCGGAGAGGAACCTGCCCCATGTACCCCAGCAGTTCCAGTTACAGCTTGGAATGTAT
The DNA here is from genome assembly GCF_963666675.1 of uncultured Desulfobacter sp. NCBI lineage: Bacteria > Pseudomonadati > Thermodesulfobacteriota > Desulfobacteria > Desulfobacterales > Desulfobacteraceae > Desulfobacter > uncultured Desulfobacter sp. The sequence goes on along the minus strand of NZ_OY762929.1, from coordinate 2,186,479 downwards.
CAAAAAACACGGCCCGATTATCGGCTGGGTCATGACATGCGACCGCCTGGTGCGATCCGGAAGGGATGAGTTGCACCTGTCACCCTGGATTACAATCAATGGCAGACAATTTAGTTACGACCCTGTAGAAGCCAATGATTTCTGGTGGTTCTCATCTGAAAATGAGAAGTCTCCAGAAATGAATTTTTAAGGCAGCAACAGCAATTATCGGTGGTATCTTTGAACGAAATAAGTCATACCAAGGCGTTGACTAATGATATACAGGCACGCTCAAGCCTATCTGAAAGCCGTATTCAATAACAAAAATAGTCAACGCCTTTACTGCCAAGAGTTACACACCACATTGATAGACAAATTGCCCACCATATTATACCTCTGAATATTGCTATATTCCATACGACTATTCGAAAATGTCAGATTGGTGTAACCGTTGTAACAAGCAGAGGTGATCTTCCATTTTTCTAGTTTCGGCAAATCCGGTCAAAAGTTGCACTGAGAAAAAGGGTAATACTGTTGCGGTCAGGGTGAAGGGGTAGATGCCCCCCCCCCTTCCTGTAGTATGGTCGAAATTTTTTCACCTAATGCAGCTTTTTACTCTATGAACTGCATCAATAAACACTCCCAAATTCGGAGGCAAAGTCTTCGATGGATATTTGGCTGATTTCTGCTTGGATTTGTTTTGCTAAAGCAGAAATATCATAACCGTCAATATCATTATCTGGCTCAAAATCTGGTCCTGCAGGGGGTATTGATGATGTGCTAAGAGGATCGGAACCAAAAAATTCCTCGATAGCATCTGAAAACATATCCCCATCAGTGTCTGTCTCAATAGGATTTGTGCCACGGTAATATTCCTCCCCATCAGTCATGCCGTCACCATCAGAATCTGGATTATCAATGGCTGTATTCAAATCTATCTCAAATACATCGGTGAGCCCATCACCGTCTTGATCATTATTCGTCACTGTTGTAGACAAAAAGCTTTCTGTACCATCTGCAAGAACTGCCGTAATACTGTATAGTTGGGCATTTGGGGTTGAATTGCTTACCCAGGGATGCGTTGTGTCAAAAAACAGATTTCCGGTTGAGGCTAAAAATTTAAAATATGGTTCTATGGGCTCTTTGCTGTAGACATTGTAATGAACGACATCCTGATCTTCCGAAGCATTCCAAGCAAGCTGTGTTAAAATTTCTGTTGTACCAACAGGGGTGGTCTGAAGATTTTCTATTGTATTTGGTTCGTGCAGGATGGAAATCCTTTCATCTGATGTTAAATCGACTTGTATTGTTAGCGAGACAGTGGCTCCATTGATAAAACCATGTAATTTGCCAGTGGACTGATCAATATCCCCGGAAACAGCAACATTCAAGAAATAGTCTTCTGAATAGACGTTTTTCAATTGTAAGGTATAAGTCCCTGATTCAACATTTTTTATTTCAATATAGCTTGATGCAGTATTCAAATAAATTTCTGCATCTGGAATATTGTTTTGCATGGCATTTGAGGTTGGCTCTATCCCAACGCCTAAACCTGAAGGTGCTATCAAATACGGTTGTGGGCGCCCCTTAATCGAAATAAAGAGGCCATTTTCAGCGCCTTTGGTCTGCAAACCTGATTTTGGCATAATGTCTGGCAATGATTTTGAATAAACAAGGGTCCCATTTAAAAAGCTTATTAGATCATCCGCACTTTCACCAATTAACCCCGCGTGTGCTCCCGAAACTATATGCTTTTCAGCCCAACCTTCTTGATAGGGCAAATCTGCACTTGTTTCTAGTACTGTACCATCCCCATTTCCCTCTGGACGTTGGGCGCTGCTTATTCCACCATCGTTCCTATTTCTAAGGGGACTGCCATCAAGGTAAAATTTATTATTGGGGTTCGGTTCTCCAACCCCAATTGTTGAAATTGTTTTTTTGGATCTGCTACAAAATATAATTGTGTCAATTTTACCCGCGCCAGGTATTCCCATGTAGTATTTGTTCTGATCAGAATTTAAACTTAGAAGAAAATCATTCTTAACTTTCTCAAGCGTTTTGGGATTTTCATGTCCCAAGAAAGCATATGTCGGAAGTAACTGCTTTGCACCGTAGACACCTAACTTTTTATTCCCTTGAGGATCTCCCGAAGTATAGTAGTTCCAGATTTTTTCATATTCCCATAAGTCAAGATTACCATTCGATAATTCATAATTCTCTTGAGTTGTATTCCAATAAAAATAAATCGTAAATATATCTATCACAATATCATCCGTAAGCTTGGGATTTCCTCCTTCCCATATATAATAAGCATTTGCTGACCCCATATTGGGTGTTCCCACCATTGCAAATTTTTCAATGTCTATATCAAGTTCGTTTTCAAAACTTTGGATATATGCTCTCGTTAACAGTCCCCCCATGCTGTGAGCGATGATATTTACTTTATTTTTCCCTGATATTAATTTTGCTTTATTAATCCAATTTTTTAGATATTTATCTTTCGCTATGTCTAAATCAAGTCTCCAGTCATAAGGGACCTCAAAATAAGTACACCCTTTCACATAGCCATTTTCTACTAACTTTTCTTTTAATGTATCCCAACCTGCTGTATCCCACCAATCAAAAATTTTTAGCTGGTCGCTGTCCCAATCAGGAGAATCTACAGGTAATTGTGGGAACCAGCCTCCATCGTTTGTAGATGCGCTACCCATTATTCCTGGAACAAGCAATACTGGTGTTTTTTCTGCGCAGTTATTACAGAAAACAATCGTAATGTCTTTCGTTATGTTTCGAGATTCAGAAGGGATGAAAACTATACAATGAAATAATTCTAATGCTTCTGGATGATCCGCGGTTAAAATGTAATATCCTGACTCTACATCTGAAAAATGATATGAACCAGAACTAAAGATTGCATTTTTAACAACTTCATTAATATTTCTTGTTAATGTGACCTCTACATCCTCCTGAATCAGCGCGCCACCACTATTCATGATCTTACCACTAATGTTGCCAAGGTTGCTTGATAAACCACCCACATCAAATTTATCACTGTGTCCCGTCACAGAACCGCTGGTACAAGCCAAATATAAATTGCTGCCTGCTTCATTTAAGGTGACGTTTCCACTCCATTTTCCGTCTATGAGAGTAACAACAGTTGGGGATACTGATTTATCTCCAGCATTACTGTATAAATTCACACTTCCATTAAAATCATCATAGTTGTTCCCATAATTATCAAGTGCCTGTAAAGTCACCAGGAAAGGGGTGCCGACCGTTTGGGGTGAGGTTATTAAAGATATTTGAAAGTCGTCTAAGGAAATTTCTGTTCCTTCATACAGTTGTTGGACTTCAGACTCTAAGAGGGCACGGTTGTATATCCTTACCTCATCTATCAAACCATCAAAATATCTGCCGTAGTAGCTACTTCCAATCTCTCGTCCAGATCCTATTATAAGATTTTTATTTGCAGCGGCGGTTATTGTTTCTTTCCTTCCTGAGTCTGCTGTGTGGACTAATTCCCCGTTTATATAGATCTTAGATTCTTCCCCGTTCCTTATTAGGACAACATGGTACCAAGTATTTATCGCACTTGGCTGTTCATAGATAGGATATTGTGCTGCTCGCGCTCTAATGCTACCATTTTTAAAACCTAAAATAACTCCCCCATATTCCAATTCATAAGAAAGCATAGTGAATGCACGTCGGTCAGCATATTGATCAGTACTAGTTTCGATGTAGTCATCATCTGCATTAACCCAAACGGAAATGGATCTATGTTCATAATCAAAGGAAAAAGTCTCAATCGAATCATTTATTCCATTAAAGTCAGCAGCTAAACCTTTTACCCCTTGAGAATATAGAATAGCACCGTACACGGTCCCATCATATGAATTGCCACTAGCATCTAAAGCATTTCCTTCAAATGGATAGTAGGCAATGAGTCCATCGTTAATGTCGGCCAACACAACGGGGGAAATCATTAAATTTGATAGGCAAATCAGGATAACTGCAAAGAATATTTTTGAAAAAATTCTCATTTTCACAACCTCAATACGAAGTATAGTTCAAATTAAGACCTAAAAACACAAAAGTAGGAATCAGCTTTGATGGCAACTCGGCTATCCAAAAGGACTCGTAGTTTTCCGTTCCAGCCTCTCAACAACTCATGCTTTTTATTTAAAATTGTATTTAATTATGCAAAAATTTTACCTTGATTTACGATTAAGATAATTTTGTAGCACATTAGCCAAAAGCTTAACGATATTTAACTATTTAATTTTATATCATTTTATGAAAATTAGGTTTGCATGTAATAGTGACTTGTAAAAAAACATTAGAAACCTGAATTTTATGAATAGAGAAAAAAATATATCATATTGTGAAATAGAATTCATATATTGAGAAAAATCTTCCACACGCTGGATGTGTCCAATCATGGTATCAGTTTCCAGTTTTTGGGTTAAAAGCCAGATACCAGATATTGTGGTCCGGAAAATTTGATCAATAGCGACAGGTCATAGACAAAGTCAACGCCAGCATTAAGAACCGGTGTGGAGCAGCAATGTAACACCGGTCTGAGTGAATGCAGTTGTTTGGCTTCATTCATTTTCGAATGATTTGTGCAACCATTCTGTGAATGAAATCCATTGATATTTTTGATCTTGTTCAACCATATTTGAATTGTGATCCCATAGTACAACTCCACCTGATTCAGTAAAACAAAAATAGTCACCATTATCATGTTTGAAGGGAGCCAAATTAATGGGAACTTCAACTTGCATAGCGTCCTCAACTATAGTTCTAAGATTTTCCATCGGACCAAGACTGCTTTCAGCCCAACCAAAATTGTCAAATGCAAAGTCACCCATTGGGGTGATGTGGCATTCTGTGAGTTGAAACTTGATAAATTCTTGAGGATATTTAATACCATAATCGTACTGAATATTTTCGATTTCCTGCAGTGTAGGCTTAGGCCAATCTGAAGGATAAGCAGGCTCCCAATCTGGATAATCATTTCTTATTTCTTCAAATGTACTCATCATAGCCTCATTGATGCCCGACGTTGCTTTTCAGCTGGGCGCGTTTTTTGTTTTTCGCTGCAAAAGCCTTTTTAAAATCACTATTATTGGAATGACTAAACATCCCATGCCAAAAATTGCAACAGTAAATTAAATGCCCTGTACAAGTTCTATTTATTTTTGGCCAGAAGATCGTTGACTTATTAGCCCCCATTTTTTCAAAATTAAGCCAGGTACCAGATATTGTGGTCCGGAAAATTTGACCAATAGCGACAGGTCATAGACATAAGCCTCGCCCTAAGATTCCTAAAATTTGCATCTAATATTATCAGCAATTCGAAAGGTATCCTTAAAAAATTCATGGAAAAATAATTGTCTTTGAGTCCAAAGAATCAACTTTATCCGGTATTTAATTGATTTTTTCGGTTCGACCGAGAAATAGAAAATTTTAGCGAATCGTGTATGACGACCCGTTTTCCAGTTTGAACGTGCAAGGTATTTCTGGAGCATGCTCAGAATAATCCTTTCCTACTGGGCCAGATTCCCAAATAATCAGTTCTTCGCCCGAATAATGAAAAGAAACCTTACCCTTGAGCGATACAAGATCGTTACCGGTGGCCAATACTTCGGTATTCCCTTTTTTGTCTATAAAAACTAATTCCATGATAAAACTCCTTTTATATTTAAAAGTTGACTACATGAATTGCTGCAGGTAGATAGTCAATTTACCATCGGTGTTGTCTGCAATAACATATTTATCATTGGGCAATTTTACACATTCATAATGGGACCCCAGAAGCCGTAGAAAATCGTCTTTCAAAGCCACATAATGAGTTGCGATAAGTTGTTTTATCAAATCCTTTTTATTGATTCCGTTTTGAGCTATAATTTCATTTAAAAAAAGGTCTTCTATACTGAGCGTTCCCTTAGCGCAAAGGCGCTCAAAAATTAAAAATTCTACGTAAGATATTTCTATGGGTTCCCAAATATCACTTTTGGGAACGTTACTCAAATCGTCATCTGAGAGCTCAGTGTGCTTTAACTTCCAACCACCATTGCCATAACAAGGATGACCGATCACCACGGGAAGTGCAGATAAAAAAATCTTCACCGTTTCGACCTCCAAATCGTTCCCCCATGGAATTCGTATATTGTATTCATTTGAAAGTTTAGTCCAAATCAATTCTAATAAAAAAATTAATGGATTAGATAATGACGATCCATAAAAGTCCCAATATCCATTTTGTAACGAATCAAAATATGGATGCCCATTCAGTTTGACTAACGAGATCCCATTACAAGTTATCAAATGAGGGAAAGCAGGTATTCCATACCCTATCCTCTTATCTTGATAAAAATCTACTAATCCTTTTCTTAGATTTTTTTCTTTACGGTATCCTCCATACCCCAAAACAATTCGGATTGGGGTTAATTGCTCAGTAATTAATGTATGATAAATAACTTGAAGTTCAGGAGAAAGAGTTTCTCTCTGGTCATACTCGGGAGCAAAAATACCAGTCATTTTTGAAAAAACCTTTAGCGCTGGAGTGATATTTATCAGTCCATTATCTGGTCCCTCAAACAGTTCCTGGCTAAATAATTCTGATACCATTTTAGTGTGTTCAAAAGAATCAACCAAGTCCTTTGAAAACAGATTTTTTTTTACTTCAAAAACTGCAACAACATTTTTTATATCATACTTATACGATTCAGTGTAAGGTATTGGCTCTCCTTCTCCCTTAACTAACATACAATCTATTTGCCCACTTTCATTCCCAAGGCTATTTTTGATAAATCCATCCACTACTCTTAATCCAAGAGATTCTGGTATTGTTTTGTCTAAAATTTTTTTGGACAATCCTTCATACATATTTCCAATTGTTGGACCATGATTTAATTCATATTCATCTAATTTTTTTGATTCTTCGTTCATAAATGAATTTAGAAGATCTGCAATGGTCCTGATCATAGATTTCTCCTTGCTTATTCTTCAATTTAAACGACGATTTAGAGCTACTTTATAAAAAGATTTTTATACTATGATAGTTTTATCCAAATCAAGAATATTGGAAAATAACCTGCCATTACCAAAAAAATCAACTGTCAAGTTAATACCCTGTTAAACTTCTTTTTCAAAAAATTGAAAATGAGTAATGCAAAACCCCACAATCATGGTATCTTTCCGGTTTTTTTATAAGAGACGAGCAGGCAGGACTACCAGATCAAAGCAACGCTATGGAGAATGTCCGAAATTTTGAGGACGTAAGTAACGTTCTCAAAAATTAAAATCCGGAATTTCACATTCGCACTTGCCATATAGGTGGCTGTCAAGATAATAGTTTCATTTTAACTCCATGAAGGAACAGATCAGCCATGGATACTTCCAAACCACAATTGAATTTTCATTCTTCGTCTGAGAAGATAGCACTGATAGCAGCCTGTGGAGCAGGAGTAATGTGGGGAACAGGTGCACTCGTTGTCAATATACTTGTTGGCCGATATGGCTTCACGCCAGAGAACGTATCCTTCTGGCGATTTGTTATTGGTGGGGTTGTTCTCATTGGGATTTTTGGCCGTGGTGTAATTTGGACTCGACTACGCCCTCTACTACTAACGGTAATCCTTGCAGGTACTGCGATGGCTGGCTATGTATTGCTTTGGTTTCTTGGAATAGAGCAAATGGGACCTGCCGTTCCAACCCTTATTGCTCTCTGCCTTCCACCCGTGATCGTCACCATAATTGGGATAGCTCGTGGCCAAGAGGTAGCCGATTTACAACTTTTTCTTGTCCTCTCGGGGGCAATCATAGGCACCGTTTTGATCATCACCCAGCACGGTACTACAACGGCAGATATTGATTCGCACAGTACCTTGCTCGGAGTTGTGTTCTCGATTGGTTCAGCGTTATTGTACGCGGGCTTTTCCATGATCAGCGGGAGAATTTCAATAGCCCTTGGCGCTGGTCAAGCAACAACTTGTTTGACAGTTATTGCCGCTATTGTAATGGGTTTAACCGCTCTTTTCAAACCGCTTAGCTGGCCAACTGAATTCCCACCGCAAGCTTGGTTTCTATATCTTGGTTTGGTAACAGCAGCCCTTGCATTACTTGCTTTTAGTTGGGGGGCTGCACGTTTGAAACCTACTGCGCTTACCATAGCCACATTGCTTGAACCACTCACTGCCGTATTACTTTCGGCCTTAATACTGGGACAGCATTTCGGTTTGTTGCAATGGATAGGCAGTTCTTTCCTGCTACTTAGTATTTGGGGGCTTAATCGCAGGGCGTTAGAGAAAAGTGAGAGATAGCGAGTATCCAAAATTCGTCAGTACTCTGGCTTTTGATTTCTGGAAAAGTATATCCTCCCAAACAGGTATTGGTGAAGAATTCCTGCGTCAAAATAGATCATTCAAATAGTTTTATAATCGCTTGATACCCTTGAACGAACTAAGTAGTGCTAAGGTCAACAATAATGGTATTCAGTGTCACTGCTCCGGATTTTAAACCAGGCAGGAATAACAGAAGTAGCCAACGCCTTCAATGACAAGCATCACGGCGTTTATGTATAGACAGATTGAACACTATTAAATTGCTCTATTTATCCAAAATCACAAGTAATGTCCATTTTTGACGGCATGTTGTGCGATTAAGGCGGTATAGCTCATCAGTGATGGATGGCTTGCCCTGATTAGGAATTTTTCAACCATTTATTTTCAACTGCTTGTTCTAAATTTTCTAAAAACCATTTATAAATTTCTGGCTCCTCAGATCCAATAAAATTATGAGCGTCTAACACTTGTTGTTTATTAATATTATTATCTTTCCAAGCTTGGCCATCACTTGTAATGTTGTGCAAAAATGGTAATAATCGATCTACAACTTTTAAAAATTTTGCTTCGGGTGAATTTCCAGTTTCTTGTTCATCCCAAAGTTCTGATAGTTCATCAATTGAGTTTCCAGGTTCATTTGCTAACCGATTTACACATGTCCTCTCACTATTTGCGGCTAAATCGCGATTTTTATCATATAAAAAGGTATCTCCAGAATCGATTTCACCAAGGTCATGTATAAGAGCAAGTTTGAGTAATTTTTCAATGGAATAATTCCGACTCATATTCTTTGCTATAAGCCAACTTGCCAATGCTAAATGCCATGAATGTTCAGCAGAATTTTCAAGCCTTTTACCGCCACAGATATATGTTCTTCGAGTTACAAGCTTGAGTGCATCAAGCTCTATAATGAAATTTGAGACTTCTTTCATGGATACACGCATTATTTAATCCTATTTGATGCTAATCGAGATAGGGAGGGGATGTCTATCTCAATTATGATTATTTGATTATATCAACCCAATACCTTCGTTTTTGGACCTTGAGTTGAGAATCATTGGTTGTATTCTCAAAGACGCCACCACATTTTTCTATTAACCTTTGAGATCCCAAATTATCAGTATCACACGTTATCAATATTTTCTTGATTCCAAGTGAGGAACAAATTGGGAGTGCTTGTTTAAGCATTTCTGTGCCGTAACCTTGTCTTCTATAATTTTTGATAATTCCATAACCTATATGCCCGCCAATTCTCTCCAGGAAATCATTTAAATGATGCCTGATTGATAACCGTCCGACAACTTGTCCTTGGACAACACCGACAAGGAAGGTATTCGGAACAGATTTATCAGGTAACCCTTTACCTAAAGCCCAATCTTCAAGTTTATTAATATAGTCAGCGAAAGGAACTGATTCATCAAAATCGAAGGCAAATTCAAAAAGCGGGGTTTCATTTTTGAATGTAGCAATCAATGTCATTAACTTAAGAACACATATAGTTTAACCAATTGAAATTATATATAAATATTGAGATTTTAAGATCGACATGATATACTCAATTCTAATAATAGTTGCGAGTTATCAAAAAGAAAGGAGCATATCATGCCGAAATTTTTTAACAAATTTAACAACGCTGGCACGGAACCTGATTTTCAATATCTGTGCCGGGTTGATCGGATTTCTTCAAGAAATCATCAACTCTGATCAATTTATCAAGCAACATCGCCAAAGTCCAACCGATTTTATCCGCAAACGAAAACTTACTTTTTCAACCTTGATCTTCTTTCTCATGAATATGGTTAAAGGCTCATATCAGGATGAACTTGATCATTTCTTCAAATCTATTTTTGGATTTGAAGTGGTCAAACGAGTTGTTTCCAAAGCCGCTTTGGCTAAAGCAAGGATGAAACTGAAATATGAAGCTTTTATAAACCTCAATATGCGTTTGACCAGCTACTTTTATGAAAACTTTAAGCCAGAGCAATGGCACGGGTTTAACCTGCTTGCCATAGACGGAACAACTGTTCGTTTACCTCGGATAGAGGCCATATCTACACATTTCGGAGCCTGGAATCCAAGACGGGGGGATAAATGCCCCATGGCAAGAGTCTCACAGATGTTTGATCCTTTAAATAAAATCTCAGTGGATGCCATTATTGAATCCAAAAGCGTTGGTGAACGGGAGTTGGCAGCATTTCATTTTCTGAATTTAATGCCAAACGACTTAGTCCTCCTTGATCGAGGTTACCCGGCCTATTGGCTTTTTAATCTCATCTTGTCCCGTGGTGCTGATTTTTGTGCTCGCATTCAGCGCAAAAGATGGAAAGTGGTTCGCCAGTTCTACAATTCAGGCAAAAAAGAAAAAATTATATCTTTATCCGCATTTCCAAGCTCTATCAAACCTTGTAAAGAGATGGGATTGGATCTCATACCCTTGAAATTGAGATTAATCCGTGTGGAACTGGATACCGGAGAATCAGAGATTCTGATAACCTCCTTGCTTGATACACAGAGTCACCCATACGAACTATTTGCAGAACTTTATCATCTCAGATGGCCTGTGGAAGAAGATTACAAAACAATGAAACAGTGGATTGAAATAGAAAACTTCTCCGGCAAATCAGTTCTTTCAGTGTATCAGGATTTTCATGCTAAAGTATTTTCAAAGAACCTGGTCTCAGCGTTGATATACCCGACTCAGGCCGTAATTGACAAAAATACCGAAAATTGTATTTATCGATATCAAAGAAATTTTGCCCAGGCTTTGTCAAAAGTAAAGGATGTGATCCCTCTCTTGTTTCTCAAGCCTTTAGAGACCGTGACCAAGTTGATATCCGATATTCATGAGATAGTGGTAAAAACTATTGAGCCTGTAAGGCCGGGTCGTAAATATCCGAGAAATTTTAATAAAAGGGGTAGCCGTTTCCACTATGGATACCAGCCGCTCCGTTAAGTTAATGACATTGATGTAGCAATAGCATTATTGAAAGATGCTTCATCTTCAGGGCGTAAATGCCTTAATTCCAATTTGCGTAGTTTCATATTTCATCCAAATGGTAAGTTCACGGACGAGCCTCAACGGGGCCGGTGAAACGACTGATTATACAACATCATTTTCATAAAGACTTTTAGGTTGCCAACGCATCATATAGTTGTTTTCATATTCATTTATTACTGAAAAGCCAAAACGATCATAAATGCGTTTTGCTGCGGCACCTTTTAAAACCAAAAGCGTTACTGGGATCTTCTTATTTTTCGCACAATCAAGCACCTGACTGACAAGTTTAGATCCTATGCCTCGTCCTTGATATTCTGGTAAAATCTGCATTTGATGTAAATGCAATTTTTTGGTCCTGGGAATCACCTTAATGACGCCAATATCTGTTTGATTCATCATTATTATTTGAGCGTGCTGTATCTCATCGGCCGCTCTTCTCCGCTGCTCACCTTCGTGCCAACCCAAAGTGTTATCAAAATCTTTTTTCATAGTTTGAATTCTTAGCTGAAAGATGAATTCGATATCATCGAATGTTGCTTTTCTTAAATTAAAATATGTATCGTTTGTTTTCATCGTATAATGACAAGTTCTTCCAGTCAGTTGGAGTGCTTTTTTAGCATCCATGAATATGCAGTAAGGTCAAAATGAATTTCATTAATTTTCTGTCCGCATTTTTTGCCACCAAGCTTTTGATAAAAACTATGAGCAATTCCTTTAGTGGGCGTCCAGAGGATCATATGATTAAATCCCATAGCCAGCAATTCTGATTGCGTATCCTTAAACAATAGCGTTCCATATTTTCTATTATGATATATATCCTTGACAAAAATTGACTCTAAATTACCATTTTCCGGATTATCAGGATCAGCCCCAAAACGGGTAAATCCTATAATCTCATTATTATCAGATTGAAGTATCCGAATTCTCATTTCTTTGGCGGCAATCTGGTTCATAAAACGCTGGCTTTCATTTTCATATTTCCACATGGCCAATTCTTCATCTGGAAGAGTTCCTTTAAAATGAGTATGAACGGATTTGAGATATAATGTTGTTATTTCGTCAACATTATCAGCGACAGCATTTTTTATTTGAATATTGATCATTATATTCACAAATTTTTTATTGCTAACATACTATAATTCTGTTGGTAAAGTTACAGTTTGTAATGTTAGGATAGTTTAAAAAAAACAGGACAAGTTTTCAATATCAGTCAAGCAACCAAAGGTAAATAGAAATCTTGAACACAGTTATTGAGATAAGCAACACTGAGCCTTAATGGTATGAGTCCCCAGATTTCCAGACACGGATTGAATACCACAAATTGTGGTTCTATCTATGATGCTCTCGACCATCCGGCTTTATTAATACCATCCGAATCGCCCTTGTAATTGATTCGTATACCGGATGGTGCGGGAAGGCTCCTCAGTTATGGTGACTCCTATCTCGACTATGCAAATTTCCGTTCACTTATATAAAAAGATATCCTTACTTTTAACACGATATCTCCTGCCTGGTCTTGAATTTCGAAAGGAATTTATACATCACCGGGTTTAAGAAGCAACGGGTCAAAAGAACAAATTCCAGTGAGTTCTCCTTTTGCCATTTTTGTATACTGAACCGTCATCTCTTTTGGTATCCATCTCAACGAAGAAGGTATAGAGGCTTCCACGGCAAGTCCACCGACCAACTCACTTAAAGTACACAATGCGCCAGCATTTATTGAGCCAATGTGATTCCTAATTTTGCGACGATCTTTAATCTTTGCTCTACAAAACCCCGAACGTAATTCTGTTACCAATGGGCTAATCGTTGAGAAATAGGGGACTTTGAATGCAAAAATCTTGCTAAATATCCGATTTCCTATCGGGAATTTTGACATCCGGTTGTATATTTTAAGTGTGCCATTCATAGCATTATGAAGTTTTTTTTCTATTAGAGACCGAGTTTGTAATGTTATCCCGTTTGAAAGATGAAAACAGGATAAACTTCAAATAACAACCATGCAACCGGATGTAAATAGAAAGATCGAATGAACCCCATTGAGAACAATCAAACAGAGCATTCATGGTATCAGGGCTCAGATTTTTTGATTTAAAGCCAACCCCCAGATCTTGTTGTTCGGAAAATTTAAACAAAAGCAACAGGTCATAGACAAAGTCAACAGGGCTAAAGATACTTTGAAAGCTTCAATTGGGCGGTAACGGTTGCTTAACGCGTGGTGGCTTTTTGCCGTCGCCGTTAAAGCAGGATTCATTTGATTTTTAGGCTATTTAACGTATTCATAGCACTTTTTAATAACGAGGCTCTCAATATTATCTTTTGTCGCCCCTTCCCAATAATGCTGAGATTCTCCGTAATCACAATCGCCCCATGCACAATAAAGGAGATAGAAATCATAAATGTCATCTTGGAGGTCATGAGCTATACACAATTCAAATAGTTTTTTAAGGTTAAGCCGAATTGATTCTGGATGATTGATAATATCGAGTGCGATATCTTTTGCATAGGCTGATACTGCTTCAGCACCAGATGGTATTTCAATCCCTAACTCTTTCAATGCTGCTTCAGTATATTCCTTTACCTCAAAAAAATTTAAAGGTTCACCGAGACCAGCCAACATTCTAAGGCTTGGTGAGTCAAAGTCCTCACAAAGTGCAGCCTCCGCCCATTTTACGCAATCAGCGGGGTTCCCTTTGCTTGTGATGCAATACCGATACACTTTTCCGATTGGAGCTTTCATGAATATACTCAAATAACGCGAAAATCACCGGTTTATCCGGTGCATTTTTTGGTTAGAATTAAGTATTGTGTCCCCCGAATTTCACAATCCCCTCCAATTGAAACGCCAGTGCTCATGGGGTTTTTCGGAACAATAGAGTTTTTTCATAGACAAAGTAACTCCTATATCTCCCGCCAGACCCACCGCTTTTTGGCGGGAATGGTCGGGTGTATCTTTTTGTTATGCTAATATTTCCTCAAGCTGTACATGCAATTCTTCTATGCTTGTACATGAATAGTTTGCGAGTTCTGACGTAAAGTTATCTTTATGGCGTAATAATATCGACTGAATCCCAGTATTGTTTGCTCCCTGAATATCATATTTTTCTGAATCACCGACATAAATCACTTGCTCCGGACTAAATCCAAGTTGGTTCAAGATGTATAAAAATATTTCAACAGAAGGTTTTGAATATTCCACTTCGCCAGATATCACAACAGCATCAAAGAAATCCGTTATTCCAGATGACAGAATTCTTTTACGTTGTTCCGCTCCATCGTATGCGTTTGATAGTAATCCAAGTTTTAAATTTCTGCTTTTTAAACTGGATAATAGCTCTTTTACTCCCGCATAAGGTTTATGCGGTATTCAAATAAAGTAGATAGGTAAAGATTTAGGAACTTAGAGTCCCATTGTATATTACATCGACTCAAAGTGTTTTTGAGTCTAAATAGGTGCATATCCAATGGGTTTTCTTTTCTTTCGTCTACAAGGGTTTGAAATCGTGTGATTTCTTGAACAGCGATATTTGTAAATTCTTTTGTAGAACACGTTGCGGCGCAGGCTTTGTGAACGGCCTTTAAACAACAAATATCAGTATCAACGAAATCAACCAGTGTCCCATCATAATCAAAAATGATTGCTTTAATCATAACACTATTTTTTGAACATTAAGTTAAGCGGCCATCATGCCGCCCCAAAAAAGGGCCGCCAAGTTGGTGCCCGACTTCAACTTAATTGTTATATTAGCCATCACCGGTTAGGCCCATAATCAAAATAAAATCGCCCATCTGCTTGCATTTTAAGCCACCCTCGGCGTTACGCCAACGAATACATATTTCAAATATGCTTTTGTTGACGTGCCTTGATGGTGACTTAAAATCCGGCGCATCCATGGCAGATTTAATTCTGATCATGGGCCTAAAGATACCCCTTGTGCTGCAGATACACGACCACCTTTACAAGCAGCGGAATGACAAGAAAAAGTGTAAATATTCTCACCAGATGAAAAAATGCCACAAACGATCCGTTATGATTTTCCGACTGGGCCAAAATGGCCATACCCGTCATCCCCCCCGGAGAAAAGCCGAACAGGGCCGTGCCAAAATCCACCAGCCCGATCTTGTTGGCAATAAACGCCATACACACGGCCACCGTCAACAGAACAATGGTGCTCAAAATTGCCATGGGCATTATTTTAAGTCCCAACGTCAAAAGGGAGCGGTCAACGGTAATCCCAAGGGTGATGCCCAGCATAATTTGAATACCTGTGCTCACAGACGACGGCAGCACAATACCCTTGGGTAAAAACAGAACCGTCACCCCGGAGCACAGCATGGACCCGACAACGGCACCACCGGGCACATTAAAGCGTTGGGCCAAAAGCCCGCCAATCGTCCCCACCACAATAACCAGCAAGTACCTTTCCATAACCTTTTATCCCGCTCAAATCGTATTTGATAGTATTCCATACCTATATCAAGCGCGGGGCTAAATCAAGTGGCGGGTTGTAAGTGAAAAAGAATCTGCTTTGATCAGAATTTATATTTGAACCCCATACTTTTTAAGCAGAGAGTAAAAATGAGATTTGGACAGGCCGGACAGAGTGAGGATACGTTTAACATCCCCGTTTGTGGCGGCAATGATCTGCTCCAGGTAGTGCTGCTCCATCTGCTGTTTCCAGTCTTTGAACCCGGGGATATTGTCCTGGAAAAATAGGCCGGGGCCGGTGGGGTTGTTTTCAGGTTCCTGGGACATCTGGCCCTTTTCAATGGAGGCCCGGGCCACCTGGATTCTGACGTCGCCGGGCAGGTGCATGGCGTAAAGGGTGGCTTCGGCCCCGGAGGCCACAAATGCGGTTTCAAGTACATTAAACAGTTCCCTGACGTTGCCGGGCCAGGGGTAGGCGTTCAGGGTATCAAAAAAGCCCTGCTCGATTTTTTTGGAATTCAGGTTATTCTCTTGGCAAAGCCGGCCGACCTTAAACCGGGTCAGGGCCTCAATATCTGCGCCGCGACGGCGCAACGGCGGCAGGGCCAGATGAATGGTGCGAAGGCGGTAGAGCAGATCTCTTCGAAAGGAACCGTTTTCCACCATGGCATCCAGATCCCGGTTGGTGGCGGCCATGAGTCGGAAATCACTGGTGATCTCCTTGGCATCGCCCAGGGGGCGAAACCGTTTTTCCTGGAGGATGCGCAGAAAGGATTTCTGGGCGGACAACGGCATCTCTCCTACTTCATCCAAGAACAAGGTGCCCTGATCGGCCAGTTTCACCAGACCGTCCCGGCGCTCCACAGCGCCGGTAAACGCCCCCTTGCGGTGACCGAACAGGGTGCTTTCCATCAGGGTTTCGGTCAAAAACGCGCAGTCCACCACAATAAAGCCCTTGTCTTTTCTCAGGCTGTTGGCGTGGATGGTCTGGGCAAACAGCTCTTTGCCGGTACCGGTTTCACCCGTGATCAACACCGGCGCACACGACGACGCCCCCTGGGCCATGGTCTCAAAACACTTGCGCATGGGGGCGGACCGGCCTACGATACGATCCAGATTCAGGGTCACGGCCTGCTGCCGGCTCTGTCTCTCCTGCCTGTATTTCAATGCCCGGGTAAGACTTGCCCGGGTCTCCTTGATGGAGGTGGGTTTGACAATATAGTCCCACACCCCTTCGGTGATGGCGGTCTCGGCCCCGGCCGGATCACCCAGTCCCGTGATGATAAATATCTCAGGACTGGATGTGGACGCCTCCTTGATCCGGGACAATGCTTCAAGCCCATTGCCGTCGGGAAGGCCAACATCCAGCAACAGGATATCCACGGCGTGTTCTCCAAGCATTTGGATCCCCTGCTCCAGGGTGCCTGCGGCCAGAAAATCATGGTCCATGCGCATCACCAGGCTTTTCATGGTGTCGCAAAAATTATCGTCGTCATCTATGATTAAAATCAATGCCATGGTTGCCTCAATGGGATCTTGCCGGGGGGCAGAGCACTTCGTTGATGCCCCGGGATAAAATACCCTTGTCATAGGGTTTTACAATGAACTGCTTGATATTGGACGATTCCTGGCGGCTGAACTCCACATTCCGCCCGGACACCATGATCACGGGCAGCCCCGGCAGTATCCGGGCCAGTTGCCGGGCCAGTTCCAGGCCGGAAATTTTGGGCATGTCATAGTCGGTGATGACCAGGTCAAAGCCCGACGGATTTTGCCGAATCAACGCCAGGGCCTGGCTTGCGCTGTCCGCGGCAGTGACCAGATACCCCAGCTTTTCGATAATCCGGGGCACGCTTTGGCGCTGTTCGGGGTCGTCCTCCACAAATAAAATGGTGCCCTGGCCCAGGCAGACGTCGTTTTCGGCGGGTCGCTCCTCATCCTCCACCTGGTCCATGCGGGGTAAAAGCACCGTAAAGCGGGTCAGATCATAGGATTTGCTGGTCAATGAAATGGCCCCGTTATGCCCCTGGACAATACCGTGAACCATGGAGAGCCCCAGCCCGGTTCCGATATTTTTACCCTTGGTGGAGAAAAAGGGATCAAACACCTTATCCAGGATTTCAGGATCAATGCCTGGGCCGTTGTCCGAAATGGTCAGTTCAACATAGTGGCCCGGGGGCAGGTTAAACGTATCGTCACTGTCCGGATCGGGGTTGGTCAACACCCGCTCATCCAGCTTCACTTCAATGCGGCCGCTTTTCCCGCCCAAAGCCTGGAACGCATTGGTACACAGGTTCATCACCACCTGATGAATCTGGATGGCGTCCCCCCGGCACATAAACTTGCCCTGGGCCATGTGTTTGACCACCTCAATATTGCCGGGAAGCGATGTCTCCACCAATGCCATGGCGTCTTTGACCACCCGGGCCAGATCCAGTTTTCTGAACCGGACATGGCCGGGGCGGCTGAAGGTGAGAATCTGTTTGACCAGTTCCGCCCCCCGTTTGCCTGCCGAAAGCACCCGTGCAAGGTCCTGGTGGGTTAAAGAACCTTCGGGCACATCGTCCATGGCAAGCTCGGTGGAGTTGATGATGGATGTCAGGATATTATTGAAATCATGGGCAATGCCCCCGGACAGGATACCCAATGCCTCCATCTTCTGGGCCTGGGCCAGCTGTTTTTCCAGGTTGATTTTTTTGGTAATATCTTCGGCCGTACTCAATACACCGGCCACCCGGTTCTTTTTATCAAGCAGGGGGACTTTATTGATTTCCAGCCACACCTGTTCCTGGTCGCTGCGCTGGATTTTCAGCAGCCGGGCATGGAACGGGGCAGCGGTTTCAAGCACTTCACGGCCCAGTTGCCGGGACTCTTCGGCGGTGTGGGCCAGGTCCGGCACAGATGAAATGTCCCGGTTGATGATTTCGGCTTTGTCCCGGATTTTAAAAAATTTGAGAAATGAGAGGTTCACATCCACCAGGTTCAGATTCATATCCTGCCAGAAAACCAGATGGGGAATATTATCCAGAATCAATTGGAGCTGCATCTTGGATTTTTCCATGGCCTGGTTGGCCCTCTTTTTCTGGGCCATGCTGACCGCTAAAAGCACCACCATGGAGGCCAAAACCAGAAGCCCTGAAATGATCAGCCAGAAAACCCTCCGGTTTAGCCGGTAAAAATCATAGGGTTCATTGATGATTCTGCTGCCCTCGGGCAGCAAAGCCATATCCACCCCCAGGCGTTTAAGAACGTTATGGTCAAAAATATAGGCGTGGCCTTCGTCCTTTTTCACAGGGATATGGGCCGGATCTTCACCGTCCAGGATACGCAGGGCCATCCGGGCAACGGCCTTTCCCTGGGCCAGGCCCGAGGCAAGTTTTCCCCCCACAATGCCGGTCCCCATGAGAAATTCCCAGGAGGAGTACACGGGCCGGTCTGTTGCCCGGCAAATCATGGCCGTAATCTCCTGGATACTGTAAAGCTTACCGTCTCCCACTTCGGAGCCCCCCGTCACAATGTAAAGCACGCTATCCCGGGAAAGATCTGCCAGATAATCCGGTATGCCGTTTTTAAGCTCTTGGGGGTGAAATCCGGTCTTGAAAGTAAAAGAAAAGTCAATCTTTTCCTGTTCAATGGACTGACGGATTTCATTAATAATGGCCCGGGAGGTGACACTGTTGGTGCCTATAATCACCATTTTTCGGGCCTTGGGGTGCATACGGCGGATGATGTCCATATTTTCCTTGAACGCCACGGTCTCTGCGATCCCAGTGACAGCGGGCTGCCCTGCGATCATGGAAGGGTGGTAATCGTTGATGCCGCAAAACACAATGGGCACCCCGGCAAACAGATCAGACCGATATTTCATGACTAAATCCAGGGCATTGTTGTCCGATGTGATGATCACATCAAACCGGTCCCGGGCAAATTTAGCCTTAAAATAGGCGAACAAAATGGTTTGCATTTGTTCATTTTCATACCGCTTGGCATCCAGGTACTCCATCTGGAAATTGAGGCTCTGGCTCTCTTTGGGAAGCACCGACCGAATGCCTTCAAGAATATTGTCGGACCAGGCGTAGCCGTTGTTGTAGGAGTTCAGATAAAGAATACGCTGGCTTCTGCGGCCAACTGCTTCCGGCGTTCCTGCGCAACATAAAGCGTTACACGCCAATAGCCAGATGGCGGCAATAACTATATAAAATCTGGGCATAATAGAGATAATTTCGATTTAAAACTTAAAGGTTAATACATAAACTGCATAATACCTGAAAACCCGTCTTTTTTGCAATGCCCGGTTCATGGGGGTTTATTTTTATCAACTTATGCTGTATTTCAAACGGAGGACAATTCCTACCTTTAGACTTCCTGAAAACTAAACCAAAACCCAAGGAGTAATTATGAAAAGAAGTGTATTATCTTTAGTTATGGTGCTGTTGCTTTCCGGCATCTGTTTTGCGGCCCAGCCCGCGGGAACCCTGACGTTTACCCTGGCCCCGACTGTTGAAAAAGATGCAAAACATGTGGATCTGTGGGTGCCTTATCCCATGAGTGACGAGTTCCAGACCATTTCCGACATGTCGGTTAGCGGGAACTACACAACCTCCGGTATTTACAGAGATCCGGCTTCCGATGCCGTATACCTGCATGCCACCTGGAGCGATCTGTCAAAGGCCCCCACATGCGTCATGCAGTTTCACATCACCCAGAAAGACCGGCGCAACACAGACATCAAGGGCAACGGCGCAAATTTTCCCAAAGTCGTATCCAAATACCTTGGAGAATCCCTCTTTGTCCCGGCAATGGATCCTGAGCTGCAAAAAATTGCCGCCACCGCCACCAAGGGAAAAGAGACCACCCTGGATAAGGCCAAAGCCCTCTATGACTGGGTGGTTGAAAATACATTCCGTGATCCTGCCGTTAAAGGCTGCGGCTTGGGAAGCCCGACCCGGACACTGCAGCAGTGCAAGGGCGGCGGCAAATGCGCGGATCTGTCCGCCGTATTTGTCACCCTGCTGCGCGCCGCCAATATCCCTGCCCGGGACGTGTACGGCCTGCGCCTGGGATCCCCCAAAGACGGCGATGTGACTTCAGGATTCCACTGCTGGGCTGAGTTTTACCTGCCCGGCACCGGTTGGGTCATGGCTGATCCGGCGGACGTCAGAAAAATGATGCTGGTGCACAAGCTTGAGCTTAAAGACGCGGCCACCGAAGACTGGCGCAAATTTTTCTGGGGCGGAGATAACCTGTTCCGCCTGGTATTGGAGAAAAACTCCAGGGGCGTTAATCTGAACGGTGCAGACGGCCCCATTCCTTATTTCATGTATCCGGCGGCCCTGGTGGACGGCAAAATGCTCAACTACTTTGACGCCAAAAACTTCAGCTACAACGTAAACTTTAAAGCCGACCAGATGTAAATCCGGTATCCAGTCAAGGCCCGGGTGCAGCCAAGCTCCCGGGCCTTTTTTTAAAAAAATCTGATCTATTGATAGGGATAGAAAATTTGCCATGGAAAACAGACGACAATTTATTAAAAACGGGCTGATATTCTGCCTGGGGACCGGCGCAGCTGTGGTGGCCACAGGCCGGGCTCACGCCTTCTCTTCCCGTGACACCGGAAAATGGGGCATGATCATTGACGCGGCCCGCTGTTCGGGCTGCCAGTCGTGCATGGTGGCCTGCAAGCTGCAGAACCATACCGTCGAAGGCCGTTTCAACACCCGGATTACGGACCAGGAAACCGGAACCTTTCCCAATACGGCCCTGGATTTTAAAGCAGATATCTGCCGGCACTGCAATCCTGCGCCCTGTGTTGAGGCCTGCCCCACAGGCGCCGCCTTTGTCCACCCCACAGGCATTGTGCTCACGGACTGGCAAAAATGCGACGGCAACGGCGCCTGCATTGATGCCTGCCCCTATGACGCCCGGTTTCATGACCCACGATTCAACAATAAAACCGACAAGTGTGATCTGTGTCTGGACCGCATCAACCAGGGCCTTGTGCCCGCCTGTGTGGAAAACTGCCCGTCCAATGCCCGGATTTTCGGACGTTTTGACAAACCCGAAGGCGAATTTGCCGACTACCTTTCCGCAATGTCCGAATCCCGGTGCACCCAAAGCGCCGTCCATGTGATCAAGTCCGGCAAAGGAGGTTCAAATGACTAAAAAGACTGATGCCCCCAAAGGCATGACCCGCCGGCAGGCAATCAAAACAGGCGGGGCCGCGGCTGCGGCCGGGATCATTGCTGCGTCAAAGCCGGCCGATGCCAACGAAACCAAAGCCGCCTTTGTAAATCCCAGGGAACTTGAACAGGCCGCTGAGACCCGGATGTCCAAAGAGACAAAAACCGTTCACTCGGTCTGCCTTGCCTGCAATGCCAGGTGCGGTGTCCGCGGTGTGGTCAAGGACGGAAAACTGATCAATATTTCAGGCAATCCCTATCACCCCTACAATATGCAGTTTTCACCCATTGATTATGACACCCCGGTCAAAGAGGCCATGGGCCATCAAAGCCCTGTGTGCGGAAAGGCCCTGGACACGCCCCAGCACATGACAAGCCCCTACCGCCTCAAACGGCCGCTCAAGCGATCCGGCCCCAGGGGCTCCGGAAAGTTTGAGCCCATTGAATGGCAGGATTTGATCCGGGAAGTCAGCCAGGGCGGCAAACTGTTTTCCCATTTAGGCGAAGACCGTATGGTGCCGGGGCTCAACCAGGTGCTCTCCGATGCGCCCATTGATCCTGGTGACCCCTATCTTGGCAGCAAGCGCAACGGGTTCGTGTTTCTCACAGGCCGCCTGCAAAGCGGGCGCAAGGAGTTCATTGACCGGTTTGTCAAAGCATCGGTGGGATCCAGAAATCGGATCGGTCATACGGACATCTGCGGCCTGGGTTTCCGCATGGGCAATTTTGCCTTGAGCGGCGGCAGCCAGGTGGAACTCAAAGCAGACCCCAAAAGCGCCGACTACATCCTGGTGTTCGGCGCCAATATCTACGAGGCCCTTCAGCCCGGTGTCAATACTTACGGGGCCATAGTCTCCCGGCGCCAGGCCGACGGCACACTCTCCTTTTCCATTGCAGATCCCAGGGCCACCCGGGCCGCGGCCCACGCCAAGGACTGGCTGCCGGTCAAGCCAGGAAAAGACGGGGCGCTGGCCATGGGTATCATCCGCTGGATGATGGAGAACAATGCCGTTGATGCCAGATATTTAAGCCTGCCCAATGACGCACAGGTCAGCAAAAACGGATACGGGGTATTGTCCAATGCAAGTTTTCTGGTGATCTGTGATCCGTCCCACCCCGATGACGGCGCTTTTCTGCGCATGAAACATATTGATCCGGCGCTTGGGGACGAACGGGCTGATGCGCATGTGGTGTTTGCCGAAAACGGCAATACGCCGTTACCGGCAGATGCCGTGGACAAGGCGGATATCAGAAAATCGTGTACGGTAACCGATTATTTCGGCAACGTTATCCATGTGAAAACCGCCTATGAGCTGCTCTGGGAAGCGGCCATGTCCCATACCCCCGGCCAGTACGCCAAGGCCTGCGGCATCAGTGAAGAACAGATTGCAGCCACAGCCAAAGAGTTCTCCTCCCATGGTACCAAAGCGGCCGTCACCCAGTACCACGGGGCCGGCAACTATGTGAACGGCACCTATGCCGCCTATGCCGTTGCCGCCTTGAACGTGCTGGTGGGCAGTGTGAACATGAAAGGCGGGTATCTTAAAAGCGGCGGCGGATGCGGCAAGCCGCTTGCAGGTCTCTTTGATCTCAAGTCCTTTGAAGGCCGCCACAAACATGGTGGTGTGGCCATTTCAAGGGAAAAGGCCCATTATGAAAAGACAGCTGAATTTGCCCGGAAGAAAGCGGCCACAGGATCGGGTTATCCGGCCCAACGCCCCTGGTTCAGCTTTACCAAAGGCGGGCTCAGCGTCGAGGCGCTAAGCGGCATTGACGCCCAGTACCCATATCCGGCCAAGGTGCTGTTCACCTATCTTTACAACCCGGTTTACTCCATCCCGGGGGGATACCGGTTCAAGCAGACCCTGACCGATCCGAACAAGGTGCCCCTGCACCTGTCCATGGACATTGCCATAAACGAGTCCAACATTTATGCCGATTACATTGTACCGGACCTTACCTTTGCCGAAGGTCATTTCGGGTGGCTCACGCCCCATGCGCCCGGTCTTTCTTTCACCGGCATCAGAACCCCCATGGTTGAGCCCTTGACCGAAAAAACGCCGGACGGAAGGCCCATCTGCACTGAGACCCTGCTCATTGACCTGGCCGTGGCCTCCAATCTCAAGGGATTCGGCAAAAATGCCATCAAGGCTACCGACGGGTCATACCACGATTTGTTCAGGGCCGAGGATTTTTATCTTCGCGCCTTTGCCAACATCGCCCATAACGCTGATCTTGCACCGGCATCCAAAGCTGAAATGGATTACGTGGCGTCCGCCTATCCGGTGGCCCGGCACCGGGGGATGCTCAGCCCGGATGCCTGGCAGAAAGTGTGCACCATGCTGGCCCGGGGCGGGATTTTCAAGCCCTATGATGCGGTGTTCAAAGGCGATATTTTTACCAAGGGCCTTTCCCTGGTCCATCTGTACAATGAGCGCCTGGCAGGTGCCGTCAACGCCCTGACCGGTGAACGGTTTTCGGGATCTCCCGCATGGGTGGCCCCCAGGGATGCCGGCGGACAGCTGCTGGACGACCTTGAAAGCAGTTTCCCCTTTTCCATTGTGACTTACAAAAACAGGCTGCACACCCAGTCGAGATCGTTGTGGTCCGCCCTGGCCATGGAAATTGAGAACACCAACCAGGTGGAGATGAACACCCAGGATGCGGAAAGGCTTGGTATGGCAGACGGAGATGACGTCATCGTATCCTCCCGGAGCAACCCCGAAGGTATCCGGGGGAAAGTCCGCCGGACCGGTCTTGTGAGACCCGGCTGCCTCGCGGTTTCATTTCACTTCGGCCACACCCAGTTCGGGGCAACTGCGCTTGCCGTTAAAAACGGTGACAGCGCGTTTCTGGGCGGAAAAGATGTGATGGAAAATAATATGCTCATTGCAAATCAAAAATTTGCATCAGGCTTGAATTTCAACGATGTCGCCCTGCTCGACCCGAAGTTAAACCAAACCCCCATGGTGGATCTTGTGGGCGGTATCCCTGATTTTTCCAGCACCCGGGTTAAGGTGGCCAAAGCCTGACACAGCCCAGGTAAAAATTTTAGCACGGTTCTGTTAAATCCCTCCTGCCCCTTGTATCAAAGGGGCAGGATTTTTTTTGCCTTTATTTAATCATTTTGGCAATGGTCGGTTCATGCGGACAACAATTACAAATTATGACGAAATCGCTATATGTATGTGCGGCCTTTAAAACATGATTTAAAGGGCAATGTAGACGTAACGTGTTTAAAATTCACCCATCTAAAATTTATCCGGCCCAACCGGATTTAGAAAAAATAACCAACGCCGGGTTCCTTTTTTTACTTGACCACGCTATCTTAAATTTTTAATACTTTTTCTGAAAAGCAAGTTCCTATCAAAGAGCAACTATCTAATAACGTTCAATTATCTAAAGAGGTGGCTATGAAGATAAAAGGAGGCGTTCTTTTAACCGGCTTGGCGACATTGTTCCTGGTGCTTTCAGCCGTTGGATTTGTCAAAGAGAGTCGAGCCGACGGCATGACCTTGGATCAGGCGCAGGAGGGAGTAAACTATGGTTTCTGGTTTGATGACACTGCGGTGAGGTGGCAGGCGTTTAAACCGACACTTTCAACTCTCTCCCGGCTGGACTTGAACATCCAAAAAAACGGGCGGCCCGGCAATATGGTGGTCGCCGTCAAAGACAGCTCGAAAAATGTCCTTTGGGAAACGGTCGTTTCGGCAGGCCTGATCCCCGCGTCCGGATGGGTAGAGATCGCGGTTTCCCCTTCGATACCTCTTACACCGGAGCAGACATATTACATATACGTTTCCAGCGATACCGATTCCACGAGCCCGGTGAATCGGTACTTCTGGGAAGGCCAGACCAATGCCGGCTATACCCGGGGAATCAGTTCCGTGGAGAAGTCGTGGCCGGGTTATGACTTTGCCTTCAAGACCTGGGGCGACACGTCGGAATTCGCAAGGACTTGTTTTATCCATCGTGACGGCTCCAGTGACTCCACAGCCGCCGCAGAAAGCTTCAAGGCCCTGCTGGAAGCCAACGGCTGTCCCACCACTTTAATTACCATGAATCAAGTGGCCGGCGCAGATTTCTCCATATATGATCTTATCATTGCGGCCTCGGACACAGGTGCCAGCTCTGAATGGGATGACGCTGCCGCCGTCAATGCTGTCCGAAACGCACAGAAACCGATTTTGGGTCTTGGTTACGGCGGTGCATCTCTTTTCACTCAACTTAATTTTTCCATCAATTGGGGCAATGGATGGATCGGCTCTGAAAACGATATGTATGTGGTCGATCGAAAACATCCTGTATTCAACAGCCCCTACCCCATCACCGTGCCCAGAGACGGAATCATAGGGGTCTATACATCCACGGGACATATCGGTGAATACCGTCCTGGTTTAGCAGATGATGTGATCCTTTTGGGGCGTGAGCCCCAGGACGAGGATCACTATACCCTGGTGCAGGAAGGTGAGCACCTGCTCTGGGGGTATACAGCCTCTCCGAGCGATATGAAACAGACGGGAAAAGCGTTGTTCATTAACGTGGTGCATCATGCCGTTCCCACCCCGGTTGCGCCTATTCTTCTCTCCCTCGGCATCGAAGATGCGCTGGAAGGGGTCACGGTGAATAAGGTGGCCGGAGACCAGGTCGGCCCTGCCAATGCGACGACAGTTGAAGTCGTTGCAAAATTGATAAGCTTCGGTTCGGCGGGGAAAAATGACATCCCCGTGGTTCTGACAATTCCCAATGACCTTTTTGGTTCACCCAGTCACACATGGACAAGGAATACCCCAGGCGGCAGCCTTACCGCAACAGGTTATGACGATCTGGGCGGTGGACAATACAGGGTAACGACCGGACTTTCAGCTGTTACACTCTGGCCGTCGGGTTTGCCGCTTTACTATAGAAAACAGATCGTATGGCGCTTTACTATTCCCAACGACATATCACCACAGGACATCGAAGTAACGGCAGAAGTTGAGGATATGGTCTGTGTGGACCCGTCGGGAAGCGGGACAGTCAGGATCATGGCACCCGGAAGTCCCCGCTCCCTCATGATTGCCAACAGGAGCTTGTTGTACGAAAATTATAACGAACATCAGGTCAACAGTCTCCTTCAGCGGCTTTATACAGAGGCACAGGGCTTTCCGGCCAGTCACACGCCCTGTGGAATCATATATTATGTGGACCGTCACAGCACAGCCGCCGAAAACTGGGACAACACAAACATAAACTACGCCAGCCAAGCGACGGCTAATGTGGTTGCCGATGAAATCGACGATTTAATCGAGGACTGGCATGATGATGCAACACAATACACCGTCATCTCAATACCCTATTTCGGCAAGATATCCGTACCCGTTTCCTCGCCCAGTTTCCTGCTCATGGTCGGGGATGATGACACGATTCCCTTCTATCGCTATGATGATCCTTCCAATGATGAAGGCATTGATAAAATTGGGTGGTGTCCCCACGGCTGGTGTGTGGACAGTGCCGCCAACCCGGCCATTCTCGCCACGGACGAAGACTTTTTCTTTACGGATAATCCGTATGCCGATCTCTGGGGCGGAAGCGATTGGGAGACCGGAAATCTTGAACTTCACGTGGGACGTCTGGTCGGCGAGACGGCTACAGATATGTTAAGTCTCTTGGCAGAAGGCGTCGACTGGGACAATGGCCGGACCGGTGGTGTGGTCATGGCCAGTGTGGATGGCTGGGAGTTGGGTCTGGAGCCCGATGACGGCCGTCCCGGCGAAATAGCCGATCTTTGGGATGTTCCGGCCTTGTTCCGTGCCAAGGGCTTCGATGTTAGAAACGACGATATTCCAGCCTCGGAGGTCCAAACGATCGATGTGATGGCCGGCAATGCGGCCTGGAACGCCAACTTTAAAAATGCCGCCAATGATGCCGGCGGTATGGACCTGTTCTTCATCGGTGGTCATGACAGCTATGACCATGCCGTGATCTACGGCGACGACTTCTCGCCCGACGATACACCGATTGATTACACGCGGTTTGACGACGACCATCCCATAGCCATGATCGTTGGCTGTCACGGTGGTCTCCCTGTACCGGATATTGATGTTCCCGGCGGTGTTGACGACTGTATGGTCTACGATCTCGTTCACGAGGGTGCCAGGGCCTACATCGGCGCCAGTGGTTTCAGTTACGGCTCACCCGGCAATCTCCACAAGTGTACCTGGGGGGAGCGGCTGATGCAGCGGTTTTTCAAAAATCTGCTCACGCCGGGCGGTTCAAATTCCATGGCCATTGGCGGTGCGTTGTCTAAAGCAAAAAGGGATTACACCTTTGGCTATGGCTCAAACGATGCCTTGGATCGTAAAACGGTTACGGAGTTTAACCTTTTCGGTGTTCCCTGGTCTTTTATCTACTATCCCGACGCAATGGCGGCAGCCGACATTGCCGATGTCTCCTTGGAAGAAACGGTGGTACCCGACTTTAGTGTTTCCGCCGGTGCTGTGGTGCAGGATGTCCAAGACGCCACCTACACACAAACCTTTGAAGTGAAAATAGAAACATTTGATGTGGAAAAGGAGGACGATGGGAATCTTACATACGAGCTGTTTTCGGTGAAAGGCGGGAACGTTGCCGCGGCCGCCGGTATGCCGATTTTGCCGTATGTGGAGGGGTATACCCTGCCGCTACCATTTAACGCAAAAGTCCTCGACGCCAAAATTGTTAAAGAAGCCCATGAGGACCTTGGACGGCACAATGTTCCCATTGCAGTCGTACAACCCTGGTCCGAAGGGGGCATGACCTACACGGATGAAAGTGATATCGATTACCCCTTTCCCAAGTATGAAGAGCTGGTGCAATACCAGCAATCCGGAAACGAAGCAATCTTCACGCTATTTCCCATTCAGCACAACCCGAGGTCAAAAGAGACTTTTTTCTATAACTATTTTACGATTCAGGTTACCTACGAGGCGCCTTTGGTGGTGACTGTCACCCAGTTCGAAACGGATCAATCGCAGTATGCACCGGGTGAAACAATCCGTACGTCCACGCGAATCGAGAACGTGGGGGATTCGGGCCAGAGTCTCTGGGCCAGGCTTTCCATCAAGGATTCCCTGGGTGAGGATGTCGGAGTTCAGTCCTCCAAAGATTTCGTGGTCCCGTCCGGCGGTTCATACGACCTCTCTTTATTGTGGGGAGGCAGGCTCGACGATGGCGCCTACACCGCCCGGATTGCAATTTACAGCGGTCAGGGTGAAGTGGGCGGCGCTTCCGAGGAGATCTCGATTGTGGGCGGTGACATCACCGCTCTGTCGGTACCGGAAGTTCTGGGCGTGGGAAACACGGGGCAGTTCGAGGTCACCTTTACCAATTTCAGTGATGAATATATCAAAGGCGAGGCGCACTTGAAAATTCAGCAAGGAGACGGCGGCTATGTCAGAGCGCTTCCCTACCAGTCTTTTGGTATAGATCCCGGATCGAGCCGGACTTTCACCTTTGACTGGACACCGATAAATTTGGGCGCAGGCATGTTCAGCGCTACGGCGGAGGTGGTGGCCAACGGGCATTCCTACGGTCCCAAGTCAAAGTCCTTTAGTGTTGTTTTCGACAGCTGCCGGGGAGACCTCAATGGTGACGGCGATATAGACGGTGAGGATCTGGCCGTCTTTGCAGCCGACTTCGGGCGAAAGGATTGCAATGAAGGAGAGCCCTGCCAGGGCGATTTTGAACCCGACGGTGACGTAGACGAAGACGATCTATCTATATTCGTTCTGGGCTTCGGTGGGTCGGCCTGTCCCGTGATGGAATAGTCACCGGCGTTGAAGAGGTCAGACACCGATGAACACAGTCAAGCATATATAAAACAGTAACACTGTTTTATATATGCTTCGGCCCACCATTTGTGTATATAATTCAAAGCTGATGTTGTTTTTTTCAATAAATTTAGCTATTTTTTACATACAACAACCTAACCGGACACTACTGTTATGAAATATATCCTGTATATCAATTTAACAATTGTTTTCCTCACCGTTGCATCGGCATATGCCCAACCGCTTAAATTAACGATGGCATACGAAAATACTGCCTTACCGCCATTTTATTTAGGAGAAGGCAAAGAAGTGCCGCCAAAACCAGGCATCGCCATTGAACTTTTAAAACAGGTTGATGAATCCCTTCATGAGATTGCAATCAATTTTCGCAGAATGCCTTGGAACAAATGTCAGAAAGAACTTAAAGAGGGAATGGTAGACGCCATATTTCCAGGCAGTTTCAATCTATCCAGAATGAAAATCGGTGTATATCCTTTTAATGATAGCGAACCGGATGGCGTTCGATGCCTGGTTTTTCTCTCTTACTATTTTTATGTCATGAAGGCTAATCTATCTGCCTTGGATGGCGATCAAGGGTGGCGAAAGGGTATCATTGGCGTTCCCACCGGATACTCTGTTATCAGGGATCTTCAAAGAGATGGATTTGAAGTGGACGATGAGTCCCAGACAACTTTGGAAAACCTGATAAAACTAAAAGCCGGCAGTGTGAGTGCCGTTGCAGCCCAGGACCAGCAGTTCTCAGTGAAGATCGCACTCTCTAACAAATTGGCATTTCGGGCAATGAGTCCTATTGATTTTCGTAATGTCTTTTGCAAATTTGCTATGGAATTAAAGCCCGAATTGATCATATAACCTTCTACTTACGCCAAACACTATTGTTTTAATTTTCAATATATCACACCTGAATGCAAAATATTTATAACCTATTGAAATAACATCAAATATAAAACTAGATTTTTTATATGCTTTATGATAGCCTTATTCAACGATACATTGTATAGGGGCTATCAGCTTGAACACTGGGAAACAACTCAAATTTTCAAACCTTAGAAAAACGGTTTCTAAACGGGCCGATGAGATTGTTGACAAACGCCAAGATGGGAAAACCAAACACTCCATGCATGATTCATGTCTGAGTGCCCTTGCTATGATGTTTTTTCAAGATCCTTCAATGCTTGAATTTCAAAAGCGCCTTGAAGAGGCATCACAATTGAACAATTTGCGGACAATGTTCAAGGTTACTACCATCCCAAAAGATAATCAAATGAGGGCTATCCTCGACGATGTACCTTCGGAGCAACTGTTTCCGGTTTTCTCAGACTTTTTCGGCTTGCTTCAACGAGGCAATCATTTAAACGATTATCGTTTTTTGGAAGATGGCTATATTATTCCGATTGACGGCACACAATATTTTCGATCCGAGAGCGTTAATTGCCCTTCATGCTTGGTGAAAAAACACCGCAATGGAACCGTCAGTTACTCACATCAATCTCTCTGTGCTGCTGTGGTTCATCCAGACAAGCGCCAGGTATTTCCATTAGCACCGGAACCCATAAAGAATACCGATGGCACCAAAAAGCAGGATTGTGAGATTAACGCCGGAAAACGGATACTGCAGCGCATTCGAACGGACCACCCAAAGCTGAAAATAGTCATCACCGCTGATGATCTATATTCCAAAAAACCATTCGTTGACCTTCTTCAAAAATTAAAAATGTCTTTTATTCTGGTGGCAAAGCCCACAGATCATACAATTTTATTCGAGCAGGTCCTGCAGAAAGAAGAACAGGATGACGTCAACCAGATCGAATGGAAAGACAAAAAAGGGCTGATCCATAAATACGAGTGGATCAATGGGCTTCGTTTAAATGGGGACACATCGGCACCGGTAATAAATTTCCTCGAGTACAGTATTCTCAAAGATCAGGATAAAATCATCTATACCAATAGCTGGGTGACGGATATTGAGGTGAACGCCGGCAATGTCAAAAAGCTTGTCAAGGCAGGCAGGGCCAAATGGAAAATTGAAAATGAAAATTTCAACACCTTGAAAAACCAAGGATATCATGCTGAGCACAATTTTGGGCATGGCGAAAATAATCTTTCATTTAATTTTTTCCTGATTATTCTAATGGCATTCTCCATGCATCAGATCATCGAATTAATGGACCCGCTTTTTAAGAAAGCAAGGGCCAAATTCAGTGCCCGAAAAGAATTCTGGAATCAACTACGCTGTACCATTCGGATTATCATTTTTAGAAACTGGGAATCATTGCTACAATTTATAATATCACCATCAACTGAAATTCGAGCACCCTGATCCGAATTCTTCAAAAATTTACCTTTGAGAAAATTCGAGCCTACCCATCAAGGAAGGCCCCGAGATGACTATTGGCTTTGGATAAAAAGCATTGCCATATTTTACGGAGCTGGTAAGGTCATTGAAGAAAATAGAAACTCGACGATTTCCACGGTTCTGTATTGCCTCTGAAACGTACGAGAAATTGATGTGTTTTTAATGATAGTCCCCTTCACTGAGAACTGCTGGCCCAGGACGTTACGGCCGATCCTATCATTAAAAGCAATCCTGCACTAAAGGATATCGTCAAAATCTCTCCTGCCATAAACATCAAGCCCAATTATTTGATATTCAGCCGTCAATTCTATACTGAACACCCGGACCTGGCCAAACGGATCTGGTCGGAATTAAAAACCGCCCGGGAGAAAAACTTTGAGGCGCTTTCCCTCAAGTATATGTAGGTGGGGGGCTTAAAATGAATTACTCCGGCATTTTCCGCCGGAGTAATTATCTTGATAGTCTTTTGAAAGAGATGTGGTAAAATCCTCAAAGGACATGGGGCGAGCATAGTAAAACCCCTGAAACATATCGCACCCTTCTTTTATGAGAAATTCAATCTGTTCTTTTGTTTCAACACCCTCTGCAATGGTGCTCATACCCATGGCCTTGGCCATTGCCATTACTGCCTTAACAATCGCTTTTTTAGATTTCTTTTCTTCAATCCCCCAGATAAGAGAACGATCTATTTTCAAAGCCGATAATGGAAAATCATTGACTGAATTCAAGGAGGAATACCCGGTCCCGAAATCATCAAGTTCTATTTTAAACCCGATAGCACACAGTTGATTTAATATTACCTTAGCACGGCCAACATCTTGGACAAGGCATGTTTCTGTTAATTCTAACCGAAGGTGTCCTGGATCAACATCGGTTTTATTGATGATGGCCTTCACTTTATCGATAAACTTGTCATCCACAAATTGTCGCGCACTGATGTTTACAGCGATCGAAAACATGGACGGCAGACAATACGTCTCTAATTCCTTGAGATATTGACAGGCCTTTTCCAGAACCCATTCTCCCAATGGGACAATTAATCCGGTGTTTTCGGCAATGGGGATGAAGGTTTCCGGCGATATCATTTTTTTCCCCTCATGGGGCCGCCAGCGGACCAGTGCTTCAGCCGAGCATAAACTACCGTTGTTTAAAAATTGAGGTTGCAGGTAAAGTGACAATTCCTGATTGTCAATCGCGCGTTGCAGGGCATGAGCAATCTCGGTCTGGGAATTCACAAGTGCCTGGCGTGACTCATTGTAGAAACAGGATTGATTGCGGCCCAAATCCTTTGCTTCATACATGGCGACATCAGCTCTTTTTAGCACATCACTGACATTTGAATCGCTATCTTCAAACAGGGTTATGCCGATTGACGCCGTGCTGATATGGATATGTCCTTCCGGGCCAAGTACATATTCCCGGCCCAGAGCCACTCTTATTTTTTCTGCAATCTGCATGGTCTTCCGGACTCCATTTCCCTCATCCGAACCAAGAAACTCAAGTACGACCACAAATTCGTCACCGCCAAGCCGCCCCACGGTGTCTGTTTTACGGACGCAACCAAGCACTCTCCGGGCAGCCTCTACCAACATGGCATCGCCTACATTATGCCCCCTTGTGTCATTCAGGCTTTTGAAGTTATCCAAATCCAGCATCAGCACCGCACCGTAGTTTTTGTTCAGTCTCGATGTTGCAATGGCATGGGACAGGCGTTCTTTGATGAGTCGTCTGTTGGCAAGGCCGGTTAAAGAATCATACAATGCCATTTGTTTTATTTTGTCTTCTGACTTTTTCCGCTCAGTGACGTCTTGGATCGTGCCGATGAGTCTTTCACCTTCGTTTTCTGTCTCATTTAAAAAGGCGATATGCTGAAATACAATCCTTTCCCGGCCATCAGGCCTTAGTATACGGCACTCTATATTCACGGCTTCATGCGTTTTAAGAAGGGTTTGAAACCCATGGTTTACAACCACCTGGTCTTCTGGATGAACAATGGCCATGGATGATTTCCGGGTAACCACAAAATTTTCTTGGGAAACACCGCATATGTCGTAAACCTGGTCCGACCATGTTACTCTGCCTGTTTTTAGATTGAATTCCCAGTCACCGACAAGGGCTAATTTTTGGGCCGTTAAAAGGCGTTGTTTGGTACTCGTCAGTTGATTTACTGAAGTTTGAAGGGATTGGAGCGTTTTTTTCATCTGTGACTCGAAGGGCCGGAATATAAAAAATAGTTCAATGAGAAGGGTTGCAATGGCGGCGAGCCAGACGATCATTTCAAATTTTTCAATTCTTAAAATAGCAGCATGGCCAATATTCTCATATTCTTCAACAGCAGCATCAAAAAGGGGTTCTAGGGCATGAGGGCCGTAAGTTGTCAAAAAAATGTATGCGACAGAATTAATTGTCAATGTCTCCATATCCGAATCATAAACCTCCTGGGCCCGCTCCAGAAAACGGTTTAGAGCCATGTCAAGTCCAACCATGGGATCGTCATATATGGTTTTCAGATTGATATTGGTGACCATGGGAATATTTTTATCTGGATTTCCGTTTCGCAGATCATGGTGGGCAGATTTCATTTTATGAATGGTTCTTCCCACTTGGGAACGGGCGATATTGAATTCCGACTCATCTGAAGTGGATGCCATTAGGCTTGCAAAATAAGCCATCCTATTAGTCAGTCCAGATTGGTGGCCTGCAAGATTAACCAGTTTTGCAAAATCGCGCTGCTTGGATATGACCTTATGCATGGTGATATATGAGGCGGTAACGAGAAGTGCAATGGCGCTGAGCCCGAAAAGGTATCGCAGCCTTAAATTTTTTACTGTGTTGAAATGCATCAAACTGCCTTGTGTCCCCTTATACTTTTAAAGACACCCTCAGTTTCTTGTTATGCTATTTGATTCCATTGAAGTGACGTTCTTTATTTGGACCGTCAATTACATAGTTGCAGATTCCCTTCCCTATAGTAGGTGTCAGTTAAAGCCTGCACATGGATTTATGGTCAGCAAACTGAAATGTAAATAATAGCAGTAAATTATTAGAATCAGATTAGGTGAAAAACAGAAAAGAAAGGACCGTGGTATATTAGGTTCTGTTTTCATTTTAAAGAAGGCCTATCCCGGCTGAAGATCGAATATTCTGATTGTACCGCAGAAATCGGGTGAATCCGGGCTGCGCGCCGGATCATTGCATCTATCCGTTTGGACATAAGCACTTGTCAACCGCCTTAAAATTCATTACATTTGGCTCACATTGTAGATTACGTTCCGTTCCCGACATACACAACGGGCTCCAGGCTGCTGCCCCCCCCTCGGGGATCAACTTTTAAAAAAATTGAGGTGACATGCAACATATTGTAGGTATAGGAGAGATGAAAGTCAGTAATCAGGTGGGCGATACCATTGCGGCCCCCTCAATCGGTTCCGGCATCGTGCTTGTGGTATATGACCCGGAAGCAAAGGTGGGGGGGATACTTCATTATATGCTGCCGGACGCTTCCATTGACGAAACCAACGCAAAAAATCAGCCGCTCATGTTTGCTGACACCGGGATTCCCGCATTATTTAAACAGGCATATATGCTGGGTGCTGACAAAAACAGGATCAGGATATTTGCTGCCGGGGGTGCCCAAATTATTAACCAGGAAAGGGAATTTAATATTGGACAACGCAATTATACCGCCCTGGCGCAAATATTGACCCGTGAAAATGTTGCCCTCTGGAAACAGGCAGTGGGGGGGAATTTTAACCGGACCGTCGCAATAGATATCACCACCGGTCATATCTCTTTGAAAACTTCGGGGCAAGGCGAGGTGGAACTATGACAAACTTTGAGAAAATGGCCCAGGAAATAGAAAACTTAACGCCCATCACCGCCGTGACCATGTCTCTTTTGAAGGTTGTGGAAGACCCCACCAAGACCATGGACGATGTAACCAATATTATCCAGTATGATCCGGCCATCACCGCAGATGTCCTTCGAACTGCCAATTCTGCATACTTTGGGTTGAAATTCCCCGCTGAGACCGTTTCGGACGCGGCCAGGATGCTGGGCACCAACAGACTTGTGGAGCTTGTATTGCTGAAAGTGGCGTCCAAGATAATACAAGGGCCCCTGGGCGGATACAATATGCATGAAGGGGCGTTGTGGCAACATTCAGTAGCCTCGGCCATCATGGCCAAACAGCTGGCGGTCCAACTCGGACTATCCCATCCGTGCAGCATATTTACCGCAGCCCTTCTCAAGGATATCGGTAAAACCGTGATGGATAAATATGTCCAAAACGCATATAAAAAAATTTACAATCTGGTGATCCATGAAAATTTCAGTTTCATGGAGGCGGAGAAGCAAGTAATCGGCGTGGACCACGCAGAACTTGGCGGGATGATGGCCCGGATATGGAATTTTTCTCCCAAAATGGTAATGATCATCAAAAATCACCATCTCTCCCAGGAAGGCACGGCAAAGGACAAAGAGACCATCGTCGTCTACCTGGCCGACTGTATATGCATGATGATGGGCATGGGCGTCGGCGCAGACGGCCTGGCCTACAGGTTCCACCATCAGGCCGTTGAAGAGATTGGCATTTCAGCAGATGAAATCTCAACCATCATCGCGAACTTCATCCCTCTGATGAAGGAGGTGGCACAACTGTTGAAGATGATCTGAACTACAACTGTTCTCTACATTCGTCGGTTTTTATCTTGTCCATGACATCAAAAAGTTGGTTGGTAAGCGATTCGATGGTCATGATAGAATCCACAACCGAATCAAAACAGGCATCCTCCCCCCCGGCACTCATTCAACACCGTGCTGATTTCGCTTTCAAGCTGCTTGTTGAACGCCACGGTCTTTTTTCAGAACGGATTATTTGTAAATTCTTTATGTGCGCTTTTGTCAATCCATTTACCCACGGGTGTCTTATCTTCAATGCCGCTGCTGACAGAAAGTATCAGGGTGTTTTAGACACCAACGATATGCCGATGCTTATTGTCGGATTTCGAGTTATCTGCAAACCATGGCAAACAAAGGGGTGAATCCGCTGGTTGCCATTCAGCTGGCTTTGGCCAGCGAAGTTCCCGACGTCGATTCCGATTGGGGCGAGTAGTTACCATTTTTAAACAAAAGTAGTGCCATAATCAATAGATTAAAAACAATAATTTCTTTGATTACAGTAAGTTAAAATTCACAATCGAAAACTTGGGTTAGGATTTTTAATATTAAATAATATCAAAAAATTTTCAGGAGGAAAAGATGCTTTTTCCCCAAGGGAGTTTCACTGCGATGTAAAATGCTAAAGGCATCCTTAAACAACCAGGTGTATTGGGCTGATGGAATATCAGATTTAAATTGATTGCCTGAAATCAGAATCACGGCCCGGGTTTATACAAAATATTTCATTTAAAAACAAGACCTTGTTTTTTTTTGAACGGACACTATATTTTACTTTGGTTGCAATAAAAAAGTTCCATCTATTATTTATAGTATGGAAACACAAACATGCATCACAAAAAACAACCATAGGGCTTTTAAATTAAGGCTCGGACCATACTGCAACATACAATAGTTCAGGAGTTTGAACCATGGAACATAAAATAGATCAACAATACGCCTTATACATAAACGGTGAATGGATTGCGCCCAAAACGGGAGAAACCTTTACCACAACAAGCCCGGCCGACGGCAGGGTCCTTGCCACCTGTGCAGATGCAGGCCCAGAGGATGTAGACCTTGCTTACAAGGCGGCACAACAGGCATTTGAAACCTGGAAAAAAGTATCCCCCCAGCAACGGGCCGGGCTGCTGCTCAAAATAGCCGATGTTATCGATGAAAACACAGACCATCTGGCCCAGGTAGAGACCCTTGACAACGGCAAGCCGATCCGGGAGACCCGGAATATCGACATCCCGATGGCGGCAGATCATTTTCGCTACTTTGCCTCAGCGGTGCGCACCGAAGAGGGCTCTGCCACCATGATCGACGACAAGACCATGAGCATCATCCTAAACGAGCCCATCGGCGTGGTCGGCCAGATCATCCCCTGGAATTTTCCCTTCCTCATGGCGGCCTGGAAAATTGCACCGGCCCTGGCCGCCGGGGATACCGTGGTCATCAAGCCCTCTTCTGATACCAGTCTGAGCCTGCTTGAACTGGCAAAGCTGTTGACGGATATCCTGCCTCCGGGCGTCGTCAATGTGGTCACAGGCAAAGGACGCACCACAGGCAATGCCATCTTGTCCCATCCCGGATTTGACAAACTGGCCTTCACAGGTTCCACAGATGTCGGCTACCAGATCGCCGATGCCGCTGCCAAAAAGCTGATTCCCGCCACCCTGGAACTTGGCGGAAAATCTGCGAATATATTTTTCCCTGACTGCCCCTGGGATAAGGCTGTGGAAGGCGCCCTCTTGGGTATCTTGTTTAACC
The DNA here is from genome assembly GCF_963666675.1 of uncultured Desulfobacter sp. NCBI lineage: Bacteria > Pseudomonadati > Thermodesulfobacteriota > Desulfobacteria > Desulfobacterales > Desulfobacteraceae > Desulfobacter > uncultured Desulfobacter sp. The sequence goes on along the minus strand of NZ_OY762929.1, from coordinate 2,147,947 downwards.
AGGGGCAGGTCTGCTGTGCAGGCTCCAGAATTTTTGTCCATGAAGAGATCTATGACAAATTCCTGACCGAAATAAAGGCGCGATTTGAAGCAGTTAAGGTCGGGCTTCCCTGGCAGGAGGATACGATCATGGGTGCACAGATCAATGAACGGCAGACCCAGAAAATCCTGAGCCACATAGAAGCGGCAAAGCTTGAGGGCGCAAAGGTCATCACCGGCGGCGTACGGCTGACCGACGGCGAACTTGGCAAAGGTAGTTTTCTTGCGCCCACCATTCTGGCATGTGCAAACAATCGGATGACCGTGACCCAGCAGGAGATCTTTGGCCCCGTGGTCTGCGTGATCAAATTCAAAGATGAGCAGGAAGTCATTGACATGGCCAACGACAGCATCTACGGGCTGGGCGGTGCCGTATGGACCCGGGACATCAACCGTGCCATGCGGGTTGCACGGTCTGTGGAAACCGGACGTATGTGGGTCAATACCTATAACCAATTGCCGGCCCATGCCCCCTTTGGCGGATACAAAAAGTCCGGCATCGGCCGTGAGAATCATAAAATGATGCTGTCCCACTACAGCCAGTCCAAGAACATCTTTATCAGCCTGGACGAAAATCCCACCGGGCTGTATTGAACCCTTAACTGGTGTAAGCATCCTGGGGTCGGATATACAAGACACCGGACATAACACGGTAGTCGTCCACCGCAACTGTCCGGTAACGAGGCATATTTGACCAGGGTGTTCCCCGAAACGTGAGGCTATTTTAATTTTTAACAAGTTAAAAAAAATCAAACAGCTGAGTTCAAAATTAATGCACATCTCCTCTTCCCAAGGGGTGGCCTGACACCGCTACAGCCTGGACCGGTGTCAGGTTTTGCCCCTGAACAGCAGATAACGACCATAGATGTAATTTCTAAAATTTCCCCTGATTGACAATTCCTATTTGTCCAGGTATATAATTTGCGCTGGAGATTATGGTGGTTCTATTATGAGGCTGAGTCTAAGCTGGACATCAAAAACTGTTTTCCGTCAATGATGGCTGGAGCTGTTTATTGCAGTTTCCTGTTGAATTGTGAGAGGGTATGAAGTTAATAAGATTCGCTTTAATTGTTATTCTGGTGTTTTATAATGCACCGGGATTGGCCGGTGATGCGGTGAGTACTCTAAATGGAAAAATGGCTTTCTCCTATGGAGATATGGATTCCAACAGAGGGAGGAGTCTGACAGGCAGTATAAATATTCCTCTGGCTAAAAATTTGGGATTACAGGCAGATGGGCTTTATTCTCATGTTTCCAAGCGTGATTTTTATGGTACAGGGTTGCAGCTTTTCTGGAGAGATTCCGACAAAGGACTTATTGGGGTCGAAGTTGCCGGTGTTCATAACAGTGACATTGATTCCTACATTGGCGGCATGATGTGCGAATATTACCTGGGAGCGTTTACACTTGGGGTGAATGCCGGTTTTGCCAGAATTGATTATGCCATTGGCCCTGTGCCTTTCATTGAGACCGATGAAACAGATCCATATGTGGGTGCGTCAATCGGTTTTTACCCAATTGATAACCTATTGCTTGAAGCATCGTATTCCTATTCATTCGATAACAATTTATATGCTTGCAAAATCGAATATCAAACCCCAATTAAAGGATTCAGCGTTTTTGCTGACCTTGCAACTGGGGATCAGGACTACGATCAGAGCTTATTGGGTATCAGGTATTATTTTGGTAAAGAAAAAAGCCTGATAAGACGGCATCGTGAAGATGACCCCCCAAATATCGTCACCAACGTGATCAACAATATCGGAACTTATGGCGCAGAATACAACAAAGAAGCCAAAGCATATAATAAAAAGGCAAAGGCTTATAATGACAGTTTAGTTATAACAGCGCCTGATTTTGATTATATACCTTCACCTATGCCTGTTTATGGCGCTGAGGATTGGGGTTTTATAATGACAGATGGCGGTTCGGATTCCTTCAGGGGGGGGGGGGGGGTGGTATCTCCACAGTAAAATTTCAAACCAAATGACTGACAGAATGTCATCTTTTTTTTTTATATGAAACACCTCCCTCCAAAAAAGGAATAGTGTCCCGTTGGTTTATGGCTTTTTGTCCCACAACACTTTCATTACCGCTACAAGTTGAAGGTATCAAATCAATAAAGCTATTATCTCTTTTGGGTAAAAATTAAAGCACAGATGACAACTTTTTAAATCATCAGCGGCGGCCGGTTTATACTATAAAAGTTTTATATACGTGGTACCTCTCCAAGGAAGTCCGACAGTTCGTTGTGCAAAAAACCGGCCAGTCATGTTATATTCGCGCTCTAAGGCTTCATTTCAACATCCGACTTTTTATTGCTGAATCAAAAATCTATTGTTTGCTGTACCCTTCTAATCAATATCTGCATAAAGCATAATTAAGCTTCAAGAGGAACCAGTTTCATCCCTAATTCATCAGCCTTTTTTGCCAAATTTTTCAACACCCTTTGTTTGTTGGGCTTGCTTAAGTATTCTTCTCCCAGGTCTTTATATCTGTCTCCATTTTTGATGATGTTGTAAATGGCTTTTGCAATCCTATGGGCTATGGCAACAATCGCTTTTTGGGCACCTCGTCTGGCTTTGAGCTTATAATACTTGGCTTTGTAATATGAACCCTTCGTCTTGATCGCAGCCCAAGCGATCTGGACTAAAACCGTTTTAAATGGATGATTTCGAACCGCGTTCCGGCCACTTTTCCTTTTACCTGCGCTTTCATTGTTTCCAGGGCACAATCCGGCCCATGCAACAAAAGCGACCATGCTTTTAAACTCATCCAGTGTAACCCCTACTTCTCCAAGAACGGATTGTGCCGACTTCTTATCGATACCGGGTACTTCATCTAATCTTTCCAGTAAATTTTTATGATCACGGGTAAGTATTTCCAATCTGGCATTAATCTGTTCAATCTGCCTTTGAAACATCTCAATGGCCTCCATCATGCCAATCAGTTGGAATCGATGGTGATCTTTAAAATATCCATGGAGGCTTAGATACAATTCAGGAATTTTCTTTTTAAGACTTCCTTTTGTGCATTCCTGAACTTTTTCCAAGGTCACTTCATCATTTTTGCATAACACCTAAAAGATGCAATCTGCATGTCTTAATTGACATAGAATAGTTCCAAATACCCTTATTTTATAGTATGCTTTCATCATTTTGATAACTATAACTAAGGTCACCATTATGATGAGGGTATTTCATACTGAATTTTCTGAAAAAAATCTTACCGGCAATGCTGGGCTGGTTAACCTTGGTAGATTTTCAGAAAAATTAGGGCTTCCTAAAATTTTATCCGAGCTCCTGACTATAGAAAGAGGAGCCAGCGCAGAGTACCAGGTAAGTGACATAGTGATGATGCTCGTTTTTGGTGTCCTGGCAGGGGCGAAGCATATGAGTCATATGGCTATTCTTAGATCCGATGAAGTTCTCAGGGCGCTTTTTAGATGGGATAAGTTTCCCGTGAGCACCTCCTTTGGCCGTATATTTAAACTTTTTTCCGCAAAACACTGCAAGGAGTTATCCGATGCAGAATCTTTGGCCCGAAATAAAGCATGGGGTAAAAAGTGGTTTGGGAGAGTTACCCTCGATATGGATTCTTCTGTCCGAGGTGTATACGGGAAGCAGGAAGGTGCTGCTAAAGGGTTTAACTCAAAAAAGAAAGGTCAAAGAAGCTACCATCCTCTCCTTTGCTTTGTGGCAGAGAATCGAGAGTGCCTCCATAATTGGTTCCGTACAGGCAGCGCCTATTCAGCCAATGGCAGTGTTGATTTCATGAAGGAATGCTTTGCCAAATTACCCAAACGGGTGTGGAAAGTGTTTGTACGAGCTGATAGTGCATTTTTTGATGGCGCCTTGCTTGATCTGCTTGAGTCAAAGGACTGCCAATATTTGATCAAAGTCAATCTTCGAGGCATCACTGCCCTTTTGGAAAAGCAATCTTGGCGGAAGATTGCAGGCCGGCCAGGATATGAAAGTTCTAAATTTGAATACAAATGTTCGGGATGGTCAAAACCCAGAACTTTTGTGACTGTTAGGCTACTCACTGAGGAGACGGTGGAAGAAAGTGCTTTGTTTGAATCAAAAAAATATGAATACGATTATTTTTGCTACGTCTCAAATTTGAACTTGAGCCCATGGGCCACCCATAAAAAATATGGGCAGCGGGCGACAAGTGAAAACTGGATTGAGTGGTGTAAAAATCAGATGGCATCGGGTAGCATACTGCCACAGGACTTTTGGGCAAATTCGGCCATTTTTCAAATTTCAATTTTGGCATACAATCTATTGGTATGGATGATGTGGTTAAATAATGAAGACGGCTTCAATGAAGAGCCGAACACTATCCGGATGTGCCTTATTAACGTGCCAGCACGATTAATGACCAGAAGTAGACAATGGAAATTACGATTATCCAAGAATTATGTATATAAGGAGCGGTGGCAGAGCCTGGAGAGATCAATCATACAATTGGATTTTGCCTGACACATCGGGTATCTCCTTGGGCGTAATATAAATTGTAAAGAGAAGGATGAACCAATGGACTGGTGCGTCTAAACTTCGTTTTTTTAACTTGGTTGGAATCAAAATGTCGTTTTATGCTGTGTAAAATTTAGCAGTGCGGCCCCGGTTCCAACAAAATCTGCCCGTCTTGCTGAAAAAAAATGACTGGCGGAGAAATTCCGGGCTGATTTTTTAGCTCATATTAAGCGCTGCATTTTTTAGGTAACAAATCAATGAGATTCAAACCGGTAAGCCCGAACAGATCAGAAACGACCGAATCAATTTTAATATTTGCCGTGATAAATAGTTTATGAACACGTCGCTTATAATCAGCGAGAGATTCTGTATATATCTTTCTCAATCGGCTTAATGCACGCCATTCACGGACCTGTTCGGGAGGGATAAAACTCCCTTTTACCAACCCATGACGAAGCAGTCCGGCAAGCCATTTACTGTCACAGATGTCTGTTTTTCTGCCGGGAACATTTTTAATATGCCTGGCATTCACCAAAACAACTTCCATCGTATCTTCGATGGTGTTATAAACTGGATGCCAATATACGCCGGTACTTTCCATTGCCACTACAGGACAGCTATTTTTAATCAACCATGTTTTCATTTTTTGCAAATCTTGAGTAAATGATGAAAACTCTCGAATCTCATGCTGTTCTTTCCCATTATCATCAACAGTGATTAAACAGGCCGAAATTTTGTCTTTGTGAACATCCAAACCACAACAAATTGGGTGAACGATTTGGATTAATGTGCTATTTTTCGATCTCTTGGTCATGGCTATCTCCTTATATTTTTCTTGGTCGAAAAAAAATTTGATAGCTATGACCATTTTTCAAAATTTGCAAGTGTTTCATGCTTCGTTGTGTCCGCTATGACATGGGGGTTATATAGAATTCTACGAAAGTAACACAGATCTTTCAACTTTAATTGTGGGCTGAGCCTGGTTATTGATGGACCAGGCTGGCCTATCAATTCATCCACCTCAACCAGATATCTTAATTCAAGATTCAAAATCCAGTGTACATGGATGACGTCAATATCGTGAACCGCATTTGAAATCTTGCATGTGTGATTCCTTGTTAAATCTTTTCCTTCTATCCGGAAAATACCCTGATTTTAGGTTGTCCGTTTTTCAAGACCGGTCGGATTGGACAGTCCGTTTTTCCGGACTTTTTGTGGATTTGTCAAGTCTGCAAAAATGGACTAAAATAGAAATTATCCATATTTTCAAAGCCTTGTATACCTCGGCACAAATTTTGTATTAGATGCACCAGGCATGCGGCAGATGGGGTATGGTTCCGTCGAATCGCCGCGATACATTTAACGACCCGGACCGGCATATACAGCGGAACCAAGCAGTCGATCAGGCGCCAAGGGTCCCATATTTTTGGATGAGAAGGAGAAGAGGTTTGTCACTTAGCTTATCAGCATTAATTGCGTTTATTCCCATTGCCCTGGTGTTAATCTTTATGGTTGGATTGAGGTGGCCCGCCACCCGGGCCATGCCTTTGGCATGGCTGGTCTGCGCCCTGATCGGGGCAACCCTTTGGAAAATGCCGGCAGGCCTTGTGGCCGCCTCGACTTTGAGCGGGTTCGGCAGTGCCGTTAACGTATTGATCATCGTGTTCGGTGCCATTCTCATCCTGTATACCCTGAGAGAAAGCGGGGCCATGGAGACCATCTCCTACGGTTTTACCACCATCTCTCCGGACCGCCGGGTTCAGACCATTATCATTGCCTTTTTATTCGGCGCCTTTATTGAGGGGTCCGCCGGTTTCGGCACGCCTGCCGCCATTGCCGCACCGTTGCTGCTGGGCTTGGGTTTTCCCGCCCTGGCCGCTGTGTGTGTCTGTCTGATGCTCAACTCCATTCCCGTCACCTTCGGGGCGGTTGGAACACCCATCTGGTTTGGGCTTAAAAACCTCAAACCTGTTGTAGAACAGGCCATTGGCCAGGGTGCACCCCTAGCCTCCTTTGACGCTTTCATGCAGCAGGTGGGGATTTATTCCGCCCTGATTCATGCTGTGGCCGCCATTTTGCTGCCCCTGTTTGTGGTCTGCTTTCTCACCCGGTTTTTCGGCAAAAACAAATCCTGGACCGAAGGCTTAGGTGTCTGGAAATTTGCCGTATTTGCAGGGATATGCTACGCAGTACCCTATCTGTTCACAGCCATTATTTTTGGTGTGGAATTTCCCTCATTGCTCGGCGGCCTCATCGGATTGGGCGTGGTGATCACCGGTGCCAAGAAAAAACTTTTTCTGCCCCAAAATACCTGGGAGTTTGCCGACCGGGCCCATTGGGAGAAAGATTGGCTGGGGGATATTGAGCCGGGTTCCAACAACCTGACCCCGAAAATGAGCCAGTTGGCCGCCTGGACACCCTATATTCTCATTGCCTTGCTGCTGGTGCTCACACGACTCTCCTTTCTGCCCTGTAAGGGCTGGGTGACGGCCTTTGTTATCTCATTTCCCAAGATCCTTGGCTGGGAAACCGTTAATTTCACCATGAAACCCTTTTACCTGCCCGGTGTGGTTCCCTTTACACTGGTGGCGATACTGACCATATTCATCCACCGGATTCCCGGCCCCAAGGTGGCCCTGGCGTGGAAGGATGCAATCATGAAGATGAAGAATCCCACCATTGCCATGCTCTTTGCCGTGGCCATGGTTGAGATCCTTAAACAGTCAGGACACGGCACGGCAGGATACGCCTCCATGCCCCTGACCATGGCTGAATTTGTGGCCGGGCTGTGCGGGACATTATGGCCCATGGCCGCCTCTTATGTGGGAGCGTTGGGCGCGTTTATCACCGGCTCCTGCACGGTTTCCAACCTGCTGTTTGCCGATTTTCAATACGGTGTGGCCGCCACCACCGGCGACAGCCATACCATTATCGTGGCCCTCCAGGCTGTGGGTGCAGCCATGGGTAATATGATCTGCGTACACAACGTCGTGGCGGCATCTGCCACTGTGGGCCTGGCCGGCATGGAAGGCACCATCATACGCCGCACCATGATCCCGTGTCTGCTTTACGGACTTTTGGCCGGTGTCATGGGCATGCTTTTTATTTACATCCTGTTTCCGGGGATTTTTTAGGAGAAGACTTATGAGCTTATCTTCATCTTTCATCAAAGAACTACAACAGATCTGCGGGGAAAACGGGGTAATGACCTCGGAAGTTGACCGCCAGAATTATTCATATGATGCCGCCGTGCTTGAACCCACGACGCCTGCCGCCGTGGTCCGTCCGGACAACAAAGAGGCCATTGGTAAAGTTATTGCGCTATGCAACGATAACGGAACGCCGGTGACGGTCCGGGGGGCGGGCACCAATCTTTCCGGGGGTACCATCCCGGACAAAAACGGCATTGTGCTGCTCACCAACCGGATGAACAAAATCATTGAACTCAACGAAACCGACATGTACGTCCGGGTGGAGCCCGGTGTGGTAACCGCCGACCTGGCGTCCAAAGTAGCGGCCAAGGGCTTGTTTTACCCGCCTGATCCCGGCAGCCAGGCCGTTTCGACCATTGGCGGTAATGTGGCGGAAAACGCCGGCGGGCTGAGAGGCTTTAAATACGGGGTGACCAAAGACTATGTCATGTCCGTGGAGTTTTTCGATGCCCTGGGACGTAAAGTCACCTCGGGCTCCAAAACCGTAAAATGCGTCACCGGTTACAACCTGGCAGGCCTGATGACGGCATCCGAAGGCACCCTGGGCGTATTCAGTGAAATCACCCTGAAGCTGATTCCGCCGCCGGCCGCCTCCAAAGCCATGATGGCGATCTACGACAGTATTGAAGGGGCCACCCAGACCGTGGCCGCCATTATTGCGGACCGGATCGTTCCCAGCACCCTGGAGCTTATGGATAACTTCACCATCAATGCCGTGGAAGATTTTTCCAACGTCGGCCTGCCCCGGGACGCCAAAGCCATGCTGCTTATTGAAGTGGACGGACATCCCGCCCAGGTGGCCGAAGACGGCGAACGCGTGGAGCAGATCTGCAAGAAACTGGGTGCCAGAGCCATCCAGGTGGCCCGGAATGATGCGGAACGGGATAAGGTGTGGGAAGCCAGACGTGCGGCCCTGTCCGCCCTGGCCCGACTGAAACCCACCCTGGTCCTGGAAGACGCCACCGTACCCAGGAGCAAGATTCCGGCCATGGTCAGTGCCGTGGAAAAACTGGCCCAAAAGTATGATATTCCCATCGGCACCTTCGGCCATGCCGGCGACGGCAACCTGCATCCGACCCTGTTGACCGACCGGCGGGATGCAGAACAATGGGAACGGGTTGAAAATTGTGTGGCAGACCTGTTTGATGCGGCCCTATCCTTAGGCGGCACCTTGTCCGGGGAGCACGGCATCGGCATTGCCAAGGCCGGATTCATGAAAAACGAGGTGGGTCAGTCTTCCATTGACTTCTCCCGGACCATGAAAGCCGCCATAGACCCGAACAATATCCTCAACCCGGGAAAAATCATAGGACGATAAGATGTCAGAACTAAACAAACTTGCAAAAAGTCTCAAAGAGATTGAAAACCAGCTCACGGACTGCATGAAGTGCGGCATGTGCCAGGCGGTTTGCCCGGTGTTTAAGCAGACCGGGGATGAGGGCGATGTGGCCCGGGGCAAGATTTTTCTTCTGGAGCGTCTGGCCGACCAGATGCTGACCGATTCCAAAGGGGCCAAAGCCCGGCTTGAAAAATGCCTGATGTGCGGCACCTGTGCCGCCAACTGTCCCTCGGGGGTGAAGATCCTGGAGATCTTTATGAAAGCCCGGGTCGCCTTGACCGAGTATATCGGACTTTCACCGGTTAAAAAGCTAATCTTCAGGGGGATGCTCAAACATCCGGAGCGCATGGATGCCTTGGTTGAGACCGCATCCAAATTCCAGAATCTTGGTACCGGCAAGGCAGACGCCAACCAGGGCACCCGGTGTGCCAAGCTGCTGTCCGGGGTGATCGGCAACCGGCATTTTCTGCCCCTGGCCAAAACCCCCTTCCATAAAACCACCCCGTCCCTGAACACCCCGGCCGGTCGTTCGGGAATAAAAGTGGCCTTTTTCCCCGGCTGTGTTACGGACAAGATGAACCCTGGGATCGGCAAGGCCGTTCTCAAGGTGTTAAACCATCACGGTGTGGGAGTTTTTATGCCCAAGGGCCAGGCCTGCTGCGGCATCCCTGCCCTGGCATCCGGTGAGCAAAAGACATTTGACACCCTACTGGCCCACAATGCCGCCCTGTTTGCAGAAAGGTCATTTGATTACCTGATCACGCCCTGTGCCACCTGTACGGCCACCATTAAAGAGATCTGGCCCATGATGGCCCAGGACGACTCCGTTGAAAAATTCAGGGCCAAACAATGGGCACCCAAAACCATGGACATCAGCCAGTTTATAGTGGATGTGCTGCAGGTCGCGCCGGAGCAGGATTCAGGCGGATCTGCAAAGGCCACGGTCACATACCATGACCCATGCCATCTGGCCAAATCGTTAAAGGTAAGAAACCAGCCCCGGGATCTGATCCGGGCCAATGCCGGCTGCACCTTTGTGGAGATGGCAGGGGCCGATGTCTGCTGCGGCAACGGCGGCAGTTTTAACCTGCAGAATTATGATCTGTCCAAACAGATCGGTATGGACAAGCGGCAAAATATTCTGGCCAGCGGTGCAGCCACCGTGGCCACCTCCTGTCCGGCCTGCATGATGCAGATCCGGGATGTGCTCTCCCAGAACCATGATCCGGTCAAGGTCAGACATGTCGTTGAAATCTATGCAGACACCATCGAAGATTAAATAAATGGTCCATGTAGCCAGGGTAACGACTAGGGTGCTTGGCCATCTACAGGTGTTTTGTGCCATCTATAATCCGTATAAATCTTAAGATTCAAGCCCCCTTCCAGGGGCGTGTCCGACTGGATACTCCCCAGCACATCATGATTCCAATAGTAAATCAATGCAGGTGTTAAATTCGCCCCCATCTGCCAGGGACAAGAAGTACAATCGGCACGAACGGTTTTGACGACCCGGTTGCAGAAGCCTTCCAGGGTTTCGTCTTCCCGGGTGGCAAATGCCCCGGGGTTGCCGCCGACGATGCTCTCTGCGTCCAGCACCCGGGTGGTGGGGGCCATCCCTTTAATCTCAATGACATCACCGGGGTGCAACCCCTGCTTAACGATAAATCGGTTTGTGAATTTAAGCGCTTTTTCACTGGTGCCGAAAATTTCGGCAATACCGGACAGATCGTTATGGGTCTGCACAACATATTGAATCGTCTGGGGGAGCCCTTTTATTTTTGTATTGCCGTCCGGCGGCAGTTTCGGAGATTTGGCCCATTCAGGGTACTGTCGTACCAGTTTAGCCGTCAACGCGGGTGTCTCTATTTTCGTCAGCAGCACATAGCCGTTGCTGCTTGCATAGGGATAGATTGATTTTGCATGCAAAAGGTCCGGATTCAACTTATACAGCTCCGGCATCTTCTTTTTTAAAGCTTTAACTGAGGTTCCGGCCCGAAGCGTTTGGGACTCAAACTCCGGGACCGGAAGCATGATCAATTTGTTTTGCCTAAGATAGCGGTAGATCAATGCCGCCGCCAGACACTGGGGAATATACTCCCTGGAAAAGGGCCCCAAAAAGCTGCTTTGGAAGATCGATCCGAATTTTCTTGCCGGATCATCACCGCAGTTAAGTAAGACATCCGCAACCATTTTGGTGCCGTGGTGGTAACTGGCAATACTTAATACCGTACTGGCAAATACCCTGCGGTTGTCTCTTAGGTACCTGGCACACGCATCCGCTGATTTTTTATAATCCGTTCGCTCATCAAGCCCGGTTTCACTGACTTTCAACCCGTAATGCATGGCGGTCCCGCCAAGAAACTGAAACATCCCCACAGCCCCGGCATTTGACTGTGCGCCGGGGTTAAACCCGCTTTCCACAAACGGCAGGGCAAAGGCAACATCCTCGGCGATCCCATGTTTTTTAAATCTCTTTTTTATATAGCGCAGGTATTTTTCACTTCTCCGAATGATCTTGTTTGATTTGTCCACATGCGCCACCGCGTAATATTTGATAAAATAGCTGACGTGCCGAGCCAGCACATCGTCCACCTCAAATGCGGTTTCCCCCCAGTCGGCCATCATTTGGGTCAACTCTTTTTCAACCGTGTAAAGATCGAATGCCACTGGTTTTAAATTCACATTCACATGATTTTGTGCCACGGCCGTACTGCTTTGAAGCATGGCCAAAACAATCAGCACCACAGATATAGCAATGTCCTTGACCCGGAATGATCTTTTATTCATAATTTTTTCCTGATTCCCTGTAACAGCCGCGGGCTGAGACCGGTCCATCAACGACCAGACTCAGCCCACAATAAAATTCAAAATTTTGTATTCAGTGCCTTCGGTGCGTTCCGTGATTAAACCTTCTCATATAAAAAAATTCGCTATTTGTAAATCTCGTCGGTGGCACCAAGCAACAACATTGGCGGGTCAAAACCAATAAACTGAGCGGTTTTCAAATTAATGGCGGCATAACTTCTACCATTTACAGTATTTTCGTAAGTAACCCCCAGTCGTTTAAAATTTATGGCATCATGAAAAACCAATACCTGCCGTTCATAACGGGAGGGGTCTACATGGGCATTAATATGATCAAAGCCTGAATCGTCATTGCTTTTGATGAAACCCTTAAAAAAAAGATAGTCATGCCTTGAATTTTAAACAAATCTCTATAAAATTCTGTTCGCAGCCCAAAAAAGCATCCACAACCAACGGGTCAAAATGCTCCCCTTTTTCCTTCACAATGATACTTCTTGCAATATCCGTGGAAAGCGCCTGCTTGTAGACCCGCTTGCTGACAAGGGGCATCATAGACATCTGCCACGGCAACAATGCGGGCCGACAAGGGGATGGCATTTCCTGAGATGCCGTTGGGGTAACCCGAGCCATTGTACTTTTCATGGTGTGACAAGGCAATATCGGCACTCATCTGAAGGTATTCAGCTTCCGGGTAGCGGCTGAATGCATCTTTGAGGGTGTTATGCCCGATTATCGTGTGCGTTTTCATGGTTTCAAATTCCGAATCGTCCAGCCGGTCCGGCTTCAGCAGAACATGATCCGGAATGCCCACCTTGCCGATATCGTGCAGGGGGCTGGTTTGAAATATATTTTCGATAAACCTTTCATCAAGTTCGTCAGAAAATACCTGGTTCATTTTTAGTGTTGTGGCCAGTGTTCTGGAGTAGTGCCTGATACGTTCCAGATGATTTCCGGTTTCAGAATCCCGGGACTCGGCCAGTTTGGCCATGGAAAAAATAACAATGTCTCTGGTTTGAAGCTGAATGGTCCGCTGGGCCGGCCTGAGCCTTGCGGCCAGTTCCTGTTTACGAAAAGGCTTGGCAATGAAATCATCAACACCGTATTGCATGGCTGTTTCAAGGTCATCCGGGCTGTCCTTGGAGGTAATCATGATAATATAGGTATATTGATCCCCTTCGGCGTTGCGGATTCGCGAACACAATTCAACCCCGGTCATTTCAGGCATCATCCAGTCTGTAATAATCACCCGGGGCCTTTCATGCTGCCAAATTTCCCAGGCCGTTTCACCGTTTTCGGAGACAAGGGTTTTGTGGCCAAGACTGCTGACCAGTTTATCGGCTTTGAGCCTGCTGGTGATTTCATCGTCCACAATTAAAATTTTCATGATTGTCCCATGGGTTATGGATCTGCCGAAGAGATAAATTCGACAAAATCGGAAATACGGGCAATCTCGGTGTTCAGCCGTTCAACCATTACGGGCCCGGCCTGTAAAGTACCGGCGATGGCGGCTTGTTCCAACTGAGAGGCAACGGACAACAAATCTTCTGCCAGAAGATTGCCTGCCGCGCCTTTGATGGAATGCGCCTCTCTCATAATGGTTTCGGTGTCATTGTCTTTCAACGCTTTTCGCATGATTTCTATCTGTGCCACAGCCTTTTTTAAAAACTCGCCGATGACCCCAAGCAGAAAATCCTCGTCGCCACCAAATTCTTCAAGGGCCTTTTCATAATCCAAGGGACGCGCCTCTTCTTCTTGGTCGGTTTCTTTTTTTTCGGCATTCCTCTTGGCCTTAAATTCAGAATAAGGCAAAAGGATCGGTTGTTTAGCCTCCGGCGTGATCCAACTGCGCACCTTGGCCAGAAAATCCTTTTGCTTTAACGGCTTGGTGATAAAGTCATCCATGCCAGCTGCCAAACATTTTTCTTTGTATCCCTCCAGGACATGGGCCGTCATTGCGATGATGGGAGTCGGATTTTGAGTCTTGTGTTCCGCTTCATAATTCCGGATGGCATCCGTGGCCTGGTATCCATCCATCTCAGGCATTTGGATATCCATTAAAATCAAATGGGTGCGGCTCTTTTGAAACATATGAAAGCCATGGTCATTAAAGGTGTTCAGGGTTGTTAGTCTTATTTTTATGCTGCTTTCCAGCAAGATAATTCATTTGTCAGTGACTATCTGATGTAAATTGCAAAAATTTCCTGGACAGCGAGTCATAATTCCGTTATGAAAGAATAGCGGGAGGTAGATGACATGCAAATCAAGCAACAAACCTTTTGTGGTCGAAAGTTTACCGGTAAAGAAATCGCATTAATCCAGGAAGTCGTTGCTACCTGTGGAGGCCTTAGCCGACGAGAACTGGCACATACCGTATGCGAACTTCTGGAATGGAAACGCCCTAATGATCGGCTAAAAGTCCGGGAATGTAGTGATTTTTTGGAGCTTTTAGAGGCCAAGGGAGCTCTAACCCTTCCTGAAAAGAAACAACAAACAAAGATCGTTTTTCACAAGAGTATTCCCCAAACACCCTGTAAGCAACCCCACAGCACTTTGCGTGGCAGCGTAGAAGAATTTACACCTCTTGAGATACAGCGGGTTCAGAATCGAGAGCAGAGGGATCTGTTTAAGGAACTCATCGGTCGCCATCATTACCTGGGATATGCAATGCCTTTTGGCGCCAGATTGCAGTATCTGATTTATGTAAACCGTCCCCATCGAGAAATTGTGGGGTGCATCCAGTTCTCAAGCCCTGCCTGGCGGATGCGTGCTCGCGATGAATGGATCGGTTGGACAGATGAAAGGCGTAAGGTCGCTCTACAAAAGGTGGTGAACAACAGCCGTTTTCTGATCCTTGCTCCCATCCAAAATTTAGCGAGCATGATACTGTCATGTAGTCTCCGGGAACTCAGAGATGATTGGGAACAGCAGTATGGTCTTAAACCCATGCTGGTAGAGACATTGGTGGATCGACAACAATTCCACGGTGGCTGTTATCGGGCATCGACCTGGATTGAGTTGGGGAAAACCACTGGTCGTGGGCGCATGGACCGATTCGGCAAACGTCATGGCGCTGATGTAAAAACCATATTAGTATATCCACTGGAAAAAGATGCTGTTCACCAACTCAGGGAGGGGATATGAATCCAGCGGTTTCCCTTTCTGCTGTGGAGCATTTACCTTCCCCCGTCATTGATCCGGGGCAAAAATGCTATGATGATATTGTCAATTTTCTTAATTCCAAGGAGAATCATTCAGTGAAACTCAGTGATTTGGAACAAGAACTTGAAAAACGAGGACGTGAGCTGATGCGCATCCTGCTTCAGGAACATTTAGACAAGCTCGGTCCCAGTCATTGTGAAGAGCCGGTCTGTGGAGCCGATGGCATTGTTCGACCGAAAGTGAGGCCACAGGATCGAAAAATCGAAACCGTATTTGGAACGGTATCGGAAAGTCGTGCCGGATATGGAAACAAGGGCGTGGCAAGTTTGCACCCGTTGGATGCCCGATTGAATCTTCCCCCAGAACTTTATTCCCTCGAACTTCGTCGCCGTGTGGCTGAAAACGCTTCAAAGAGTTCTTTTGACGAGACTGTCGAAACGATCAAGAAAACCACTGGAGCCGATATTCCCAAACGTCAGGTAGAAGAGTTAACACAGCGAGCAGCTCGGGATTTTGACGCATTTTATGAAATACGGCAATGCAGCCCGGCGGATGAGACAGTTACTGGTCCAATACTGGTAATCACCACCGATGGTAAGGGCGTGGTAATGCATGAGCAGGACCTGCGGGAACAAACCCGGAAAGCTGCCCGGAAACGAAAGCCTCAGATGGAAAGCCGGCTATCCAAAGGGGAAAAGAAAAATGCCAAGCGAATGGCAACCGTTGCCGCTGTATATACTATAGATACGTTTAAACGTACGCCCCAAGACTTGCTTCCGGGGAATGACAAGTCGAATACAAAAACAAGCCCTCACCCGGAACAAAAGCGTGTATGGGCAAGCCTTGAAAAATCAGCCGAGCAGGTCATTGCATCGGCCTTTTCTGAGGCCTCCCACCGTGATCCCAACCACGAAAAACATTGGGTTGCCTTAGTGGACGGCGAAAATCAACAACTACGAATCCTGAAACGTATGGCCAAAAGACAAAATGTGGCCCTTACGATCATTGTTGATATTATTCATGTTATTGAATACCTCTGGAAAGCTGGCAGGGCATTTCATCCCAAATCCGGCCCGGAGCTTGAAAAATGGGTCCAGTACCGCTTGGCTAAAGTACTCGATGGCAAGGCCGGATTGATGGCAGGGGGGATGCGTAGAAGTGCTACATTAAAAAAATTTACAGACAAACAACGTAAACCTGTAGAAGCCTGCGCAACGTATTTGAAAAATAAAGCACCGTACCTTGAATACCATCATTATCTTGACCTTGGCCTCCCTATTGCCACAGGAGTTATTGAGGGCGCATGTCGTCATCTTGTAAAGGACCGAATGGATATAACTGGTGCCAAATGGCGGTTGTCCAGTGCTGAAGCAGTGTTGCGTCTGCGTGCCTTGCGGAGTAGTAACGATTTTGATGAGTATTGGAATTTTCATGAAGCCTGCGAATACGAACGTAATCACCGGGCTCTTTATCAACATGGTGAGGTTCCGGCTACAAAGCTACCAAAACCTTCACCGAAACGACGGGGGCATCTAAAAGTGATCAAGTAATGCTGGCAAAGAATGGCAAATATCATGACTACCAGCTTTGGTCAGACATGTCGTAAAAGAGCCGCACCCAAATCAAATCATAGCTGTTACGTTTAAACTGAGCCAATGCCTGTTTACCGTTTTCAGCCAAGTCCACACCGTATCCGGCGCCTTCCAGATGGCGCATGGCTATTTGCTGATTGGTCGGATAATCCTCCACAAGAAGTATACGGACACTTTTCCGCAGGTCTTCGACCAGGGTATGCCGGGTAACCAATGGTGGGGCCTCTTCAAGATTATCGTTTGCCGACGTCCCCAATATGGTTTGAATCGCCTTATACAACTCATTTCGGCGAATGGGTTTATTCAGGTATCCCTGGATACCGATCTTCCTGCACGCTTTTGCGTCTCCCTTCTGGCCCATGGAAGTCAAAATCAAAATTGGAATTGATTTGAGTGCCCGGGTTGATCTGATTTGACGGGAAAGGTCCAGACCGCTTTGGTCGGGCATTTGGTGATCCGTCAGAATCAAATCAAAGGGGGCGTTCTGCTCACAGGCGGCTTGCAGGTGCTTAAACGCAGTCCGGGCATTGTGCGCCTCAACCGAAGCACAGCCCCAGTATTCAAGATACTCTGTCAGGATGAACCGGTTGTTGGGCATATCATCGACAACCAGAACCTTTAACCCGGCAAGATCAACCATCTCTTTAGCGCCGCAACTCTCTTCTTTATCCGGGGCCGTTTTACAGAACATATTGAAACAAAAGGTGCTTCCCTTGCCCTCAACACTGGTCAGCATGAGCTTTCCGCCCATGAGTTCAACCAATTGTTTAGAAATGGTGATGCCAAGGCCGGTCCCCCCGTATTTTCTGGTGGTGGAGCCGTCTGCCTGGGTAAAACTTTCAAAAATTGAATGCTGCTTATCCGGGGCGATACCGATCCCGGTATCGGTCACGGCAAAACGGATTTCCACCTGATCTCCTCGAATGGACGCCAGCTCGACCTGGAGGAAAATTTCTCCTTCATGGGTAAACTTTAAGGCGTTACCGGATAGATTCAACAAAATCTGCCGAAGTCTACCCGGATCACCCTCCACCCGGTTCGGCACATCATTGGAGATATAGGTGATGACCTCCAAAGATTTTTGTTCGGCCTGCCAGGCAATTCCCGTGGATAGATCCTCAACCAGCACCCGAAGATTAAAGGGAATGCTTTCAAGTTCAAGCATCCCGGCTTCGATTTTCGAAAAATCCAGAATATCGTTGACAATTCTTAGCAAAGAATCGGCTTCCGAGCTGACGACCTGAATGGTATTGCGTTCCCGGGGCATCAGGTCGCCGTCCAATGCCAGCTCAGCCATACCGATAATACCGTTCAACGGCGTCCTGATTTCGTGACTCATATTGGCTAAAAAAGCACCTTTGGCTTTACTGGCGGCTTCAGCCATGACCTTGGCTTTTTTAAGATCCTCGTTGGATCGCTTAAGTTCGGCAGTTCGTTCCTCCACACGCCGCTCCAGGTCAAGGTGCGCTTTTTGAAGGGCTTCTTCGGCTTTTCTGCGGACTTCAATTTCCCGGGTTAATTGTTTATTTGTTTCAACCTGATCCGCCATGAGGCCAGCTTTCAATTTATCCGCTTTTGCCAAAAATTTAGCCATTTTGTTAAAAGCGTACGCCAGACGACCGATTTCGTCCAAAGAGTTGACCTCAATATACTGATCCAGATCACCTTTCTGAATCGCTTCGGCAACCGTTGTCACCTGGTTTAAGGGTTTAAGCATCCTGAAGATATAAAAGCTGAGTATCAACAAAGTCATAAGATCAAGTAATGCAGTGAATAAAAACAATATTTGTTTATTTTCCTTATCAAATCCCCGAATTATGCGCCATGTCTCTTTATTATATTCTTGGACGGTTTCCATCTCCTGGGCAATGCTTTCTTCTATATTGGCCTTGGACACCATGGCATCCTTGTGGAAATCAGCCACTTGGGCACCCAGAGTCACATATCCAAATCCTCGCTTTGAATTTCCATACTGACCGGTGTAATAGGGAACAACCGCGTAGGTGGTCAGTTTCCAAAGTCTGCTCCAGAAAATCAGAAAAGAGCCGGATCCGCCCTCTTCAGTCCCCCGGTGCCAGCCCTCGCATTGGGGCGCCATGTCAAGAACCCTGCAGTCCAGGGGAATGTTGCCGGATTTAATCTGCTCTGATGCGGGTGCTTTGCTGAAGGTGAAATTTCGGAACGGGGAAAGATTTTCTATAAACTCATTAAAGGATTTCCCACTCTTCTTGAATTCATCATATGTGGGTTGACTCAGCCATCCGGGCACCTCCTTTCCGGTTTTTGGATCATAGCCGCAGATAAAAAAATCCCGTGGGTGCGAAATACATTGATCTTGGTCATCCCAAAGCCAGGCATAATTGCCTGAACCAGCATCGGATATATCAGAAAACCACTCGTCGGTAGTCACAACGTAATCGGTGAATTCCATGATATGCTGATGGTCCAGGGCCATGGTGACATACCCTGTTTTTTGACCTGTTACGCTATATACCGGTGTCGCCCAGCGGACAATTCCTTCAAACGGTTTGCCGTTGGGATTCTCTTTTCCGGCATACGCACTTTTAGGATCGACACTCACGCCGCCATCATCTGTATACTTAAGAAAACCAGGGACGTAGGCACCAATCACCCTGGAAACATAAATTTCACCCGGCCTTAAATGGTCCAGGTGTTCAAAATAATCTTCGGCCCGGCAATATGTATTCTCTTTTTTGCTAACGTCTCTTAAGTCCGATGAGATGGCGCCATCAGCAATTTTTATCTGTTCATACCCTTTTAAATCAACAAAGGTTAGTTCTTTATACAAGGGCTTTTTAATGGTATTAAACTTAAATGCAGATCGATTTCGCCACAAGGTCCTATTGTTGGCATTTTTCCAGTCAATGGGTATAGGAGCTGGTATCCATTCGGGGCGAGGATCAGATTCTTTGATTTCCCGGGGCCAGGGCCCCGGGACAATAACTTTCCTTTTTTGGATTCAGTATAAAGCAAGATAAATTTTTGGATCAGGCGTTATGACCGATAGCTGAAGAATATCCTGATCCCTTTCATAGAGAAAATCGGCCAGGCGAAATGCAAGTTCCTGGGTTCTAAGCTCAATGGCTTCGGTTGATTTTTTGTCAAGTCCTTTGATGCTGTCGTTAATGGCAACCTGGCTGATCAATTTTTGTGAAAGCAGATAGCTTTCGCCCATGCTTTCAGCTCTTTGAATAATCTGGGCGTTTGTATCTTCCAGTTTTTCGCTGACAAACAGATATAAAAGCAAAAAATGCAGAATTATCAGTGTGGTAACAAAGATGATGACTTTAGGGAGTATCCCTATACGTATCATACGTTTACAACTCGATACTGGCACGATGTATCCCTTATTTTGAACGATTTACAAGAATGATTTTTTCTTTACAAGTATCGAATAAGTTGGCTTTTGACAAGAAAAGAATGAAAAACCATATATAAATTCAACCCGTTTTACAAGTTTAATATGCATGTAAAATGGGCTCACCTGACTCAATTGCTTTGCAAACTGATTTCACACAATTGTTATCGTATGTAGTTGAACGTGTACGAGGCTCGCGAACTGTGTTAAGTAGACACCTTGTTGACGCCAAAAGGCGACCAACTATCCATAAATTAAGAATAGGTGATTATAATGACAGAAGACATATCCATTTCCTTTTCGCCAATTGGCTTTGTAAAAACCAATGCAACAAAATTACCCCGTCACTGGTCCGTATCCCAGGAGAAAGGCAGTTTGGAGATCCTTGCCGAATTTGCCCCTGCCCTGCGTGATATTGAAATCGGACAAAAAATTGTGGTGCTTTTCCATTTTCACAAAAGCCCGGCATTTAATTCAAGCAACCTCTTCCAGACCCCGCCCCACCGGTCGTCTTCCAGGGGCGTGTTCAGCATTTGTTCGCCCATTCGCCCCAATGCCGTTGGTTTGAGTGTCGTTGAGGTAACAAGTAAAGCGGACGGGCACATTGGAGTCAAAAATATCGACATGATGGACGGCACCCCGATTCTGGATATAAAGCCCATGGTCACAGGGCACCACGATTGTCCAAGCGCTGAGTAAAACAAGGAGTATCCATGTCAGATCCAACCAAATGCCGTTTTTCCATTGACCGTGGCGGAACGTTTACGGACATCTATGCCGAGGTGCCCGGAGAAGCCGGATTCCGGGTCATGAAGCTGTTGTCCGAAGATCCCCGGAACTATCCTGACGCCCCCCGTGAAGGCATCCGGCGCATATTAGAAGAGGTCACCGGAAAACCTGTGCCCAAAGCACAGTTCTATGCCGGGCAAATTGAGTGGATACGCATGGGGACCACCGTCGCCACCAACGCTTTATTGGAACGCAAAGGCGCGCCCAGCGCCCTGGTGGTGACCCGGGGATTTGGCGATATTCTCCAAATCGGCAACCAGGATCGGCCGAAAATTTTTGACCTGGAGATCAAAAAGCCCGAGCTTTTGTACCAGGAGGTCATTGAAGCGGATGAACGCCTGAGAATCCTGCGGGAGGACGAAGACGCCTCGGCAGTAGCCGAGCAAATAGTAAAAGGGATTACCGGTGACCGCCTGGCCGTGATTCGCCCCCTGGACCCAGAGGCAATACGATCCGACCTCGAGGCGGTCTATGACCGGGGGATCCGCAGTCTCTCCGTTGTGCTCATGCACGCCTATGCCTGGCCCGAACATGAACAGGCTATCGGCCGTATGGCCAGGGAAATCGGATTTACCCAGATTTCTCTCTCCTCCCAGGTCATGCCCCGGGTAAAGCTTGTGCCCAGGGGCGATACCACCATGGTGGACGCCTACCTCAATCCGCATATCCGCACCTATCTTGACAGTTTCAGGCAGGGATTCAAGGACAAGCTTACCCATACCGGCCTTCTTTTCATGCAGTCCGACGGCGGCCTGGCCGGTGCCGACGGGTTCACAGGCAGCCGCGCCATCCTGTCCGGGCCTGCCGGCGGGGTGGTGGGATATGCCATGACCACCTTTGATGCAGAAAAAAAAGAGCCGGTCATCGGATTTGATATGGGCGGCACCTCCACGGATGTCTCCCGGTTCGGAGGGGAATACGAACTGGTCTTTGAAACCCAGACCGCCGGTGTACGCATCCAGGCCCCCCAGCTCCACATCAAAACCGTGGCCGCAGGCGGGGGCAGCCGCCTATTCTTTGACAACGGCATGTTTCAGGTGGGGCCTGAATCTGCCGGCGCCCATCCGGGGCCTGTCTGCTACCGGAAAAAGGGATACCTTACAGTTACAGACGCCAATCTTGTGCTTGGCCGTATTCAACCCAAATACTTTCCCCATATTTTCGGAGCCACCGAAGATCAGCCCCTGGACGTGGAGGCAGCCCGCAAGGCCATGGCCGGTCTGACGGACGACATCAACACTTATTGTGCCGCGGCCGGGCTGCCCGCCATGACCATGGAAGGGGTTGCCCTGGGCTTTATCCGGGTGGCCAATGAGGTGATGGTCAGGCCCATTCGTGAAATCTCGGTGATGCGGGGATTTGATATCAAAAACCATGTACTGGCCACATTCGGGGGTGCCGGTCCCCAGCATGCCTGCGCCATTGCAAGGATCCTTGGGATATCCAAAATCTTTATCCACCGGTTTTCCGGCATTCTGTCCGCCTACGGCATGGGCATGGCCGATGTGGTCACCGAGCGCCAGCAGCCCTCCTCCGCCGTCCTATGCCCCCAAGCCCTACAAGAAACGGATGCCGTTTTTGAACAACTGGAAAAAGATGCCCGCCGGGAACTGAACCATCAAGGATTTTCAGACGAAGCCATTGACGCGGACCGTTTTCTAAACCTGAGATACCAAGGTACGGATACAGCCATCATGATCTGCCGGCCCCAGGGTAAGGGGAATCAGGACAATGACTATGCAGCAGCGTTCAGGTCTGTCTACCGCCGAGAGTTCGGATTCGATCTTTCCGACAGGCAGATCCTCATCGACGATATCCGGATACGGGCCCGGGCCAAAGCTGCGGGAGTTCAACGGATCAACATTTCAAAGGCCAACGGGGATGCGCCGGTGTTGGATACCGTCCAATGCTGTTTTGAGGACGGCCGGCAGAAAACCTGTGTTTATGACCTGGAAGGACTTGCCGCAGGCCATTGCATTGCCGGCCCCGCCCTTTTGATTCACCAGACCTCCACCATTCTCATCGAACCCGGCTGCACCGCAGCCATCACCCAAAACGGCGATGTGGAAATCACGGTGGGCTCAGGCACGCGCACACAGATTGACACAATCCTCGACCCGGCCCAGCTCTCCATTTTCAGCAATCTGTTCATGTCCATTGCCGAACAGATGGGCCGGATGCTGCAAAAGACCGCCATCTCCACCAACATCAAGGAGCGCCTTGATTTTTCCTGCGCCTTGTTCGGGCCCAACGGAGAACTGGTGGCCAACGCCCCCCATCTGCCGGTCCACCTCGGGAGTATGAGCGATGCGGTAAAAGCCCAGATCCAACGCCGGGCAAACAATCTTACTCCCGGAGATGTGCTGGTCTCCAACCATCCGGCGGCCGGGGGCAGTCACCTGCCGGACATTACGGTCATCACACCCGTATTCAAAAATGACCAGGTAATTTTCTGGATGGCGTCCCGGGGACACCACGCCGACATCGGCGGCATAACCCCCGGCTCCATGCCCCCCAATTCCCGCAGCCTTAAAGAGGAAGGGGCCTGTATTGAGTCGTTTAAACTGGTGGAGAACGGTATTTTTCAAGAGGCGGGTATTTCAGACCTGCTGCTTGCACCAGGCAAAATAAAACCGGCACCTGGGCGTCCACCCATCTCCGGCACCCGCCTTTTGGCGGAGAACATCTCCGACCTCAAGGCCCAGATTGCCGCCAACCAGAAAGGCATTGAACTGGTTCTGGAAATGGTAAATGACTACGGACTCGATGTGGTCCAGGCGTATATGCAACATGTCCAGGATGCGGCTGAAGAGTCTGTTCGCGAGCGTCTTAAAGCGCTCTCCAAATCAAAGGGATTGGCCGAACGGGACACAATCTGCGCCAAAGACCATCTGGATGACGGCAGTCCCATTGGCCTGGCCCTCACAATTGACAGAAAAGACGGCAGTGCAATTTTTGATTTCCAAGGCACCGGAGCTCAAATCTGGGGAAACTGCAACGCCCCCAAGGCCGTTACCAAATCGGCCATCCTTTATTGTCTCAGATGTCTGATTGACAAAGATCTGCCCTTGAACCACGGTTGCCTCATCCCCATCACCGTCAAGATCCCCAAGGGGTCCTTACTTGACCCATCCACCGACGCAGCCGTGGTGGGCGGCAACGTGCTGACGTCCCAGCGCATCACCGATGTGGTTCTCAAGGCGTTCGGTGTGGCCGCCGCCTCCCAGGGCTGTATGAACAACTTCACCTTCGGCAACGACCGGTTCGGCTACTACGAGACCATTGCCGGCGGGGCCGGGGCCGGACCGACCTGGCACGGCCGGACCGGGGTCCAGACCCACATGACCAACACCCGCATCACCGATCCGGAGATTCTGGAGCGTCGCTATCCCGTGCTTCTAAGAGAATTTTCCATTCGCCGGGGATCCGGCGGCCGGGGACAGTTTAATGGCGGGGACGGCCTGGTGCGCGAGGTGGAGTTCTTGGCCCCCCTCAATGTCGCCATCCTTTCAGAACGCAGGGTCTTTGCGCCCTACGGGATGGACGGCGGGGAACCGGGAAAAAAGGGGCTCAATCTCTTCATCAAAAAAGACGGCACAGCCATCAACATGGGTGCCAAAAACGATATACTGGCGCAACCCGGAGAACGTTTCCGAATAATGAGCCCCGGCGGCGGTGGATTCGGCACGCCGACGCCGGATGAACAAACAGATTCGTAAAGCGGAAAATGTAGGAAGATTAGCTGTCATCGTCGGCCCCAAGGACAAGAATTTTCTTATCCTTGAGGCTGTCAATGACAATTGAGGACTGGATACTCTGGATGCCTTGAATCCGGGTTAATTTCCGGTTCATAAATTCGGCATAGGCTTTGATGTCCTTTGCCACAACCTTGAGAATAAAATCGTGGGCTCCGGCGAT
This sequence comes from uncultured Desulfobacter sp., assembly GCF_963666675.1. Taxonomy (NCBI): domain Bacteria; kingdom Pseudomonadati; phylum Thermodesulfobacteriota; class Desulfobacteria; order Desulfobacterales; family Desulfobacteraceae; genus Desulfobacter; species uncultured Desulfobacter sp. The sequence continues at coordinate 2,123,238 of NZ_OY762929.1, read as the reverse complement.
CTGATAGCACTCCACAACCTCATCAAGTTCGGCAAATTTTTCTTTGATCAAAGGCACCGAAGAGAGCTTGCTCAAGCTCAGTGTAATACTGACAATAACCATAATGGAGAACCCGACCTTTTCGGGATCCACCACGGCCGTAAAATGGGAGATCACCCCGGCACTTTCCAGGCGCTTCACCCGTTCCAAGGTCGCCGGGGCTGAAATTCCCACCATCCGGGAAAGTTTGGCATTGGTTATTTTGCCGTTTTCCTGGAGAATGTTCAGTATTTTTATATCAATCTGGTCCAAATGACATTTTTTCCAATGGGATTTAAAAGAGTCAGGGCTGCAGGTAGTCTGAAAGAATGCTTTCCAACTGGTCCAGGGCTCCGGCATAAAAGTGATCAACACCGGAAAGGACCTCTACCCGGGGGGCAATTTGCCATTTTGACAAAAGATCGTGCACCATGAAAGCAGGTGCTAAATCATCATTTTCACCCGTAAGAATCAGCCCAGTATGGGGCAGTTGTTCGACCGAATCAAAACCTAGCAACGCTGCCGGGGGCGAGATCATAATATGATCCGTGACCTCGACACCGGCGTTTACCACATGGGCGTTGACCCATGCACCAAAGGAATATCCGGCAAGCAAAAGCTGATCATACCCCTGGTCGGACAAAAATTTTAAAGCACTTTTGACATCATCCTGCTCGCCTTGACCATCGTCAAATGTTCCGGTACTGACCCCGGTGCCCCTGAAATTAAAACGCAAGGCGGCAATCCCGGCAGATTGAAAGCAGGCAGCCATCCGGCAAATCAAAGGCACATCCATATTTCCGCCATAAAGGGGGTGGGGATGGGTGATCACCGCCGCTTTGTTGGTTTCCTGCCGGTTAAAAATTCCCTCAAGACGGATGTCGCCTGGACCGGTTATGGTGACAAATTCGTCACTCATCTCTTATTTTTCAGGGCCGCTTTGATAAATGCCTTGAAAAGCGGATGGGGCACCATGGGTTTGGACTTGAATTCCGGATGGAACTGGCAGCCCAGATACCAGGGGTGGTCTTTAAGCTCCACAATTTCCACCAGGCCATGGTCCGGGGATGTCCCTGAAATGACAAGTCCGGATTCCACCAGTTTCTCCTTAAATTCATTATTGAACTCAAACCGGTGGCGATGCCGTTCGGAAATATTTTCCGTCTTGTAGGCATTCATGGCAAAGGTATCTTCGGCCAGAAGACAGGGATAGGCGCCCAGGCGCATGGTGCCGCCCTTATCCGAAGATTCATCGCGTTTTTCCACCTTACCGGTCTGCTCATCCACCCACTCTTTCATCAGGTAGATCACCGGATAGGGGGTGTCGGCATCAAACTCTTCGCTGTTGGCATCTTCAAGGCCGGCCAGGTTACGTGCGACTTCAATGACGGCCATCTGCATGCCCAGACAAATGCCGAAGAACGGCACCTTGTTTTTACGGGCATAGCCGGCCGCAAGGATCTTTCCTTCGATCCCCCGGCTTCCGAATCCGCCGGGAACCAGAACGGCGTCAACAGTGGACAGCACACCATCCACATTCTCCTTCGTCAGGGTGGAGGAATCCACAAACTTCAAATTCACCTTGGTGTCATTGGAGATTCCGCCGTGGGTCAAGGCCTCATTCAGGCTTTTATAACTCTCGGTCAAATCCACATATTTGCCCACAATGGCAATGGTGACTTGATGACGCGGACTTTTCAGGCGCTCCACCATCTCCCGCCAGCCGTCAATGCGCGGCGCCCTGGCCCAGATGTTCAACTTTTTAAGCACCATGTCCCCCAAGCCTTCTTCGTTGTAGACAATGGGCACATCATAGATGCAGTCCACATCCTTGGCCGTGAACACGGCATCGGCTCCAACATTGCAGAACAGGGCAATCTTGTTTTTAATGTCCTGGGTCAACAGGCTTTCGGTGCGGCACAAGAGGATATCCGGCTGGATGCCGATACTGCGAAGCTCCTTTACACTGTGCTGGGTGGGCTTGGTTTTCACCTCGCAGGCTGTCTTAATATAAGGCACCAGGGTCAGGTGAATATAAATCACGTTGGAAGGGCCGGCATCGGCCTTGAACTGGCGGATGGCCTCAAGAAAGGGAAGCGATTCAATATCTCCGATGGTGCCGCCGATCTCCACAATTACCACATCCGCATCATCGGAAACCAGGGTAATGGCCTGTTTGATCTCGTCGGTGATATGTGGGATGACCTGAACGGTCCCGCCAAGGTATTCGCCCCGGCGCTCTTTGGTGATCACCTGATCATAGATCTTACCTGTTGTAAAATTATTGTTCTTGCCAAGCTTGGCATTGGTGAACCGCTCATAATGTCCCAGATCAAGATCGGTTTCAGCACCGTCATCGGTGACAAATACTTCACCGTGCTGGAAGGGGTTCATGGTTCCCGGGTCAACATTGATGTAAGGATCCAGTTTCTGAATGGTCACGGTCAGCCCCCGGCTTTCCAGGAGCATGCCAATGGCCGCGGACGCAAGTCCCTTACCCAATGAGGATAACACCCCGCCTGTTACAAAAATATATTTAGTTATATCAGCCATCCAGTCCTCACTTTTACACGTTTTTAATCATAACTATTTAAATCACACCTTACCGTTCACGAATAATCCTGCATGAACAGGTTGTCCAGGTAGTTCCAAATTTTATCAGCCGGACTTCATATCAGAAATAGGGGAATCAGGAAAGCCATATCACAGCTTATTTTGACTTTCATATCATCGTCAAAGGCTGATCCGGCCTATCAATAGCCGGTTCACCCCAAACGAAATAAAAAATTAATTTAATAATTTTGAGACGCTCATATGAAAGAGGCGGGGATTTAGGAAGACAAAATCCCCGCCTGGTGTTCAGCTGACAAATAGGAAATAGAGTCCTAGCATAACATGCCTGTCCTGCTATCTTCCATAAACACTATTTTAAAACAAACAGATCTTCGGGAAAAACCGCACACTCAGCCAGTTCTTCTTCGATGCGGATCAATTGATTGTATTTTGCGACACGATCACTTCTGGACATGGAACCGGTTTTGATCTGCCCGGAATTTACACCCACGGCAAGGTCGGCAATAAAACTGTCTTCGGTTTCACCGGATCTGTGGGATACCACGGTGGTATACCCGGAGTCCTTGGCCATCTGGATGGTATCAAGGGTCTCGGTGACGGTGCCGATCTGGTTCAGCTTGATCAGAATGGAGTTACCCACACCCCTTGCAATGCCTTGCTTAAAAATATCCGGATTGGTCACAAATACATCATCTCCCACAATCTGGATACGGTTGCCCAGGCGCTGGGTCATGAGTTCCCAGTTATCCCAGTCCCCTTCCGCCAGACCGTCTTCGATGGAGACCAGGGGATATTTATCAATCAGACTTTCATAGTAGTCAATGAGTTCAGCCGGGGACATTGCTCTGTTTTCAGAGGCAAATACATATTTGCCGTCTTTGTAGAACTCGCTGGCGGCGGCATCCAGGCCGATGCCGATGTCCTTGCCCGGACGATAGCCGGCAGCCTCAATGGCGGTAATGATATTTTCAATGGCCTCTTCGTTGGACCCTAGATCCGGCGCAAACCCGCCTTCGTCGCCGACACCCGTGGAAAGCCCCTTGCCTTTGAGTATTTTTTTCAGGTTATGAAAGGTCTCTGCACCCATGCGGATGGCTTCGGACACATTGGCTGCACCAAAGGGAAGAATCATGAACTCCTGGATATCCAGATTGTTGGCTGCATGGGCTCCGCCGTTGATGATATTCATCATGGGAACAGGCATGACCCGGGCATTGATGCCGCCGATATGGCGGTACAGCGGCACACCGTTGGCTGCGGCAGCAGCTCTTGCGGCGGCCATGGAGACGCCTAAAATAGCGTTGGCGCCCAGCCGTGATTTGTTTTCCGTTCCGTCAATATCAATCATGGTCAGGTCCAGTCCGGCCTGATCCATGGCATCATAACCGATGATCTCCGGGGCTATGACTTCATTGACATTGGCCACGGCATTGAGCACACCTTTGCCCATAAAACGGTTTTCAGCCTTGTCACGAAGTTCAAGGGCTTCCCGTGTACCGGTTGACGCGCCGGAGGGCACAGCGGCCCGTCCCTGGGCGCCGCAGGCCAGGGTCACATCCACTTCAACCGTAGGATTCCCTCTTGAATCAATAATTTCCCTTGCCCTGACATCAATCAGTTCAGTCATTTTTTCTCCCCTTATTTTATATATGGATAATTATTTAACGTGTTCACCGGACTATCTGAATTAAGAATCTTGTAATAAATTTGTATTTAATATCAATTTGCCGGGGGACATTCAAGGTCTAATTTAGCAAGCCCCTCCACGCTTTTTAACACAATTCATCCAACCTCAACCCGACAAAAGCCCGCGCATGTAAGGACAGTGGCGCAAGGCTGCAATTCCTTGACAAAAAAAGGGCAGTCCTATATTAAGATTTGCTGATACATTTGGCACAGACGGGCAGATCTTCATTTTTCATAACAAGAATGCCCTTGGCAGGCCATGAAAGAACGCCATGAACCCAATTGCTTCTTTCAATTTAAGATATTACGATTTTTGATTATGTCGGATGTGTCCCGACAGGATATGAATATAAACCCATCTCAAGGAGTAAAGATGAACATTTTATTTTTCGGCCCCAACGGCAGCGGTAAAGGTACCCAGGGAAAAATCCTCAAAGACAAATACAACATAGCCCATGTTGAATCCGGTGCGATCTTCCGCGACAACATCAAAGGCGGTACAGAACTAGGTAAAAAAGCCAAAGCATTTATCGACGCCGGCGACCTGGTACCCGATGACATCACCATCCCCATGATGATCGACCGCATCAAACAGGACGACTGCAAAAACGGATGGCTGCTGGACGGGTTCCCAAGAAATAAAGTTCAGTCTGAAAAACTGCATGCCGCACTCAACGAGCAGGGCATCAAACTTGACTACGTTATCGAAATGCTGCTGGACCGTGAAATTGCCAAAAACAGAATCATGGGCAGACGGTTGTGCGAAAATGACAACAACCATCCCAACAACATTTTCATCGACGCCATCAAACCCGACGGAGACAAATGCCGGGTATGCGGCGGAGCACTGAGCACCCGCGCCGATGACCAGGATGAAACTGCCATCGACAAACGTCACTCCATCTACTATGACACAGATACCGGCACCCTGGCCTCTTCCTACTACTTCAGAGATCTGCCGGACGCAGATTTCAAATACGTTACACTGAACGGCGAACAAGCGCTGCCCGATGTAACTGCAGAACTGATCTCCAAGCTGTAAAATAGTAAGACCCGGACGTTCCCTCAACACAGCGTCCGGGTTTTTATTTTCTTTTTGTTTTCTTTCTCCCGCACGACATTAATGCAAGCAGTGCAACACCTTTCCCATTGCCAATTTTTTCCTTGCCATGACGGCCCCCATTTGTTATAAGGCTCGTTTATAAATATTTTCATATGAAAGTTACCATACGTTTTTGATTCTCTTTCATGTTTTGCTGCGGGTTGTGTATGCCAATAGACCAAGTCAACCCCCCAAAAATTACTCGTGTGAAGATCAAAATAACCGACTGAACGGCTTTCATATTTTGTCATGGATTAAATCTTTTGATAACTTTAGATCACGCCATGACCGCTATATTTAAATTTATTTTGAAAGGGGCGATGCTGCTTGAAAGAAATTACTGTCACAGTTATTGATAATGACGTTGAAAAAGCACTGCGTATTCTGAAGAAAAAAATTCAGAACGACGGGCTATTCAAACGTCTCAAGGTTAAGAAACATTTCGAAAAACCTTGTCAGTACAGAAGACGTAAGATGAGAGAGGCAATGAGAAGACAAAGAATTGCCGCCTCAAGATCTCGCAGAAGACGTAGCTAAGCATTAAAAACAACCCGGTGTATCATATTGGCGGATACGCCGGGTTTTTTATGGACAATTTAAATGACACCCCCCGCATATAACCGGTGCCTGGAAAAGATCTATAAACTGGGCCGGTTCGGTATCAAGCTGGAGCTGGATACCATTTCAAATATCCTCTCAGAACTGAATACCCCCCAAAACGCCTACAACACGGTCCATGTAGCCGGAACCAACGGCAAAGGCTCCACAGCTGCCTGCATTGCATCAATTCTCAATGCGGCCGGGTTTAAAACAGGTATCTACACAAGCCCCCACCTGGTTCGATTCAATGAACGCATCTGTGTGGACGGACGGCAGATCAGTGATGAAGAGGTGATCAGCGCCTACGAGGCTGTAAACACGGCAGACACCAAACTATGCCGGGGATCACGCCGGGCCACCTTTTTTGAAATTGTCACGGCCATGGCATTTTATCATTTTGCCGAAAAGAAGGTAGACTGGGCGGTCATTGAAACCGGCATGGGCGGCAGATTTGATGCCACCAACATCATTGCGTCCCAGGTCAGCGTCATCACCAATCTTTCCATTGAGCACAGCGATTACCTCGGCCATACCATTAGGGATCTGGCCCGGGAAAAAGGCGGTATCATCAAACCCGGCGTACCTGTAGTGACAGCCGTATCCCAGCCATCGGGAATAGACAAGCTTAAAAAATTAGCCACCGACCAACAATCCGATCTGTACCGGTTTAAAAACGATTTCTCTATCCGCAAAACACCCGGCGGACCTACCTATAATTACAAAGGCATTTATCAAAATTTCAAAGGCCTGACCAAGCCATTGCCCGGTGAGCACCAGCGGGAAAACCTCTCTTTGGCTTTGGCTGCCATTGAGCTGATTTTTGAACAAAACAAAAAAGCCGATCCCCGATATGAACTGACCCCGGAGGTTATCCATAAAGGCCTTGCCCGGGTGCATTGGCCGGGCCGCCTTGAAAAAATCATGGATCACCCCCTGGTGATCCTGGACGGGGCCCACAACCTGAAAGCGGCTTTCCTGCTGGGCAAATACCTTAACCGGACCTTAGGAGACAAAAAGCTGACACTGGTTGTCGGCATCCTGGATGACAAGCCCCATGAAGCCATGCTGGATCAGCTTCTACCCAGAGCACAGCGGGTCATTGTAACCCAGGCCAAAATCGACCGCAGTATCGAAACTCCGATATTAACTGCAGCAGTCAAAAAAAAATTTAAAGGGGAGGTGCAGGTCATCAAGGATGTAAAGGATGCGGTATCATATGCAATTTCAGAAAGTTGTAAAGACGATGCCATATGTATTGCAGGGTCTTTGTATGTGGCAGGTGAGGCCAAAGAAAAATTTGATATGGATTTTATTTCCTAATATGGTATAACAATTCCCAACTTTGCGCGCCCGTAGTGCAGTGGATAGCACGTCAGCCTCCGAAGCTGAAGATCGCTGGTTCGACTCCAGCCGGGCGTACCATAAGATTTCCCCCATGAACCCATTTTATAAAACAGGTCTGCGCATAGGATTAATCTCCTACCGGTCAAATCCCCATTGCGGCGGACAGGGCGTATATGTACGTCATTTAAGTCATGCGCTATCTGATCTTGGCCACCGGGTGGAGATTATTGCAGGCCCTCCAGACCCTATGGTCAACGCCAAGGTCACTTTGACCATGCTCGAGACCCTGGATCTGTACAACCCGCAGAATCTGTTCAGGACCCCCCGTATTGAGGAACTCAAAGATCCGGTCAACCTCATTGAATGGCTGGACATCTGTCTCATGGGATACCCGGAGCCCATGACATTCGGCATGCGGACAAAGCGCTACATGAAAGGCCGGATAAAAAACTATGATATTATCCATGACAACCAAAGCCTCTCCTACGGCGTGTTGTCCCTGGCCCGGGACCTGCCCGTAACCGCTACCATTCATCATCCCATGACAGTGGACAGAAGACTTGCATTCAACGCCGCCGGCTCTTATTTCAAAAAACTCCAAGCCCTTCGCTGGTACTCTTTCATCGGCATGCAGAAACGCGTTGCGCGAAAGATACCGTCCCTAATCACGGTATCTAACAGTTCCAGAGCCGATATTGCCAAGGCGTTTAAAATCCCTGCAGCAAGACTGAAAACGGTTCCCATCGGCATTGATCTTGACCATTTTTTTCCATTGGATCATGTAAAAAAGGAGCCCGGTCGACTGATCGTCACCAATAGTGCGGATATGCCCCTCAAAGGGTTATACCACCTGCTGCACGCCCTAAAAGGGGTGCTAAAACACAGAGAAGCCTCGTTGACGGTCATCGGCACCCCCAAAAAGAACGGCGGCATTGAAAAATTGGTTAAAACCCTTGAACTCGGCCGCCATATCAACTTTACCGGCCGCATCGATCACCAGCGGTTTGTCCGGGAGTATGCAAAAGCCCAAATTGCGGTGGTGCCCTCCATGTATGAAGGATTTGGCTTGCCGGTTGGAGAGGCCATGGCCTGCCGGGTCCCGGTGATCTCCACAACCGGCGGCGCCCTACCCGAGGTGGCAGGGGATGCGGCCAGACTTGTCCCTCCCGGGGACGCCAAGGCCCTTGAAACGGCAATCATAGAACTGCTCGACGACGAAACACAGCGGGAAGAACTTGCCTGTCGGGGATATGACCGGGCAACAACGGAATTTACCTGGGAAAAATGTGCCATGCGCACGGCCCAGGTGTATCGGGAGGTGATCAATGATTACCATTGACTTTAAACGTCTGGATATTGCTCCCGGCGACAGGATTCTGGATATCGGATGCGGAGAGGGACGCCACATGGTCAGGGCATGCCGGGAACCCGGCACGATATGCATTGGTGGGGATTTCGGATTTGACAGCCTGCTCACGACCCAAAAAAAGCTTCAATTTCATGAACAATTGAACGATCTCTCCTGCCGGGACTGGGCATTATCCGCCATGGACGTCACCGCCCTGCCCTTTGCCGACAACAGCTTTGATGTGGTGATCTGCTCGGAAGTCCTTGAACATATTCCCGATGACGAAAAGGCTATTTTAGAACTGATTCGCATCCTGAAACCGGGCAAAATACTGGCCGTGAGCGTTCCCAGGGCCTGGCCCGAATGGATCTGCTGGCAGTTGTCGGATGAATACCACAACGCCAACATGGGCCATGTAAGAATCTACGGCAAAAAAGAGATCATTGGAAAAATCCAAAGAAAAGGCCCCAAATACCTGGGATGCCACTATGCGCACAGCATCCACAGCCCCTATTGGTGGATCAAGTGCTTTGCAGGCCCCACCCGCACGGATTGCCTTGCCGTAAATCTATACCACAAACTCCTGGTATGGGACCTGATGAAAAAACCGGCGCTGACCACCACCATTGACCGCCTGCTCAACCCACTATTAGGAAAAAGCCTGGCGCTCTATTTTAAAAAAATGACTTAAAAGTACCAGGCCAGGGTACCTATGATTATATCAATTCCGTCGTTTGGTTCTTTTAACCCCGCGTTGGAATAATGCATGTAGCGGAAACTCAAATCCACATGTTTAATTCTGACACCGACCCCAATCCTGTCTTCAAACATAAGATTCGAAGAAAGATCCCTGTTGTTGATCGTATAATCATCCAAATAGGCCACACCGATCCCCCCCTCTATATAGGGATACCATATGTCACTTTTGACATGGAAGATATACTGAAATACCGGAGACAATGCCACGGCATTAACGTCATCACCACCATGCTCCCAGCGGTTATAGGACAACTCAAAATATCCGTCGACATGACCGACATTACCGTCAAGCCATGTGACACCCCACTGTTTTAAAAGCCCTGCACGATAGATATCGATACTGTCCGAACTTTGACCATATCCCAACGAAACACCCCAATCGCCGGATTCGGCAAAGTTCTGGGCCGAGGCACTGGCAATGGAACCCATAGACCAAATAAAGCAAATCAATGATAACAGAAATCTATTCATATTTGTCCTTTCTTACGAAATGTGTTTAAAACCGGAAGACGCCCTGCCGGCAGCATTGAAAATATAGATGAATACCCCAATAAATACACTATTCCTAACTAAAAATAAACATCTGCCGTTATTTTTTCCCAACGAAAATTCATGGGCGGAAGCGCCCTATCATAATCGAAACAAAAGCCCAAACCAAGGCAACTTCCATTGAAAAATCAAAGCAGGTTTACCCTTGACATAAAATTGGGGGGAGTTTATATCCTTCTAACGATTACGCAAATTAACCCGTTTACATTTTATAAATATATTAATCTAAAGATTTCGATACATTGAAAAAAACTATAAAAAAGAACCGGAATCAGCTGCTGGACAGTTGGTTTAGGGCCACTATCAACACCTATCCGGAGGAATCTGCAAGGATTCTGGGTAAAAAATCAGATCGCTTTGACAACCCTGTCGGCGCCGTTACCCGGGAAACCCTTGAAGATGTTTTAGACCTAATTACGGAAAATTTCAGCAGGGAAGGTCTTGAAAAAGCCCTGGACCCGGTCATTCGAATTCGTGCGGTTCAGGCATTTGATCCTGCAAATGCAGTAGATTTTGTATTTGCATTAAAAGAGATCGGTGAAAGCTTTTTTGAAAATGAAGAAGTACTAGAGTTTTATCGCCTGGTAGACGAAATTGCTCTGGCCGCTTTCAACCGATACATGAAATGTAGAGAGGATATTTTCCTTTTAAAGGCCACGGAGAGCAAAAGACGCATCCATAAGGCCTTTGAAAGGGCAGGTTTAGTAGCGGAGTTGTCAGAGGGCGACCTCTTAGGCTCCAAACAATCTTAACATGTATGGCGCGATAATGGCGGGCCATACATACAATAATGAGGTGGTTATAACATGAATCAAAGGTACTTGATCCCCCTTACTGCTGTCTTTCTGCTCTTCCTGTTGGCTTACACAGGGGTTGAGGGACTCGGGCTTCAGGTCGTCTTTGGTGTACTGATTCCGTACCTGGCGGTTGCCGTATTCCTGATTGGCTTTGTGCTCAAGGTCAAGGGGTGGGCAGCCTCTGCCGTGCCGTTTAGGATTCCTACAACCTGCGGCCAGCAGAAATCATTGCCATGGATCAAACAGAACACCATAGACAACCCGAACACATCTACCGGCGTTTTTGTAAGAATGCTCCTGGAAATTTTTGCTTTCAGGTCATTGTTCAGAAATACAAAAGCGGCGTTTAACCGGAATGCGTCCAACAAACTCTCCTACTCATGGGAAATTTTCCTTTGGGTGGGTGCACTTGCATTCCATTACGCATTCCTGGTGGTTCTAATCAGGCACTTAAGGTTTTTCACTGCGCCTGTACCCGGATGCATCCAGTTAATTGAATATCTGGACGGCATTATCCAGGTCGGCCTTCCCGGACTGTTCATTTCCGGCCCGGTTCTTCTGCTGGCAGCGCTTTTCCTTTTAAGCCGCAGAATTTTTGATGCAAAAATCAGCTACATCTCCCAGGCGGCTGATTATTTCCCCTTGTTCCTGATCATCGGCATTGCCGCCACCGGCATTGCCATGCGCTATTTCACCAAGGTGGATATCATCGGCATCAAGGAATTGACCATGGGTCTGGCGACGTTCCACCCCCATATCCCCGAAGAAGTCGGCGGGCTGTTCTACGGCCATCTTTTTCTTGTGAGCATCTTGTTTGCTTATTTTCCCATGAGCAAGCTGATGCACATGGGCGGCGTCTTCTTGAGCCCCACCCGGAACATGGCCAACAACACCCGGGCCAAACGGCATATTAACCCCTGGAACTATGATGTGCCCATCCATACGTATGAACAGTATGAGGACCACTTCAGAGACAAAATGATTGAAGCCGGCCTGCCGGTGGATAAAAAGGAGTGATAGATGGCTGACGAACTTACACCGGATGAAGCATTAGACAAAATTGACTATCGTCCCCGGTCTAGCTCCGAGCCCAGCAACTGGCTGGACACTACCAAATCCGTTCAGATCCGGCCCGGCATGTACTGCTATGCCGCCAAACCGGAAAGTGTTGAAACATTGGGATTGCCCAATGCAAGAGCATGGAATCCCATTGAGGATGACTGGAAACTACCGGAAAATTGGCAACAAATCCTGCACGAAGGAATTAAAGAACGCCTTGAGCGTTTCCGTACATTCAAAGTTTTCATGGACGTATGTGTTCGTTGCGGTGCCTGTGCTGATAAGTGCCATTTTTTCCTGGGGACCGGCGATCCGAAAAACATGCCGGTGCTGCGGGCTGAATTGCTGCGTTCCATTTACCGTAACGACTTTACCCTGGCCGGAAAAATTCTGAAAAATATCCCAGGTGGAAAGCGTCTTCTCGGCGCCAGGGAACTGACCCTGGATGCACTCAAAGAGATGTGGTACTACTTTTTTCAGTGCACAGAATGTCGGCGCTGTTCAGTATTCTGCCCCTACGGCATTGACACGGCTGAAATCACCATCATGGGCCGTGAACTTCTGAACCTGATCGGCCTGAATATCGACTGGATTGCCACACCGGTTTCCAACTGTTACCAGACCGGCAACCATCTGGGCATCCAGCCCCACGCGTTCAAAGACATGCTGGAATTCTTTGTTGAAGACATTGAAGATATCACAGGCGTTGACTGTACACCTCAATTCCAGAAAAAAGGCGCAGACATCCTTTTTATTACGCCTTCCGGCGACGTATTTGCCGATCCCGGCACATATACCTGTCAAGGGTACATGATCCTGTTTAAATATCTCAAAGAGAAATACGGACTGGATGTCACCTGGTCAACCTATGCGTCCGAGGGCGGCAACTTTGGTTTCTTCACCTCCCACGAAACCATGAAGCGCCTTAACGCCAAAATGTACGCAGAAGCCAAACGCCTTGGCGTTAAATGGATTCTGGGCGGCGAGTGCGGTCACATGTGGCGTGTAATCCATCAGTATATGGATACCATGAACGGTCCCGCCGACTTCCTTGAAGTCCCGGTGAACCCCATCACAGGCACCCGGTTTGAAAATGCCGCGTCCACCAAAATGGTTCATATCACCGAGTTTACCGCTGACTTGATCAAACACGGCAAACTTGAGCTGGATAAGAGCCGTAATGCCAACCGCATCATGACCTTCCACGACTCCTGCAACCCTGCCAGGGGTATGGGGCTTCTCGAAGAGCCCAGGTATGTCATTAAAAACTGTGTGGATCAGTTCTATGAAATGCCGCCCAACACCATCCGCGAACAGACCTTTTGCTGTGGTTCCGGTGCAGGTCTCAATGCCGGTGAAAACATGGAATTGAGAATGGCAGGCGCTCTTCCCCGCGCCAATGCACTGAAATATGTCCATGACAAGTTCGGCGTCAACACCCTTGGCACCATCTGCGCCATCGACCGTGCCGCCCTTTCCACCCTGTGCGAATACTGGGTGCCTGAATGCGAAGTGGCTGGTGTCCATGAACTTGTGGGCAATGCGTTGATTCTGCCGGGTGAAAAGGAAAGAACCGAGGACCTGAGAATGGAACCCCTGCCCGGGGTAGAGGAGGAATAAGATGAGTAAAAACATGATTATGGCAGGACTTGCGGTATTCGTGCTCGCCGTTCTTTCTCCGTTCTGGTTTAACTTGATCACAACCACCATGGCAGCACCTAAACCCGAACTGCTGGGCAAGGCCGCCGAGGCAAAAAAATGTGTTATGGACAAGTATGAAATGCGTGCAGAGCACATGTACCTGCTGGATGTGTGGCGTGATTCTGTTGTGCGCCATGGGGACCGCAAATACACCGGAACCAACGGCGAAACCTTTAACATGAGCCTGTCCACAGGTGAAAACTCCTGCCTGGGCTGCCATGAAGACAAAGCCAAATTCTGTGACAGCTGCCACGACTATGCCTCTGTGAGCCCCTATTGCTGGGATTGTCACACCAACCCCAAGGAGATTAAATGATGATAAAGAGCAGAAGAAGCTTTCTTAAAGTAGCGGGTATTGCTGCCATCGGAATGGGTGCTGCTCCGGTAATGAATCTTGCCGCATCAGAACCCCACGGCAGCGCCGGGCCCAAAATCACACATAATGAAGAGACCCTGCATGCCGAACGTTGGGGTATGGTCATTGACACCTCCAAGCTGAATGAAGATGTTGCCGAGGCGGTCAAGGAAGCTTGTCATAAGGCCCATAACGTGCCTGATTTTGACATGGAACCGGACGCTGAAAAATTCCCCAACACCCGCCCTGTAAGAGAAGGCCAGGAAATTAAATGGATCTGGCATGAACACTTCCACAATGCCTTTCCGGACAAGGAAGATGAGTTCTTGGCTGAAAAATTCCATGATCTTCCCTTCCTTGTGACCTGCAACCACTGCAAAAATGCACCCTGTGTCCAGGCATGTCCCACCCAGGCGACCTTCAAGCGCGAAGACGGTATCGTTATCATGGATTACCACCGCTGCATCGGCTGCCGGTTCTGCATGGCGGCCTGCCCCTACGGCTCAAGAAATTTCAACTTCAGAGACCCCCGGCCGTTCATTGAAGAGACTGCCCCGGGTTTCCCCACCCGGACCAAGGGTGTGGTTGAAAAATGCAACCTGTGTGCCGAACGTCTGGCCAAAGGAGAGCAGCCCCATTGTGTGGAAGCAAGCGAAGGCGCCATCGTTGTCGGCGACCTGGAAGATCCTGATTCCGAAATCAGACATCTCCTGGCCGAACATTATACAATCAGACGTAAACAATCCCTGGGTACCGAACCCAGTGTTTACTACATCGTTTAAGAGAGGCGACTATGCTTGAGATAGCTATTAAAGGAAGTAAAAAATATTGGTTGTGGATCGGCCTTTTGCTCGCTGTCATGGGTGCAGGCGGCCTTGCCTACCTTGACCAGTTCCTCAACGGTCTGCAGATCACGGGCATGAGCCGGGACGTCTCCTGGGGATTTTACATCGCCAACTTCACCTTTCTTGTGGGTGTTGCCGCAGGTGGTGTTATGGTGGTTATCCCCTATTACCTTCATGATTATGAACGGTTCCACCGGATCACCATTTTAGGTGAGTTCCTGGCGGTGGCCTGCCTGATCATGTGCCTGCTGTTCATTGTTGTGGATTTAGGCCAGCCGACTCGTATGCTGAATGTACTGCTTTACCCCACCCCCCACTCCATGCTCTTTTATGACATGATTGTTCTCAACGGTTATCTGTTCTTGAACATTGTTGTGGGCTGGAAGGTGCTTGAAGCAGAAAGAAACCAGGTGGAACCTGTGTGGTGGACCAAACCGCTTGTTCTGGTATCCATCCCCTTTGCCATCGGCATCCATACGGTCACCGCGTACCTGTACTGCGGTCTGCCCGGACGCGGTTTCTGGCTGACGGCCATTTTGGCCCCAAGATTCCTGGCATCCGCCTTTGCTGCGGGGCCTGCGTTTCTGATCATTCTTTGCTACATTATCAGAAAGTTCACCAAGTTTGATCCGGGCTGGGAAGCCATGCAGACCTTGTCAAAAATTGTCTGCTACGCCATCATTGCCAACCTGTTCTTCTTTGCTTGTGAGTGTTTCGTGGTTTACTACTCCGGTATCCCCGGCCATCTGGCCCATACCCAGTACCTGCTGTTCGGCCTGCACGGCCACAACATGATGGTACCCTGGATGTGGAGCGCCCTGATTCTCATGGGTGTCGGGGCCATTTTCCTGGTGATTCCGAAACTGAGAAACAACAAAGCCCTGTTGCCCGTCACCTGCGCCATGATCTTTTTCGGTGCTTGGATCGACAAGGCGCTCGGCATGATCGCCGGTGGGTTTGTTCCTTCTCCGCTGCACCATGTGCACGAATACGCCCCCACACTCCAGGAAGGCATCATTGCCATGGGTGTTTACGGCGCAGGCTTTTTTGTACTGACCATTCTGTACAAACTTGCCACCACAGTTAAAGAAGAGGTTCGCGGATAGTTTAATATATTTATCTGCAAATTTAGCTGATATTATTGAGGGGGGCTTTTTACCAAAAAGCCCCCCTCATTTTGTTGAGGAACTGCTTTTGGGCTTTTCTATTTCTAAAAACATAATTGACACACCGGATGCCCTGGTTGAAGATTTAAAAAATAATATCCTTGCAGCCCTTTTTGCCGGCAATATCAGACATCTGAAAGCGCTTCTTGACCAAGCCAATCGCACTGCAAAAAATCCTGAACTTGGCGAAACGGATGAAAAATATCTGCGCCAGGCGTTGACGGCGTTGGTTAGGTATAAGCACCTGGATAACCATCATTCTGCGCTAAAAACACAGACAAACCAACTTAAAAACCTATTGGTTAATAAAGTCCGCTTGGCTGATCCCTCCCACATGACATATGACCAATGGGAAAGTCACCTGGACATCGCGGATTGGCAACGCCCCTATATTTTCAGCGAGGCCATTACCTTTCAGATGACCTCGGGCTGCTCTAATTTCTGCCGGCGCTGCAACGAGTGGGCCCTGCCGAAAGTGCGCGGCCATTTCAGCTATGATGCGGTAAATACATTCATCGATACATTTCTGGCACACGGCAATACGGATTTAGCCCTATACGGCGGATCAGACCCATTGGACTGGTCGGATGATTCCCACGACATCACCCACGTATTAAACCGTTTAAAAACAAACAGCCGATTCAGTTTGCTGACCAAAATACCAAAGGGAAAAGGCCGCCTTGCAAAAGCATTAACAAAGGCCCGCATCCCCATGTCCGTCAGCCTGACCGACCGCAACCGGGACAGAATCAATAGTCTTGAACAACAGATGGGACAAACCTTTACCAAGCAGCATGCCACGGCCGACCTTTTGATCCCGGCTGGACTTGATGAAGATTTTGCCACGGTTAAACCCTCCATTACAGACGGCTACGGCACGGAAATTTCCCTGGACGGCTGCTTTGCCGTCATCCCGGCATTTACCAGTGCATTGCACCCCTTTGGCCATAAAAAAATCAGAATTACCAGGCATACGAAATTTATTCCCCGAAAAAAAATCGGTCGTCCTGCCCTTTTGGTTGACTATTTCAAACCCCTTGAAGTCGTCACTGAACAGGGGACAACCGTTCTACAGACCCTTTTGGACGTTCAGGTGGAAAATATTCTTTTTGATAACGGCACCGATGAACTGACCCCGCCGGGTATGAGAAGCATCCGGGAATATTTTGATGTTTTTTCGGACAACGCCCGGCTCAAAAGAAAAAGCATGACCCCTTCGGTGGTCAAGAGAATCAAAGCCAAATATCTAAAGGGCAGGAGTTTTAAAGACCTTTGTCCGGATAAAAAACAGGGCATGAAAAATGAAATTCTTGATCACGTCCGGTTTACAAGAAAAGAGATCGTTGAACAGGCAAAAAACTGTAGTCTCTCTTTTTTCCTTGCCGCTATCCGTGCCTATGTTCAACATCAGCCGGTAAAATGCCAAATTATCAGACATCTAACCCAACAGGAGTATTGCCAGATTAAAACACGGCTCCAAAATATCAATCCGGTCGAATCCATAGCCCAAAGACTTGAAATGCCGGGTATGGCTCCATGGCCTCTGTTCAGGTATTATACGTTACGCCTTGTTCACAAGGGCCGGGTAAAACAGGCAGACCGGTTTATCCAAGACGTTCCTGCCGTATTTCACCCCGAAAAGGACAGATTTATCCCGACAAGCACTTGAGCTGAACAATATAACGCGCCGTTCTTTAAATGAGGAAGAATAAATATGGATTATACCGGACTACTGCTTTCATTTATTGTGTTGTCGTCGCTTCTTGGCTTTGTGTTCGCTGCACAAAAAAAACATAATAAACCTAACGATAAAAAGTGGATTAAAGACTGGCGTTATTTTGAGCGTTTCTTTCACTATTCAGGAATAACATTTATTTTCAGAAAATTTTTTCCTGCAAAACAAAGCGATAAATGTCCAACAGGTTTTATATGGTTAATTGGTTTATATTTTGCAGCTTATGCATTCACAAATCAAAGATATGAAAATGAACTTGATAAGGTGGAATTCCAATATAACATATTTACCACCCAAGTAGCAGCAGGGGCTAAATTTTCAAATCGTCGTCTCATGATAATTTTAAATGAAGATATCCCGGAAAGACCTGTAATTTATAAGCCTATGACAATTTGGAAATCATTTCTTTATGACCCCGATCATTGTAAACATTTTTATAATGCTAACAAGAATACAGATCAAAAATATTATGAAAATGCCCAAACCTTTAGACAAGAAATTATTTCCCAATGGGATAGAAAACTTGAAGGGGCTGATTTTAAAAACGCAGTAGAGCTTCAAGAGGCTGATTTTAGTAAGGCAATGCTTAAAGGTGCTGATTTTGGAAAGGCAGAGCTTGAAGAGGCTGATTTTATAGAGGCGCGGCTTGAAGGGGCTGACTTCAGGGGGGCAATGCTGCACAGGACTTATTTTTGGAAGGCAAAGCTTGTAGATGCTCATTTTGGGGGGAGAAAACTTCTTAAAGAAACTGATTTTTGGGGGGCTGTACTTAAAGAAGCTCATTTTGAAACCGCACGGCTTAAAGAGGCTAATTTTAGGGGGGCAATACTGGAAAGTGCCCATTTTGTGGACTCAACGCTTGAAGATGCTGATTTTGAGAACGCACAACTTAAAGAAACTCATTTTGGATGGGCAAAGCTTATAAAAACTAATTTTAGGGGGGCAACGCTAAAAAGGACAAATTTTAAAAAAGCGAAACTTATAGGAGTTGATTTTGGAGGAGCACAGATTGAAGAGGTCGATTTCGAAGAGGCAGAGGTTGAAAGGGCTCATTTTAAGGGTGCATGTCTTGAAAAGGCAGACTTTTGGAAGGCAACTCTTAAAGAAGCTGATTTTGGAGAAGCACGGCTTAATGAGGCTCATTTTGGGGAGGCACTACTTAAAGGGGCTCATTTTAAGGATGCAGAAAGGGCTGATTTTTGGGGGGCACAACTCGAAGGGGCGCATTTTGAGAGTGCGCGGCTGAATAAGGCTAATTTTTGGAAAGCACAGCTTGAAGGTGCTCATTTTGAGGAAGCGATGCTTGAAGGGGCCTGTTTTTGGAGGGCAAAGCTTGAAGGTGCGCATTTGGAAGGCGCACTGCTTAAAGGGGTAAAAGATCTGACTGCCAAGCAACTGATTCAAGCTGACAGCATATATAAAATTCGCAATTGCCCTCAAGATATTCTCGAGGAAATCAAAAAATACGATTGCACCGAAATGTTGGAAAAATCCCCATCACAATGGCCAAAACAATTTATTCAGCACCGCAAAAATTTAATATCACAGTGGGCGAAAGATCAGTCAAAATAAATTTGTTGGCATTTAACAATTCGCCAGAAACTGTTTGACTACAGTTTAGCCCCCCTGGTATATGTAACATTTTTGTATATCAAAACAGTAATATTCGGCTTGTTGAAAACCGTCTGATATCATGTTGAAAAAAGTAAGTACCGCTAATGTACAAATACAGACATCATCATTTGCCTTTCAGCGTGATAACTATTTCACGACATGAAAATAATTTAAACCAACTATTCAATCAACCAGGAATTTTGCTATGTCAGCTGAAGAAACCATCTGTCCCAAATGTAATTCCCCCTATGCCTACACCGACGGGCTGTTGTGGATCTGCCCTGAATGTTCCCACGAGTGGACACCGGAGCAGGCGGCCGAATCCCCCTCGGAGGATGTCCCTCGGTTCATGGATGCCAACGGCAACCCACTACAGGACGGCGATACGGTAACCACCATCAAAGACCTCAAGGCCGGCAAGGAGACAATGAAATTGGGAACCAAGGTCAAAAACATAAAACTCCTTGATGACCCGGTGAACGGCCACGATATCTCCTGCAAGATCCCGGGATTCGGCGCCATGTACCTTAAATGTTCCGTTGTTAAAAAAGCCTAACACGAAAACTTGAAAGATGCTGACAAACTCATTTCAACATATACCCGGCATCGGGGCGGCAACGGAAGCGCAGTTATGGGCATCCGGGCTGCTGGACTGGGAGCGGATCGAACCTGAAAATACCCTGAACATCCCCCCCAAACGTTTTGAGACCATTGCGGCGCATACCAAAACCGCCCTTGGGCACCTTGAAAACAAGAACCCCACCTACTTTTCCGATCGTTTACCGGCAAAGGAGCATTGGCGGCTATTCCATGAATTCAGGGACGCCACCGCGTACATTGACATAGAGACAACGGGCATCAGTGCGTATGGCTTTGAGATCACAACCATTGCACTCTACGATGGAAAAGATATCCGGTATTATGTAGACGGTCGGAATCTTGAACAATTCATAGAAGACATACAAGATTATAAAGTCCTGGTTACCTATAACGGCAAAACCTTTGATGTACCGTTTATTGAAGGGCAATTCGGCATCCAACTGAATCATGCCCATATAGATTTGCGGTATGTCCTAAAGAGTTTAGGGTACAGCGGTGGTCTGAAACAATGCGAGAAGGCCCTGGGCCTGGACCGTGGAGATCTGGACGGGGTGGACGGCTATTTTGCAGTTCTCCTATGGCATGAGTATCAGAAGAACAATAATGGAAAAGCGCTGGAAACCCTTTTGGCCTATAACATAGAGGATGTCGTGAACCTGGAAACCTTGATGGTCACGGCATATAATATGAAGCTCAAAGAGACGCCTTTTAACGGCACCCACACCCTACCCCTGCCCAACATACCCGAAATACCATTTAAACCGGATCTTGAAACCATAGACAGGATTAAAGCCATGATGACCGGTTCATTTGGAGGTTAAAAATCAAAAATTAATTGACAATACAGGCAAATAATTATATCATGCAGAGTTTTTTTAAGTACCCGATATATGATGTCAGATTGTAAGGAGATAAACCCATGTATGCAGTAATCAGAACCGGGGGCAAACAATACAAGGTCCAGGAAGATCAGGTTTTAAAAGTTGAAAAACTTGAAGGCACCGAAGGATCTGAAATTGAATTTAACGACGTCCTTTTATATTCCGATGGAGAGACCGTAACGTTAGGTGCGCCCCAGATTGAAAATGCAACGGTCAAAGCTTTTATTGTGGAGCAGGGCCGGAGCAAAAAACAGCTTGTATTCAAGTACAAACGGCGTAAAGGTTACCGGAAAATGAGAGGACACAGGCAGCATTATACTGAAATCAGAATTGATTCCATTTCAGCTTAAACAGCGTAAACGTTTGTCCTTAAATTACAGTTAATTTGTAACGTGTTAATGAAAGAGAGCGAAACATGTCACATAAAAAAGCAGCAGGCAGTTCAAAGAACGGTCGCGATTCAAACGCCCAACGGCGCGGCGTAAAAAAATTCGGCGGAGAGCAGGTTACCGCCGGTAATATCATTATCAGACAGTGCGGCACCAAAATTCATCCCGGCAACAATGTCGGCATGGGCAAAGATTATACCATTTTTGCCAAGATGGACGGTGTCGTGACCTTTGAAAGAAAAGGTCGTGACAGAAAAAAAGTCAGTGTTTATGCCCGGTGAAATTTGTAGATGAGGCCATTGTTACGATCAGGTCCGGAAGCGGCGGTGCAGGTTGCGTCAGTTTCCGGCGTGAACGTTTCATTGAAAAAGGCGGGCCTGACGGCGGAGATGGCGGCGATGGGGGGGATATTATCCTCCGGGTGGATCCTTCAAAACGGACCCTCTACGAATATCGCCGCCAGAAACGCTTAAGTGCCCAGAACGGATCACCCGGACTGGGACGGCAGAAGCACGGCAAAAACGGCAGCCACTGCTATATATCACTTCCGCCCGGCACAATTATTTTTGATGCCGAGACGTCAGAGGTTCTTGCCGACCTGACGGACCCTGACAAAGAGATCGTTCTGGCCCAGGGGGGCATGGGCGGACGAGGTAACAAACGATTTGCAACGTCCACCAACCGCGTGCCCAGATTTGCCCAACCCGGAATCCCAGGGGTTGAAATGAAGCTTCGCCTGGAGCTCAAACTCATGGCGGATGTCGGCCTTGTGGGGCTGCCCAACGCAGGGAAATCAACCCTGATTTCCGCCGTGTCCGGAGCGCGTCCAAAAATTGCAGACTATCCGTTTACCACACTGACGCCCACCATCGGCATGGTGGAAGCACCCTTTGGCGAGCCCTTTGCAGTGGCCGACATTCCCGGCCTGATCGAAGGGGCCCATGAAGGGGTGGGACTTGGGATAAAATTTCTCAAGCACATTGAACGTACCGGTATTCTGGTGCATCTCATTGACTCCGGCGGTATTGACCCGGAAAATCCGCTGGCACAGTTCGAACTGATCAACAATGAACTGTCCATGCACAGCGATACCCTGGCAAACAAGACCCAGGTTGTGGTGCTCAATAAAATTGACCTCACGGGCACACAAAACCGGGTTGAAGCCTTTAAAAACGCTTTGCCTGACCAGAGCATTTTTACCATTTCCGCAGCGACGGGCCAAGGCGTTAAACCTTTGATCAAACACCTGGCGCAACTGCTTCAAGCCTCCGCATCCGAAGATAAATAATTGCGCCGGGCAACGTTTAACGGACACAGCCAAAATGAATGCAGGACTTTTCGGCGGCACATTCAATCCGATTCATAACGGCCATTTAGGTGTTATTCAATATGTCAAGGAGCTCTACGCCTTTGACACCATCATCCTTTACCCGTCCGCCCTGCCCCCCCACAAACCCAACCGGAACCTGGCCTCTGCCAGGGACCGGCTGACCATGGTCGAGGGGGCGGTAAAAAATCAGGACGGGCTTAGGGTGTCCGACATTGAACTACAGCGAAAAGGGCCGTCATTTACCATTGACACCATTTCCCAGTTCAAATCCATTTTCGGCAGCCGGACCCGTTTTCATCTGCTTTTGGGCTCTGATGCCTTTTTTGACACCCCATCCTGGAAGCAGGCCCATCAAATCTTTGGGGCCCTGCCCGTGATCGTCATGCAGCGCGGCGAAAAAACAGGCATGGCACCTTTTGCGTCATTCATTGACGAACACGTTTCAAAAGGCTACAAGCTTAAAAACGACAATATTTTTGTCCATGACCGGCTTTATCCCATCCGCATCTGCAATGTACCTAGAATAGATATTTCATCCACACAGATACGGAATCGAATCAAAGCCGGCAAATCAATCTCAGGCCTTGTGCCTGAAGGTGTTGAGACTTTTATCAGAACAAAGGATTTATATAAATGATCGCCCTCCAAGAGGAATATACCCCCTACCTTGCCCCCATATTTGACCGGAAACCCAGAAGCGTCACCGCCTTGATGGTCAGTGAACTGACCTCCTACACGGATATGGTGGTCATTGTAGAGGCCGGATCCAGCAGGCAGGTGACATCCCTTTCCGAACATATTATAAAATCCCTGAAGGGTACAAAGATAAAGGCAACGGGCACGGAAGGCATCAAGGAGGGCCAGTGGGCGCTTCTGGATTTCGGCCACTTGATCATCCATGTGTTTGAATCCGGCGCCAAAGCGTTTTACGACCTTGAAGGTCTGTGGAGCGATGCCCAACAGGTTGATCTGAGTGGCTTCGACGCCCAGGCACCAACAGAAATGGAGGATGACGATGGGTTCTGAACAACAACCGGTCAATATTTTGATGATTCTTGACGGATGGGGCATCAACGAATCGACGACAGGAAATGCCGTAGCGGCTGCCCGTACACCGTTTCTGGATGCGCTTGCATCCGACTTCCCAGGCACAACCCTCAAATGCTGCGGGGAAGCCGTGGGCCTTCCCGACGGCACCATGGGCAACTCCGAGGTCGGGCACATGAACATCGGGGCGGGCAGGATTGTGGCCCAGGATTTTGTGCGGATCAACACGGCCATCCGGGAAAATACTTTTTCCTCAACCCCGGCGCTTGTATCCGTTATGGACAAGGTCAAGCAGGCCGGCAAAAGCCTTCATCTTTTAGGGCTGCTGTCCGACGGCGGGGTCCACTCCCACATCAACCACCTGTTTGCTCTCATAAAGATGGCAAAAGATAAGGGCATTACAAAGGTTTTCATCCACCCCATCATGGACGGCCGGGATACCTCTCCCACATCGGGCATTGATTTTTTAAAACAGCTTGACGACACAATCCGGGAACTCGGCACGGGCAAAGTGGCCACCATGACCGGCCGCTTCTGGGCCATGGACCGGGATACCCGCTGGGAACGGGTGGAAAAGGCCTATGATCTTTATACCCAGGGGAAAGGGGTTGATGCCTCGGAACAGAGTCCTGTCCAGGCCATCCAGGCTGCCTATGACAGAGACGAAACCGATGAATTCATCAAGCCGGTTTGCTTTTGTCCGGGCAATGGGGGGAACGTTGAAGATGGTGATGGTCTCATTTTTTTCAACTTCCGGGCCGACCGGGCCAAGGAGATCACCCGGGCGTTTACTGAAAAAAACTTTGCAGAATTTAAGCGCACCGCAAACCCGACACTTGCGGAGTTTGTGTGCATGACCCAGTACGACGAACATTTTGACCTGCCCGCAGCCTTTGGCCCCCAGCACCTGGACAAAATTTTCGGCCAGATCCTGAGCGAACACAAAATAGCCCAGCTTCGCATTGCAGAGACGGAAAAATACGCCCATGTCACCTACTTTTTCAATGGCGGCGATGAGGCCGTTTTTGACGGGGAAGAGCGCATCCTCATACCCTCCCCCCGGGATGTGGACACCTATGACCAGAAACCTGAAATGAGCGCCGCTAAAGTGGCGGAGAACGCCTGTGAACAGATTCGCTCGGGCAACTTTCAATTTGTGGTGCTCAACTTTGCCAATATGGACATGGTGGGTCATACCGGTATATTTGATGCAGCAGTCAAGGCATGTGAAACCGTGGACAGTTGTGCGAAAAAAGTAGTGGAAGCCATCTGGGAGACCGGCGGCACCGCCTTTATCACTGCAGACCACGGCAACTCCGAACAGATGCTGGCCCCGGACGGATCTCCCCATACGGCCCACACCTTAAATCCGGTCAGGTTTATTGTTGCATCCAAATCCGCCCCGGCTGTCACGCTTTCGGACGGTAAGCTCGGAGATATTGCACCGACCATACTCAAGGTACTCGGCATAGATCAGCCGGATGAAATGACGGGCCAATGCCTGATCCAGGGAAAATAAAACGATATTATTAACGATTTTTCAATTGAGCAGTGTATAAACTATGATACTTGATCAAGTCACCGACTATATTACCGGCAAAGAGATAGACAATGTCGGCGCCGAAGCCAGCCGCCAGATTTTTGAAAAGTTTTTGGTGGAGACCAAAGGGTACGGCAAATCAGACGTTCTTGTGGATGTTCCCCTAACCGTCCAGTTCAAGGGCGAAGACTACCCGTCCGTAATTGACCTGATTGTGAATGTGGAAGACCGGCCCTTTATGGCCGTCACCTGTGTGGCAGGCTCCATTGGATCCTATGAAAGGGAAATTCTGGCCGGGGCCAGACTGGTCTATGACCATATGGTTCCCTTGGCCGTATCCACCGATGCCAGGAACGCCATCATTAAAGATGCCCGTACCGGAGAAACCATCGGCCAGGGGCTTGACGCGGTTCCCGATTATTCCCAGGCCCGGGAAATGCTCAAAGAAATTTCTCCCACACCCCTTGATCCGGAGAAAAAAAACGGGGAAATGATTATATACCGATCGTTTAATCTGGAAAAGATAAACAAATAACAACAGACTGTTGGGATAAAATCAAGCCGGGTTCGAATTTCGGTAATGGTGAAATTCAAACCCGCCAGGTTTAGTGCATCAGTACCCTGTCTTTAAGGTAAGGGGTCATGCTTCAATGACGCACCGGCATACCGCAGTTGTTTTACGCCTTGGGAACATCCTTGCCGCAATGTTTACATACGGTGGCCCGATTTTTAATAATCTCGGCGCAGAACGGACATTCCCGGGTGAAATGACGTTCGTGAAGCTGTTCAATTGCCTTTTTCACACCTTCCTGCAATACCGGAGTGGGGAACCTATGGTTGATCAGGTGCTCCACAGCCGTTGCATCACCTAATTCCCCCACCATTTCTGCGGCTTTCAGTCTTGCCTTGGGCGGGATATTGGGATCCAGGCAGATCTTTAGAATCTCATCCCAGTCTTTGGATATATAATAATCCGTAAGAATGGAAAAGGTTTGTTTCAACAACTCTTTTTTAGCCTGTTCCGCCACAAGGGCTGCATCATCCATCACAGATCCTGTACCGCCGATGGGGCTGAAAACGGGCATGTACTCAAAATGGTCTGCGCCCGGTTCACAAAAACACCGGTAAGAGGCAGGTGCCTCCATGGAGTCCATCAGATGCTCCCATCCTTTTTTATAGGAAGGGCACGCATCGTTGAAACAGACAAACAGATACGGCGTCTGCCATCCCAACCCATCGGAAAAATTGATGGGGGGAATCTCCCAAAGGGTCATCTCTTCATCGCAATGGGGGCAATGGGGTTTCTCCATTTCCATATATTTTTCAAGCAGTTCTTCTTTTGTTTCAAATGCCATTGTATTCTCCTTATTATAGTTGTGCCGGATTTCGAGTACGCAGCACCTATCATAATAAGCACAGAGGGATGGTTGTCAAACCATCCCTCTGTTGGGGTTTTTTTTATAACGGCCATGGGCCGAGCCAGGTCTATCATGCCCCAGGCTTCGACCCACAACGAAGATTGAAAAATCTCAGTGGCTTACTGAGACTTTCATATAAAAATATTTGAATTACTCTATGGTGGCCAGTACGTCATCCTTGGCCACAGAATCACCGGGTTTAAAGGTGATGGCGGAGATGGTTCCGTCGGCTGTTGCCGGAAGAATATTTTCCATCTTCATGGCCTCGATCACCACTACGGTATCGCCTGCAGCCACGGTATCGCCGACATTTTTTTCATACTTGACGATCACACCGGGCATGGGTGCCAGAACGGGCGTTCCGGCGCCTGTAGCTGCAGCAGGCTTGGGTGAAGGTTTGGGCGCCGGTGCAGGTTTTGCCTGAGCGGGTTTAGGTGCGGGTGCAGCTGCCGGTGCGGCCGGTGCTGCCGGCGCAACAGGCGCCGGGGGTACAACAGGGGCTGCCCCGGCAAGGGCCGCATAGGAGATCATAGGCGAACCGCCCACTTCATCAACGCCCACCTCGAAACATTCTCCGTCCACGAATACATTGAATGTCCTGGCAAATTCACTTTTCTCGGGAAGATCCGCAGCCGGTTCGATGAGTTTTCCGGCCTTGGCCTTTTTAATCATCTCTTCCTGTTTTTTAACATCTTCCAGGGTAATGGGTTTGACGGTCTCGGGCACCTGTTCCTTGCCGTATTTCTGCATCAGGTATTTTTTACCGGTGACGGGGAACAGGGCACACAGAATGAGATCCTCCTCATCCACGGCCAGGTCACCGATCTCTTCTTTTGCCTTTTCAAGTTCCGGTGTCAACACCTCAGCCGGACGGCAGGTAATGGGCTCCTGCCCCCGTTCATAATCCTTGAGCGCTTTTTTCTGCACGTCGGCGTCAATGGGGGCTGCTGTTTTGCCGTACAGACCGTAACAAAGATCCTTGACCTTGTCCGTAATCATCTTGTAGCGCTCTTCTTTGGTATCAAAGAGCACATTGTTCACCGCCTGGGTCCCCACAATCCGGCTGGTGGGGGTCACAAGGGGAATCTGGCCGAGTTCTTTTCTGACCCTGGGCAGCTCTTTGTACACCTCATCGATTTTATCCAGGGCGTCCATCTCCCGGAGCTGTTTAACGAGGTTGGCACGCATGAAATCCGGCGCCTGGTTCAGGAGCACATCAATATCAATCAAGGAGACCCGGCTGTCATCCAGCAGATGCTTATATTTGGGGATGACCTCTTTTTCCAGGGTTTCATTGATCCGGGTCAGGGCATTGATATCAAACCCCGTATCCCGGTCGGTCCCCAGAAGACTCATCACAAAGGGCTCAAGGGCCGCATGGGATGTTCTATATGCATAGGGGGTCATGCAGGTATCAATAATATCCACACCGGCCTCCACCGCCTTGAGATGGGTCATGGGCGACATGCCCGATGTGAAATGGGAGTGCAGGTGGATCGGCGGCTCCACTTCCGCCTTGAGCGCTTTGACCAGCTCAAAGGCATCATAGGGCGCCATCAGGCCTGCCACATCCTTGATGCAGATGGAGTCGGCGCCCATATCTTCAAGGGCTTTGGCCTTTTTCACATAGTATTCCAGATTATAGATCCCTTGGCCCAGGCGGGGTTCTGTGAGTGTATAGCAGATGCAGCCCTGGAAATGCGCTCCAGACTCCTTGATGACAGGTACCACGGTTTCAAAATTTCTATAGTCATTGAGCGCATCAAAGGTCCTGAAAATATCCAGTCCGTTTTCCACGGTCTTTTTGACAAAAAGTGCGGCAAGATCATCGGCATAGTTGCGGTACCCCACAAGCTTCTGGCCACGCAACAGCATGGAAATCGGCGTTTTCTTGAAATACCGCTTCAGGGTGCGAAGCCGCTGCCAGGGATCTTCATTGAGATACCGGTGCATGGTATGAAAAGAAGCACCGCCCCAGACCTCCACCGCCCAGAACCCGATTTCATCCATCTGTTCTGCCACAGGGATCATATCTTCGGTGCGGCCCCGGGTGGCAAACAATGACTGATGGCCGTCCCGCAGGGAGAGATCCTGAACTTTCAGGGGATTTTTTGCCTTGGGTCGCGCCTGGGAATAATCCATCTCAACCATTTTAACTTCATTGTGATCGGTCATAATATCCTACATATAATTTCTTTTATTTTATCATTTAACGATTCTTTGCCGTATCATTGCATTGGCATTCATAATCGCCTGCCGGCCGGAAAGGCCCCAAAGGTTCATCTGCCCCAGGGGGGCTAAAGATTTGGCAGCGTCATCGGCAGCCTGGCGTTGCATGGCGGCAACGGCGGCCTCCTCTTCGGATCTAATGTACATCTGCACAGCAGCCATGGCAGCGGCCAATCTTTTATTTTGCATGAAAAAGGTCTCCTTGGCTTTTATTTTGATCATGGGCCTTACACCGGAATATTTCCGTGTTTTTTGGCCGGCCTGAATTCGCGTTTGGTGACCACGGCCTCCAGGGCATCAATGAGCCTTGGCCGGGTTTCACCGGGCACGATCACCGCATCCACATATCCCCTTGCGGCGGCGCAATAGGGATTGGAAAACTGGGTGTTGTATTCCTCAATTTTCTGTTTGCGCGTGGCCGGCGGGTCTTCGGAATTTTTAATCTCCCTTGCATGGATAACGTTTGCCGCCCCTTCGGCCCCCATAACCGCCACCTCGGCCATGGGCCAGGCAAATGCCATATCCGCCCCCAGGTGCTTGGAGCACATGGCGATATATGATCCGCCGTAATCCTTTCTTGTGATCAGCAACAGCTTGGGCACGGTGGCCTCGGCGTAGCACCATAACAATTTTGCCCCGTGCCGGATGACGCCGCCCCACTCCTGGTGGGAACCGGGCAGATACCCCGGAACATCGGCGATGGTGAGCAAGGGAATGTTAAAGGCATCACAGAACCGGATAAACCGTGTGGCCTTGTCCGAGGCGTCAATATCCAGGCAGCCGGCCATAACCATGGGCTGGTTGGCAATAATGCCGATGGGCCGACCGTTGAGCCGGGCAAAACAGATGATGATATTTCTGGCAAAATACTGGTGGGGTTCGAAAAAGTAACCATCATCCACCACCTCGGCAATGATCTGTTTGACATCATAGGCCTGGTTGGATTTATCCGGGATAATGGTATCAAGGGCCGGAGACATGCGATGGGGGGAATCGTCCGTGGGTTTGATCGGAGGATCTTCCATGTTGTTGGACGGCAGAAACGCCAAAAGCTGCTTGATCTGCTCGATGCAGTCCTCGTCGGACTCACAGGCAAACTGGGCCACCCCGGATTTTTCGTTGTGGGTCATGGCACCGCCAAGTGCCTCAAAGGAGATCTCCTCGCCGGTGACCGCCTTGATGACATTGGGACCGGTGATGAACATATACGAGGACTCCTTGACCATGAAAATAAAATCGGTCATGGCCGGAGAGTAGACAGCCCCGCCTGCCGTGGGCCCCATAATGGCCGAAATCTGCGGGATAACACCGGACGCCGCAGAATTGCGAAAAAAGATTTCGCCGTAACCGGATAAGGCGTCAATGCCTTCCTGGATCCGCGCCCCGCCGGAATCATTCATGCCGACCACAGGGGCACCGGCTTTTATGCCTAAGTCCATGACCTTACATATCTTTTTGGCCTGCATTTCTCCCAATGATCCGGCAGCGGCCGTAAAGTCCTGGGCATAGGCAAAGACCAGGCGGCCGTTCACCTTTCCGTGTCCGGTGATTACACCGTCTGCAGGAATTTCTTTGGTTTCCATGCCGAAATTGGTGCACCGGTGGGTGACGAACATGTCCAGTTCCCTGAACGTGCCGGCATCAAACAGCAGGTTAAGACGCTGCCTGGCGTTCAAAACGCCCTTGTCACGCCGTTTGGCCAAAGCTTTTTCACCGCCCATGGCCTTTATCTTTTTCTCTTTTTGCCTTAATTCCTGAATTTTGTCGGAAATGACTCCCATAATTCACATTTCTTTTTTAAATTATATAGTTATAGAATGGATTTATTTATCCGTGTGTGTCTTGAGTATATTAAACCTTAGGAACCTGCATTAACACATCACTGCTCCAGTGTAAATCGCCATGCGCAGAACCATGTTTCAGGATGGGGATCCGGGGGACACCCGATACATTCGGTTTTTATTCGATCGTCAACGCCTTCGGCAAAACGGGCGTACTCAACAAGACCGCCGGACTTGCAAGGATAATCATCAAGATTCTTGCGCATCCTTGCCCGCTGGACCCGGCATTCATTCATCTGAAATACAAAACTGGTCTCGGTCTCTTGCACAATGCTCTGCTCGTTTATGAATGCGTACATCCTGAAGTTCAAGGCGCGTTTAAGGCCCTCAAGTCCCGGATAATTACCCAGGCCCAGGATGTTTTTGATGCGGTGGGCTTCAAAGGGAGAAAACCTGGCCCAGCAGGAGTCATTGCACCGTTTGGCATCGTTCATGCCGTGGGCAAACTCCACGGACTGGAACCAGACACCGTCGTTGGCAAGCCAGGCTTTTCCCACGGCGGCCATCAGTTTTTCGGTTGTGTCGTCATCCAGGGACATCAACGCTTTGGGCATACCCTGTTCCAGTTCAAAATCCAGGGTGCGGGACAGATGTTTCATCAGAATGGAAATCGAAGATTGTGTGGCCGTATCCAAAGCCGCAAGCGCCTTTTCCATGCCCATCTGGTGCTGAACCTCGTTGAACCAGAGGCCGTAATGTACAACAATACGGGTGAACATGTCGATCAGCTGTTTTTTCTGCATGTCAGGGGCAAGGTCCTGGGCTTGGAACGGAGTGGAATCGTTCATGAATCGTCCTCCTTGTTTTACGTTTCAGACAAATTACTCAAAGTATTTCCCGGTGTCAAGATCCATTGTTTCCAAAGCAGCGCACCCCAATATAGCTTGTTTCAATAAATGTTCTTGTTTTTTTTCACCAGGGAAAACGCGAAGTTCATGAAGATATCAGCTACTTAAACTTTGTGCCCGTGCCAACCGTCATGGTCCGTTAAAGGCTAAAACCTATTTGGGATTTACATTACTTTTACATCCCAATGGTCTCAATCCCGGGCTTGATCATAAGATCGGGCATCTTTTGCAGGGGCAATCCCCTGTGGTTGCCCCCGTTAGGGCAGGCAAAGAGACCTGCCCTACAATGGCCCACGTTAAAATCAAGCCCTCAATCCCTATAAAAGGCCGATGAATCCATTGGTCAGTCACTCTAGGAGTTCACGAAACGCCTTCAGATCTTTGTTTGAATAGTGAAAAAACCGATCATGGACATTATCTGCAAAGGTTTCAAATTTCTCATACCCTGCCCTGTCCAGGGAAGCGGAATAGAGATTGACCACCAGATCATGGGCAATATAATCTTCACTGACCTCAATGAAGCCTTCATCCCGGGTCCAGGTTGCCTTTGAAGCCTCTCCCCGGGAAACCACACCGGAGACGGCATGGGACCGATCCACGATCACGGACAAAAACCGCTCTTTTTTCTCGGCCATGTACCGCTTGAGCCTGCGGTGGGGTACCAGATCTTCGTACACGTTATTGGGGCCGAAATAGATGCCGCGCAGCATCACCCCCCGGGCAAGGGCGGCATCCAGTTCCCCGGTCAGCGCACAAAGTTCCTCATCCCAGATGGACAGGGCAATGCGCTCCCGGGCCCCCTTGATCAGGACAGACAGAAAAGAGAGAATATTGTCCCGCCCCTGGATCACCACCAGCTGATTGTCCTGTTTGGGTTCCCGGTAAAGGCGGCCCGCATACTCGGTTAAATCCTGAAAAATCCCCTGGAACCTGGATCGAAGTTTTTTGATAAATATCTTTGGATCCATGGGGGTGTAGGCCTTTGACTTTCCGTCATCCTGCTCAAAGACCATCTGCTTGGCGATCAGGCTGTTAAGCACCTCATAAATCCGGGACCGGGGAATCCCCGACACTTTGCTCAGGGTATACCCGTTCAGGGGATACTCTTCTAAAAGCGCCAGATAGGCCCGGCATTCGTAAACCGAAAACCCTAACGCTTTCATATGCTCGGTGATCTGTGCGGCCTTATCCATAATAAAAATCCACAGTTCAGAGACTTAAAACCATCCAGGAGACAGCGACGGCCCCAAGCACCGGCACAATAATCCCCCCCCTAAAAAAACCGTAAACCAAGGTAAAGCCCATGCCGGCAACACCGGCCCAGGGCAAATCAGGTGTGGCCGTAAAAACGCCGGGCACGATCAGTGCACCAATGGCAGCCACAGGGATACACTTTAAAAAAGCATCCAGACGGGCGGGTATCCGGGCATTTCTAAAAAAAAGAAACGGGGCCAGGCGCGGACCATAGGTGACCGCAGCCATGCTGAAAATCAAAGGGATCAGACTTTTATCCATCAACATGACCCTCCTTTACAAAACCTGGGTTAAACAATGCGCCAGCAGAGGCAACCACCAGGATACAAACAATGATACTCCACCCTTTTGGCAACACATCAACCGTCACCAGAAACCAGTTCAATAGCCCGGCGGCAACGGCCAGGACAAAAGAACGCAAAGATGTTTTCAGTTCCGGCATAAGGATCGCCAAAAGAAGGGCATACAGGGCCACCCCCATACTCTGGGTGAGGACGGCAGGCATAAATCTGCCCAGCACAAATCCGGCCAGGGTGCCGCAGACCCAACCGCTGTACGCAATCAGTTCCAAAAGCATGACAAACTGCCGGGTCAATTTTCCGGGGGTAAAAGACATGACGGAAAAGGTTTCATCGGTCACCCCAAACGCCATGGGCAGATAATATTTTACCGCGGGTTCACAAATCCGGGTGGACAGATAGGCGCTCATGAGAAAATGCCTGAAATTCACCAGTAAGGTGGTCAGGACAATACCCACCGGTCCCATGCCCGTTGCCAGAAGATTTAAGGCGATAAACTGGCTGGCCCCGGCAAAGACCACAATGGAAAACAACATGGCCTCCACCAGTGAAGTGCCTGTGGTCCGGGCCAGAATACCAAAGGCCACGGCGGCCGGAAAATATCCGATAAATATGGGAATCCCGGCTTTCAATGCTTCCCGGGTGTCTGACTGATGCATTGATATGTTCTCCTGATCAAATTTAGTGACTATTATAGTAACTACTATATTGCGGTCAAGTCAAAATACGCACCTTCATTCAATTCTTTGAGCGATTTGCAAACAATTTTGCAGGCGGGAAAACAAAAAAGGGCCAGGCCGCCTGAAGGGAGTCAGACGGCCTGGTTAAAATAGAGAAATAAGGACATGGAATTGAAATGCAACAAAGAGAATATGAACTGTTTTTTCCGTTGTCATTAAAATGGAGATTTTAAACGCATCAAAATGATCTAAGTCCACCTTAATGCAACCTGGGTGAAAGCTATATAACTTGTGTTACGAAAATGTGTCCCTGCCATTAGCTTTATATTTAATCTGTAGACGATCTGGTCACCGGCACTAGTGATCTGCCACCACAGCGGCCGCGTCATGGGTGCCTGATGCGGATACGTGAAAAAAATAATGATCATTTGACCATTATTTTTCTTGACACACCCCCAAGGCAACTCTATATTATGATCAAATGATCAAAACGATTATCCGCGTCGACCAAAGAAGTTAGGGTCGACACGCTAACCACAGGGCCAAAGACCCTGATAAAATAAAATTGAAAGGAGACAATATCATGCCGGGATTTAATCAAAGAGGACCACAAGGATTGGGACCCATGACCGGAAAAGCTCAGGGCGTTTGCGGCAACCGCAACACTACCGGTGCCGGGTACGGCGCAGGTTTTGGTGCAGGGTACGGCGGTCGTGGATGCGGCCGGGGATTCGGCGGCGGCAGAGGTATGGGGCGCGGCATGGGCCGCGGGTTCGGCCAGGCGGCCGCCCCTGTAACCGGCGCCGTCAATGAAGCCGTCCTCCAGGACCGGGCCAGGATGCTGGAAGACGAACTCAAGGCCATTAAAGCACAGCTCAATGACCTGCCCGAAGAGAAATAATCATCTGCAGATGCCGGGTTGAAAGGGCAAGTCTTTTCAACCAGACAATCTACAAAAAAAAAGATCAGCCGCCGGGTGGCAAATCCGGTGGCTGATCTTTTAAGGATAATAAGGAGGTTATGCAGCCCGTTTTTCAATTCGAAACGTGGCGTTAAGTACAACCTACCATTATTTTATAATTTGTCAACAAAAAAGTTTCATAAACATAACTTATTTAATCTTAGCCAAAATACGGGATGCCCATTTTGCGTCACCCATACGGCCTGAAATGCTGGTACCCAGCTGGGACAATGTCTCATTGCTCAAGGCGTTTGCTTCCGCCTCTTCGTAAACAGCTGCGGCATTCTCTGCATCTGCGGCGTCAACCAGTAAAGCTTCAGCCAAAAAGAGCTGGTCGGTGAACTCGGTCAATTTTGCGCGGCCCAGTACCAGCAGTTCGGAAAGGATGGACTTTTCAGCGGTCTGCTGTTTAACCAATGCGATCAGAGCGGCATAATCCTGTTTGCTGCGGCAAAGGCCTTCGGCGGATTTATACAGTGCCATTGCGCCTTCCTTGTCGCCAAGCAGATTCAGGGTCGCACTGCCTGCAAAGGTAAAGTCATAAACGGTCTTGGCTTTGCCGGCTGCCTTGCTGACCAGTTTTTGGGCCCACTCTTTATCATCGAACTTGTCAATGGCCACGGTGGCAAGCTTCATGATGTCACCGTTTCCAGTAGCTTTTGACTCCAGGCCTGAATAGATCTGTTTTACCCAGGCACTGTCCCCAAGGGTATCCTTGATGGCAGTGGTCAAGGTGTTGTAATCACCATAGCTTTTGCATTTGTCCAGAAGCGCCGCATAGATCTCTTTGATCCATTCGGCATCACCGAGGTCCGCATGGATGGCGGCAGCAAGCTTGATGGAATCGCTGAAATAAATGGTAAGGTTTTCAGTCTTCTTATACAATTTGGCTGCATAAAATTTATCAGCGGTTTTTTCAAATACTTCCCCGGCCAGAAGGCGCATGGGCGCGCAATTTTTGATTTCATTTTCCCGCAGGGCAAAGTCATCGTACATTTTTCCAAACTCTTCGCGTTTGGCTTTCTGAAAAGCAATGGAATCGGTCCATGCTTTGTCGTCTTTGCCCACTTCAAGAATGGCATCTGCGGTTTTAAGGAAATCGGCATTGTTTTTCACGGCAGCCTGGGCCTGTTTCAGTACCGGCAGTGCTGCGGCGGTATCGCCCAGGTCATTGGCCATGGCCAGGGCCAGGGAAACCAGCTGACCACAGTCGGGATTGGTGGCAGCCGCTTTCTGGTAAACGCTTGAGGCAAACGCTGCGTCACCGGTATTTTCAAAGCTTGCCTTGGCCAGTTTCAGGTACTCTTCAAACTTGGCATACTTTTCTTCGGCTTTTTTATAGACAGACAGGGTAAACTCATTGTCATCCAGCTGCGCCTTGACGATTTCAGCAAACTTGAGCAGCTCGTCGCCTTTTTCCAGGGAACCGGCGGCCTTTTCATAGATGGCCCGGGCAAAATCCTTATCGCCCAGATCTTTGATGGCACCGGCGGCAAGGGCGCTGAACCCTTCAGCGGTTTTGGCGGCGTCAATACCCTTTTCATAAATTTCTTTAGCCTTGTCCTTATCTTTGGTGCTGTCCAGGATGGATTTGGCAAAGGAGACAAAATCTTCGGGCTGGGTGCATTTTTCAAAGGCCTTGTCCATAACCTGCTGGGCCATCTCCGGATCGGTTTTGGCCAGTTCGTTACTCAGATTAAGGAAATCGTTGAGCTTGGTGCATTTGCCCATGGCCGCTTCATTCATCTCCTTGGCCATATCGTCCAGGCCCAGTTTGCCTGCAGCAGAACCAAGACCGATGAAATCCGCAGCGCTCATGCACAGCATCTTAGCATTGGAAAGAAAGTTACCCACAACGTCGTCATCACCGATAATCTCCTTGGCAGCTTCGGCATACACCACGGCTTCGTCATAGGTCTGGGCCCACTCTGCACCCTCTTCCATCAGTTCCACGGCCCAGTCCTTGTCATCCAGGCCTGTTACGATCTCCTTGGCCACACCAATGTATTCTTCCGGTGCATCACAGCTTTCCGCTTTCTCTTCCAGTTCTTCTTTGAGTCCCATAATCTCTCCTTATTTGGTTTTGTTTAATGATTTACGGGTATTATTCATCAATTTATATACAACGGGAAACGCCCGTCGGCACACAGTCATTTCATGGGGGTAACCGGTAATATATCAGCCATGGGCGAACGTGGCCTGTCAATGCCCATTCAACCCGTAACCGAGCATGAAAGTCGCGTAACGATGTATCTGGACTTTCACATAATATATCCCCGACTCTAATAACATACTGATATAAAAACAGACAATGGGGATTTTGCATAAAGTTAAATTTTTTAGGAAATAGCGTTAAAATAAATTGAACAAAAACGGCGGGGTAAACAGACGCAAATACAAGGCGTATCAATGGTTTAAATGCACGTTTGACAGGGATTTAAGCCACCGGAAACAAGGTACCGAAGGTCAAATAATTTCGTTTAATCGATTTGCTTTGCGACCTTACTTGTGGTAGCAGGTGTTGAAAAAACAACGCGCATCACCTATGAGCCTTTTTATGATTCCTGATATCTCCTACATCCTGATTGCGAACAGATCTTTGTTCAAGCGCTTCCTGCCTGTTTTTATCATCCTCGGCGGTATGGCGTGGGGCCTTTTTTTTGTCACATCGGGCACTGCCCGGGCCAATCCCTTTACCCAGAAAAGCACAAAACCTGCCTCCCAACACCAGGACGGCAGGTTGCAAGCCGCGCCCGATAGACCCACGTCCCCGACGCCGACCCCGGCGGATCGATCGTCAAACATAATGGAACGCGTCATCTCTTTTCAAATGAAAATCAAGAAAAAAATGACGGCACTGATCCGGCAGGCAAAAGAGAGCGGAAAAACCGGTCCGCTTTTATGGGTTCTGGCAGCGGGTTTCGTTTACGGGATGGTGCACTCCGCCGGTCCCGGTCACGGCAAGGCCCTTGCCCTGTCATATATCGTCTCAATTAAACCGACACTTGCCCGTGCCCTGGCCTTTGGCAATGCTCTGGCATTCAGCCATGGGATGTCCGGGGCGCTCCTCGTATTTTGCGTCAAATATGTGCTGCAGGCATCCATGTCAGGCACCCTTGACTCGGTGACCCGGACCACCCAGATCGCAAGCTATTCACTGATTATTGCTCTGGGTCTGTTTCTTTTTTTGCGCAAACTGCCGGTATTCAAGACAGCTCAATCGGATCATGCGTCACCTGTGGATATCAAATCCATCCTGCCCGCTGTGTTCATGGGCATGATCCCCTGCCCCGGGGTTGTACTATCCGTCCTGTTTTGTATCTCCTTAGGGTT
This sequence comes from uncultured Desulfobacter sp., assembly GCF_963666675.1. NCBI lineage: Bacteria > Pseudomonadati > Thermodesulfobacteriota > Desulfobacteria > Desulfobacterales > Desulfobacteraceae > Desulfobacter > uncultured Desulfobacter sp. The sequence goes on along the minus strand of NZ_OY762929.1, from coordinate 2,085,336 downwards.
GCCCGGGTTCGGCATGATGCTGGCCTGCGCCATCACCCTTGGCATGGCCGCAACACTGTCGCTGGTCGTGCTGGTTGCCGTGGCCGGCAAAGCATCCATTCTGTCCCCATTGTCCAGGCGCTTTGGCTTTGCACACAATGCCGGAGACATCCTTGAAGCCCTGACAGGCTTAATCTTATCCGCCCTATCTCTTATGCTCCTGCTCACAGTCTTAAACGCTTAGACACCAACCTTCAATTTTAACAAAATTCAAAAAACCGTTGACAAAAAGGCAAAATAATGAAAATAAGGTTTTCGCTTGTAGTTTAGATCGAACTAACAAAGACTTTGGATAGCAAATACAAATGGTTTTAGAGACAAAGAATTGTTTTTTTAAATTAATGCATTTATGCAACAAAATCAGAATTCAAACCTGCCCGGCAGGCCTTTATTCCAGTTAATCGCCTGACGGGTAATATGTTTGCAAATCTTTCTAAGGAGAAAAAAATGAAAAAAAAATTATCCGTATTCATCTTCAGCACCCTGGTCCTAGGATTATTTCTGATCCCGGCGGCCCAAGCCCACACCCCCTTGTGTTCCTGCTATGACAACGGCGACGGCAGCGTGACCTGCGAGGGCGGATTTTCCGACGGTTCCTCAGCCGCTGGTGTCCAGATGCGCGTTGAGGACGGTGCCGGAAAGGTGCTGATCCAGGGTAAAATGAATGATGACAGTGAATTCACCTTTGACAAGCCCGCAGGTGATTACATGGTACAGTTTGACGCCGGGGAAGGTCACAAAATCGCCGTGGACGGCAAGGAAATCACCGAGTAGACCGCTCACTCAATAATACGTAAAGGAGACTATTTTAAAAATGAAACAACTGGTCACTACCATCAGCACCCTGGCCATCCTGGCACTTACCGTGCCTGCATTTGCCCACTTCCAGATGATTTACACACCGGAAAGTGCCTTGAACAAAGGTGGAAAAATCCCTTTGGCCATCGTTTTCACCCACCCATTTGAAGCGGGCCACACCATGGACATGGGTACGCCGGAACAATTTTTTGTTACCCGCTCAAGGGGTGAAAATACGCCTAAAAAAACGGATCTTCTGCCAACGCTGAAACCCATCACATGGACCAGCCTGACCAATTCAGGCGCAGCCTATGAGACTGAATATTCCGCAAGAGGCGGTGATCACATCTTCTGCCTGGTACCGGCCCCCTATTATGAAAGCGAAGAAGATGCCTACATCCAGCAGACCACAAAAATGATCGTCAATGTGGGCGGCGAGCCGGGGGCCTGGATGGAACCCGTGGGACTTGACTGTGAAATCGTTCCTTTGTGCAAACCCTATGACCGCTGGACCGGTAACGTATTCCAGGGCAAGGTACTGTTCAAGGGAAAACCCGTGGCCAACGCAGAAATTGAAATTGAATTCATGAACCACAAACCGATGCTGGACCAGAAAGCCTTTGCCAAGGAAGCGGCGGCCGTTGCACCCCAGCCCGCCTTTGTACTTCAGACCATCTTTGCCGATGACAACGGCGTATTCACCTTTGGCATTCCCAAGGCCGGATGGTGGGGATTTGCAGCGTTAGGCCTTGACCCCGAAGGCTCCTTTAAAGGCAAAGAGTGCTCCCGGGATGCCGTGATCTGGATTCAGGCCCAGGATATGAAATAAATCATGAAATAAGCAACCAAGCTTGCCGGTGCCGGTCCATTCTTCTCTTAGACACGTTATCATCTCTTCTCCCAATGGTATCCAACCTCAAAAGAGGGACCGGCACTTCCAAACGCTTCAAGGCGGGCGTGATAACAACATCGGCCATCCTTTGTAGGGCCCCCCCCCTGTGGTTGCCCCCGTTCGGGCAGGCACAGAGACCTGCCCCTACAATGGCCGAGGTTGGAACCAAGCCCTTCAAGGGCATAAACAGCCCTGATTACCCGCAAATAAAAAGGATCTATGAATGAAATTCCACACGCCGGCGCATCCTTATTTTTCAATCCGACGAACAAGTGTTCTGGTGGCGATACTGATCTGCCTGACATCAACCAGTGCATTCAGCCACACCCTCTATATCCAGTCTTCCCGATACCAGGCCAGTGAAGGCAAAGCCTTTCCTCTTTTTTTCTGTTACGGCCATTTCATACCGGTGGCGGACGGTATCCGGGGCAAAAAACTGAACACGGTCCAGGTCATTGCGCCCAACGGCCAGGTCCAGACCGTTGACATCATGGACGGCAAAGGGCTGCACTCGCACATGGTAGATTACAATGTGCCAGGGATATGGGGATTGACCGCGGAAACAACGCCGGGGTACTACACCTTTTACAAAGACAAAAACGGTAAAGAGCGCCATGCCATAAAATCCATTGATCAGATTAAAAACCGCCTCGGCCAGGTGATTAAAAGTTATTATTCCAAACAATACGCCAAAACCTATGTGAAATGCGAGACGCCCACAGGGCCCTTCCCTGCCAATTTGGGCCTGCCGTTGGAACTGGTGCCTGAGCAGAATCTGTTTGGACTCAAACCCGGCGACACCCTGGATCTTGATGTCTACCTGGACGGCAAGCCCTATACGGGTAAAGGCTCGTGGGATGCCACATACATGGGATTTTCCACCCAGGCAGAGGACAATTTTTACCCGCACACCCCGGTTGAGGGCCCAAGGGTTTCCATTCTGCTGCCCAACGCCGGCAGATGGTTTATCCGCTATTTCATTAAAAAGGATGCCCCCGAACAGGATAAAGATAAATATCTTCAGATGAAGCTGACCGCAACACTGACATTACAAATTGATAATGAACGCAAAATGCCGGAGCCCAAAACCCACTGAACCCTATTCCCGTTTTTCCCAATTAGCCCCACCATTACAAGCCTGCTGCGGATTTCGGGTTCCTTTTTCCTCCCTTTTGCCGCACCCGGAACCCGGCAGGCTTACCATAGTCATTTTGTCAAAACATATTGACGGTATAAACCGCCTGAATTATTCTGACCTGGTTTCAACCGAAAGCGGCCCTGTCTTGATTTAACGCTTTCGACGCCAAAGGATTTTGTGTTCATGCAAACACGCTTTTTATTTCCGTCAGACACTTTCCGCTTAAAAATCTGTCTGATTTTTATTTTTGTAATACTTCTCACAGGCTGTATGGCTGTGGGCCCGGAATACAAACAGCCGGACATTTCTTCTGGAGAGGCATGGCATGCGCCCATGCAGCAGGGATTGAGCCAGGCACCGGCAGACCCCAACGCCCTGGCCCAATGGTGGACGATGCTCAATGATCCTGTGCTGACGGATCTGGTATCCCGTGCGGTGCAAAATAATCTGGATGTCAAACTGGCCCTGGAACGTATTCGGCAGTACCGGCTGCTCAAAGGAATTGAACAGTCTGATAGACTGCCCGCCCTCGATGCTTCGGGCGGGGCGTCCTGGACCGGCACCAGCAATGAAAACAGCGCCGGCACTGTTTCCAAATCCTACAGTGCCGGCCTGGATGCAAGCTGGGAAATCGACCTGTTCGGCAGAATCCAACGCTCCATTGAAGCGGCGGATGCCACCCTGTCCGCCAGGCAGGAGGCGTTGCGGGACGCTCTTGTCAGCCTTACGGCAGACCTTGCCGCAAGTTACATTGATGTGCGCACGGCCCAGATACGCCTGGATGTGGTCCGTAAAAGCATTGAATCCCAGACGGAATCCTTCCAGCTCACCCGGTGGCAGCACCAGGCGGGGCTGACCGATGAACTGGATGTCCACCAGGCCCGATACAGTTTGGAAAGTGCCAAATCCCAGATTCCATCCCTTGAGTCCACCCTCTCCGAAGCCATGAACCGGGTGGCTGTTCTTTCGGGACTGGCCCCCGGCACACTGAATGAAACACTGTCCGCCCCCCTCCCCTTGCCCGCACTGCCCGGCACCATTGCCGTAGGTCTGCCGGTGGATGCGTTGCGCCGCCGGCCCGACGTCAGAGAGGCGGAGTACGAACTCATTGCCCAGACCGCCCAGGTGGGCGTGGCCACGGCAGACCTTTACCCCAAACTGACCCTGTCCGGCTCCATTGGTGTGAATGCCCTAAGCCCTGCCGAACTGATTGACAATACCTTCGACCCATCCCACTGGGCCAGATCCCTGGCCGCAAGCTTAGCCCATACCCTGTTTGATGCAGGCACGACCCGTAAAAATATCGAGGTTCAGAACTCGTTGCAGGAACAAGCGCTGATCCAGTACAAAACAACGATCCTGTCAGCCCTGGAAGAGACGGAAAACGCCCTGGTGGCCTATGCCAAGGAACAGATCCGGTTGGAACACCTGACCGTTGCCGCCCAGGAAGCGCTGACCGCCGAAGATCTGGCCAAACAAAAATACGAATCCGGCCTTGTTGATTTTACGACGGTACTCACATCCCAGCAGACCGTGTTATCCTATCAAAGTGATCTGGCCACAAGCCGCGGAACCTGTGTCTCTAATCTGATCACCCTTTACAAGGTCCTGGGCGGGGGTTGGACCCCGGTGGAATCCGATGCCCCCAAGGGCGATACAACCAATCCTGAAACAGAGCAAACCCCTTAACATCTTTGGAGTTCCCATGGCTTTAACCGATGATATCAATGCCAGATTAAACAACAACGGCCCCGGCAAAAAGGGCAAAAAACGGCCGTTCATCATACTTTTGATCGTAGTTATATGCGCTGCAGGGGCATATTTTTTTCTGCTGCCCAAAGGCCCGCCGGGCAGCGGGCCGGACGCCGGCATCTCGTTTAAAACAGCACCGGCCGCAGTCACGGACATTCACGTCACGGTGTCCGCCACAGGCACCCTGGAACCCACCAACGAGGTGGAGGTGGGCAGTGAATTATCCGGCACCATCCAGGAGGTGTTCGTGGATTACAATGACCAGGTCACCGAAGGCCAGGTCCTGGCCCGGCTGGACATCACCGACCTGCAGGCCCAGGTACGAAAGAGCAAGGCATCCCTGGCATCTGCCAAGGCATCCGTACGCCAGGCCCGGGCCACAGTCGAAGAGACAAGCCTGAAGCTAAAGAACCTAAAAAAAGTACGGGAATTAAGCGGCGGCAAGGTGCCGGCCCAGACAGACATGGACGCAGCCCGGGCCAACCACACCCGGGCCCTGGCTGACCAGGCCAGTGCCGAGGCCAACGTGGCCGAGGTCCAGGCCTCCTTGGACAGCACGTTAACCGAATTGTCCAAGGCAGACATCATCTCGCCTGTGAACGGGGTTGTCCTCACCCGGGACATTGAAAAGGGGTCCACCGTGGCGGCCTCATTTGAAGCCCCGGTACTGTTTACCCTGGCAGAAGACCTAAGTAAAATGAAGCTCAACGTAGATGTGGACGAAGCAGACATCGGCGTGGTCAAAGAGGGACTTGACGCCCATTTTACCGTGGATGCCTATCCCCAGCGCCAATTTGCCGCAAAAATCCAGCAGGTCCGGTTTAATGCCACCACCACGGACGGGGTGGTCACCTATGAAACCATCATGACCTGTGACAACACCGATTTAGCGTTGCGGCCGGGCATGACCGCCACGGCCGACATCATTGTCCAACAGGCGGATCATGTTTTATCTGTTCCCAGTGCGGCCTTAAGATTTTCAATGCCAGAACCCGGGAAAAACAGCAGCAGCCCGTCGTTGTTAAGAATGTTCCTGCCCGGCCCGCCCAGACGCGGCAACCGCCCGGCCAAGCATGTGACCGTCACTGGCGGCAAAACCCAGGAGACCGTATGGATTCTGGATGAAAACAAGCGGCCGAAACCGGTGCCGGTTAAAGTAGGATTGACCGACGGTGTCAACACCCAGATCCTTGAAGGGCAGATCACCCAGGGCACCAAAGTGATCGTCTCCGCACTCACAAAGGGCAAGTAGCGTTATGGCGGAAAACAAATCTGCGTTAATCTCACTGACCCGGGTCACCAAGGCCTACGGCAGCAACGAGGCCAAGATCCATGCCCTGCGCGGTATTGACCTGTCCATTGATCCCGGTGAATTTATTTCGGTGATGGGACCGTCGGGTTCGGGCAAATCCACATGCATGAATATTTTAGGCTGCCTGGATACGCCCACGTCCGGCCGGTATCAATTTGGCGGGGTGGAAGTCAGCCACATGAGCCGCAAACAACTGGCCACCCTGCGAAGGTTTTACCTGGGATTTGTATTCCAGGGATTCAACCTGCTCAACCGGACCACAGCCATGGAAAATGTGGAACTGCCCCTGATATACAGGGGTGTACCGCCCAAGGAACGTAAAAATTTGGCAGGAAAAGCCCTTGAACAGGTGGGGCTTGCAGGACGCGAAGCCCACACCCCCGGCGAGCTGTCCGGGGGCCAGCAACAGCGGGTGGCCATTGCCCGGGCCATTGCCACCACCCCGTCGGTACTGTTTGCCGACGAACCCACGGGAAACCTGGACACGGCCAGAAGCCATGAAATCATGGAATTGTTAAGACAATTGAACCGGGAACAGAAAATCACAGTGGTCATGGTCACCCATGAATCGGATATGGCTGCATATTCGGATCGAATCATTCACTTTGTGGACGGCCAGGTGGCAGATGTTGAAACCGGGCATGCCCCGGCCGCTAAAGGAGCGCAGGACTGATGATCTGGAATACTTTCATACTTGCGTTACGGGGCATCCGGCGCAATGTCATGCGCTCGGTACTCACCATTTTAGGCATCATCATCGGCGTGGCCGCCGTGATCACACTTGTGACCATCGGCAACGGTACCACGGCCCAGGTGACCCAGCAGATTGCGGCCATGGGAACCAATGTGCTGCTCATCAGCCCGGGCCAGCGCCACGGGCCCGGCGGGGCGTCCGGGGCGCCGAGTTTTTCCGTCAAAGATGTCCAGGCTATGGAACAGCAGATCAATGATCTGGCAGGTGTGGCCCCGGCCGTATCCGCATCCGCCGTGGCCGTGGTGGGCAACCAGAACTGGAGCACCAGCATTACCGGCACCACCAACGATTTTTTCACGGTTCGCAACTGGACCATCAAAGCCGGACGGACATTTAACGAAAATGAAATCAGTGCCGGGCGCACAGTTTGTGTGGTGGGCGACACCATCCGGGAAAATCTGTTTGGCGACACCGATCCTGTGGGACAAAAGCTTCGCCTGGGAACGGTTTCCTGTCAGATCGTCGGGCTGCTGGAAGCCAAAGGGAACTCCTCCATGGGCCGGGACCAGGATGATTGCGTCATCATGCCCATGAAAGCCGTCCAGCGCCGTTTTACCGGCGACAAGGACATTCCCTTTATCCAGGTGGCGGTTAAAGACGGCGCATCCACAACCACGGCATCAAGTGCCATCCAGGCACTTCTAAGAAAACGCCGCCATCTCTCCGACAATGAAGAGGACAATTTCAGAATCATGGATACCAAGGAGCTTGCCACCATGCTCACCTCCACCACCAAAACCATGACCGCCCTGCTCGGGGCGGTTGCGGCCGTGAGCCTTCTGGTCGGCGGCATCGGTATCATGAATATCATGCTGGTCTCCGTCACCGAACGCACCCGGGAGATCGGCATCCGCCTGGCCATCGGCGCCTATGAGCATGAAGTGATGCTCCAGTTCCTGGTGGAAGCAGTCGTGCTTTCCTCCTTTGGCGGCATCTTCGGCATTATCCTGGCCCTGGCCGCCTCCTTTGGCGCCACAAAAATGCTGGCCATCCCCTTTGCCCCGGACGTCTCCATCATCATTATCGCCTTTTTCTTTTCCGCCGCAGTGGGTGTAGTATTCGGATACTTCCCGGCCCTTAAAGCCGCCCGCATGGATCCCATCGATGCTTTGCGCCATGAATAAACGCCCTGCAAGGTAAAATCTCCATACATCGATTTCCACGCACAAATATAATCAAAAATAAGCGTTTCCCTGATAGACATTTAGTTTCGTTGATGATACGAAAACGATCGAGATAAATCTGTATTTTATCTCGATTTTATTGTTTGCAATAATCGAGTGAATTGGTTAATTCCTTTTGATTTTTAAGCTGGAAAGGCCTTTTGCTTTTGAAAAAAGAAAACGAAAGTATAAACTATAAAAAAATAGACAGAATCCGCCTATCACCATATTGGCCCATTCTGTCTAATATAACTGTTGGCCATCAGAACTCATGAAAAAAGAATTCTATATATTAAAGAATCGCCCCAAAGTTACAGTTCGTATAACAAGAGATTCTGTATGTGCAGGCGATGACGTCGATTCTCCACATGAGGAAACCAAAACTGTTCATTCTTTTTTAGATCCACTAATACTGGTTTCCGAATTATATTCTGGCTATTTACCGGGTGTCAGTGGAGTAGGACATACTTGGGATTGCTTATTGAACGGAAAGATCATAGCAAGTATAACAAATAATGGTATTGATCCAAAGGTCTCTGAAATCGAATGGAATGAAAACAACCAAATACATTTTGTTTACCATTCCTCTCAGCACTAAAATAATGGGGCGGCCAACAACCCAGTGCAGGTGACAGCCAGGGCCGGGCGCGCCTGGAAAAATTGTTCTGGCTGGAAATCATCAGCAGTTTAAAATGTCAGTGGAAGCCCTGGCTGCCCCTGACCGGCACGTTATGTGTAAATCATGAATACAGAGCTTCGAAAAATTATTCCCGACTTTAAAGAAAAAGTCGAAGAAGCCAACGAACTGCTGAAGAAGTATCTTGAAACTGACGAGCCACACAATTGGGGGCCACCGATTGAGCAGGTTGGCATGCTTGGAGGTAAGCATAAATACTGTTTCCACGGCGTTGGTTGTAAGGTTCACATCAGCAAAAAGGATATAGTTGACTTCGACTACGGTGCCAATGGTCGTATTGATGGCTTTGATGAGTGGAGACTATGCGGCGTCATTAGTACTCGTCGAAAGAAATATCCCAACGTACAAGAAAGTGATATTAAACGGTGGTTGAGCGAAGCTATTGAAGCCAAAGAAATAAAGAAATCGGATTCGAGAGAATATGGTAATTTATACTATCTCGTGTAAAACACATAATCGGGATAGGACTCCCTATTACTGAGGAGCCCTCCCACGCCACCCGGCATACGTTGCGACATGAAGTCGCTGATTATATTGCTGATCATAGAATCAGCCTGCTGTATCACCAGTAGTTTTTTACCCCGGCATGCATCACTGGTAACGGTTTTGTATGAAGCCCGGGGGACAATGAAGCCCTCAGTACGAACTGGAAGAGAGACTCGTAAGACGACCTCAACTCGGGCAGCATCAAGCCGGAGGGGAGCTAAAAATGATGGTATGTGTAACATATGTGAATTGCTGATAAATGCCGTGAGGGTGAACAGGCCAAAGATGCTGACAGGCCTGAACCAAAATGGTAAGGGGTATGGTTGAAGTGTTCGTATGTCGCTTCACGTGATCTATGATTCCCCCGGCAGACAGGCAGACACTAACCCATCGTGTACAATCAGTGAAACATGGTAAGCCCAATCATCTCCATTACAATATGGAAAGCGATCCGTAAGGAAAGCCGATGGATGAGTGGGTAAAGGAGGTCGGAAAAAGCCAAAGCCGATCTGTAATGGCTCGGATACGGGTTCAATATTTGCCCGGCACGAAAGTGAGCAGACTTCCGACAGGTGTTGAATCACGAGAAATGTGTGCATCGTTCTAATCTTTTTGGTGTGGATAGACAATGATTACCATTGACGGCCGGAAGAACCCTGGAACCTTATGGAGTTCCATTAACTGGAATCAAGTAAGGCAAGTTGTAAATCGTTTGCAAACGCGTATCGTGAAAGCAGTAAAAGCCGGCAATAAGGAAAAAGTCAGAAGTTTACAAAGATTGCTGGCCAGGTCACTCGCCGGAAGACTCCTGGCGGTAAAAAGAGTATCCGAAAATCGAGGAAAGAGAACGGCCGGAGTGGACAACAAGTTACTTGATACACCGGCAAAGAGATGGCAACAAGCATGTCATTTAAATAGGAAAAACTACAAATCAAAACCACTGAAACGGCTTTATATCCCCAAAAAGAATGGCAAAAAACGTCCTCTTGGGATTCCAGTGATGCATGATAGAGCTGAGCAGGCTCTGGAACTTTCAGGGCTTGAACCGGTCTTTGAATGTACATCGGATAACCATTCTTACGGATTTAGAAAGAAAAGATCCGTACATGATGCCATCAGCGCTTGCTTCAATGCCCTCAGGGGGAAAGGCAGTGCCCAATGGATACTTGAAGGTGATATAAAAGGATGCTTCGATCACATCAGTCATGATTGGATGATCGAACACATTCCAATGAATAAAAGGAAACTGAATCAGTGGTTAAAATCGGGCTATCTTGAAAAAGATGTGTTCTATCCAACGGCAGAAGGAACTCCACAGGGCGGGATTATTTCACCGACGCTGGCTAATATGGCTCTTGATGGCCTACAGGAGCTTCTATCGGCGCGTGTCAAGCAAGTTGTCGCCTTTTCTATAATATTTTCTAATTTTGCCGCACAACCCCCTCATGACCTCCGACGGGTAATTGGGGGCCCATTCTCAGCCATGAGGGAGTTGTGCTAATGCCGTGCTAAATTCCATCGATCAAGCAAGCCTTTTTCCAGCAGCGGTTTCAGGCTTTAACCGCTTGAATTTTTTCAAACTTACTTCTGTAATTGGCTTCCAGGCTCTTGTTCCCTTGGACCACCTTTCAGGATTCTTCAACCGGGCTTCCATATACACTTTATGTCGATCCTCAAGGATTTGAACATCTTTTCCGCGGTGTCTGTCATCAGGAGTAACAAAATTGAGACTGCTATGGAAATGCACAGTATTATACCAAGTGACAAAATTATCCGCCCAATCTCTTGCTTTAATTACATTTTCAAATGGCTTTTCCGGATAATTCGGCCTGTATTTCATTGTTCTGAACAATGACTCTGAAAAAGGGTTATCATTGCTGACACTGGGCCGGCTAAAGGACGGCATGACCCCTAAGTCTTGCAGCTTGGCCAACATAGTTGCTGATTTCATTGGAGATCCGTTATCAGAATGCAAAATAATCTGTTTTTTTGATATCTTTTCACGAATGCAGGCGTCTGCTATCAAATCTGAGGCAAATTCTCCGGACTCCGATTCATAAACCTGGCAGGCGACAGCTTTCCGGCTGTATAGATCCATCACCATATAAAGGTAATAGAATTGACCTTTCACTGATGAAGGCAAATATGTAATATCCCAGGACCATATCTGATTAGGACCACATGCCGTGAATGTTTCCGGGCTATGTCTATGCACTGGATTGCTTGCCTGACGGTGCTCGTTCATCTTCAGCGTTCTCAAAATTCTATACATTGTAGACTCAGATCCCATATAGATACCCTGATCAGCAAGCTTTGGAACGATTTGATTGGGGCTGAAATCTGCATATTCCTGAGATTTCAGTACATTGACAATGTTATCTTGCTCTTCAACCGACAACTTATTGGCAGGAACGGCACGAGAACCCTTACGGTGATCTGTTGTCCCCTGCTTTTTCCAGCGCTGAATCGTTCGCACTGTTAATCCCAATAATTGTGCCGCCTTACTTTTACCGGCGCCGGCTTGGCAGGCCTCAGATATCAAGGTTAACACGGACCGTTTATCCTCAGAGGTTATCAATCTTCCTCTGGCTCCCCCCAGATCGCCTGGGCTTTTTTTTTAAGAACCAGCAAGGCCGCTGTTTCTGCAAGTGCTTTTTCTTTACGGGAAAGGTCGCGTCTTAAAGAGGATATTTCTTTTTTATATTGTTTTTCCTTTTCACTTTGCCTTTTATCTGCAGTGTTTGACATACCGGAAACGGCATCTTTTCTCCATTGCTCCAAGTGATGGCAAAAAATTCCTTTTTTACGGCACCAGGCAACACATTCTTCAGAAGTCATAGTTCCTGTTTCTATAAGTGCTGAAATTCTTTGCTCAGAAGACCAGTCTTTGGGGCGTTTCGCTTTTGATTTCAATGCAGTGTTGCCGCTTTCTTTATATTGTCTTAGCCATTTTCCGATTGTTGATCGGCCAACTCCGAATTCTTGCGATATCTCATGGTGGGGTTTGTTGCCCAGTAGTACCTTTTGTAACACAGCCTCTTTGATTTGGATAGAATGTCCCATTTTTATAACCTCAATGCCCCGAATTTAATTTTCAATTGAGGCGACATCTATCCTGACACAGGGGGCTATCAACGAGGTTCAAAAAGCAGGATAAAGTTCATTTAGTTAGATATGCCGATGATTTTATCGTAACCGGCAATATGGAGAACCTTCTTTCAAGCCGGGTAAAGCCGATTATTGTACAATTCCTTAAAGAAAGAGGCTTGGAATTATCAGCGGAAAAAACCCGAATAAGTCATATCAACGACGGATTCAACTTTCTGGGATTTAACATAAGAAAGTATAAGGACAAACTGCTAATCAAGCCTTCAAAATCCGGCATCATATCAGTCAAGCAAAAGATCAAAGACATTATAACAGCTAATAAAGCAGCCAAAACTGATAACCTTATAGCTAAACTCAATCCGTTAATCAGAGGATGGGGAAACTATTATCGACATGTTGTCAGTCAACACGCCTTTGATAAAATTGATAGTGCAATGTGGGAAATGACATGGCAATGGGCGAAAAGGAGGCACCCGAATAAATCCTTGAAATGGATAAAGTCGAAATACTTCCAGCGAAAAGGACCTAAGAACTGGGTGTTCCGTGAGAAAAACGGTAACCTCGAACTGTTCTCAATGAGCAGCATTCCCATTCGTCGTCATATCAAAATCAAGGCCAATGCTAATCCGTATGATCCGCATTGGAAAGAATACTTTGATAAACGTTCTAAAAGATCATCTGCTGGGTGCTTAACGGCGCCTTATCAATGCTTGAGCCCTGTGAGGTGAAAGTCTCACGCAGGGTTCTTAGGGGGGAAGGAGGCCGCAAGGTCTCTGACCTACCCGGCGATCACGTACCAGGGCGGTTCGGCTGATTTTAGGAATCAATTCCCGGGCAGATATAATCCTTTGTCAATAAAATATCTTTCAGGCATGGCAATGGCCACCCACTTGATTTTGCTCATGTGCCAGTACTTTTTGCGGGCATTGCCGCAAAGCATGGCATCGTGGTGAGCAATACCAAGTTTCTCAAGGTTACGAACCCTGGTTTTGGGATTTTTCCATTGTTTCCAGACAAGACTTCGCAGCCGTCGCATTATGGGAATAGGCTTTCTGGTTTAAAGAAGACAAGCCGATATCCGGATCCGGGTTTTTAAAGCTCCTATACCTGGGGATACCGGCTGGGTTTTTATTCTCTGATTTCAATCATAAAAAACGGGTGTTGGCGTCATTCCTTTCGCCCGTCAGGATGGTTTGTGCCTTTGACGTCCCCCGGTTTTCCCGGGATAAAATCGTTTTTCATGTATTTTACAATGTCACTGGTGGATAATACATTTGCCACCGTGCCGCCGGCTATCTTTAGGGCAATTTCCTGATTTTGTGTTGCCGTTGCCACCGCGTCACTTGCAACAACAACATCGTAACCGCGTGAACTGCCTGCGTAAGCTGTACTGAGAATGCATTCGTCTGTCCAGAGGCCTGAAAGAACAATGGTATCAATGCCGTCGGCCTTTAATTTTTCATCCAGGTAAGAGTTTCCGTTTTCATCAAAGTTCCAGAACATATCCAGGTGCTTTCCATGATAAAACCAGCCGTCGGAGACTTCCTCTTGTGTTGGCGCAATTTCCGACAAAGGCATCATTCCCGGTTCACCTGTGAAGATGTACACCGCATTTTCCGGATCATCCGGACGCAGGCCTTTGGGGCCATACCATCTATCCATGGCATTGCTGATACCGTCGTCAAAAGTGCGGGTCCAGGCGCTCCATACAATGCACACGCCGTCGTTTGCCGCTTGAACTTTCCGAAATACATCTACAAGTTTGACCAGATTTGGTAGAATACCACCTGCATACGGCCGATACTCCTCCTGGCAGTCATCAAGAAGCAGCGCAATCCTGCGCGGCCGGTCCGCCAGGTTCCAGGCGCTCCAGAAGCTTAGGGGTTGCCCGTTTGGGCCGCCCGGCGTTTTTTTATAATTATCCATAGGCACCATTGCCAGATCCATATCGCGGTTTTTGCGCGGCTCGCGCAACGCCTCTTTAAGTGGCAGAACCTTACTGCTGTCGCCGTTCATTGTTGAAGCCCCTTTCATATATCATAAATCCCCTGGCACCTGTCCTATCGGCCGGTAACAAGCGCCTTTGTTCCAATGGGTTTTATTTTTCGACGGCCGACGCGTTATGTTAGTCGGTGCAAATTGTGCTGTCAAGACGTTGAGATACCTATAAAAAGAAGTCGCCTGGTACCAGGGATTTAATTCTCATCCATTTTCAGGGATTTTCTTCCAGCCAATTTCAGGGGGACAACCCGCCACCCATCTAATTTCCTCAATTTAATTCCCTTAAAAATGAAAATTTAAAAATTTACAAAAAAGAGCTCAATAGGTTGTTGAGTTCTTTCTATTTTCGTTGTGGGTCGAAGCCTGTCAGGAGATATGTCAGGCCGGCCCGTGGCCTTTATAGTCAAAGATTAAAATAGGTAAGATGTCCCCAGATTTGAAGATGTCCCCAGATTTGGAGATTGCCCCCCCCCCCCTAAAATTAAAATGGTTCGAAAAACTTTGAGTGTTTCACAATCGGAATTTGCCATTATGATAGGCGTGAGCGTAAGAACACTTCAAAATTGGGAACAAGGAAGAAGGAAACCCGAAGGTCCTGCAAAAGCCTTGTTACGTATTGCCTCGAAAAATCCCAGAGCGGTACTTGAGGCCCTTCATGTTTGATAAAAAATTATGATAATCGGGTGTCCTTTAGTCTATCCTTTGGCTTCATCCAGAACTTTCCTTACCGTTTTTGCCAGGTCAGCTTTGACAACCGGCTTTAATGCAAATGCTTTAATGCCGATTTCAGCAGCAGATTGATCAGATATATTTTTGCTGTATCCGGTGCACAAAATAATAGGGATATCAGGACGTATGGACATCAATTCAGCAGCCAAGGCATCTCCTGTCATGTACGGCATTGTCACGTCGCTGATGACCAAATCAAAATCATTCGGTCTTGATTTGAATAAATCCAATGCTTCGGAAGCGCTAATTTTTGTTTGCACAGAATAGCCGAGTTCTTCCAGAGATCGTTTTGCCGCTTTTACAATGGGGGCCTCATCATCAACCAATAGAATTGATTCAGTACCTGTCGGCAATTTTTTTTGAAATTCAGGTTCTTGACTTACTTTTTCTTCTGAACTGGGCAGATAAACAGTAAATTTTGAACCATACCCCACTTTACTTTCAACAAATATTTTACCTTTATAATTTTCTATAATACCCTGAACGACAGCCAGGCCAAGTCCTGTGCCTTCACCTTGTTTTTTGGTGGTGAAGTATGGATCAAAAATTGAATCAATGATTTTATTTGAGATACCTTCGCCGGTGTCGGAGACTTCAATCTTGACATACTTTCCTGCAGCCAGGGCTACATATTGTATCGATTGCTGTTTTTCAAATTCAGTATCAATCACATCAACTTTAAGGGTTCCGCCACGACGACTCATCGCATGGGAAGCATTTGTGAATAAATTCATAAAGATTTGATGAATCTGGGTCGGATTACCCATGATCCTATATTTACTTTCTATGTTTGAAACAATATCAATGTTGGCGGGTATCGTAGAGTGAATAAACTTCAATGTTTCTTTAACTAAAGGGGCAACTTTTAAAGGCTTAACAGTTTCATCAGATTGTCTGGCAAATATCAATATTTGCCAGACAAGTTCTTTTGCACGCAACCCACCGCGATGAATTTCCAATAGATCGCCTTCCATTTGAGAACCTTTCTCAACCGCCCCGAGCGCAAGTTCGGAATACCCTATAATCGATGCGAGTATATTATTAAAATCATGTGCGATACCGCCGGCAAGCGTCCCAATTGATTCCATCTTTTGGGTCTGTGCCAATAAATTCTGGATCTTCTTTTTCTCTTTTACGGCTTCAAGATAATCTGTAATATCTTTATAAATGCTCATTTTGGAAACAGAGTTATCATCATGATAAATCGGCATGTTGTTTATTCTGTAAGTCCTGTTGTCCAGCGGGCTAAATACATCGTTCTCAATACCACCATCGGGTTTCAATGAATCAAAAACACACCATTCACACTGGGCATCCAACCCATGAAGTGCTTTGTAGCAAAATTCTCCGGTGGCATCCCGGCCAATACGTTTTTTCATGGCAGGATTCAGGTAGGTTATTTTTCTTTCGGGAGAGCAGATATATACTGCGTCGGTTATGGACTCCATCATCATCCGGTATTTTTTTTCACTTTTTTTAAGCTTCCCTTTCTGCGCTTCCAACTCCATTACTTTCTTATAGAGTTTGTTAGAAACGGCATCTCTGTGTTGCTTTACAATAACCCCATTTTCCATATGTTGCTCATTCACATTTTCGGGATCACATTTTTCAGACTCGTCCATCACTTCTGCGATAATCTTGAGGAGGGTGCCTGGATCTTCCGGCTTTATGATGAATCGTGCAGCACCCATTGAAAGGGCAAGCTTTTGGTCACGGGGTTCCGTATAGGTGGCGGTATAAAAGATAACTGGAATTTTTTTTAACTGCCGATCTTTTTTAAGAATCCGGCAGAGTTCAAAACCATCCATTTCCGGCATCAGAATGTCGGAAATAATGATATCCGGTGGTGCAATGCGGATTTTTTCCAATGCCTCCACGCCGTTTACAGCAGATTCCACCTCATAACCCTGGGCCCCAAGCAAATCAACCAGCAGAATCCTTGAGTCATCTGTATCTTCTACAACCAGGATCGTCATATCTTACCTTTAACAACCTCTTGAAGCTGTTTCATTACGCGCCCCGGGTCAATGGGTTTTTCCACATAGCCGTCGCATCCGGCAGCCAGCAACCTCTCCCTGTCTCCTGCCATCGCATAGGAAGTCATTGCCACGACAGGTATGGTCCGAATCTTTTCTTTGCTGCGGATGATTGCCAGAACTTCATTACCGATTATATCCGGAAGCTGGATATCCAGAATAATAAAATCAGGCATATGCTCTTCGGCCATTGCAACTCCCTGCATGCCGGTTTCTGCCTGGAGAACAGTATACCCATTGGCTTCAAGAATATCGCTGATCAGCAGCATATTATCCATATTATCTTCAATAACAAGTACGGTGCTCATGGTCTTACACGTCCTCCGTTGAGACTGTTATTTTTTGTGGCTTTATTTTTTTCGGTACCCTGATCCAGAAAGTACTCCCTCTTCCAAGTTCACTCTCCATACCCACATCACCCTGGAGTAGATCAGTGGCAATTTTTTTGGTGAGATATAACCCCAGCCCTGTACCACCTGCATTGACCTTAAGGTGAGACTCCATTCGTTCAAACGCTTCAAAGAGACGGGTTTGATCTGTCTTGCTCACTCCGATCCCGGTGTCACTTACCGTCAACAATACTTCGTCGTCCTGCTCCTCAGCCGTAAGCACAATGCCGCCTTCCTCGGAATACTTCATTGCATTGCTTAACAGATTCAGCAAACATTGGTACAGGCGCCGTTTATCTGTGCACATGGCCACATCTTGCGGCACGTCAACTTTGAGAGAAAGGCCCTTTTTCTCAATCTGCTGTCTCAAACCTTTAACAGCCTCTGAGAAGATCTCATCCAATGCAAAATGATCCTGCATAACATCAACGCGACCCGCCTCTATCTTGGAAATATCAATGATCTCTGTAATCAGGCCCAGCAAATGCTGCCCGGACCGATTGACCCGCATAATATAATCCTGGTATTTCTCATTGAGTTCACCGAAAGTCCCCTGCATCATCATACCGGAAAAACCGATGATGGAGTTAAGCGGTGTGCGGAGTTCATGTGAGATGGAGGCAATAAACATTGACTTCATTTTATCCATCTCCTTGAGTTTACTATTTGCCTGGAGCAGTTGTGCATTGGCAATCTGATACGCCTTATTTGCATTGTCCGTTTCAGCCTTGGCTGCTTGCAACATCTGTTCTTTGCGATAAACGAATAATAAACAGAGCAAGATCAACACGATAATGACGGTTGCACTGACGATCACTTTTCTGACCAGTTTATAATCAACCCCTTTCTCATAGTGCAAGGTCAGCCATTTTTGACGAATCTCATTTCGCTGCTCTTCATCAATCATGGACAGGGCCTTGTCAAGAATAGGGATCAGCTCAGGCCAATCTTTGCGCACGCCAATCGACAAATCGAAATTATAAGGGGTGGGTGCCGCCACTTTTATATTTGTATAGCCACTTTTTTTGATCAAATAGCTTGTAACCGTCAGGTTACCGACATAGGCATCAACCTTCCCCATAGAAAGCGCGGCCAATATCTCCTGTGTCGTTTTATATTTTATTAACTTGATCATGGGATGATCCCTTTGCAAATATTCAAAAGAGACATACCCGTCTTCCACTGCAACCGTCTTGCCATAAAGATCCATAAGGCGAGTGACAAGGGGGGCGTTTTGGGGGGTGAAAATAACAAAGGGAAAACTGAGATAGGGTTTTGTGAAATTTAGATACTTACGGCGTTCCGGAGTCGAAGCCGGGGCGGGAAGTAAATCAATTTCACCGCGTTTGGCTTTTTCCAATACGTCAGTCCACGCCAACCGGTCAGCAGAAACGATGCTAAGGCCAAGCATTTCAGTGATAAGCTCAATATACTCTGAGGTGATTCCCTGATACCGGCCGTTTTCATCAATCCACTCTACCGGCGGCCAACTGTGATCGATACCAAGACGCAATGCAGAATGGCTGTCAAGCCAGGCACGCTCCTCTTTAGTGATCTTCAGGACACGGTCATGGGCACCTTTTTTGAGTTCACCCACCCAGCGTTTATGTATCTGCCGTGCCTCGTCCGGAGAGATATCAGCAATGGCCCGGTCGATAATCCGTGCAAGCATCGGCCAGTCCTTACGCACCCCTATATTGAGTTTGACCGTCGGTTTCTTCATGCGTCCCTGTATTACCAGGTTAATGAGCAACTCTTTATCGATAAGATACATCGCCACGACCCGGTTACCGGCATAGGCGTCAGCCTCTCCACGGGAAACGGCATCCAATGCCTCAGCAGTTGATCCATACTCTTTAACCATGACCTGCGGATATTCATTACGAAATATTTTGACATTGTAGTAACCTTTTTCCAAGGCGACAATGCGCCCATTCAAGTCATCTGCTGAGTCGTAATACGGACCATCCTTGCGGCCGACAAAGACATGGGGAATGGCCATATAAGGTTTGGTAAATTCAAAAAACGGCTCCCGGTCCGGTTTGGGAGTGATATCCATTATTCCATCGAGCTGTCTGTTTTTCACCTGCTCATAGTTCTGCTTGAATGGCGCAGGCTTTGGCACCAGCATGCCCCCTAGACGCCTGTTGATTGCCTCAAGATAATCGAGACCAATTCCTTGGGCGACGCCTTGATCATTAACATAGCTCATGGGGGGCCAGGCATCCATGACACCGATGTGAATTTCGGTCTGAGCGGAGAGCCATGCGCGTTCCGCCAAGGGGAGTGTCTCTGTAAAAATGTTCTTTGTTTCTGAGGGCTCAATCCTTGGAAACGGGTTGATGATTTGCATATGTTCCCGGGGGGAGATATCATTCAGCACTTTTTGCAGGATACGGTGCAGTATTGGCAAATCCTTACGGACGCCGATGGCATTAATCGATGAGGTTTCAGATATTTTGGCCTGTGCCTTGACATTGGTAATAAGCTCATTTTCAATGATAAATCTTGCCCCTGCACGGTTGCCGACATAGGCATCAACCTCACCTTTGGAAAGGGCGTCAAGTACATCGCTGGTGGTGGTGTACTCTTTGACCTTGACCTGGGGATACTTGTCATGCAGTACTTGAACAATAAAAAACCCTTTTTCAATTCCGACAGTCATTCCGGCAAGCTCGGCCAGAGAATTAATTGTCGGTGCATCCTTACGCGTAAAAATGAGATGGGGAACCTCTAAATAAGGCTCCGTAAAATGAAAAAATTGCTTGCGGGATGCCAAAGGGGTAATATCCATCAATGCATCAAGACGCTTCTCCTTGGCAGCCCGGTAGATCTCATCCCATATCCCGGGGACAATTTCCAGGCGATTATTAAGGCGCTTATTAAACGCTTTGATGAACTCAACACCAATGCCTTGGGGCGTTCCGCTGCTATCAACATAATCCATCGGCGGCCAAGCGTTCATAATACCAATACGGATGGTGGGGTGGGCATTGAGCCAATCCCTCTCCTGCCGGGTGAAGTTGACAACGGCGTTGTCCTCTTGCCCATTGTTACTTAAAGAGATCCACCGTCGATGGATCATCATCCGTTCTTGGGGCGTAATAGAACGTAATCCTTTGTCCAGAATTGATTGCAGCAGCGGCAGGTCACGACGCACGGCGAAACCATCACGGGTATCCAATCCAATGTCCCCCGCTATTCTTAAATTATAAATACCCTCGCGTTCCATAACAGAAGAGGCCACGGGTAAATAAGCGGTCACACCAGTCAATTCGCCGGAAGAAACCATTCGCATTCCGGTTGCGATATCCGGTACTGTTACCTGAATGATATCCGGGTAATTTTTATTCAGGAAATAGGCTTCAGGAAAGCTTTCCGGCACTGCTGTTTTTCGTCCCGCCATCGTCTTGATCGTGGTGCTTGACGGTTCACTGCGCCGCACCAATAACACGGTTGGATAACCGAGGATCATTTTACTGAACAGGTATTCTTCGGCGCTTTTTTCATTCCTGATATGACGGCTGAGCATTTCCGCCTCGCCATTTTGAACCCGCGTCACCGAATCGCTGAAGTCTTTGGTAACAACCGCTTTAAAATTCAACCCGGAACGTCTGCCGATAAGATGAAGATAATCGGCTGTTATGCCGCGATATATTCCATTTTCATCGACAAACTCCACGGGGTGAAAATGTGGGTCAGGGGCAACCCGAACCACCGGGTGCTGTTCAATCCACAGTTGTTCTTCATCTGTCAAATTCAAAGCACTGTCCCCATCCTTCATATCTGCCGGCAATCTTATTGGGGAGATCCACTTGTTAAAAAGGGTGTGGCGCTCTTGCTCGGTGACCGAATTGAGTGCCTTATTAAGAATGGACACTAATTCAGGCCAGTCATTACGAACACCAAATCTTTCTTTGGCTATGTCCTTGGCGTAAATAGCCGGATACTTAAGATTGGTAATGCCGTATTGCCTAGCAATATAATCGGCAATGCCGGGGGAGGCGATCGCAACATCCGCCGCACCCGTGGAAACGGCCATTAAGGCATCGTGAACATTATCAACGTAATGGGGAATCACTGAGGGGAACTCTTTTATAATCTGGTTAATATAAAAGTAGCCCTTCACCAGCGCAACACGATGTCCTGCGATATCCGAACGGGAGTTGATTCTGTTATCTTTTTCTTTGGAGATGATCATATTGCTTAAAGTGATATATGGCTCACTGAAAATAAACCACTGCTCACGCTCGGGCCGTTTAACCATGGTTGCGACGACATCAACCTTTCGCTGTTTCGCTGCTTCAAAAAGATTATCCCACTGACCATCGGGGTAGAGTTCTAGTACCACGCCAAGCCTATCAGCCAGCAGTCTGACATAATCGACGGCCAAGCCTTCGTATTGGCCACTTTTATTTTTAAAACTATAGGGTGGCCAATGTCCATCAAACGCAAGCCTGATTTTTTTATGTTTTCTTAACCAAGCGCGTTCACTATCAATTAAATTGAGAGATGAAGATGTCTCGTTTGCAATAATGTTGGCATATACAGGAACTACTGTCCCCATTAAAAACAGCAGGACTAAAAAGGACAAAGAGAATGGTTGTATTCCTTTCATAGCAGCTATCCAGTTTTGTTTAAATGCATTATTCATAATAATATCAAACATTTAACTATACAAATGGCATCATTAAGATTAAATTCTTTCGCCGAGGATAGATCTTCAGATAATATGAGAACTATTTTTTACATTGTATCAATGTTACATAAAACGCTCAAAAAAAGCAATTATTTCAGCGAAATGAAGTACATCAAAACCCCACACATATGATGTCCAGGCTCATCGCGTCAAAGCCGAAGGGTCAACGCGGTAAAATGGCAAAATCAGATGCGCACAATCTTTGGGAAAGGCTTAAAAAATATGAAACGGCCGTTTTGCTGTTTGGCAAAAATTCATATGTTCCATTCACCAACAACCGGGGTGAGTAGTTACCTTGATACAATCAATAACAGAAGTAGCCCCCCCTTCAATAAAGGCTTTTGGCCTGAATGATTGATAACAAAACCCTTACCCGCCTCCCCTGCCCTTGCCGCCTCAATGGTTGAATTCAGGGCCAAAAGATTGGTCTGCCCGGTTGCCGCTGCCACACTGTTCATGCTGGTTGACATCGCCTCAGATGCCGCTGCAACACTGCCGGCACGCTCCGATGTCTGTTCCGCATTTGACGCGACATGGTCGGAAATGGATAATAATTCTGCTGATGAGGAATCCAGGTTTATTCGCCTGTTATGCATTTTTAAGATTTGTGATATATAATGCCAATGTATTTTCTATATTCTCACTGAAAGATTCTTCAAAGCTTTTTTTGAATGGTTTCCCTTCTTGCAGACAATTTAAGAAAACATCGAATTTTTGTGGGAAAGTGCTCGCTAAATATTTAACGAACATTCCACTTTGGCTGTAATACATTCTGGGCCCAATTTCAGCCGTTGAATGGAGAATCATATTAAAGATTGAGCCTTTTTCTTCAGGCACAAAATGTTTGCCATCAATAAACATGGCAATCGTTTCTTTCTCGTAATTCCTTGGTGCGCCACCACCATCTGATACGTATATCGCCAATCCTTCCCGAAACCATCGGGGGAGTGTGCGGTTAAAAGTAATAACCCCAAGTTTTTGAGCGAGTTGGACATGGGATAGTTCGTGGCCTAACATGCCGTAGACTTCATCAGGTAAATTTGTCAACAAACTTGATAAAAAGATTTCATTTCCAATTGAAGCACCTCTAGCTTGATCAGTTATGCCAGAAAATTTAGAAAAACTTTTTGGGGTTGCAAAAATATAGACTTTAACCGGCTCAGTAAACTCACCTAACTGCTTGGAAGCAACATCTCTTATTGCTTTATCGAGATGGAGAGCTGATAGCGTAGCAAGTTTTTCAGCACCATCTTCATACAAGATTCTATCGTCAGAAGAAAGCGTGTTAAAATTAGTTGTCCATCGTGCAACCCGGCTTTCTACTACGCTACGACCACCCGTTAGTAGAAAGACAATGCCAAATAGAACGATTATTATAAGCAATATTTTTTTCATATGATTCCCTTTGAGTTCTGCATAACAGCACTAACGGCCATGGGCCGACCTGTCTATCAACACCCAGGCTCGCCCCACAACAAAACATGGAATAAACTTAGCAACTTAAGTGTGTTACTCCACAAGATTTAGCTTTACTTCAACTTTCCCGCCTGCTTTATCAAATCCACCAGAAGGCTCTACGCTCATTAGCTGATGCGAATTTATCCAATTTTTACCGTCCAAGCCTGCCCAATATTTGTATAAATACATATCTTGTTTAAAAATAGCCATGATTTTTGAAGAAATGTAAGGGGTGTTTTAAATATTTAGAGATTTTCCACTTTTCAGCTTGGTAATGTTGAGTCCTGTCAGAGCAGACAGTTTCGCAAAGGTGGGTAGGGCAGCCCCCTTGGGGGGGCAGGTTAAAAACCGGCTTGCCACAGCGGCCGCCGGCGCATCACATTGCACCGGTGGCCGGGCGGGGCATATTTCCAGTTTTTTGTTTCATATCTGAATTGGCAAAAAGCCAGTTCCTGTTTTTTAAATCTTGAAAAGGTTGACCGTGGTTTTCAAGGCGTCGGATAATTGGTTCAGATCTTCGGAGCAGGATTTAACCTTGACGGTTTTTTCTGCAATCTCCTTGACGGTCTGGTCTAGATCCGCGATGTCTTTTGCAATCTCCACGGCAACGCCGGAACTTTGGGTAACGTTCTGGGAGACCTCCTGAATTCCCTGGGACGCCTGGACCACGTTGGAGGCGATCTCCTTGGTGGTGACGGACTGCTCCTGCACGGCGGCTGCCACATTGTCTACCATCTCGTTGACGCCGCTGATTTCGGACTCTACGGATTCGATCTCTGATATGGCGGTCTGGGTGGCGCTCTGGATATTTTCGATCTTGTCCTTGATCTCGGAGGTGGCCTGGGCGGTCTGATTGGCAAGCTCTTTGATCTCACCGGCCACCACGGCAAATCCTTTGCCGGCTTCTCCGGCCCTTGCTGCCTCTATGGTAGCGTTCAGCGCCAAAAGATTGGTCTGTTCGGAAATATCGGTAATGGTTTCGACAACGTCACCGATATCCTTGGCAGACGCGTTGAGGTTGGCCATATTCCGGGAGGCCGACTGGGTTTTTGACACCGCCTCCTGGCTTGATATCCGGGTTTTTTCCGTATTGCCCGAAATTTCGTTGATGGTGGCGGTCATCTCTTCGGCTGAGGCAGAGACCATTTCGATGTTCTTGGACGACTCCTCAACGGCTGCGGCCACAGAAGACATATTGGCGCTCATCTGCTCTGCTGCTGCTACGGAGTTGGAGGCCGATGCCATGCGGTTCGCCCCCTGGTTCATCTCCTCGGAGGTCCGGAAAACCTCATCCGACGATTTATCCAGGCTGTTGGCATTGCCCGCTATATCCGTGATGATACTCCGCAACTTTCCCACAAAGGTGTTGAAGGCCCCTGCAAGCTTCCCGATTTCGTCCTTGGTGGCCACTGTTAGCTGCTTGGTCAGATCCCCTTCTCCCTGCGCAATATCTTCCATATTGGCACCGATGCTGGAAATGGGGGCGGTGATGCTCCGGGTCATAAAGAAAATACCAATAAGCACCGCGATCAGGGTGACAAAGCCGATGAGAAGGCTGAAGTTTCGCAGGGCTCCCAACGGGCGGGAAATTTCTTCATAATAGGTGCCGGCCCCCAGGATCCATGGGGTCTCCTTCAAGGTCCTGAATACCGCAAATTTTTTGCCGTTGAACTCATAGTCGAGACGTCCGTTTTTCAATGCCAGCATCTCTTTCATAAAATCGTATTTTTCGGCAAGGTTGGTACCGATGAGGTCCTGATTTTTGTGAATGAGTACGGTCCCGTCTTCATAGTTTGCAAAAACGTACCCGGTTTCCCCCACCTTGATTTCGGCGATCTGTTTGGAAATCGCACTGAAATCGAGATCAATGCCCACCACGCCGACCCTCCCCCCCCCTTTAAACACCGCACAGGAGATGGTGACGAGGATTTTATTAGATGCAGCATCTACATAAGGAGCTGAAATGACAGGATTTTTATCTGTTGCAATCCCGTACCAGGGCCTTGTTCTCGGATCATATCCTTCCGGCATCTGGGTTTTGGGGAAAATATGAAAATCTCCGTTTTGCTCTCCATAATAGGCATAAAGGAAATCCTCATTATGGGAAACCACCCCCTCAACGACCTTGAGTGCATGGGCAACATCGAGGACTTCCATAGTGTGGGCTGTTGACTTGGCTGTCCGGCGGGTGGTTTTAAGTTTTTCTACAATCATGCTTTCCGCCTGAATACCGGCATCTTCGGCCAGTTTAAGCTGGCTGTCCAACAGCATCCTGTACCCTTTTGTGTATCCGGCGACCCCAATAACGATCATCGGCACCAGGGCGATCACCAGTGAAAATAAGCCGATCTTGTAACTGATCTTCATTTTTCGCTTTCCCTTCCGTCCCGCTTTCGGGCATGGCAAGAGATTCCTTCCATCCCGGAAAGAGAGCCGTAATTTTAATGTTGATGTCTGCGGAATCGTATTTAGATTTAAAAATTAATATACGGCGTAAAACCTGTAATTACAAGCACTTTTTCAAACCGGGGCGCCAGGAAACGCCGGGTTTGAAAATTCCTTTCCGGGGGCACGCTTCAGTGATTATTGTGCCTTGAAAATTAAGGAACAGCAGGCCAATAATAATATTATTGTTGGACCGCGTTTCTTCCTGCAGAACCATATCGTAACCGATGGTATATTCAAACGAATTTATTTCGTGTGATATTTGAACCATAATCGCAATAGGTAGTCAGATATATTTTCATGAATCCATTTCTTCTTTTGAACTTAAGACATTATAATTCCGGTTTTATATCCCCTGTACCTTTGTTGTGTTTGACAGTTACGGCATGGTGTTTAAGGCGGTGGTCCGCCGGGTGGTTGATGCAGGCGCAACCAACAGTAATTCTGAAATAAAAGTCAAAAATCCTAAAACACCGGTGATTGCCACGATCCTGGGGGCCGGAATTCTGAACGAATCCATCACAGCAGCCGGTATATGTGGGGCCGTTCTGGCCTTTTCCGGCGTTTTTATCCTTAACCGGATGGAATAAGCCCCAAAATGGATTGAATACCAATGATTGTTGTATTTTTTTAAAACCGTAATGCCGACACCTTTACGAGCCGATTCCACACCCAAGAATCCTGGTTGTTTTGAGGCCAGCTCTACCATCTTGGCAGCCATTTCTTCATATCCACTATCACCATCAGTTCTATGGGATGTGAAAAAAATAGGCTTCATATAACGGCCATGGGCCGAGCCAGGTCTATCATGACCCAGGCTTCGACCCACAACGAAGAATGAAAAAATTCAATAAGTTATCAAACTCTTTCATATAAAACGGGGTATTCTTTTAGCCAATCAATTGCCACCAAAGATAATTAACAGGAATCAGTACCGTTAAGGTCAGCACCAGGACCGCCAGAATGGCTTTGAGTACTCTGCCCAAAGGCTCCCCTGAGATCTGCATGGCCACCACAAGCGGGGGAGACTGATAGGGAAGAATCAGTGTGGAAAAGCCCACAACCTGCATCATTAAAACGGCTTTTACCGACAGGCCCGTGGACAGTGCTATTTCCGGGGCAAGGGGCGTCATAACCGCGGGGACACCGGGAAGGGTGGTGAACAGGCCTGCCAGGGCCGAGGCAAGTGAAATCATGATGTAGTTCCCAAAGGGGCCGGCATGATTCAAGGGGAGCCATGCAATGACATACCTGCCGATCAGGTCACTGAGCCCCGCGTACTGGATCAGGTTGCCAATGCCCAAAACGCCGGCCACGAAAAAAAGGGAACCAAAATTAATACGTGTACTGAAAATCTGACTGTTTACAGGACCGATCCCCGGAAACATCAAGAGGATCGCGCCGCCAAGGGCCACCCAGGCCGGCGATACATGATGAATGGCGTCGGTCATCCATAACATAATCAAGCCCGTCAGAATCATGACCACAATCCATTGATCCCGCTGCAGGGGATCGGACAGCGTTTCCGATCCCGCATTTGGCTTGGGCTGATCCGGGTAGAGCTTCACAATGACCCAAACGGTGAGAACGGCTTTAACCATTCCGAGGATGGGAAAATTATTCAGCATATATTCGAAGAACATCAGATGAATGCCCAGTTGATGTTCGGCAATACCTGCCATGACGACATTGGGTACGTTGGCCGGCAGGATGGTGAATGCCGGGATGTTTGTCCCAAGGCTTGCGGCCAGAACCAGTGCTGTGCGGCCGTTGGAACCCGGAACAAACCCAAAGTGATCGGCCAGGGCCAGGGTGACAGGTATCAGGAGCATGACCCGGCCCATGGCGGAAGGCATGATAAAGGCAAAGCACAAACCCGATGCCGCGACACCTGCCACAAGCCATACATAGTTGCTGGGCAAGGCCTTTGAAAGCGTATTCACCAGTTTTTCACCAAGGCCTGTGGCCTTGATGGCGGCCCCGATGATCAGACCGCCAAAGACCAGCCAGAGCGCCGTAGAGCGAAACCCTGAAAAAATGATATCCGCCGGTGCAATTTTAAAGAGCATACCCAGAAAAAAGAACACCAGTACACTAAGGTATGCGGGGATCAGCGCCATTGCAAACAATGCAATGACGGCCAGTACCAGCACAAAGGCCGTAAAGGTTCCGGGGGGATTTTGCGGCATGAAAAACAGCAAACCCGTCGCTGCCAGGATAATGAAGCCGGCAAGGACCGGCTTGTTCATGATTTTAAATTTTTCCATCAGGTTGTTCACTCCAAAGTCAATTTCAGTTTGCCGACAGCATAATCCCGACAAAGGCATTTCGCTACCCTGAAAAGGTTAAATCCTGCCCTGGCCAGGTGAAAAGAATACGACTTTATCCTGGTTTTGAAAAATCTTTAAGAAAGGCCCCCGGAAGGATTCCGAACCGCTTTTTAAAGGCGGCACAAAAGTGACTGACATTGGTGTAGCCTAGAGCCCATGCTGTCTGGCTCACGTTCATCCCACCGCCCTGGAGCAAGGCCTTTGCCTGCTTCATTTTTTTCTCCTTGACCATGGCGGATACCGGCATACCGTAAACATGCGAAAACCCGGCCTTAAGCTTACTTGTCCCCATGCCCACGGCGGATGCCAGATCGGCAATGACGGGCCAGGTATCCATTCCTGCCCCGATGAGGCGTTCCACCTCATGAATCCGTTCCAGATCCGTCTTTGAAAATCGGTACCTGAGCCCAGGTCCGGTCCGGCCTGCAGCGCCCATTGATCCCGTTTGCAGACAAAGCAGCTCAAGCACCTTGCTTTCGTAAAACAAGGTGGCGGGCATTGCCTCCCCAGGCCCCCGGAGGATATGGTGGGCAACCTCGAAAATTTGGGGTGTCATGGTTGTTTTTTGGTCGTATTGCCCAGACAATGGGCTGTCCATCAATTGCCTGAATCCATAGGGTAAATCTTGGCTGTCCCGTTCAAAAAGTTGGTTCAGGGCCAGGGGGCTCAGGTGGACATGGACCACTTGGAGCCTCTTTTGGGTTGGAATGAGAATCTGCCCATTTCTTTGGGAACGAAAATGAATCCCGGCAATTCCTTTCTTGTTATGATAGACCTTGTCAGTACCATAAGGTGAGCAGATCCGATTGATGAGCCCCCCCTGGACAATGAAGCCGAAATTGATCATGGGGCTGTCCTTTTGGTATCGAATCGACTCGGCGGTCTCGGGGACAAAATCCATCAGGCTCAGAATGACACCTGGCCGAATCACCAATTCCCGTCGTTTGGAACTCCGGCCGTTAGACAAAGATTGTGAAACAGGACGAGGCCCTGTCTCTCCTGTAAAGTCAAATGTGGTATATGCAGCCTTCATTTCTTATCTTTATTGTGTCTTAGCCCTTTTTTAAATGGATTACACGATTTTACATAGACCGACCCAATGACAGCGAACACCAGTGCCACCCGGTGCCCTCAAGGCATACAGTCGTAACTGTTAAAACTGATGGCCATTCCATACAGGTCGGCCCCATCCATATCCGCGTCCCCGTCAATGTCCTGGGTTGAAGGTGTTTTCCCGAACAGGCCCGCCAAAACACCCAGATCGTCATGGTCCACATCGCCGTCGAAATCCAAGTCAGCCGGGCATGACGACGGCAGTTCATCAGCCCCGACATCCCCGGCCTTTCCGCTGGGCCTGGGATCGCCGTCAATATCATCATCGCATAACCCGGCCGTTAAAACGACGCCCTTGTCAATGGCTGCGGAGGCGGTTTGGTCCAGATGAAGGTCTCCTGAAGGTGCATCGGCAAAAACGGAAAGCGGCTGATACTGGAGATTACCGGCCAGGGTTGCTGAAGCGGGAGGCCGCTGCATAATGTTATGGGTTGTAAGATTGTTTATGATGTCGGCCTGTGTGTTGGGGAACCGGTATTCAACGGCACTGAAAGGCGGTTTAGTAAAAGCCAGGGTGTTATGATACACGCTTGCATTACAGGCCTGCCACAGGGCGATTCCGGTATCTGCGCCGTATTGGGATGCGAACAGGTCATTGTCGCCGGCAAAGAAAAAATTGTTTCTGACAATCCCCCCGTAATGACCGACATACCCGCTTGCATCCGGGCACGGGCCATCGTCGTAAATACGCCCGCTGCCGTTTTCTCTCATTCCGAATCCAACACCCCTGGCATTGTTGATAAATGTATTTCTCTCCACAAGTGTGTCCCGGCTGCCGGTCCAGAAATGCACCCCATGCTCGGACAGGCCAAAATCGCACCAGAACCCTTCAATTCTACAGTCCCTCACAATCCATCCCCTTGCCCTGTGGCCGTCAACGCCTCCGGTGTAACAACTCCCGTTATAGGCATACACCTCTGCCCTCCCGTTTTCGGTCAATTCCATGACAGAGCATGCAACTTCCCCGTAGTCTGCAAAATAATTGCTGTTGGAAGGATTGATTTTAATCGCCTGCTGTCCGGGATCAATTATTTTGACATTGTAAATCAATGTATTGACCGTATCGGCAGACGAAGAGGAGACAACATGTATGGCATGGGTTCTGGCTCTTTTTATGGTCAGGTCTGCAATGGTAACATTGGAGGCGGCAACCGTTATGACCTCCGCCCACTGGTAATTATCATCAAGAATCACATTGTCCCTGTTCCCGCTAAGGGAACGCAGTGTCACATCCGGAGTGTCGATCCAGATGTAACGGCCCGCTGCACCTAAATTATATGTCCCGTCTTCAACAAGGATAGTATCCCCTGGAGACGCCCCATTAACCGCATTCCAAATCTCCGCCACAGTATTAACTCTAATCGTATTTCCCGAAGGCGGCAGCAGCGGGGGGCAGGCACCCAAGCAAAGTGGTGCAGCCAGGGAAATATAGATTACTGCAATTGTAAAAATAAAAATTGAAACAGGCCTGTATGGTTTTTCCTTGCTGTTTTTCATTATTAATCTCCTGTTTTTTTTAAGATATGTCACTTATATCACTGAAAAAAAAATAGACAAACAAAAACCGGAACAAAACCTGCATATGAATGAACGGTTTTAATTAGAATCGATAATTTACAGTTACACCAAACATCCTTGGTTCGCCATCAATGCCCTGGTCACTGCCGGCACTGGCATACCGCACATGAAAATAATCTTCATCCAAAAGATTTTTGCACCAGACATACACATCGTATTTTTCACTTTCAAATCCCAGCCGCAGGTTGACAAGCTGATACGCCTCTTCCTTTGCACTGTTTTTTGCATCACTGTACAAAGAACCGGTGCCCAGCCAGTCGGCTCTAACGAAAGCACCGGAGCAATGGCGGTATTGCACGCCCAGATTATAGGTGAATTCAGGAACGTTGGGCAGATATTTATCCTTGTAATCATATTGATATGCGCCCCCTGTGGTCTTGTCATACTCCCATGCAAGCCAGTCGTCAATTCGGGCTTTGGTATAACCGACTCCGGCAAAGATATCGATGCCCTGTGCCGGGCGGGCCTGAAGATCAAACTCCAGTCCTGTTGAATAGGCATTGGCTGCGTTGCGGATTTGTTTGACACTGGCGGTTGTAGAGGTCGTGTCCCATTCAAGTACCTGCTTATCCTTTATATCAATATAAAAAACAGATAGATTGGCGACCAGACGATTGTCAAACCACGAACTTTTCATTCCTGCTTCATAATTCCAGGTGTATTCAGCATCGTAAGTTAAATTATCTGCGTTGGTTGCCCATTTGCAGTTATACCCCCCGGTAAGGTAGCCCCTGGCAACGGAGACGTATCCCATACTGCTGTCTGAAAAATCATAGGAGACCGATACTTTCGGAAGTATCTCACCATTATCAAAATCTTTGCCGTAAACCGACTCACCGGAGGATGTTTTCAGATGTTGTTCTCCCTCAAAGTCCGTGTAATCATAACGAAGCCCGCCGGTGAGATGAAGTTTGCCAAAAAAAGTATATGTTCCCTGCCCAAAAACGGCATAACCAAAACTGTCCACATCGGTATCCCAGGTGGAAAACCCACTGGGCCGGATTTTATTCTGGTATGAAGTCATTGTTTCGTCAAATGCATATAGACCTGTTATCCATTGAAACGGGGTATTGCGCCTGGCAGAAGAAAGACGGATTTCCTGGGAATAGTTGGTATT
The DNA here is from genome assembly GCF_963666675.1 of uncultured Desulfobacter sp. NCBI lineage: Bacteria > Pseudomonadati > Thermodesulfobacteriota > Desulfobacteria > Desulfobacterales > Desulfobacteraceae > Desulfobacter > uncultured Desulfobacter sp. Next base: position 2,053,302 of record NZ_OY762929.1, on the reverse strand, counting down.
GTCGTCATGAAAATGGCTTTCCATTGCCCAGGCAGGGATGGAGGTCATATCAAAATCAAAATCCGTTTCATCATCTGCATCCCTGCGGCCCGTGATGGATATCAAATCATATCCATCCCCTTCATACTTTATACGCAGCGTCTGCCCGTTGCCGTTTTTTTCACCTGAATAGGGCCCGTCATAGGATATTTGGCCCCGGCCTTCATTAAGTTCTCCTGATATATATCTGAAATGGCCATAAGAATAATCCTGTGACATTGCATCAACGATGAATGAAATATCCCAGCAATCTGCGGGACGCCACGTCAGGTTGACACGTCCGTTGTAATTTTCTTCACTGCCCGCCTCGTCATCTCCGTTGTAAACATTTTTAAAGTACCCCTCGTCATCCTTCAATTTTCCCGAAAACCTTAAAAAAAACTTATCCTTCACAACCGGCACATTCATATATCCACCGATATGACCTGCGGGTGAACTGCCGAATTCGGTGTCATACCAGCCATACTCAGCCGATAATTTTGAACTGAATTCATTTTCCGGTTGTTTGGAAATGATATTGATGACACCGGATTCGCTGTTTTTGCCGTATAGCGTACCTTGGGGCCCTTTAAGCACCTCAACGCGTTCTACGTCAAACAGTTCGGAGCTGAACTGACCTTCAAAGGGCAGGCTTACACCGTCCATATAAAAGCCCACGGCAGATGATTTTGCGCCCATAAACTGACTGACGCCCCTGATGATGATGGATTTATCCTTGATATGCACATTTGGGGAAAAACGAACAATATCCTCCAGCTCATCAATACCGGAATCATTCAGGGAGTAATCGGAAAACGCAGAGATACTGACCGGCACCTCCTGGATATTGCCTTCCCGTTTCTGTGCCGTAACCGTAATGGTTTCCAGTGTAGTGCCTCGATTATCTTCGGCAAAGCCCGGGGAAATCCCCATACAGCAAATCATAAAAACAACGCCCCATACAAAGCCATAGAACCTTTTCATCTTTTCTCCTTTAAAAAACGTATATTAAAACCTGTCGACAATCCGATATGTTCTCAATTGTGAATGGTTGATATCTTACGCCCGGGATGGGATACCAACAAAACAGGGAATTTGAGAATTCCAGGTAAGAAACAGGTATAATGGGGATTGGGGAAAAATGGCTAACGTTGGCTTCACTTTTATAAACGCCAGCGTCCCTCTGGACGTGTTTTTTTCCTTCAGGGAGATAAGTCTTCGACGGAAGCAGCCGAACATCTAAGCAATTCACCGGGCAAAACACCAAACATCGACTTAAAAGCCTTGGCAAAATAGCTTAAATTGGTATAGCCGACCATAAATGCGGCCTGGGTGACATTGACTTGGCCATCCTGCAAAAGCATCATGGCTGTCTGCAGACGCTGATTACGGAGAAATTCAAACGGCGTAACGCCGAAAATTCGATGGAAACAGCGATATAACTTGTTCCGGTTTAAGCCCACCGATAAGGACAATGTGCTAATGTCAGGAGGGTTTTCAAGATCATTGACAAGCAGTTGAGCCGCATATCGAGCCCTTTCATCATCAGAGGATTTATGGCAAATTTTACGGGAACCGCCATTGGGATCAAGCTGTTCAAGTTGATGGGCCAGCAGTTCCAAGGCCTTTCCTTCCAAAAAAAGCTGCCGGGTCATTCCGTGAAAGGGGCAATGATGGATTTGATACAATATCGCCTTTATGGCCGGCGAGATAGGCAGGCCGACCCGGCTTGGCTCGTTTTTTTCAAAACTTTTCAATACCGGATAAAAACGATCCTCATCGCCGCAGGAGAGCTGGGACAAGTGATGGCCATCCAACATTAAATAGACCCGCTGCATGGTTCGATCGTCCCCTTTTTCAAAGACCTCAATCCGTTTGGGAAAAGAGAAAAAACCGCCTTCTCCTGCATGAATTGCAAAGGGCTGATTAAAATAGGAGGGCTGGTATTGAAAGCTCCCGTCAAGGCAAAAGCCAAAGCCAACGGACGGTTTTTCAAAAAAATATTGAAAAAGCGTGTGATCCTTGAGTTGCCGATCAATGCTCATCAGCTGAAGCCCGGAGGGAAAGGCAAGAATATCAGTTCCGCCCCGGCCAATTGATGACGGGACGTTGCACCTGAATTGATTTGGAATTGTTGTTGGCTGGGGCGGGTCAGGACGGAACGTTTTCATAAGCTTTTCGAAAAATTTTCGGGCAACGTTTCATGGCTGTTGTTCGAGAATACCCTCCCGCTGCAAATCCGGTTAGCCATATCTACGATAAGCAAACAGAGCCGCTTTATACAATCAAATAAATTAAGTGTCAATACAAAAAGTTTGACAAACCTTTCAGAATACAGGCTTACCCTAAGGACAGGATGGTGACTAAACAACCACCGGCAGATAAGAAGACGCTTTTTGTCAAGCAAAGTATGACGAACGTTTGACAAAGATGATTAAGTTTAAACTAATTTTAGGCGCACCTCACCAGAAACCGGTGCAAACAGTGAAAATCAATTCCAATACTCAACTGCCGGGATTTGAGAGACCGAAAAGTCATACACCAATTCAGGAATGGGATCAGAAATAACCGCCGGAGGTGGATCATGATTGCGAATGTCCCAGAGCCCAAGGTGGCGCAGAATCATTTCGATGACATCAAGATTTTCGATGAAAGAAATAATTTTCATTTGGCCCTGACATTCCGAGCAAACCAAAGGATCAACTTCATAAATTTTTTGGATTAACCTGGCCCAATTCTGCCTTGCTTCTTTTGAAGACATCCTATTTTGCATAATTGTCGGGATTGTTCAGGATGAGGGTAAGTACTGGTTATTGCAGAAATTACACAACGGCTATTGAATTAACAAAACATAAAAATGAATAAGAATTAAGACTTCCCTAACAAAAAAATGCTGCGGTTGCGACAAAAAGTCGCTTTTAATAATGTTGGGCTCGCCCCAACCTGCCGTATTACCGGCAGGTTTCTACTCCGGCATGCATTAGATGGGGAATTCAGCCCGATTATTTTGGCTGGGAATTAAGTCGCTGGTACCAGATCAGTAATTTATTGACGCCGACCACACTTATCTGTTAAAAAAATTTCATAGGGTGAGATCCGGAAATTAAAACATCCCCAACCTGTTTGGGCGACTCCCCTCCATCTTTTTTCGTCATTTGACTTCCGGCATGGATCCGACATCATCTTGATATTAATAAGGATATCAAAGGAAATGAAAAATCGTTCGCTCGGAAATTTGATTGTGGTCCTGACACTTTTGCTCTGCCTGTCCGGCGGCTGCCGAGACAAGGCGCCGCAGTCCTACACGGTGGGGATTCTATCCGGAACCAAGGCCTTTGAAGCTGTGGGAGAGGCCTTTGTCCGGAAAATGGGGGAATTGGGGTACCATGAGGGCGCCAATATCACCTATGCGTTTTCCGGGGTATACTTTGACCAGGATAAACTCAAAGAGGCTGCCGAGAAATTCGTCGCCGATAACGTGGACCTGATCGTGGCCTTTCCCACAGGTGCCGCCGTGGCGGCCCACAAAGCGGTTCAAGGCTCGGAGATCCCCGTTGTTTTCACCTGGGCCACCATTGACGACAATGACCTTGCCAAAAGCATCCGGGAGCACAGCCGGAACATAACAGGCGTTGTCTATCCGCCCCTGTCGGATATATTTATGAAACGGTTTGAGGTGTTAACGGACCTTGTGCCTTCGGCAAGGCGAATCCTATTGTTGAACCATATCGGTTATCCCACCAGCATCGGCACCTTAAAGGCCTTGAAAAAATTGGCCCCATCCATGAATATCGAACTTGCCATCGTTCCCATCACCTCCCTGGAGGATATCATTGCCGCGCTGGACGGCAAGGGAAATTACGACCTGGGCCGCATTGACGCCATCTATACGATGCCCGAACCCATTACGGCCGACCCTGAAAATTTCAAGATCCTGAGCCATTATGCAGAAAAAAACCGGATTCCCCTTGGCGGTGCCACCGATTTTACGGCCCGGGCAGGCGCCCTGTTCAGCTATGCCCCCCTGTTTGCAGATGCAGGCCACCTGGCAGCCCTGCTGGCTGACAAGATCCTCCAAGGCGTTAAACCCAATTCCCTGCCCCTGGTCACCTTGGAGGGCCAGTTGCGTATCAACCTGAAGCAGGCTCAAAAGTTGGGGATGACCGTGCCGGAAGGATTGCTGAAACTGGCCGTAGAGATCATCCATGAATAAAAAACGTCCCAACAGCATCGCATTAACTCTGGCCCTATCCTTCTTCGCCATTACCACCACCGCCCTGATCATTGCCGGCACCTTCCAGATCTATATCCATGCCAAGACCAGTGCCAAAACCATTGCGGCCAACCAGAAGCTGATTGCCCGAGGTGCGGCCCGGTCCGTGGGCAACTTTATTGAAGAAAAGTTCAGCATTATGGAAACTGCGCTGGCCATGGGCCAAAGGTCTGATTCTGCCAAAGAGATTCAAGGTATACTTGAATCCATGCTCGGCAGGGACAAATCCTTCAGAAACCTCGTCTGGCTGGATGCCCAAGGAAAAATAGGCGCTACGGTTTCAAGGCAGTCACAAAAAATTGCACAAAAATTTTTACAGCAGATGGACGGCCAAACCATTGCCCGCATCAAGCGGGCACCTTGCTATATCAGCCCTGTGAGCATTGATGCGGTGACCTATGAACCGCTCATTATTCTGGGGCTGTGGTGGACGGATATCCTGGGGCAGTATCGAGGGAATCTGGCCGTGGAGGTGAATCTTAAATTTGTCTGGGCCCTGGTTGACGGCCTTAAAATCGGGGAAACAGGCCATAGCTACGTGGTCGACGAAAAGGGAAACCTTTTGGCCGCCAAAGATATTTCAAGGGCCATCCGGGGGGAAAACCTGGCCCATATCAGCAAGGTGGCCGAGTTTATGGACCAGGAAAACGGCCGGGATATTGAGGTTACCACGTTTACCGGCATGGCCGGCACCCGGGTGGTGGGCACGGCTGTCGGACTGGAACGCCCCCATTGGGCAGTGGTTTCGGAACTGCCCGTCAAAGAGGCTTACCAGGATGTCCAAAAAAGCATCCTGATCTCCGCGGCAAGCCTGATTTTTATCACCCTTATTTCGGTTGCAGCCGGCATTTTGGTGGCGCGCCGCCTGAGCCACCCTTTGATCCGGCTGTCTAAGATCGCCTCCCGGATTGCCCGGGGAGAGCAGGGACTCAAGGCACCGGAGGAGGGGCCTCGGGAAATAGCTCTTTTGTCCCTGTCGTTCAATCATATGACCGGACAATTGGGCCAGATGCTCAAGAGGGATGAAAGGCGCATCAAGGCGTTGAAACGGGAAATAGAGCAACGACGGCAGACCGAAGAAAAATTTCGCCTCTATATGGAAAATGCCCATGACGGCGTACTCATCATCGGAAGCGATGACCGGTTTGAATATGCCAATGAACAATTGGGCCGTATCCTTGGCTATCCTCTGGCAGAGGTTATGGGGCAGCCCTTCCTCCGTTTTCTTGACGAGGAGAGCCGTCATCTGGTTTCAGAGCGGAATCGGCTCAGGCACCAGGATTTTGAACCGCCCTATCGGCTTGAGCTGGGCGTTATGCGCAAGGATGGTGAAAAAAGGGCGGTTGAGATCAGCGCCGGAACCACCCGGGACGCCAGCGGCGATGTGAAAATTATCGGGACACTTCTGGATATCACGGACCGGAAAAAAACAGAACAGGAGATACAAAAGGCCTACAAGATAATCAACAGGAGCCCTTACATTGCCTTTATCTGGAAAAATGTCCAGGGATGGCCCGTGGAATATGCATCCCAAAACGTGGCCGTCCTTTTTGGGTATTCGGCAAAAGAGTTTATTATCGGAAAAGTTAAGTTTTCAGAGGTGATTCATCCGGCCGACATGGAACGGGTGGCAGAGGAGGTGCGATACAACAGTCTGAAGGGAACAACGCGTTTTGTCCATGAGCCCTACCGCATCCGAACCCGAAGCGGAGAGGAAAAATGGGTCCACGACCTGACCCATATTGTAAGGGATGCCCGGGGCGAGATCACCCATTACGAGGGGATCGTTTATGATATTACCGAGCACAGGCTGGCGGAAGAGGAGCTCAACCGCCTGCGCAACTACCTTGCCAACATCGTTGATTCCATGCCCTCGGTCCTGGTGGGGGTGGACAATGCCTGCCGGGTGACCCTGTGGAATAAGACCGTGGAAAACGCCGTTGGAATTCCGCCGGAAAAGGCCATGGGCAGAGGGTTGTCAGAACTGATGCCCTGGATGGCCCCGGAAATTTCCAAGGTTGTGGAAAGCCTGAAGACCCGACAGGTTCAGGCGGAGCGAAAACGGCCCCGCTCGCTTAACGGCACGACCTGTTATGAGGATGTCACGATCTATCCCCTGGTCACCAACGGGGTTGAAGGTGCGGTAATCCGGGTGGACGACGTCACGGAGAAGGTGCGCTTGGAAGAGATGATGGTCCAGAGCGAAAAGATGTTCTCCGTTGGGGGGCTTGCTGCCGGGATGGCTCACGAGATCAACAATCCCCTGGCCGGTATGCTCCAAAACGCCATGGTGATGGGTAACCGATTGGGCCGCCAACTGAATATTAGGGCCAGCCGCGAGGCGGCCGAAAAAGCGGGGACGAGCCTTGAAGCCATTGACCGATATATGGACGCCAGGGGAATCAAACGGATGCTGACGGCCATACATGAGTCGGGAGAGCGGATCGCCGCTATCGTGAACAACATGCTCAGTTTTGCAAGAAAAAGCGACGCCATGGTCTTAAGTCATCAGCTGAATACCCTTCTGGACAAAGCCCTTGAACTTGCAGCCACGGACTATAATTTAAAAAAGCAGTTTGATTTTAAACAAATTAAACTGGTCAGAGCTTATCAGGAGGACCTTCCGAGCATTCCCTGTGAAGGCCCGAAGATACAGCAGGTTCTGCTCAATATCCTGAGAAACGGTGCCCAGGCCATGCAGATGGCAGGCATAAAGCACCCAACCTTCATCCTCCGCACAAATCTTGAAAAAGAGCGCCAGATGGCGGTCATGGAAATCGAGGACAACGGCCCCGGAATGGACGAGAAGACCCGCAAATGCATATTTGAACCCTTTTTCACCACCAAGCCCGAGGGGCTGGGAACCGGGTTGGGGTTAAGTGTTTCTTACTTCATCATCACTGAAAACCATGGCGGAGAAATGGCGGTTGCCTCCAAACCCGGGGAAGGGGCCTGCTTTACCATTCGTCTGCCCCTTCAGCCCTCCCCCGACCTGGTTAAAAAACGATAATTGCATTCAGAGACCGATTCGAATATGGTGCAATTCCAAAGCCCTGTTTGAAAAGGCGGGACGCGGATTGCTCAACGGGGTGCCCATGCCCTGGATGGGTGACTGGGGCACGAATTATCCCCCGTTTATAAAAAACTGATTCGTTCAAGTTATTTCCTGCAAATACTGTTGGTTAATAAAACCACACTTAAGCAAAAGCTTAGCCACAGTTTTTGCTTTTTGCCCAATTCAGGGGACATATATTAAACATCAATAAATATGTCCCCTGAATTTCGCTTAATGGCCCTCCGGTTACCTCTGGAGTGTCCGGCAATCAATTCAATCGTTTCGTCATTGAATAAATCAGCAGGTTCTTTTTTTAAAAGATTGTCTATTTCAGGCAGGATGTTCTTTTAAGCCCTGCAAGGCAGATAAAGCCGGAAAACATAAGCAATACGGCAGACGGAACCGGAACCGGGCTTGATGATGCATTGATATTGTCAAACTGAACACCGTAATCGCCGGCATCCCAGTTTACTGAAACAAGATCTGTAAAGTTGCTGCCAAAGGAGTAGGTTGCTATGCCGAAAGTACCGTCCAGGGTCAGGTTCTGGGTGACCGTGTTGCCATCGGAAAGAACGCCGGTAAAGGTAATGGTATAAGATTCCGTATTGGCAATGGAAAGCTCGCAAAGGGAAATGGCGTTAAGGGTAAAGGTAGCACCGTTTTTAGCCGTCAGTACTGTCAGGGGGTCCCATCCGTCATTCATGAGCATGGTTGAGCCGGCGTATGCATTCCCGGTGGCGGTACCGAAAACCGTCAGATCTTCGGAAAGTTCATTGTCGTAATAACTGTTGAGAATAAATCCGTCTTCAGTATAGGTGGAAAAATAATCCCCTGTATCATCGCCATCATGGGCAAGGTTTTCAAAATCAATGACCACTGCACCGGCTGCAGGGGCAAAGAGACAAACAGACAAAACAAGGCAAAAGGCCAGAGCGCTATTTCTTAACAATTTCATTATTTATATCTCCTGCTTAATTTTTTTTGTATTGTAATGTGATCGTATATTGAATGTTACAAAAATTTGGTTACAAATTCACCGCAATGGTTAATGACGGCCCAGACAGTTGCCGTTGACGGATCAGCTCCCCAGGTGCCTATTTTGTAGCTGGATTTCCAGGGACCATACACAAATTCCGAAGCCCCTTCAGAGTTCAAATCCACGGCATTGACCCAGTTTCCGTCACTGTCTTTGGCTGCAATACCGAATTTACCCCTGGCAAGCTTGGATCTGCGGACTCTCCTTGGGTTATAGGTCATGGACAGGGTATATGTGTCGGTATCCATGCTTTCGTCGCTGTTGGGCATGTATATCGTACTCGGGTCTTCAGAAGAGTAAAGGCTAAGGTTGTCCTCAAGGCCCCAGAGGGCGAGTATTTTACCTGTTGCACCATTGACGCCGCTGCTGTCCTGCCAGCCGGTATAGATCGCTTTGGACAGATCCCGTTCAAGATAATCGGTTTCACCATTGCCGTTTACACCGCTTAAAATCTTCATGGCGGTGCCGTCATAAGAATCGGCTATGGCGGTGTAATCTTCGCCCTGCCCAATGATGAACTCCTGGCCGTTCAACCCGTAGCCAAAGGTGTCCCGGTGGTAGAAGGTAAACGATTCCGGTGGCTTGGTCATCTTTGAACCGTACTTTTTACTGGTATTGGAAGAGTAAAAGTCAACGGTAACCAGCGGGCCGTCCACGGTGACAATATAGTAACCAACGCTGTAAAGCTCCTGGTCAACCGGGATTTCCCGGCCATCGTCACCTGGTTTGGGGGTGTAGAATTTATGGCTGTTGGACGAGCAGATGATCTGGTTGACACTGGCCGTTCCATCGGCAGTGGTGATAATTGAATTGCAGTGCATGTGGTCATGGCCGCTCATAAAATAACGAGCGCCGTTTTCATACATGCTGGTAATGAATCTATCTCTTTGGGTGGGATTTGAAGTTATCTTGTCGCCAAAAAGGCTGTCCTTGTGTTTTCCACCGATCAGGTTTTTATGGGCAAACATAAAGGTGTGCTGGTCTGAACCGGTGCCTGACAGGACTGAATCAATCCAGTCCATCTGGTCAAGGGTGTTGTTGGTGTATTCGTATTTTGCCGTGTCCTGCTGGTTGTAGTTGCTTCCGTCCAGCCGGACAAACTGGTCAATAAAAACACAGCGTACATTGTTTACATCAAACATGTAGCTCAACCCCTCAAGAACACCATTGGGGAATTCGCTGCTCGCGCCAATAACCGGGCTGGCGAAATTTTCTGCCTCACTGAGATTATCACCCTGCCCCCGGGTCTGGGGAAACAGATCCACGATCTCCTGGGCTGCCTGGGCAGTTAACTCATGGTTGCCCCGGACCGGAAAAAAACCGATTCCGGCATCATACAGTGCCTGGCAATGTGCTTGCCGCGTGGGCAGTGTTCTTTCACCGTTTTCATCTTCTTCATCATCCACGAAGTCTCCCACCTGGACGACGAATTTACAGCCATGCTGAATAAACTGATCATTCAAGGCATCAATGATCGTGGTTGCACAGGAAGCAGGCTCTCCGTAGAGCCATGCAGGTGCTTCCCATTGGGTGTCTGCCATGACACCAAATTTCCAGGCAGTGCCGAAATCATTGGCAAAAACCCGTCTTGGTGCGAAAAACGGATTTGTAAATCCAGTTAGAGTCAGACCGGCCAGCCCAGCTCCCCCCATTTTTAAAAATTGCCGTCTGCTTACCTTTTCCATTACGGATACCCAAGCACATTCAGAAAGCATGAACAAACCGGACGACCGTTGTGGAAAAAGACTTTTGTAAAGCAATTGGAGGCCATTATAGACAGACGACCCAGGCCATAAAAAATCAAAAGACCGTTTGTGAGCTGATAACATTTTGTTGCCGCCTCCGCTCGGCGTAGGCGGCAATGCCGAGCTGAGCGGAAAACGCTCAAGAGCTTGGTCAGCGCTACGCGCCAACCCACGATGAAGGCAAACCCAACTGCATGGCGTTAAAATCAACCTCCTGGAAATTTTTTATAATGAACCCCCACAAACTGGCTGGCCCCGGCAAAAACAATTGCGCTCATATAAATTGCATCTGACTTTCCCATACCGGCATGCCGGCTGAGCACCCCGAACAGCAAACCCTAGGAAGCCACCCCCAGGGCCATGGGAATCGCCGCCCGCATGCCGGAAACAAGCCCGTTAAGGTTTAACCGGGCCATGGCATTACAGATTGTGGATTGTTTGGTAATCATGATATTTCTATCCGCCTTTTCACAAATTTAAAAACTTAACCTAAATTAATAGAATGGTAACAGCCTGTATTGTATATTATTGCACCCCGGCCAAGGCGAAATCCCATAAAAAAAAACCTGTGCAATCAAACCCGTTGAATTATGGGCCGGGTATTCAAATTTAAAAAATCCATTGACTTTAAAAAAAATTTGAACTAACAAATCACCAGATACTTAATAACTTAAATTTGGAACTTATGAGACCTTCCATGATTGACATTCAGGCCAATATCAACACCACACTGGTGGTGTTGTCTGTGGTCGTGGGTGTTGTGGTAATCGTCGGCTTGGTGAGCCGAAACCGTTGCCGGAAGGGATGTCCATAGCAGACTGAACTCATATACCTAATTTTAAACCCCCGCCGGCAAAAGCCGGCGGGGGTTTTTTTTTGGCAAAATTTAATCATAGGGAGATAAACAAATGGCACTGAACGGAGCACAATTAATTGTAAAACTGCTGGAACGGCAGGGTATCGACACCATCTGGGGAATCCCGGGCGGGGCCACCCTGCCGCTCTACGATGCCCTCTGCCACAGCCCCATCCGGCACATCCTGACCCGGCACGAACAGGGCGCCGCCTTCATGGCCCAGGGTTGGGCGCGGACCACCGGCCGGGCGGCCGTATGCACGGCCACTTCGGGCCCGGGGGCCACAAACCTGATCACGGCCCTGGCCGACGCCCACCTGGACTCCATTCCGCTTGTGGCCATTACAGGCCAGGTGCCCACCTCACTCATCGGCACCGATGCCTTTCAGGAGGTGGATACTTACGGGCTGACCATTCCCGTAACCAAGCACAATTTCCTGGTCCAGTCCGCAGAAGACCTTTTAACCGTCATTCCCGAAGCCTTCAGGATCGCCGAATCCGGACGGCCCGGCCCCGTGGTCATCGATATACCCAAGGATGTCCAGACCCGGCCGGCTCCCTTGGAAAAATACCCTGAACCCGGAACCCCTGAAAAACAGCAGTTCCAGGAACAGGAACAGCTTGCCCGGATGGCGGAGATGATCAACCGCGCCCAGCGTCCCCTCTTTTATGTGGGGGGCGGGGTCATTGCATCCAATGCTGCGGGCCTTGTGCACCGGACAGCGGAAAAGAACAATATCCCGGTGGTTTCCACCCTCATGGGCCTGGGCACCATGCCCCATGACCACCCCCTGTATCTTGGGATGCTGGGGATGCACGGCACCCCCTTTGCCAATCAGGCCATGGCTTCGGCCGACCTGATCATTGCCTTAGGCATTCGCTTTGATGACCGGGCCACCGGAAAAATCGAAGCCTTTTGCCGGGATGCCGCCATTATTCATGTGGATGTGGACGAAAGTGAAATTGACAAATTAAAAAACGCGACCTTAGGGGTATGCGCTGATGCGGCATCGGTGCTTGAAGGGCTTTATCCACTGGTGGCCCAGGCCAGGCGCCGGACGTGGCATCAGTACATTGACGCGTTGAACTCCAAAGCGCCGACCCGGGCGGATTATATTGACAATCCGGCCCATCCGGCCGGCATCATCCGCTACATCGGCAACCGGGCTCCGGAAAATACTGTTGTGGCTACGGATGTAGGCCAGCACCAGATGTGGACGGCCCAGGCCTATCCGGTCAGGCATCCAAGATCCCTGCTCATGTCAGGCGGCCTTGGGACCATGGGTTTCGGTATGCCAGCCGCCATGGGGGCAGCCTTTGCCGCCCCTGAAAGAAAGGTGGTGTGCATCACCGGGGACGGCTCCTTTCTGATGAATATCCAGGAACTTGCCACACTGGCCGAACAGAACCTGAACCTGACCATCTTTGTCATGGACAACGGCCACCTGGGCCTGGTCCGCCAGCAGCAGGAACTCTTTTACGCCAACAACATTTTTGCATCCAAATTCACCCGGTCTCCGGATTTCATTGCCATTGCCAAAGGATTCGGCATCCGAACCTGGAATGGGGGCATCAACGGGGAGAACCGTGACGCCATTGACCAGGCCCTGGCATTCAAAGGTCCGTCCCTGGTCCATATCCCCATTAATGAAACAACCAATGTCTACCCCATGGTCCCTCCCGGGGCCTGTAACCTTGAAATGATACAGGAGAAAACACCATGTACGATACAATAATTGAACTTAAGGTCAGAAATCATCCGGGAGTGATGTCCCAGATCACGGGACTCTTTGCCAGAAGGGCCTTTAACCTGGAAGGCATTGTATGCCGGCCCGAAGGGGATGCAACCCAAAGCCGTATGGTTCTGCTGGTGTATAAAAACGCACGTATGGACCAGCTTATAAAACAATTGGCAAAGCTGTACGATGTTCTGAAAGTGTCTGTGGAGCAGGACAGGGACGGCACCCGGTTCAAAGCGCTTTTCGGCAATGATCAAAAAGATCCGTGTCCGATTATGTAGCGCGGGGGACAGGCCCCTGTCGCACCATATCCACCCGGCGGCAAGCTGATAAGCCGCCGGGTAGTGTGTATCCTGTGGCGATCCACCACGGGGCTGCCTGTGGAGTTGCAGTCTCCGTCATTTTTAAAGCGGCCAGGCGGCTCAGCCGCATCGATAAATCTTGTCATAAAGCATGTAGAATCGAAAGTCCGGTTCCGACTTCGCTTTAAAGTAAATCTTTCTCTGGAGAATCCGAATTTTATCTGGTGTTTCCAGGCCCACGGCCAATCACCTCATCTCATTTCCGTTAAAAGAATATCAGAAGCAAGGGCCCTTCCCTCAACCGGCATTACCCGGCATCATCGGTACTATTGCCCTCTCCGACTCCCGCCCGAACCAATACGCTGCTTGCTTGTTACGGGTCGCGACCCCGCATTCGGGACGGGTCTCCCACGTTACCCAGAATACTTTTCTGACATGCTGCCCCCATTACCCCGGTGGATCGAAACGAGTGGATCGGTTACATCCCCGTTCCGCTTCGGCCTTCCCCGAATATTGGGCGGGTCGGCATCCACGACTTTCCTTTCGAGGCCTGCTCAGGGTTCACTCGCGTTGCGGCCTGCCAGATTGCTGCAGCCCTATAGGCTTACATCTGTCTCCAGAGCTTCAGCAGGAAGGTCTCCCTGTCCCACTGTCTGGGTAGCTACCGGGATGAACCGACAATTTCCCGTTGTCTGCGGCAGATATCCACGAAACCTTAGTAAAATCCGCCCATATCAACCGGGTAACCGTATACCGCATCCTGGATCTGCTGGTGGAAAAACAGATCGTGTGCCGGATCGCCACCGGCGGCCGGGCCGCCTATTACGGCATGGCTCCCAATGCCCGGCACCCGGCCCATCCCCATTTTTACTGCACCCGGTGCGGGCGCATGGACTGTCTCACTCCCGAAACCGTGAACATTGATTTCCAGGCCTTTGAAAATACTTTCCCTGGCCGTATAGACAAGTTTGAGTTGCGCCTCGACGGCATATGCAGAAACGGCCTTAAAAAGAAGGAGTAAGATGCCCCGGGGATTGCGCCCGGGTTACATCGGTTCATTCAATTCTATCTCCTGGGGGAATACCGGCAGGTACCGGTATGCAGCCGAGATCAGGATGATGCCGTAGGCTACGGGAAGTATTGTGGTGGCCACTTCCTGCCAGCTTGGTATGTATAGCGCCCAGGTGTCGAAACTCATGACCGGGGCGGCCATTGTCTGGAGCACCATGACCCAGCGGTTCAGGCAGATGCCGATTACGCCTAAAATGATGGCGGTCAAACGCGTTGCCGGATTTTCACGTGTGGGTTTATAGATCAGAAGAAGCCCCGGGGCAACGCCGCAGAATACGATTTCAGCAATTAAGATCCAATAGCCGTAAAAACTGTTGTTTGTATAACCCCCATGTCCTAGCGGACACAACGAAGCATGAAACACTTGCAAATTTTGAAAAATGGTCATAGCTATCAAATTTTTTTTTCGACCAAGAAAAATATAAGGAGATAGCCATGACCAGGAGATCGAAAAATAGCACATTAATCCAAATCGTTCACCCAATTTGTTGTGGTTTGGATGTTCACAAAGACAAAATTTCGGCCTGTTTAATCACTGTTGATGCTAATGGGAAAGAACAGCATGAGATTCGAGAGTTTTCATCATTTACTCAAGATTTGCAAAAAATGAAAACATGGTTGATTAAAAATCGCTGTCCTGTAGTGGCAATGGAAAGTACCGGGGTCTATTGGCATCCGGTTTATAACACCATCGAAGATACGATGGAGGTTGTTTTGGTGAATGCCAGGCATATTAAAAATGTTCCCGGCAGAAAAACAGACATCTGTGACAGTAAATGGCTTGCCGGACTGCTTCGTCATGGGTTGGTAAAAGGGAGTTTTATCCCTCCCGAGCAGGTCCGTGAATGGCGAGAATTAAGCCGATTGAGAAAGATATATACAGAATCTCTCGCTGATTATAAGCGACGTGTTCATAAACTATTTATCACGGCAAATATTAAAATTGATTCGGTCGTTTCTGATTTGTTCGGGCTTACCGGTTTGAATCTCATTGATTTGTTATGCAAAAACGATGAAGTGACCTTGGAGAAAGTTCAGGAATGCACAAAAGGAAGTCTTAAAAAGAAAATTCCTGAATTGTACCTAAGCCTCCATGGATATTTTAAAGATCATCATCGATTCCAACTGATTGGCATGATGGAGGCCATTGAGATGTTTCAAAAACAGATTGAACAGATTAATGTCAGATTGGAAATACTTACCCGTGACCACGAAAATTTACTGGAAAGACTAGATGAAGTTCCCGGAATCGATAAAAAATCAGCACAATCTGTTCTTGGAGAAGTCGGGGTCACACTGAATGAGTTTAAAAGCATGGTCGCTTTTGTTGCATGGGCCGGATTGTGCCCTGGCAACAATGAAAGCGCAGGTAAAAGGAAAAGTGGCAGGAACGCGGTTCGAAATCATCCATTCAAAACGATTTTAGTCCAGATCGCCTGGGCCGCGATCAAGACGAAGGGTTCATATTACAAAGCCAAGTATTATAAGCTCAAAGCCAGACGAGGTGCCAAAAAAGCGATTGTTGCCATAGCCCATAGAATTGCAAAAGCCATTTACAACATCATCAAGAATGGAGACAGATATAGAGACCTCGGAGAAGAATACTTAAGCAAGCCCAACAAACAAAGGATGTTGAAAAATTTGGCAAAAAAGGCTGATGAATTAGGGATGAAACTTGTTCCTTGTGAAGGTTAATTGATCTATCAAAATATTTTGTGCAAATATTGGTTAAAGGGGTACAGCAGACAATAGATTTTTAATTCAGCAATAAAAAGTCGGATGTTGAAATGAAGCCTTAGAGCGCGAATATAACATGACTGGCCGGTTTTTTGCACAACGAACTGTCGGACTTCCTTGGAGAGGTACCGCGTATATAAAACTTTTATAGTATAAACCGGCCGCCGCTGATGATTTAAAAAGTTGTCATCTGTGCTTTAATTTTTACCCAAAAGAGACAATAGCTTTATTGATTTGATACCTTCAACTTGTAGTGGTAATGAAAGTGTTGTGGGACAAAAAGCCATAAACCAACGGGACACTATTCCTTTTTTGGAGGGAGGTGTTTCATATAAAAAATGGCTGAACTCAAATCCGAGTCCGGGTGCGGTGACCGTTGCCCAGTAGATGGTATCAATGATCTTGGCAAACATATAAGACACAATCATCCAGCCCGAAATCTTTGCCAGAAGATGAACCGTTTGGTCACTTATCAGCTTTTTATGGGTAATGGCTTCGGTGATATTTGTGACCAGTAATGTAAAACACGGTCCGAACGCCGCAGCCGACCAGGTGTATAAGAAAAAGGTCCAGGGCCAGATCAGCAGGCCTTCCCGCAGGGCAAACGGGCGGCCGAACATCACACCGGAAACCCCGCCAAGGGACCCCTGGTGAAAAAAGGAGAGAAATGCACCGGTTGCGGCAAAGACAGCCATGACGCCGTGCATGTTGTGGCTTAGGTGACTGAAAAAAGAAATTTTGGCGGCTTGCCTGTTTTCCAATATATTGGGGATGAATTCAATGGTCAGGACCATAAAATAAGCTGTCAGGCAAAAGGCCACTTCCGTCAGCATGGAGTGGATGTTGGCATGCCAGTAAATGAACCAGAAACGCAATGGCTGTCCCACGTCAATGGCAAGGATCATCAGGGCGGAACTATAACAGACAAATCCGATGATCACTGCAAAATTGATAATGTTTTTAAGTTCTTTAACGTTAAAAATATACTTGAGCAGTCCTGTGAAAAACGCACCGCCGCCAATTGCGATGACTGCCAGGTCTGCCCAGATCCAGAGGGCGAATCCATAGTAATCGTCCATATTGGTTTGATTCAACCCCTTCCAGTAGATCAGTACCCAGGCATAAACTCCCCAAAGAAGGACAGCCCCCACAACGGTTAATCTGAAATAAAATTTTCCCATGGCGCAGCGTTTTGTTCCTTTGGGCAAGAGTCCGGAATCCATGTGTTTAATCTCCTTGACACCTAAAAAATGCAAGCTCATAGCAACACAGTGTATTTGTTGATCGTTTATCAAAAAGCTGGTGAGTTCGAAAGCTTAATAACTCATTGAATTTGAACGTCTTTCAAAATATCACTGCAACTTTTAGGTGACAACCATTTCAACAATAAATAATCCAGTTTTTAGGGGCTATATCACATGGAACTAAAGATTGACTAAATTGTATCATTTTTTTGGGTAAGCTTTTCATACAGTTCCGTCACATGGGGGCTGACCGGGCAAGCCATCTCCTGTGCGGCGCTCCGGTAAGTTTTATATATCTGTTTTACCTGGGCAAAATTGCCTTGATCTGAATGGAAGGCCATTATCTTTTTTGCTGCGGTTTCATTAAAAGAATCAATGCTGAATATTTTCCCGTTGCAGTGATGGGCATTTTCCAGGTCCCCTTGCTTTTCGTAAATATCTGCCATCTCTTTGAGCATTATCAGGAAATCTGAATTAAATTTGTCTCTGATGTGGGTGCACCACTCCTCATATTGATCTTCTTCCAGAAAAGGTCCCATATAAAGGGACAGGGCCGAACGGTAGGATTCTATCACTTTTTCCGGGTTGTCCCTGTCGGCCCTTGCCAGGTTAAGCGCATTTGAAAACTGTTCTGAATCAATTTGGACCCTGTTGTCATCATGCAGCCTGTAGGTGTCTTTTTTTCGTTCAATATATGTGGAGGCCCTTTTGGGGGGGATCCCGGGTTCCAGGGTTTTGCGAAGGGCGCTCATGGCCATGTGAAAGCGGGCGGCTGTTTTTCTCGGGTCAGCCTCGGGCCAGAGCATCTCAATCAATACTTCCCGGGGAATAAACCCTTTGGTCCTGTCGGCGGCAAGATACTTAAAAATCATGAGCGCTTTTGCGCTTTTCCAACTGGACGGCGGGATCTCTTTGCCATCAATCGTCACCTTGAACCGGCCAAACAACTTGATCTTTAGGACCGGAAGCGTTTTGATCATGTCCGCTTTAATAATGGATCCCAGGTAGGCATCCGTTTTTTTGTTCAGTATTATCTGTTTTGAATAACCGGACTGCAAAAGTGCCTTGATCCACGGGGCTTCTTTTTCAACAAACCGTCGGTATCCTCTTTTTTCAGATAAAGCCAGACCTTGTGACAGGAACCTGAACGATTTTTGCAGCATACCGGATTTAAAGCAGGCTTTTGACGCCAGCAGGTGGTTGCAGAACATATGGAAATCCACACCTTTAAATTTATCTTTGGCGTGTTCAAGACAATCCAAGGCGCTGGAGTAATTTTTTTCAAGGATATACAGCTGGGCAAGGCTGTTTTCAAAGATGCCTTCAGTGGAAACCAGTCCGTAACCTTTGATGGTGTCCATACCCTTTTCCAGTTTTTGCCGGGCCGACTTCATGTCCCCTTGGGCAATATCTATTTTATAGAGCAGCTCCCAGGCGTGGGCAAGTCCCCAGCGGTTTCCCATATCCTCGAATATCCCGACACACTCCTGGATCAGTTCAAGGGCCTGATCCGTTTCGTTAAGGGCAACACAGTTCTGGGCCCACATGAAATAGATCCATCCCCGGGTGCTGTCAAACTGGGATGTTTGATCACAGATCGCAATGCCCTTTTTTGCATATTCAATCCCCTTTTCATATTCTCCCAGCATAAAATAGTGGGAACTGAACTGATAATTGAGCAGGGATAAAAATGCTTCGGCACCAGACTCAAGCGCTTTTTTCAAGATTTTTTTGCTAAGTTGATATGCCTGGTTAAATCTGCCTTTAATATACAATGTGTATGTATAAGCAACGTTTACGGAAATTTCAGATAAATTGCTTTCAAAACCGGAAAGGTCCCGGGTTATTTCCCGTCCGGTTTTATAGTAGGTTTCCGCTGTTTCAAATTCGCATAGAATTGAGGAGAGTAATGTCAGGTAGGCCAGTGCGGTAATGTGGGTAAAAGATTTTTCCTGCACTTCTCCAAGCACCTGTTCCATAAGCAGTTTGGCTTCTTTAATATATCCGGTGGAATAGTATTGGGTGCCTAACTCAATGAGGCATTTAACCATTCTGTCCCCGGATTTTTGTTTTTTAAACAGCAGGTGGGCCCGGGTCAGGTTCTCCATGGCCTGTTTGTGCTTCCCGAAATGGGAAAAAAGTTTGGCCTGGGCCAGCAGTGATTCGGGATTTTTTTCAATAACGGATCTGGGTAGTCTGTTTAAGCATTGGCCCAGAAAATTAACTTTCCCTTCCAGTAAAAATTTTCTTTCATGGGTCCCGATGAGACGAATGGCGTCATCAAACGCCTGCCCTTCCAAAAAGTGGTGGATGGCCTGAAAAACATCTTCTGTTTCAAGTTCACGGGCAATTCGACAGTGCAATTGGTTGATTTCAGGCCTGGAAAATGTTTGATGAAGCTGGTCAATTAAAAAATCCCGGAAAAGATGATGCAGGTAAAAACAAGACCTTAAGTCATCTGTGGGAAAAATCATTAAATGGTCGTCAACCATTTTATTGATAATGGCGGCGGCATGATCTTCATGAAATATTTTGCTGCAGCGGTGTATGTTTATCTCGGCAAGAAGGGCGGCTTTCATCATAAATGTTTTGAAATGAGGCGGCTGCAGATCAAATATATTTTCTTTGAAGTAGGAAAATATATGCCCCGGGTGTTGCACGAATGCGTCAATTGCGGCCTTGATCTGGTCAGGCGCTTTTTTCTCCAGGGAATAGCGAAGCAGCACCAGGCCGGCCGCCCATCCCCCTGTGCCCGCAAAGATATCCTTTGCAGAGGATTGGGACGGCAACATGTGATCCGGAAAAAAAAGCTCAATCTCCCCGGGTGTAAAAGCAAGATCCGCTTCGTCAATTTCAAGAAGCATCCTTTCGGCCCGCAGTTTTGATAAACCAAATCCCGGGTTTTTCCGGCCGATCAGAATCAGATGAATATGATCCGGCAGGCGGTCAATAATAAATTGTATTGCTTGGTTTATGGCAAGACCTTCTCCAACCAGGTGATAGTCATCCAGGACGATAACAGTGGGCTGTGTTATCGTCTTTTCAAGAAAGGCGAGCCATTCCAGGAGGGTCTCTGTGTGTTTTGTTAAACCGGTTTTTGAAACCGTATGCTGAATATCCATTTCATCGGCACCGGAACCGTGCTGTTTAAGGGCCGCATACAGATAGGCAACAAACACGGCAAAATCGTTATCCTGTTCATCCAGCCGGTACCAGATGGCGGCAAGGTCCATTTGGTTAAGCGCGTCTGCCGCCAGGGTCGTTTTGCCGTATCCGGCACCGGCACTGATGGTTGCTAATTTTGCCGTGCGGATTTTACTCAAAGATCGGACCAAGCGCTTTCTGGAAAGCGTGTGATACCGTTTGGGAACCTGAAGTTTTGAGTTTAGGATATTCATGGCCCTGCACACCGAACGTTGGTCGTTGCCTGTTGAAGGGGATACTATAAAAATATGGACCGGATTTCAAGTTGACTGATCCCCAATATTTCAGAAGCCATGAGGTTTTCCTTTTCGGCGTTATCTCGCTTTTGCGGTAGATTACTACAGCAGCGAGCTTGATGCCTTGACGCTAAAACGCTCATGGCTCCTGCAATCTAAGGGGTTATTCTTTTTTTTTGCTTTCTTTTGCGCCGTTGTCGTCTTTGGGTTTGAGCCCTTGGGTCAAACCGTTAATGTCCCCCGGACGTATCCCGAGTTCTTCCATGAGGGAATCAATTAACGGGGCCTGGCTGCGGTACCGAAGGGCGCTGTTTACCAGCTGGTCGGACAAACTGGCATTTCCCTGGGCACCGGCCTCTCCGGTGGCACCGGTTCCGCTGTTTGAAAGCCCGTCAACCTGGAAAATTTTAATGGCGTCAATATTCTCCATGGGTTTGACACTTTCCCGTATGATGATAGGCATGTGTTTGATAAGGGCCATGCGGACCTGCATGGCAACCTGCTGCTCTGAAAGGATGTTGTCTGCTTCGTTGATCGCCCGCTGCCCCTGGGCATCCACGGCGTACCGTTTTTCGGCGGCCTCTGCTTTCAGGATTTCAGCGTCCGCATCGGCCTGGGCTTGGATGCGGATTTTGTCTGCATCTGCATTGGCAAGGGTTTTCACAGCATCTGCCTGGTCCATGGCGGACATCTTTTCGGCTTCAGCGGCAATTTTAATCTTAATGGCTTCACGTTCGGCATTTTCCCTTGCCTTAACCAGCTCAACTTCCTTGGCACGTTCGGCAATTTCCGTTTCCCTGACCGTGACAACCGCTTCTTCTTCCTTGACGGCAATGGCCCTGGCACGATCTGCTTCGGCCTGGGCTTCAGACTGGGCACGGGATTTTTCCGCAATGGCAATGGCCCGGTCCTGTTCCGCCAGTTCCAACGATTTCTTTTTTTCTATTTCAGCGCTTTCAATGGTGCGCTCCCTGATAATGTCCTTCTCCTTGAGCTGCTTATCCTTTTCAATCCGTTCTTCTTCAACACTCCGTTCCGCAAGAATTTTGGAGGTGTCCACCTTTTTCTGGGATTCAATCTGGGCCTGCTCGGCTTCCTGGGTCCTGTCAGCCTGCTCTTTGGCGATTTCCGCCATTTGCTCTGCCTTGCGGATTTCAATTTCCCTTTCCTGCTTCAGTTTTGCGTACTCTTCCTCTTTTTTAATTTCAAGCTTTTGGCGCTCGGCTTCAAGATCTTTTTTGGCAATGGCCACTTCCGTGTCCTGCTCAATATCGTTCCTTTTTTTCCGCCGCTCTTCTATTTTTTCCGTCAGCTTGGTCAACCCCTCGGCATCAAAGGCGTTGTCAGGATTAAAATGGCTTTTATTGGTCTGGTCCAGGCCTGTCAGGGAGACGGTTTCAAGCTCAAGGCCGTTTTTCAGAAGGTCTTCTGTGACCACCTGCTGAACCTTTTGAACAAAATCAACCCGCTGTTCATGGAGCTCCTCCATGGCCATTTCAGCTGCGACGGCCCTGAGCGCATCCACAAATTTGCCCTCAACCAGTTCCTTGAGTTCTTCTGGATTCATGGTTTTAAGCCCCAGGGTCTGGGCGGCATTGGCAATGGCATCCTCCGTGGGTTTGGCCCTGACATAAAATTCAGCAGCCACATCCACCCGCATCCGGTCCTTGGTAATCAGGGCTTGTTCATTGTTTCTTTGGACCTCCAGCCGCAGGGTATTCATGTTCACCGGAATCACCTCATGGAATACCGGCAGCACCAGGGCTCCGCCGTTCATTACCACCTTCTGTCCGCCGAAACCGGTTCTTACAAATGATATTTCCTTGGTGGCACGTCTGTACAATTTTGCAAAGATCATGACCATTGCGATCAGTGCAACCAGGATTATACCCGCAATGGTCAAAATATTGATCATATTTAACATGTTGATTTACTCCTTTTTATCTTCATTGTCTTTGAGAGCTGCCACTGAATTGGCAATCCCTGTATATCCTGCACCGGCCTGCCTTACGATGAGCACCGGATCTCCCTGCCGGAAGGTATCTTCTTCCAGATCCGGCTCCACCATAATATAATGGGTGGTGCCGAATTTATCTTTCAATTTTGCCTGGGCAGGTTTCCCCTTTGCCGCCTTTCCCAGGGTAATCACCGCCACCCGGCCAATGAACGTTTTTTCGGAAACCGCCTCGGTTTCATCCTTGGGCATTATTCTGGCAATGACACCGGTCAGCATCCTGACAAGGGGCAGGCTTACGGCCAAAGATGCCCCTGAAGCGGCAAGGCCGGGTAAAAGCCGGCCGGTGAATTCAAGGATAAAGGACTGGATAATCAGTCCCGTCAGCCCGAACACGGTTAAAAAGGCCACAAGGATAATTAAAAACGGAACCTGGCCGATGCGAAACCACCCCAAGATCTTTGTCAATGCGCCGGGGGAGGATGCATCCGGGCCGTCCAGGTCTGCATCTGCATCCAGATCAAAATCGGGAATAAAGGTTTCAAACATATTTGAAAGGCCGATGCCGATCACGGTGGTGGCCCCTTCAAGCACGGCGATCATGATCATAATGGCCAAAGCCACCGTAAAAGGCATATTCCGGCTTTCCAATATGAACCCGATCATGAGGACTTGGCTCCTCCTTTAATCTGTGCCAGCCGTTCCCGGATTTTATTTTTCCGGGACAGCGCCTCCAGCTCAGCCAGTTGGGCGGCTGTCTTGCGGCTGGTTGGACCGCCCTGTCCCGGAACTCCTGTGGCCCGCTCAATAACGCGGTCAAATGCAGATTCCGCTTTGCTGACCCGGGATTCAACACTCTCCGGGTTCGTGCCGGCCGGCGATTCCGGAGCAACCGGGTCGCCGGCAGCTTGTTCAGCCTGCCTGAACTGAATCAGTTCTTCATTCATCTCCCGCCGCTTGGCCATCAGGGCATTCAAATAATTTTCCAGCTCTTTTTCCTGGTTATCGCAATCAGATAGTGTGGCCTCCAACACCGGAATCTGGGCTTCAATATCCAATTGCCGGGCAATGGCGGCCTCGGCCAGATCATCCCGGTTTTCGTTCACCGCCAATTCAATTTTTCCGGCAAGATCGTCGTGGCGCTTATTTTCTTCCTTGAGTTTGGTGCCGGCTAGATGTTTTTTTGCCAAAACCTGACCCAGTTCCTGCCTGATATCATCAATGGCGGACTCCACTTCCCGCATTGCTTGTGTGAGCACGGCTTCGGGCGCTGCATTTTCAATGGACTCCATCAGGGAATTAACACTTCCGCTGATAATCCGGCCCACGCGGTTAATCAATGTCTCTTTCATTGCTCTCTTCCTTTTTTTAATGGGGTTGCATTCTTGGTCTCTTGCCGCAACAGGGCAAGCGCATGTATCTTTTCAGGATGGTCTTTTAAACGGTCTGCCAGATCCATAATTGAGTTAAACATGGATTCCCCCAGAAGCCGTTTATTCAGGTCCAGGAAATGCTGCCTCTCCTGTTCCTTTTGCTGCTTGTGCTGCCAGGACTGTGTCCAGAAATCCAGAA
Source organism: uncultured Desulfobacter sp. (assembly GCF_963666675.1). Lineage (NCBI taxonomy): Bacteria > Pseudomonadati > Thermodesulfobacteriota > Desulfobacteria > Desulfobacterales > Desulfobacteraceae > Desulfobacter > uncultured Desulfobacter sp. Next base: position 2,029,261 of record NZ_OY762929.1, on the reverse strand, counting down.
GATTGTCCTTTAAATGGCTTTGGGCCAACCGCTGCCATTCACCGGCATCAAACCAGATCCCGCCGCATTTGGAACATCGTTCCAAATAAAAAGGATTGTCCGTATCCACCTTTGCTCTGAGCATAATGCCGTGGCCGGCGGGACAGACACCTGTTTTGTCATCCATTGAAGTACTGTCCGGCAACGGGGATGACGACTCAACCAGTACGGATTCGGGAACCGCAGCCGCATCTTTATCCGAAATCCATATCCCTTTGCAGTCCGGGCAGGTAAAGGGAGTGTTAAAATCATTTTTTTGAAGCTCAGACGTTTTGCACTTTGGACATTTCATCAGCAACGTATCCTTTGAATTTGTTTTGGGTGACGTATAAATCCCGCTGTTTAATGAATTTTTAAAATTTGAAGCTTTAAAATCCTCATGAATTTTTAATGTCAGGATAACTGTTTTGCAGGCCTTATTATATTGACAACAGTATAAAAATTGAAGACAGAAATAACTCTGTCACGAAGATTTGATAGTTCTGTAAGAAAGTCTGAGTAATCTACACAGATCTTTCAACTTTAGCTTTGGTGTTGATAGACCCGGTCTGTTTATGGCTGTTCCACTAAACTACCCGCTATCATTAATTACCCGGCACAATATACCAGATCACTATTTAATATTCCACATGATCGTGCTTCGATGAATTTATTCAAACCTGTTTCCCAGTCCTGCATGGTCCTAGGGAGCTGGCGAAAAGCCTTATCTTCCGCGATATCCAGATAGGCGTTCACAAGCCTTGTCCGTTACGCCATTTCACTTAAAACTTGTACTCGGAAAAGCGTATTTCCCGGATACGTTCGAGCTGCTCTTCAAAGTACTTTTTCCCAAGGACAGTACCATCATTTTTAAGTCGTTCATCATCCATGGTGTATCCTTGATGATGAATTCCTGAATGATCTGAATCGCCCTTTGGGGGCAAGGCCCAGATCTTCAGAAATATCCAGGGCTTTGTCGGTAATGGCTTCGGCCCCGGCCAGGCCCCCTTTCAGCAGGCTTGAAAGCTTGGATTCCAGAACTCTGATTTCTTTCTCTTTTTTTTGAATTTGAGCCGCATACTGCGTCTCTTTTTTACTCAGATTGCCGGCAATTTGAAACAACTGCTTATTCTGGCGTTCAATGGTTTTCTGCAAATTTTTTATTTTTCTGCCGGCTTCGAATTCGTTGTATCGCAGTCTAACTTGAACAAAAAGATCTTCATCGGTAAACGGCAACGGCAGACAGGCATGAATCCCGGTAGAATTTATTGCATTAACAAAAGAGGGGAGTGCTGAAGGAGCGGCTACCAACAGCCACTGGGTTTCCGGGAATATCTCCTTGGCCTTTGCCAGGGCTGTCTTTGGTTCAGTGTTTATATCATCAAAAGCATTACGTTTTTTCATACAAAATCTGGGGTCATATCCGATGCGGCAACATGATTATAATATTGAAAGATTCTCGATCGAATGTTATGAAAAGATATGTATGTTACAAAATTCGTAAAATTTTATAACATATCCTTTTTATTTAACTATACTTAAAATTTCATCGCAAAGGGAATGGTGAGTTGTTTTGACTGTACCTATGGTGTCTATTTTGGGTTTGTCTTTTGTCTTCATCTTTACATGCTGCCCCCTTATGCATACGAAAAAATATACCGTCAGATAAAACGGCATAACAACATCAATCAAAAACGCAAGGAGATACATCTGATGAATACTCCGGACATCAATAAAATAGATGGAGACCTGGCAGTCAACATCCTCCAACAGCTTCCTACCCCGATTATGGCTATCAATCGTGACATGATGGTCATTTTTTTAAACAAAGCGGGACTTAAGATGCTCGGTAAATCCTGGAAGGAAGTTAAGGGGATGCCATGCCGTGATGTTTTCCAGTCCCGCCATTGCGGCACGGATGAGTGCAGGATGAAACAGGTGATGGAAGGAGCACAGCCCGTTACCGTCCGCAATGAAATGAAAATTAACGACATATATATTCCCATTGAATACACCGCTGCTGCCATGAAAGACGATGACGGCAACATTGTGGGCGGCCTGGAATATATCCTTGATATCACCGAGCGGGTCAGACAGGAAAAAAAGCTCAAGGAGCAGAGCCGGACGATCATGGAGATTTCAACACCGGCCATCAAGCTTTGGGACAGGGTTGTGATTCTTCCGGTTGTGGGGGTGGTAGACTCCCTGCGGGCCCAGCAAATGATGAATACCATGCTCACCAAAATCATGGAAACGGCGGCAAAGGTAATCATCCTGGATATACAGGGGGTGGCCGCCGTGGATACGGCCGTGGCCAATCATCTGATTAAAATCGCCAAAGCCACGAAACTGATGGGGTGCCGCTGCATTATTTCCGGCATTTCCCCTGCGGTAGCAGAAACCCTTGTTCAATTGGGGATTGATCTTGGGGATATCGCCACCAATTCCACGCTTCAGGATGCACTTTCAGATGCCTTTAGACTGATGGGATTGAAAGTAATACAAAAGGGGTTGAATGAATGAACGACGCATCGAATGTATCCGGTTCAACAATTCATCAGGTGAACAATTGCCTGATTGCATCTTTAACCCGTCACTCGGATGAAAACAGCATTTCAAGGATTGGAAAAGCACTTCTAAAACAGCTGACAATAAAACGCGCCAAAGGCGTGATCATTGACGTATCAGACGTAACGATTCTGAGTTCAAACGAATTTGCTATCCTGAAAAACGTAGCAAGATCCATTTCCATGATGGGTTCGACACCGGTTTTTTCCGGGTTTCAACCAGGCGTTGCCGCTTCATTAATGGATCTGGATACCTGTTTTGATAATTTCATAACCGCACGGACCATAGATGACGCCCTTAAGCGATTAACCACGTTTTATATAAAAGTACCAATAAGTTACTAAGTTACTTTCATTTTTTGTTGTGGGGCGAGCCTGGGTGTTGATAGACCAGGTCGGCCCATGGCCGTTATATTAAATTAACAATGCCGAAAAAGGTTCCGAACCTGATGATAAATGCCATGAATTCTATAGATGAACGTGCTTCATTTGATTTGTATGAACCCTCGGACAACGCCCAGGTCGTATACAGTGCCAGAAAGATTGTAGCCGAACTGAATTTTGGAGAAACAGCACAGTATTTAATTGCATCAGCGGTTTCAGAATTATCCACCAATATTATCCGGTATGCCCAAAACGGAAAAATCACCCTAAGCGTAATTCACCGTAATGGCAAAACAGGTTTTGAGGTTAATGCCCGGGATCAGGGTCCGGGCATTAACGATATGAAGATGGCCATGACAGAAAACTACAGTTCCGGAAACGGACTTGGACTCGGCCTGCCCAGTGTTAAGCGGATTATGGATGAATTCCAGATTCAATCGACACCCGGTGTGGGCACTCAGATAACAGCAATAAAATGGATGGATTAATTGAGAAGACCAATCGGGCAGATCATTGATTTTCATATAGAAAAAAAAGCATTGACCGGAGAACCGGACGAATGTGGGGACATCGGTTTTGTCAAAGCATACGACAATTTTTGTTTCCTGGCCTTGGTTGATGTGCTCGGACATGGAAAGCATGCGGCCCAAGTGGCGCAGCGTTCAAAAGACTACCTGGCTCAAAATTATTCAGAACAGTTAACCGAAATTATCAAAGGGCTGCATGGGTGTTTAAGGGGGACCCGGGGTGCCGTGGCAGCCGCCTGCAGGCTGGATATAGACACCGGTGTTCTTCAATATTCAGGGATGGGTAATATTCATCTGCGGTTATTCGGCACAAGCAGGGAAACCCTTGTCACAAAAGACGGCATTGTCGGCTACATGATCCCCTCCCCTGCCCAGGACCAAACCCGGATGAAGCCCGGAGATATCCTGGTTATGACCTCTGACGGGATCAAGGAGCACTTTGATATCAATGCCTATCCAGGCCTCACCACGGGCCGGGCCAAGGATATCTGCAACAATTTTATATCATGCCTTGGGAAAGGCTCTGATGATCTATCATGTATTGCATTGAGGTTCGGGGTATGATCGAACTTGCGAAATTCTCATTGGGTACGAAATCGGGGTTGAAGGAAACCGGGTTAAAGCTTTACAAAATGTCAACCTGGTTTGGCTTCAATGATATTGAGGCTGCCAAATTCGCAACGGCGTTCACGGAGTTGGTCTCTTGGGAGAATGTGCGAAAAAATGAAAAGACCCAAGCCTCTATCATATTGGCACGCCAGGCATACGGGCATGCCATACACGTCAGGATCGAACCCTTTGATAGCGTAAAAAGCCCTTTGGCCGCAAGCTATTTCAGCCACAGTGATCTATCCGGGACAAATGGAGAGTCTACCTGCTTCATCGGCGAAAAAAGATTGCCTGATCCGGATTTATCCCCATCTGAATCCCTGATTGAAAAGACCCGTAAGATGCTGGGGGAACCGTTAAGGGAAGAGCTGCTCCATGACTTGCTAAAAAAAAATCAGGAACTCAAAGCCGCCCAGCAGAAAACAAAAATGGCGACCCTGGAACTAAAGGCCCAGGTGGCGGAACTGGCCAGGGCCAAACGCGCCATGCTCAATATCATGGACGATCTGGATGAAGCCAAACAACAGGCTGAATCCGCCACCCAGGCCAAAAGTGATTTTCTGGCCAACATGAGTCATGAAATCAGAACACCAATGAACGCCATCATCGGCATGACGCACCTGGCGCTTAGAACCGAACTGAATCCCAAACAGACCAATTATTTAAACAAAATCGACGGCGCAGCCAATGCCCTTTTGGGCCTGATTAATGATATCCTGGATTTTTCCAAAATCGAGGCCGGTAAACTGGATATGGAATCGGTGGCTTTTTCAATTGATTCGGTCATGTCGCAAGCTTCGGACCTGGCGGCTGTCAAAACCTCGGAAAAAGGATTGGAACTGCTTGTCAGGATTGCCCCCAATCTGCCCAAAATGTTGACGGGAGATCCCTTGCGCCTGAAACAGATCCTGGTGAACCTGGCCGGCAATGCTGCCAAATTCACGGAAAAGGGGGAAGTGATTATGGCATGCCGTATTGCCAAGCGGGATGAAAAAAGTGTCTTGCTCAAATTTTCCGTTAAGGACACCGGTATCGGCATGACAAAAACGCAGCAAAGCAACCTGTTCCAGGCATTCTCCCAGGCAGACTCCTCCACGACCCGTAAGTACGGGGGGACCGGACTGGGGCTGACCATTTCGAAACGGCTGGTGGAAATGATGGGTGGGACCATCGGTGCTTCGTCGGAATACGGAAAAGGATCAACCTTCTTTTTTACGGCACGTTTCGGCATTGCCGACAGTAATATGACGTGCCAACAGGTTGAAACCGATGACCAGCTTCACCAAATGCGGGTACTGGTGGTGGACGATAATGCCACGGCCCGGGAAATCTTTGAATCATATCTGCACTCCATGGGATTCAGGACGGTCAGCGTCTCCAATGGGGCCGCAGCCATTGACCGGATTAAGCGGGCCTCGGATACGGATCCGTTTCAAATGGTACTCATCGATTGGCAGATGCCCGAGCTGGACGGCATGGAGACTGCAAAGGCGGTCTTTAGCCTGCCCGGCCTTGAACCGAAGCCCAAGATGATTATGGCAACTGCCTATGACCGAAATGAAGCCCATGAGCAGTCAAAGGGCATTGGTTTAAGCACCATTATCGTTAAACCCGTAACCCCGTCTGAACTCTTTGATGCCATCATGGTTGCCTTTGGGCGAAGGATTCATATCAAATCACGCCGGGACATGACCGATCTCAAAGGCATTGAACAAATCCGCGGTGCGCGTATACTTCTGGTGGAAGATAATGAAATCAACCAGGAAATTGCTGTGGAAATTCTGCAGAGTGCAAGCTTGGTTGTGGATGTTGCCGACAATGGAGAGGCGGGTGTTCAGGCCATCCTTGAAAAAGATTATGATCTGATTTTAATGGATATTCAAATGCCGGTAATGGGCGGCATCGAGGCAACCCAAAAAATCAGGGAAACAAAACCCGCCGAAACATTGCCCATTGTTGCCATGACCGCCCATGCCATGTCCGGTGACCGTGAAAAAAGCCTGGAAGCCGGTATGCAGGAGCACGTGACCAAACCCATTAATCCGCCTGAATTATTCAAGGCATTGGTCCAGTGGATAAAACCTGGAAAAAGAGAAGCCGCCCCCAATATTTCGGCTTTAGATCAACCTGACGCCCAAGCAGCAACAAACACACCCGTTGAATTACCGCACTCGCTGCCCGGCATTGACATGGCCCAGGGATTAGACCGGATCAATAACAACAAAAAACTTTATAAAAATCTGCTGTTGAAGGTTAAAAGAGATTACGGGGATGCTGCCGAACAACTTTCATTTTTAATAGAAGGCAATGCCCTTGATGAAGCACAGCGCCTGGCCCATTCCATCAAAGGCGTTGCCGGAAATCTGGGGGCAAAACAACTTCAGGCTGCAGCACAGGTTTTGGAAGCGAGCCTGCAACCCGCGCCCAACCGGAGACCGCCGGAGAAAGAGACGTTGGAACGGTTTGCATCGGAAATGGATCTGATTCAGGAGGGGCTTGCCGCGCTCAAAGACGAAGAAAAGCCACTGGTTTGCCCATCCCGGATCGCAGACACCTCTGAATTAATTGAATGCGTTGAAAAACTGATTCCTTTTCTTAAGAAGCGCCAGGCCAAACAGGTTAAACTCAGTGTGGCTGAAATCAATGCACTGGGTTGCCCCCCGGATCTTTTAAAAGATATCCAGAACATCAGTAAACTTGCCGGCCGGTATAAATTCAAAGAGATGTTGCCTATTGCCGAAGCGGTTCGCGAAAAGCTTCAAATCCTGGCCGAAAAAAACGCCTGAAGGCAAAAAATTTAGGAGAAAGACAATGGAAGAGGATAGGCAATTCAGCGTTTTGGTGGTGGATGATACCGAAACCAACATTGATATATTAATGGAAACACTGGGGGACGACTACGACATCCGGGTGGCACTGGATGGAGAATCAGCCCTGGAAAATGTGGAAGAAGAAAAGCCGGATCTTATCCTGCTTGACATCATGATGCCCGGCATGGACGGCTACGAGGTGTGCAGACGCCTGAAAGAAGATCCGTCGACCCGGGATATTCCCATTATTTTTGTGACGGCCATGGCCGAAGAACAAAACGAAGCCAAAGGACTGGCATTGGGAGCGGTGGATTACGTGACCAAACCCTTTTCGCCCGAGCTTGTCAAAGCCCGGGTTTCAAACCATCTGGAACTGAAAAAACACCAGGACCATCTCCAGGAACTGGTAATGTTGAGAACTAAGGAACTGGCCCTTACCCAGGAGGTTACCATATACAGCCTGGCCAGCCTGGCTGAGACCCGTGATCCTGAAACCGGTGGACATATCCTGAGAACCCAGCGGTATGTCCGCGCCCTTGCCCGTCGGCTGAAAACAATGGAGAGGTTTAAAAAAATATTGACCGACGAGGTGATTGACCTGCTCTATAAATCCGCCCCGCTCCATGATATCGGCAAAGTCGGTGTGGCGGACGGCATCCTGCTCAAGCCCGGTAAACTTACCGAAGAGGAATTTTCGGAGATGAAAAATCATACAATATACGGAAGAGACGCCCTTAAAGTAGCAGAAGAAAAACTGGGGGATAACTCATTCATGAAATATGCCCGGAGAATCGCCTATACCCACCATGAAAAATGGGACGGCTCCGGATACCCCAACGGGCTTAAGGGTGAGGATATACCTGTTTCCGGACGTCTGATGGCCATCGCAGACGTCTACGACGCCTTGATTTCCAAACGGGTTTATAAACCACCCTTCAGCCATGCCAAAGCCATTGATATTATAACAAAGGACAGCGGCAGCCATTTTGATCCCGCAATGGTTGAAACGCTTTTAATGATTGAAGACGAATTTTTACACATCGCCTCTTTGCTTGCAGATTCCGAGGAGGAGAAACAGGCCCTTACCGGAAAAGAGAGTGTCTGAAAACAAAATAAATGATCGAAATCAACACCCGGTTTACATCAATTAAAAATAAAAACGTGCCGCGCCGATACCATTAGGAAATCCGTCATGCGAAAAAGAACAAAACGCATTACACTTTTAGCCATACTCATATATTTTACGCTCCCCCTGCAACTCTCAGCACAACTGCTGACAGACTTTACAGACAAAGAAGTAAAGTGGCTTACAGCGCATCCGCGAATCAAAATCGGGGTCATGGACGCCTGGCCGCCCATGGATTTTATTGACAGCACCGGCACCCCGGCCGGTATTGGTGTCGACTATATCAAAGCGATGAACCGGTCATTGGGGGGGCGGTTGATGATTGTACCAGGTCCCTTTACCGAAAACCTGCATAAAGTCACCCATGGGGAACTGGATGCCGTCATGGATATCACGCCAACACCTGACAGGAAAAAATTTTTAAATTTCACAAGCGTGTATCTCAATATCCCCCATGTCATCGTGGGGCCAAAGAAAGGGGAATATTATCAATCGGAAGAGGAACTGGCCACCAAAACCCTGGCCCTTGAAAAAAGTTTTTACAGCATCGCCTACTTCAAGCAAAAATATCCGGATATCAAAATAAAAACCTACCCGGATACAGCCCTGGCCCTGGATGCGGTGGTCAGAGGGGAAGCGGATGCCTACGCCGGAAACCGGGCGGTTGCAGCTTATATTATGGAAAAGGAGGTAATGAGCACGCTAAAATTCCATGGCAGACTGAATAAACCCGGCTCCATACTCGCCATTGCCACCCCTAAAAAACAGCCGGAACTTGCGGCCATTCTTGATAAGGCTTTAAACGCCATACCAGCATCCCAAAAACAATCGATCATCAATCGTTATGTCAATCTATCCGAAAGGACGGCCGACTCCCAGGCCCCTGACAGGACGATCACACCTAAACGTATAGGCATATTAAGCATCATTTTTTTAAGCTTCATCCTTCTTATCCTCCTTATTCTTTCCAAAGGGATGCGACAGGAACGTGTCGCTGCACTGTTCGGTTCTCCTTGGTTTCGCATGCTCATTGTCTCGGGGTTGTGCCTGTTTGTACTGACAATATCGGGGTTAGGCTGGCTGATGATGGAAAAAATCCGGAAGTCCACAATAAGGGACGCGGCCTCCCATCTGCGCCTGATGCTGGCTTTAACCCAGGACAGGACAGATATGTGGGCCGCAGATAAAATAACAGCCATAAGCCACTTGTGTACACATCACCCCCTTACCGACATTACCCGCCGGTTACTTTCGGACTACCATGCAAACAAACAAATGATCTCATCTCCGGCCCAGGCAGAGGCCAGGGCCTTTTTTGCCGACAACCAAAAAGAATTTCTCTACACCGATTTTTGCATCGTCAGTCCGGACCATTTCATTATCAGCGCCACAGACACTGCCAATATTGGAAAACAGCATTCAGCATTCCTGCAGTACCCGGGCCGCCTGAAAAGAGCCTTTATGGGAGAAACCCTTTTCATTCCACCAACCATAACGTCCACTGACGGCAGTAATGCCCGTAAAAAAATCGAAATGCTGTTAATCAGTCCGGTGGTCACGTCTGATAACCAAATCATAGCCGTTATCTCGCTTATGATTAATCCACCTAACAATTTGGCCCAATTGATACGGTCCCCGGGCCGATGGGCCACAGAGGACATTTATGCTTTTGACCAAACCGGCAGAATGGTCACACCCAGCAAGTTCAACACCCAGCTCAAAGAAATCGGTTTTTTGAAATCAGACAATTCAAGCGCCTTAACCCTTGACCTTAAAAACCCGGGCGGAGATCTGACCATGGGATTTCAACCTCAGATCCCGAGGTCTGAACAACCCCTAACCCGTTTGGCAGAAAAGGCCATTGAACTTCGGCGCCAACTGACAGACAAACAGATTATGTACGGCGCGTCTTCCATGGAAGAGGATATGCAGGGATATCGGGACTACAGGGGTGTACCGGTATTCGGTGCCTGGCTCTGGAACACGGATTTGGATCTGGGACTGGCTGCCGAGATTGACATTGAAGAGGCCATGGCCGGATTTTATGAAATCCGAATGGCCGTTTTTATTATCCTCGGTGTCACCCTGGTCCTATCTGTATTTTCCGTTCTTCTCGTTCTGGTCCTGGGAGACCGCACACGAAAAACCCTTGAAGATGCAAAAGCCGATCTTGAAAAAAAGGTGGCGGAGCGCACCCTTGAGCTAAAAAAGGACATATCGAAACGAAAAAAAACAGAACAGGAGCTCATAGACGCCAAAGAAAGCGCCGAAGAAGCCACCCGGGCCAAGTCCGATTTTCTTGCCAACATGAGCCATGAAATCCGCACCCCCATGAATGCGATCCTTGGCATGAGTCACCTGGCACTGAAAACACAGTTGAATGCCAAACAGCGCGACTATCTTGAAAAAGTATACCTTTCTGCCCAGAATCTCCTTGGGATCATCAATAACATTCTTGACTTTTCAAAAATAGAGTCCAACAAACTGAGCATCGAAAAAATTGATTTTAATCTTAACAGGGTGTTGGACAACCTGGCCGGCCGGATTTCGGACAAAACTCGTGAAAAGGGTATAGAGCTGATATTCAACCTGGCCTCCGGCCTACCGGTTTTTCTAAATGGAGATCCCCTGAGACTTGGCCGGATTCTGCTCAATTTAGCCAACAATGCCGTTAAATTCACAGAAAAAGGAAAAATTGAAATCTCCATCTTCGGGCTTGAAATCAAGCCCCATGACGCACTACTCAAATTTGAGGTAAGGGATACGGGCATTGGGCTAAGCAAGGAACAGCAAGCAGAACTGTTTCAACCCTTTCACCAGGCTGATACCTCCACCACAAGGCGTTACGGAGGTTCCGGCCTGGGTCTTTCAATCTGCAAAGAACTCACTGAATTGATGGGCGGAACCATCGGGGTGACCAGTCAACCGGGCAAGGGATCCACATTCTGGTTCACAGCCAGGTTTGCTATAGCCCGGCAAGAACAAGAGCCGGCCCGGCTCAATCCCGAGGCCTTAAATGGTTTAAAGAACACAACGCCCCTGCCCCGGGCAGAGGATCAAAAAGGCCCATCCGAAACATCCCAAAAGGGTGAGCCCCGGCAATTATTACAATGCCTCCGGGACCTTGCCCCCCACATCACAAAACACAAACCCAAACCGGCAAAACAGATAATTGAAAAGATGAAAACTTATGCCTGGCCGGATCAATACAGGCCCGGACTTGATCAATTAACAATTATGATAGGAAAATATAAATTTAAGGATGCAGGCATTGTTTTATCAGAGCTGATTTCTGAACTTGAGTCATACCATGCCTGAATTCGCAAACTTCCAATGAAACGGGCCGTTTTTAAATGGAGATCATTTGTGTCCTTCGCATCCAAGTTCGCTGGGCTTCATGGGGTTTATATTCCAGCTTTGATCATCATTCTTTGAAATTTCCGGGGATTTTTCCACTTCTTCAATTGCATGGATCGAAGTCTGCTCCTCACCCAGCCATCTAACAGGCTGAATGTATGAGTGAACTCCTGTATCTTGAAATAAGAGTACCATCCCCTTAAATATTCATTGAGATCCTGAATCACCGGATACATCGATAAAGGGTTATTTCTTACAGTCAGTTCTCTGATTCTTTTCTTAAACTTGACTCTGGCCTTATCACTTATCCTGATTTTCCCCTTAATATTTTGAATCCGAGAAAGGTAACATCTTTGAGCGCAATGTTCGACAGCATTGGGGAGAGAGGTTGAGAGCAAGCACGATAATCCATGGACAGGCATCCAAGATAAATAAGGGCGTGGCGAGAAGGTAAAATGTCCGAGTTTAACCGATAATGTTTCAATTGGTTCGGTGAGGTTGATTTAAAGAAGTCGCTTCGCTCCTTCAACGTGGGTTTTTTAAGGCATAGGCAGGCGACCTTGAATAATTTATGGTAAATGATTTTCTTTTCCGTCCCTAAAATAGTGAGTCTTTAATATCGAAAACCTATCAAATTCTCAGATTAAATAGCTCCAAATATTTTTACTCGACAAAGAGGTAAATGAAGAGAATACAAGAGGTTATAAGTTGGAATTCATTCACCAAATGTTTCATATAATTTGAAATCTCATTTTTATGAAAGTTTACATAACATTGTCCGAAGCATCAAAAATGATTTCTGTCTCGAATAATTTGATAGTTATCCAGCGCAACGAATGATTTAAGTTCAATTGGTTAATGCTAAAAAGTCGCTTCAAATAAACCTATAATTTTTGTGAATTCTTCCATTAAATTTGAGAAAAAAATCGATATTTGGAATCAAATAATGTGAATAATAACATCCAAGCCCCAATATTTTGAATCCCTGATAAAATATATATTCAGCAACGTTGAGGATATTACAACAGAAAAAGTTCATACGCTCGTATCAAATACGTTGTCTGAAAAAAAAGGAGAGATCATTATGACATTGGCTGAACAATTGGAAAATAGAGGGCTCCAGAAAGGACTCGAACAGGGACTTTTGGAGGGAATTGAGCTTGCAGTGAATATAAAATTCGGTGACACTGATGATTGCAAGACCGTCATAACAAAAATCAAAAGCATTCAGGATATAAACCGGTGAAAGCTTTAAAGGGGAAAATCCTGTCAGCTAAATCAGTTCCCGAATTGATGAGGTCAATTGAAAATTAGAATGGCAGTACTGTTCACTTTTGTGGCACAACCAGACAAAGGGTAGCCGGAAAGGTGGGTAGCATTGAATAATGCACCTGAAAAGGGGGGCTGATTGTGGCCAATCAGCCCCCTTCGTCATCTCTGGGATCATGAATTTTTCTTAAAACGCCTTGTTTGCCCCCAAAAACATCAGTTTAAGCCCATTTCAAGGGTGTTCTAAATAATTATTTGTTTTTATTCCAGCCCGTTACATTGTATTATCTTGGTCCGACCCGCACCCCGTTTATTCCAGTCTGTTAGATTTTTAGACCCCCGTGAATAAATACAAAAAATCAGAGTTTACTTTTACTATAATTTTGTACTTTTGAGAAAATTGAAAAATCTCCGTCAAGAATCTTTTTGCAATACCTTTCCAGCATCTTAGCATATTTTGAAATAAGCAAATCAAACTTTTCGTTGATTAGCTCCCCTCTTGCCTCCCAATCATCGGTAATTTTTCTTATAGAATTATTTAATTGGGTGTTTTCTAAAGGGCTTTTTTCTTTACCCTCTGTTATGAATTCTATAAAATCACAAAGGCTAATCCCTCTGGCATATCCCTCATCACCATAAAAGGAATATTTTTCAGGTAATTTACCTTTTTCTAACTCTATTAATCCAACCTCAAAATTAGCATATATCAGATACCATCGAACTATTATACAAAGGGATTTCGAAAAATATCTTACTTCTACACGTCGATCTTGAGGATACTCAAAATCAATTTTTTGGAGTGGCATTCTCCGAAATCCTGACTTTTCTAAAAAAGAAAACCTATCAATTACAGAATTTTCAAATCTATCTAATTGGATATCAGACATAATTAATATCCCTCCAGTTGAATAACGTCTTGATAATTCCAATTTTTGTATATGCTACGATTTTCTACGCCATAAAAAGGACTTCTGATAGTCGTCGTTTTATCAATACCAATATCGAAAACTGTAGCTCCTTTCTCCTTAGTCCAATACCTTAACCATGACCTGCTAGCTTCTATATCTAACCTGTTACTCGGTGTTCGAGTTTTTTGAGGTTGACATAAAAATGTGCTAAAGAAGTTAATTTTTTGGTATGAACTTTTAACAAAATTCATGATAGAGATGCTCCTCGAACGCCCGCTGCCCTTTATTGAAAACTATCTTGAATGCATAAATCAAGAATTGATGAAAAAGAACCCCAATTATGTGCTATCCAAAAAGCAAAAACTGTGGCTAAGTTTTTGTTTAAGTGGTGTTTTGTTAACCAACAGTATTTGCTGGAAGCGATTTGAACGAATCAGTTTGGGGAAATTCCGTTTTTCAGCTCTTTCCTGGATGTTCCGAAATTCAAAAATCAGCTTCGATCACTTACTGCAGCAGAGTACGTGTAATATTTTGAAGCATTATGGCATCAAGGACGGGGCTCTTTGCTTAGATGATGTAGACCGTGCCCGATCAAAGTCCACAAAAAAAATATATAAAGTTCACAAGCTTAAAGATAAACTCACCGGTGGTTTTTTAGACGGACAATGCATTGTATTTTTATTTTTGGTAACACCAGTGGCCTCTTTTCCCGTGGGTTTTGAATTTTATCACCCGGACCCATTGTGGAAAGCTTGGAAAAAGAAAGATGACCGTCTTAAAAAAAAGAAGATACCTAAGAAAAAGCGACCCAAGGAGCCACAGAGGAACCCTGAATACCCAACGAAGGTTCAATTGGCTCTTGAGCTTTTGAACATATTTCATAAAAAACATCCGGACATTAAAATCAAAGAAATTTTGGCAGATGGTCTTTATGGACACGCTGAATTTGTTGATGGTAGTTCCCTCATCTTTGGTAATACTCAAACCATCACCAAAATGAAGTATAATCAAAATGTACGGTTTAAAAACCGCATAATTTCCGTACAAAAGTTTTTTGAATCTTATCCTCTGATATCTCAAAAGGTATCGGTTCGAGGTAAAGAAGATATTGAAACTTTTATCTCATCGGCTCGCCTGTATGTGCCGTCTCACAATGCCAAGCGTTTTGTGATCGCCATGCAGTATCCTGATGAGAAAAAACCACGTTATTTGTTAGCCTCTGACTTGAGTTGGAGAACATTGGATATTGTTCAAGCATACTTCTTCCGCTGGTTGATAGAGGTTTTCTTTGAGGACTGGAAAGGTCATGAAGGATGGGGCAAGCTGACCAAGCATACAGGCGAAGATGGATCTCGGAGTTCCTTGATCCTGAGCCTGCTGTTAGATCATGCATTGTTCTTCCATCATCACCAGAAAGCCCGCCTGGAAAACAAACTTCCTGCATGGAGTGTGGGAAGCCTATCCCAGCGGATTCATACAGAAGCCTTAGTTCAATTTGTCCAGGATTTCTGTGGAAACGAAATCAATGAACAGAAGCTTGATAAGTTAAAAGAACGCATTGATAATATTATTCCTTTCAATCCTTCTACAAAACATATGAGCAGCCGTACTTTTCCTCAAATGAAGCCATCTCCATCTTTGGTGCGATTCCAAAAAAAAGTAGCCTGATTCTAATCAAGGATTGTTTGGCAGTCAAATTTAAAAAACTCGAACATCGAGTGTTAAGATTCCCCGGCGTTGATCTAAAATTTCTCGGATTATAAGTTTTTACATCATACCCTTTTTTTGCTAAATCCTCCGCTGCTACACCAACTCGTTTCATTCTTTCACCGATTACAACCGCTGTCTTTTTTGGTGTTACACTCTTTGAGGCATTAGAGAATGGATTATGAATCCAGCCCCCCTCATCACGAAGAATTACCTTTGTAAAACCTTTGATAGAGGGGCCTACCTTTGAAATTATTTTGGCAACAGCTGCTTCACCAAGAGCCATTCCGACAGTATCTCCAACAAAGCTTCCAACAAAATAAAGAGGAGAATCTTGTTGAACAACATCGTTAGAGCCGGTTTGCATTCTGGCCCACTCTGTAAAGCTTGGAATACCAAACAAATAAGACAGTCCAAACCCAGATGTCAGGATGTCGCCAAAACCAGCCCAGAAATTTGCCTGTCCTTGCAACGTGAAAAAATACTTCGCCGCGCACAAACCCAGCGGATCAATCAGGCCATTGGGGTTATTGAAGCAGTAGCTGTACAGATTCAACCCATCGCCAAACGGATCTTGCCTTAAATACCGTCCGGTTTGCGGATCATAATACCGGTTAAGGTTATAGTTCAACCCGGTTTCAGCGTCGTAGTACTGCCCCGCAAACCGCAGGTTGTTGGTAATGCCGTTGTTTACAACCTGGCAGTTGCCGAATGAGTCGTACCGGCCTTCCCAGACCACAAGGCCGTTGGAGGCGATCAGTTTCTGGGGGGTGCCGTTGGCGTCGTTCTGGTACCAGTAGTAGTCAGCACCGATCTTCATGAACAGGGGATCGGTGGTCCACTGGGAGCCGGGTTTGTACCCGTACGTTTTGAGCTCGTGCCCCTGGGCGTTGTATTCGCCGATCAGGCCTTCATTGCTGTAGTGGAAGTATGTTTTTGTGCCGGATACCTGTTTCCACAGCCTGCGGCCAAAGGGGTCGTAGCCGTAGGTGGCCACGGTGTCGCCGGCGCTGTTCTCCACCTTTTCCAGGCGATCTTCTATGTTGTAAAAGAACGAGGTGGTTTCAGACCCGTATGTCTTGCGGGCCATGTTGCCGTTGTCGTCGTAATCATAGCTGGTGGATCCGTAGGATTCAAGCTGATTGTCGGCATTATATGTGATCTGGCCCTGGATTTTTACATCTGTGATCCGGTTGCCCAGGTTGTCATAGGTGTAGGACTCATCGGGCAGGGTTGGATTGATGGCCGTGGCCAGGCGGTCCATGGTGTCGTAGGTATAGGTGTAATCACCGTGTTCCGTGGCTTTGGTTGTGATGTTGCCCTGGGCGTCATAGGTGTAGCCCCTTGTCATTACCGGGTTGCTGCCCGGATCTGAAGCTGTGATGGTGTTCAGCCGCATTAAGGGATCGTAAGCGTAATCCTGGCGGGCACCGCCGGGCAGGGTCATGGATACGGGGTTGTTCCAGGCGGTTGCGTCATGGGAGAACCCGGTCTGGCCCGCGCCGGGGATGGTGATGCCGGCCAGGCGGGCACCGGTGTCATAGTCATATGTTAAGGCTTTACCGTCCGGTCCGGTAAAGGTTTTGATTTCACCGGATGCGGTATAGGTATAGGCGTGGGACAGGCTGAAACTGCCGTAATTGACGGTTTCGGTGCGTTTGCGGCCCAGATCGTCGTAGGTGTATTGGGCGGATTCGGTGCCGCTATTCCAGGTCAGCAGGTTGCCCAGACTGTCATAGGTAAAGTTAATGGTTTCAACGGGTGCATCATGGTCATCTGCACTGAAGTACCGGGTTTGGGTAAGGCGGTTTTCCGAAGACCAGGTGTACTCAATTCTTTGGCCTTTGGGGTCTGCAACGGCTGTTTTGTTGCCTGTGGCACCGTATTCATATGTTGTGACGACACCCATGGGTTTTGCCGAAGAGACCAGGCGGTTGTTTTTGTCGTAGGTAAAATACTGGATGCCGTTATTGGGGTCCTGAAGCAATCCTGCCATTGGCAGTCTGACCTGGCATTTTGATGCTTAAGCGTTGGCTGGATAAAATCTTGCAGCCCCCAAGGCCTCATGATACAAAGCAAAATATGGAAAATAAACTGCACCACTCCCATGACAAGCTGTTCCGCGAAACCTGGAGCAACCTGAATAATGCCAGATCATTTCTGGAGAATTATTTACCGGAGCACGTGTAGATTCCGACGAGCTAATCCCATAAAAATCTCAGGTTTGATTACCCGGCTGGCAATTGATTACAGAAAAGCCGGGAGAGCTTTTGCCCTCCCGGCTTTAATCATGTAGACAGCAGTCTACCGCACTGAGTTATCCCTGGCGCCGGAGTCCCCTCTCAAGCGCTTCCGTTTCACTCAGATTCGTTGAACCATTCCGAGTTGTAAATGAGCTCGGCGGTCACATTTTTTTCATTGTGATAATAGGCCTCCTCAAGACAGATCGTCGCCATATTCATTACGTCCCGTCTGTTTCCCCGGGTGGAACTTGCGATCAAATCCATTGCTTCTTTGGTAAACAGGTCCGATGGAGCTTGTGCATTTTTAAGACGGATTTCGATAAAATGCTGGGTTTCATACTCGTTCATGGCATTAATTTTCATAATGCCGGTGAGCCGGGATCGTATCGGTGCCATTGCATAAAGTCGAAGTTGCCTGAACAGAGAGTCGTCCCCGACAAGGATAAGGGAGGCTGCGCTTCTCTGTTTAGAGGTTTGGACCAGAAGAGAGCAAAGATCCCAGAGGGAGTCGGATTCGATGCGCTGGGCATCATCGACGATCAGCACCGGATGACGTGAGTTGGCCTGGTTGGATAAGGATTCAATATGCTGCTGAACCCTTGTAATCAAAGGCATTCCCCGGCTTTTGATATCCACCCCGAGGGTCTGGGCAAGAATGCGTGTCAGTCCGTTTCTTGGATGACCGGCATAAGGCAGCATAACCGGGAGGTATGCATTTCGATCCAGATCCGATACCAATGCATGAATCAAGGTGGTTTTTCCGGTCCCTGAAGGGCCGCACAGTGCGGTGCTTTTGCCATGGTGCAGCAAACGTTTTATGGTATCGAGTTTGCGCAGGTCCTCTTTGGGTAGCCAGAGTTTGCGCTGTTCATAGGTGTCGGCAAAGGGATGGTACTTCCAGCCAAAAAAATCGGCCATGGGCGCCTGTTCTATGGTATGGGTGTCTTGCATGATTACCTCCCTCTATATGCGTTTTGGATGGGATCAATTGGTTTGGCCGGTTTCATTTCCGGTCCGTACCAGATTCGGTCAAGGTTCCATGGCATAAACCAGATGTCGAGGCGCTGGCCGGGTAAGGCGTCTGCCACCTCATAGGACCGCTTTTTAAGCCTGACGGTATTATTCAGGTAAACTTTGCACCGGCGCTTCATTCTAAATAAAGGCTCGATATCAATCGTTTCCGGTAGAGGGATGCAGGCACTTTGATGCCCAAGCCGTTTCTGCAAAGGGGTCATGCCCAGGCTGCTGTGAATACGCCGATGATAAGTCGACAGCCATTGTGAAAAGGCCTTGTTCAACCCGTCCAGAGTATGGGCCGGGGCATTTTTGCCCTCAAGGAACTGATCCCGGACGGTCCGGAAGAATCGTTCCACTTTACCCCTTCCCCTGGGTTGGCCCGGCGGCGTATGGATCAGATGGATACCCAGGTTGGCACAAACAAATTTAAGATGCTTGCTTGCGTAACAGGCCCCGTTGTCCGTATAGAACCGACGCGGTTTGCCATGGGTTCGAACGGTGGCCATCAGTGCCATCATCATTACCTCGGTGCCCTCACTGGTAAAAAAACCGGCATGAACCACATATCTTGTGGCATCGTCAATAATGGCATGCAGATAGGTTTTGCGTTTTTGGCTGTTCACTCTGATCTTTGGGCCGTGAAGAAAGTCTGCAGTCCACATTTGACCAAAGAACTGATATTGAAAGGGCCGAGCCGGATCATGCACCGTCAAATGGGGATCTCGTTGAAGGTTGCATGTCCGGGCAAAGCGATAAAGCGTGGAACGGGCCGGAGACTGCATATCCCAGACTTTATCCTGAACCAGCTGTTCGATCAAACGGGCAAAAGTCCATCTGGGATGTTCCTGCCGCAGTTGAAACAATCGGTCCGAGATCGCCCTGGGTACGGCATGGTGGGTGCCGGTGTTTTTTCTTTGGGCATCGTTTAACGCCGGCAGGCCGCCGTTCCGATAACGATAAAACCATTTTCTTAAGGTTTCCGGAGAAAAGGACACAAATTGACCGTCAGGCCGGCGATACTGAACTCCGGCAATTCTGATCAGTGCCTCCTCCATGGTCTCTACCTCTTCATTTCGATGAAGAAGACTGCTGATAATGCCGTATCGCCAGACAGCGAGATCGGCTGGGTCAGGTATTGGCATGACCACCTCCTTAATTGATAGTTGGAATTGGTGGCATATCAACATAACCGACTGTAATTTAACAATGTATGTTTTGTGTTGATGGTAATTTAACCCATCTTCCAGGGAAAAAACTCTGGGAAACATCCCTGGTAAAGTCCGGCCAGAAGGAGGGCGGATCCGGCCCCCATTCGGCAACAGTCTTTTCCCGGGAAAACCAGGGCATGAATTTTTGAGAAAAGATCCTGAGCCGTTTAGCAACACCCCGGGTGCACCCAAAGAATCTTGCCGTCTGTGCCTGGTTCATTCCGGCACTGACCATGGCTGCGCAGCAGCATATCGCCTCAAGGGTGTGACGGACGACCGGCATGATGGATTCAGGAAGAACAGAAAAACTTTTCCATGGACACAGGGGCGATTTGCACAAATAGCGCTGAACCCTTATTTCTGTGTCGTCTTGGGGATGATTTCGCGGATAGGTTCCGTTACGGATGGTCAAAGAACTCGAACAATGGCAGCAACGAACCTGTTGTTTTTCCTTGGCAGATGACTGATTTCTTATTATGCTTTCTTTCATAAGCAGGGTCGGGGTTGTGGTGGTGATGGTTTTGGCGAACTTAATCTATACCACAATCCCCCCCTCTTATCCCCCCCAAAGGGGGGGAGGAGGATGCCAAGGCATCGGGCGGTTCCTGCTGTCTACCGATGTGCCTTTTCTTTTTTAAAAAATCTTATTTAACAAGCTCATTATTTTCTCAGAAAATGTAACGATAGGTGGGATTTTTAGATGATATAGAGGTACTGTAGGGAAAGAATTAACAGCACGTACTTGAACTTGTCCGGCTGGATACACTTGAAATCTGCAAAGACTCTTTTATTGAAAAGGATCTTCAGGATTTTTATTCCGATATGCTCTACAAAGTTCGAATCGGGGACGCCACAGGGTATGTTTATTTCCTTTTTGAGCATAAGAGCTATCCGGACAGGCTGATTCACCTCCAGCTTTTTGAGTATATGATTAAAATCTGGCGGCTTGGGCTCAAGCAGTCCAAAAGCCGAAACCTGTCCATTGTAATCCCACTGGTTTTATACCACGGCAAGGATAAATGGACGGTGGATAAACGTTTTGCCTCACTTTTTAACGGCCCCGTGAACAAGCTTTCTGGCTATATCCCGGATTTTGAATTTATTCTGTATGATTTAAGTCAATATACAGATGACCAGATCAAGGGAACAATTATGGCAAGGGTGACTATGCTCTTGCTAAAGCACATATTTGAACCGGATGTAGCGGATAGACTACCCAATATTTTTATGCTGTTAAAGGATCTGTCCGAACAGGAAACAGGATTGCAATATTTTGAATCCCTGATAAAATATATATTCAGCAACGTTGAGGATATTACAACAGAAAAATTTCATACGCTCGTATCAAATACGTTGTCTGAGGAAAAAGGAGGTATCATTATGACATTGGCTGAACAATTGGAAAATAGAGGTCTTCAAAAAGGGCTCGAACAGGGACTTTTGGAGGGCATCGAGCTTGCAGTGAGTATAAAATTTGGTGACACTGAGGATTGCAAGACCGTCATCACAAAAATCAAAAGTATTCAGGATATAAACCGGCTGAAAGCTTTAAAGGGGAAAATCCTGTCGGCTAAATCAGTTCCCGAATTGATGAGGTCAATTGAAAATGAATACCACCAGTAAACTGGTGGTATTCATTTAAGTAAACTGTCCCCCGATTCTTGAAATTCTCCCCAATTATCACCAAAAGTAAATCAACACTCCTGCCATTAAAAGAACACTAACTATATATCGAAAAATAATAATATTTTTTTTATATTTTTGTGTTCCACCATAACGATCTCTATCAATCGTTCTTCCACAATTTGGGCAGATTTCTTTTTTAAGAAACACTGTATTTTTTTCATAGCTCCTATCCGAAAGTTTGTAAAAGCAGTATGGACAAACGTTATATAAATTAATAGTACTCAATAGTTATCCTTTATAGGCTATTGTTTGTTTTTCGGATGATATTTAATGATTATTGACAAACCGATTATTAAAAATGCGATGCCTAAGAATTTTACAATAGCGGCACCACCTATTGTAGAAAACCAAAGCCCAATTAAAGTCAAGAAGACGCCCCCAAATACCATTTTACCATTTCTTTTTAATAACAATATTACTTGAGCAATCAAGTTAGCTGTCGAATAATTTTATAAAATTTGATCGTGAACTTAACTTTTTGTTTCCTATTCATGTATCATTTTTTTGATTTTATAAATTTATATGTTTCGTCAATAGTAGTATCTTTAATTTTCCCAGCAATAGCCTCTGTGAATATCCCTCTATACTTTAGCTGTTGAGGGATAGGAAGAAGCATTTTGATAACTTCAACTGCTGTGTCTAAATATGGAGTTTTGGAATAGAATCCAATTTCTATGGACTTAGCAGCCGTGGATATGCCAGCAAAAACTATAGCCCCGAGCCACGTTTCCGGTCCCGCTAAAGTTAATCCTAATGCAATGGTTTCAGAATATATTGTTGTATTTTTAAGAAATTGTTGCAGATTAAAAGACGATAAAAATTTATTAACGGCACAAAGCCCATACGGATCGATTAGCCCGTTGGGATTATTAAAACAGTACACATAGAGGTTCAGCCCCTCACCAAACGGATCAACTCTCAGGTATCGGCCAGTCTTCGGATCGTAATAACGGTTCAGATTGTAGTGCAGTCCAGTCTCATCATCAAAATACTGTCCTGCAAACCGCAAGTTGTTGGTAATACCGTTGCTTACAACCTGGCAGTTGCCGAACGAGTCGTACCGGCCTTCCCAGACCACAAGGCCGTTGGAGGCGATCAGTTTCTGGGGGGTGCCGTTGGCGTCGTTCTGGTACCAGTAGTAGTCGGTTCCGATCTTCATGAACAGGGGATCGATGGTCCACTGGGAGCCGGGTTTGTAGCCGTACGTTTTGAGTTCGTCGCCCTGGGCGTTGTATTCGCCGATCAGGCCTTGGTTGCTGTAGTGGAAGTATGTCTTTGTGCCGGATACCTGTTTCCACAGCCTGCGGCCGAACGGGTCATAGCCGTAGGTGGCCACGGTGTCGCCGGCGCTGTTCTCCACCTTTTCCAGGCGGTCTTCTATATTGTAAAAGAACGAGGTGATTTCATACCCGTTGGTTTTGCGGGTCATGTTGCCGTTATCGTCGTAATCATAGCTGGCGGAACCGTAGGATTCAAGCTGATTATCGGCATTGTAGGTGATTTGGCCCTGGATTTTTACATCAGTGATCCGGTTGCCCAGGTTGTCATAGGTGTATGACTCATCGGGCAGGGTTGGATTGATGGCCGTGGCCAGGCGGTCCATGGTGTCGTAGGAATAGGTGTAATCACCGTGTTCCGTGGCTTTGGTTGTGATGTTGCCCTGGGAGTCATAGGTATAGCCCCTTGTCATTACCGGGTTGCTGCCCGGATCTGAAGCTGTGATGGTGTTCAGCCGCATTAAGGGATCGTAAGCGTAATCCTGGCGGGCACCGCCGGGCAGGGTCATGGCTGCGGGGTTGTTCCAGGCGGTTGAGTTATGGGAGAACCCGGTCTGGCCCGCGCCCGGGATGGTGATGCCGGCCAGGCGGGCACCGGTGTCATACTCATATGTTAAGACGTTGCCGTCCGGCCCGGTAAAGGTTTTGATCTCACCGGACGCGGTATAGGTATAGGCGTAGGACAGGCTGAAACTGCCGTAATTGACGGTTTCGGTGCGTTTGCGCCCCAGGTCGTCGTAGGTGTATTGGGCGGATTCGGTGCCGTTGTTCCAGGTTAGCAGGTTGCCCAGGCTGTCATAGGTAAAGTCAATGGTTTCAACGGGAGTGTCATGGTCGTCTGCGCTGAAGTACCGGGTTTGGGTGAGGCGGTTTTCCGAAGACCAGGTGTACTCAATTCTTTGGCCTTTGGGGTCTGCAACGGCTGTTTTGTTGCCCGTGGCACCGTATTCATACGTTGTGACTGCACCCATGGGTTTTGCCGAAGAGACCAGGCGGTTGTTTTTGTCGTAGGTAAAATACTGGATGCCGTTATTGGGGTCCCGGAGCATGATCAGGTTGTCCCGGCCGTCGTATTTGCGCAGGGTTTCACCGTTATCCGGGGCGATTGTTTTTACCAGGCGGTTCAGGGCATCGTAGGTGTAAATGGTGGTGCGGCCTGCCTCGTCCGTGGATGTGGCAAGATTGCCGGCATCATCAAAGGTATAGGATCTGGTCCGGGTGGTGGTGTCATCCAGGACATCGGTCTGTTCAATCACCCGGTACATGGTGTCATAGGTCAATTGCCGGGTGAATGTCGGATAGGTGACAGCCACCGGCATGGATGACGGCGCAGGAGAGGTGTCATCCTCGCTGTAGGTATAGGATATGACGTTGCCGGCTCTATCGGTTGCCGTAAGCACCCTGCCCTCGTTGTCATATGCCGTTGCCGAGCTCCGGCCGTCGGGGTCTGTGAACTCAACCGGCAGATGGTCGGTGTTGTACAGGGTGGAAGTGTACTGGTCTAAGGGATCAATGGCCTTGACCAGGTTGTTGTGGTCGTCATATTCAAACGCGAACCGTTTGAGTTTGGCATTGATAACGGCCGTTCTGTTGTTGGCCCCGTCATACTCAAATGAGGTGGTATGATTTTCAGGGGTTGTACTTGAGATGAGCCGGCCGTTGGCATCATAGGCAAAGGTCCATTCATTGTCCCGGGCATCGGCGAACCGGATCAGGTTGCCCATGGCATCGTATTCAAGGAATTGGGTGACATTGCCCATGGGATCGGTGATGGTCTCAAGATTGCCGTTGTCGTCATAGGTAAAGGTGGTGGTGGTTTCGTCGGTATCTGCATCACCCGGTGACGTTGCCGTAAGCACCCGGCCCAAATCGTCATATGTGAACGCCAGCACCCGTTCCTGTGCCGTGTCCCTGGCCTGGACCTTTTTAACCAGATTACCCTGATCATCGTATTCAAAGGTGGTGATGCGGCCAAGCGGGTCCGTGATTTGGCTGACCTTGTTGAACCGCAGGTCATAGGCAAAATTGACTTCTGTGTTGTCCGGGTAAAGTATCCGGGTCAGGTTCTCCTTTTCATCATAATCCGTGCGGGTCTCATTGCCTTTTTCATCTGTGAAAATCAGGTTCCGGCCGTCCTGGTCAACCTCTTTGACGGTGCGGCCGTTGATATCCACCCTTACGGTTTCGCCGTCCGCATTGGTCCACACCTCCCTGATCCTGCCGGAGGTGGTTTTAACGGCGGCATAGTATTGCTTTTTGTTCTTATCGTAGTCGTATTCAAAAAGATGGCCGTTGCCCTGGGCATCCTTTACGGCAATGGGGTCATCACTGTCATTGTAGGTGATGATGGTGGACCGGCCTGCGGCATCCACAGACCGGGTCAGGTTGTTGCCGTCGTAGGTGTATCGGGTCTCCTGGTCCAGGGCGTCGGAGACTAATGTCAGGTTGTTGCCGGCATAATCGTACCGAACTTCCCTGCCGCCGGCGGTATAGGCCCGGATCAGGTGGCCGTCGCCGTCATAGGTGAACCAGAGCACCCGGGTGCCGTCCATGTCTTCGATCCCGGACGGCTTGGTATCGGTTTGGTTATCATAAACCAACGCGGCAATGGTACCCAGGCGGTTGCCGTAGGCCGTCAAGCGCCCGTTGCTGTCGTATTGCCTGAAATTGCCGTATTTGTCCTTGTACAGGTACTTGTCGGCTGTCCAGCCGGTATCCTCTTTTCGCTGGATCACATGGGTGCCCTGGGTATACACGCCCTAGGCGCTCTTTTCATAAACGGCCCCGTCTTTGGTGACATTATCCGGTGCCGTTGTTACACTCTCCGGGAATTTATCATCCGGGGTGCCGTCATAGACAAGGGATTCATGGTCCCATTGCCAGGTGCCGCCGCTGTAGATCCGGGACAGGGCAATCCTGCCGTTGGGCACTTTGACCCAAAGATCGGTGGCCTGGTCATTGTATTCCCGCAGGGCGGTGTTGACGGAACAGCCCACGAAGGTGATGCTGTCTTTGGCCAGTTGTGTGCCCCTGGCCCATACCTCTTTGGCTGCCCCTTTGACAAAGTTCAAGAACATTTCCGTGGTGGAGAGTATGGGCAGGCACTTTTGCTCACTGGTCTCCATGGGCGTGTAGGCAGGTGCCGGAGAGGAGGATGATCCGCCGCCTGACCCGCCGGAGTAGATGGCTGAGCCTCCGCCGCCGCTGCCGCCGCTGCCGCCGGAACCGTCCGAGCCGCAGGTGCCGCCGGTTTTATAAAAACAATGGCGGGTGGTGCCGTTGGTGATCTGGCCGTTGGCGCATTTATATCCGTAGGCAATTGGAATACATTTGCTGTAGGAGTAACATCCCCCGCCGGTCTGGTCTTCCCCGTCGTCAGCATCCAGGGATTTGAGACAGGTGATGCGGTAGGGGATAGTGATGCGCTGTTTAGCGTCCAATGAGTCCGGGATGCCGGTGAGAAGCTCGTACTGGAAATTATCGTCACTGGCCGGAACCGGGACGGTTAAATTGTCCGCCCGGACCAGGCCGTGGTTGGTCAGGGTAAATTCGCCCAGGTATACATCGCCTTTCTCCATGTCCGGCAGGGTCACGGACATGGGTTCGGTCACCACTACGGCAGCCGGGACATTGGTTTCAAAGGTGGCGGAGAGCAGGATCTCATACTTATCCTCTATGGTGATCTCATTGACCTCCCACTCCACGGTGACCAGGTTGTACTCCAGGTCAAGGGTTTTGACGGATGGATAAAATCTTGCAGCAACTTCTACCCCACTGGCGGGAGATTTTACCCAACTAGTGGGCCAATCCTCCCTCCTTGTCGCCGGCCATAAGTTTTTTTATCTCTTCCACAGGGGTGAGGTCTAAAAAGAACCGGCTGTTGTCCTCCCCCTGGCCCTTATAGTTCAGGTTTATAAAACAGGGACTGGTCCGTCACCCGGGTGTAGTTCTCGTAATCTTCTTCGGGCATCAAGGAGAGGATGGCATTCTGCAACGTGGATTTGCCGGCGGAGCTTCGGGACTGGATGAGCACGGATACGGGTTTGGCCAGTTGCCTGGAGGTGGCGGCCAGATAGCACACCGCCTTGTTGACCAGCTCTCCGATCACCCCCATGACGGCCAGGCCCTCCAGGATCTCCTCCATGAGCCCCGGGTTCTTCAAAAAGGCCATGGCAAGCGCTGTCTCTTCCTTTGTGGCCCTGGGTCCCTCGGCCTTTTGGGTCTCCGGGGTGAACTCTTCCACCAGGGTCAGCAGTTTGCCGATATCCTCCCGGATCAGCTCTGCCGGTGCCTTGAACAGGTCGGCGCACAACTTGCCGAACCAGGTCCGGGACCGGGAGGAATAAAGATCAATGGTGGTCAGTTCGAACAGGCCGTTGCTTTGTACGTCGGCAGAGGCCTTGATGGTGGCTTTAAGCTGGGTATCACCCCGCTGGATACCCTTGATCTGGTACTGCCGTTTCCCAAAGCCCGTAATAAAGCCGTGATCGCTTTTTTTGTACAGGGTCTGTTTGCGGTTGTTGACCTTATCCGACTGCTCCAAAGATCGGGGATTGGCCTGTTTTAAGAGGGTTTCAAACTCTTCGGGGGTATGACGGTTAAAATATAAATTCACATCCTTCACCGGCAGTTCAATGGTATGGGGAATGATATCCTTTTCTTTTAACTGCCCTGCAACGGATTGAGCACCCTTCCTGCCGGGATCATCGGCATCAAAGACCAGGTAAACTTCCTTGATCCGGCGGTTAAATAAAAAAAGATGGTCCTCAATCAGCCCGTTGGTGCCGTAAACCGGGATCACGTTTTTAAAGCCCTGGTCGTAAAGGGTCAGGGCATCGATGACCGATTCTGTGAGGATTAAAGTCTGGGACCGCTTGGCCGCCTGGCGGTTCACAAGGCCGGTGCGCTTGCCCGGCAGATACAGATGCCGGATCTTGCAGTCCGGATCAATGTTCCGGCCATAGAGGCCGGTGGCGGCCCCGTTGCCGTCGTACATGGGGAAGACCACGCAGTTAAAGAACACCTCCTTGCCCCGGCGGTTCAAAATACCCATGGATGTAAGGGCGGCGATGACCTGGTCATCCTCGGGAAGGATGTTCAAAAGCGTCCCGTTGGCAAAGCCTGCACCAAAGTCGGTCATGGAGCGGGTGCCGGTGATGCCCCGGGCCTTAAGATAGTCCCGGCCCTTGGGATCTTCCCCAAAGCTGTGCTGGTAATATGAGACTACCCGGGCCAGCAGCTTCAGGTCCCGGACCGCAGCGGTTCCCCTTTTTTATTTTTAACCGCTTCTTGCAGGACAGGGGCGGCACCTCCATGCTTTTGCACCGAGGCCTTGAAGTCCAGGTTAAAATAGAGGTGGTCAAACTCGAAGATGTCACCGCCCCGGCCACAGCCAAAGCAGTTCCAAAGGTTCTCCCGGGGTGTGACCACAAAGGACGGGGTCTTGTCTTCGTGGTCCGGGAAGGGGCATCGGCAGACGTATCCCTTCCCGTTTTTTTTAAATGCCGCTCCTGTGGCCTGCTCAATGTAGGCCTTGAGATCCACGCAGGTTTTGATGGTGTTGATCCTGGATTGTTCTATCATTTTGGTATATTCCTTGTCTCAACCTCCGTTGTAAATTTGGGCCATGGCCTTAAAACAGGCACTCATATGGACGGGATCCCATACATTCATGGCAAAGCCCAGGTTGAACCGGTTAAAAAGGCCCGGCCCGGTCCTTCGTAAACAAAACCTGCCAGATCATCCGGGCTGAACCGGTCCCGGCTGATGCCCGGGATATCTCCCTGTTTTATGCCTTTGCTGTTCATCACCGGGAACGTGCAGGCGATGTCATAGAACCTTTGGCTGGGTGTCATGGGTTGCCTCCCTGGATTTGATTGAACTTTTGCCGGGAGATATGATAGAAAAAGAAAACGGTTACAAACGGGCTTGCCCTTTTGTGATCTGTTTGCCAGGCCATCACCCGAGACTCGCCAAAGTTAACCGGGGGATGGCCTTTTTTCTTAACTCTCCCTGCTGAAAAACCTGTCAAGAAAAACTTTAATTCGTTTTACGATTGTGTTATATTCGTATATGAATCATGTATCAATAGAGATTTTAACCCATGTGTTATACTGGCTGCAAAACAACAGCACAGGAGATAAAGTCACAATGAAGGATGAAGATATGAGAAAAGCCCTTGGTGATAAACTTAAGGCCTTGCGCAAGCAGAGGCGGCTGACCCAGAAGGAACTGGCTGGCATGCTTGATATCGGCATTTCTCAACTCAATAAATATGAGTCTGGTATGCACACCCCGCCCATCAAAAAACTCATACAATTGTCCAACATCTTTGATACAACCCTGGATTACCTTGTAAAGGGCAGAAAGGCCGATATGGAGGATCTGCACAACAGCAAGTTTATCAAGCGGTTCAAGGAAATCGAACATTTTGACGTTGAAGAACAGGACGCCGTCCTTAAAATATTGGATGCCATGATCATAAAGAACAAAATGGCCGGCGTCATGTCGATGGACGCAACTTAAATTTGAAAGGATAAAAACCATGCAGACCGAAGGGATCAAGCAAGAAGCCTATAAAATCCTGAACCAGCTTCCGGACCAGGCCACCTGGGACGATCTGATGCAGCAGATTTACGTCCGCCAGGCCATTGAGGCAGGCATAAAGGACAGCGACGAGGGCCGCACCATGGATGTAAAAGAAGTTCGGAAGAAGTTCGGGCTAAAATGAGAGTTCACTGGACCGAGAATGCCGTTGATCACCTGGCCCATATCTATGAATATATCGCGTTCAACTCACCCACCTACGCCAGGCGGATGATCGACCGGATCACCAGGCGCTCCGAGCAGATTGCAGAACATGCGTACTCCGGCAGGAAGGTGCCGGAGTACGATGCCGAGGATATCCGGGAGGTGATCGAGAAGCCGTACCGGATTATTTACCGGATCAAGCCGGATCAGATTGATGTTGTTGCCGTTATACACGGTGCACGGCTTATGCCCGAAGGATTGTAATTTATCCCGAATTAACCTTTCCATCAGACCGAATTGCTTGAATTGTCAAAAAAGCAAGAGCAATCAAACAAATTATCACAAAGCTACTTCGTAATGTCCGTGCCATTACAATATGCCCCATAACAGCCGGATCATAGTCTCCAACTATTTTTAAACGAGGATTCGCTTTGCTTAAAAAAGAATCAGGGTTTTTGATATTCAAATGAATATATAATTCTTCTTTCTGGAAACAAGTAACTTCTCCTAGAAGATATTCCATTCGTTCATCAGGCCAACCTGCCCAAAGTTTGTTCGTAGCGGCCATGGGCTCATCTGTTGGGAAAAAATAGTTTATAACTAACCTTGGTGATCGAATGTGATTTTCAGTCTCTGCATAAGCATCAATTTTGAGTTTAAGTGAGTAGCCTTTTGACCAAAAATTCTCTCCGGGCATTCCTGAAGAACGTTCACATATTAAAAAAATCCGGGCAAAGTGCCCATTATACTTCCAAGATTGACGGTTTACATGCCAGGTAAAGGTACCAGTTTTGCTTAGGTCAATGATTGGACTATAATAAAAATTTTTTGCAATATCAGCATGTTTTTCTAATTCGGAAAACCAGAACGTACGAGATAGTACGATATAACCAATTAAGCATACCGTTGCCAATCCTATTAAAATTTTTTTTAGCATCAAAATTCCCTTATGGTTTCTTGCTTTGGCATTTCATAGTACACTCCTGAAAAGTATCTGCAGAATACTCTTGGCAATCTGTACCAGGGCCAATATCATATGGAGGACGAGGTTCTTTCCACTTCTTTTTTAAGCAGCGTTCAATGCAGTAATCTTTATCGTCATCAATTTTCTTACAAGCATCTTTTTCGTAATAGTCATCAGAAGGTTTTGAGGGAATGCCCGGCTTCATATACGTAGGCCATTCTGGGGGTGCATTAGTGCTGTCGCACTGAATAGTGCCATTTGGCAGCGAGATACAATTGTACTGATGGTTGAAAAGAGGCAGGGGTTTTTTGCCGGGTTTAGCACCCAACGGTCTTTTGCATCTCCAAGTTTTAAGCCCCCAAGGATCTATTAGGTCAACTGGATCATTTTCAGAATAAACAAAAGGGTTTATGCCACCTTCAAGCCCAATCGGATCAGGCGTCAGATACCGCCCTGTCTCAGGATCATAATACCGGTGCCAGTTATAGTGTAGCCCAGTCTCACTGTCGTAGTACTGTCCCGGGAATCTCAAAGGATTCTCAACCGTTGCTGTTGGTTCAACCTCAGTTTCACCAAATGACGAATATTTAGTCGACCAAACCACAGCTCCGTTAACAGCAGTCATTTTCTGAGGCGTCCCGAGATGATCATTGTGATAGAAAAAGTATTGAGTTCCAATCTTCATGAATAACGGGTCAGTGCCCCAGGTTGAATCGGGTTTCCAGCCGTAGGTCTTTATTTCATCGCCCGTAGCTGTGTATTCCCCAATAAGGCCTTCATCAGCATACATGAAATATGTTGTGGTGCCGGAGATCTTTTTCCACAGCCTGCGGCCAAAGGGGTCGTAACCGTATTGGGCAATGACGTTTCCGGATTCATCTTCCACCTTTTCCAGGCGGTCTTCCAGGTTGTAAAAGAACAGGGTCGCCTCGCCGTTGACCGTCTTTTTGATCATGTTGCCGTTGTTATCGTATTCATAACTTGTATTGGCATGGGTTTCAAGCTCGTTGTTTGGGTTGTAAGACCAGGCGTCTGATGTGTTGACGTCTGTCAAGCGGTTGCCCACGGCATCGTAGGTAAAGACCTCATCGGTCTGGGTTTCCGGGTTGTCTGTGGATGTCAGACGCAGGAGGGTGTCGTAGCCGTATTCGTAGTTCCCGTGTTCTGTGGATTTTTGGGTAATGTTATCCAGGTTGTCGTGGGTGTAGGCATAGGCCATGACAGCGTTGCTGCCGGGGTCTGTGTCCGTGACGGCAGTCAGGCGCATGAGCGGATCATAGTTCCGGTTCTGTTTGGTGCCGCCGGGATATTGGATGGTCGCAGGCCGTGTCCATGTGTAGGCACTGGTAGTGATGGTGCCGGTGCCCGGCAGTTCAATGCCTGTTAGCTGATTGTTGACGTAAGTGTAGTTGTAAACGTTGCCGGACGGGTCTGTGTAACTGCTTTTCCGGCTGTTTGGGGTCCAGGTATAAGCAATGGTTTTTGTGAACGTCCCGAAGTTGACTGTATCCGTGAGTTTACGGTTCAGGTCATCATAGGTAAATTCACCTGATGCACTGCCGTCGTCCCATGTGAGCAGGTTGCCGGCATTGTCATATGTGAACCCAACGGTTTTAGTGGGGTCGGTATCTGCGGCATCCGCATAATAATGGATTTTTACCAGTCGGTTGGCTGCATCGTAATCATAGACCGTCAACTGATTTTCGGCATCTGTCTTTTGGGCCAGGTTGCCGTTTTCATCATAGACGTAAGCGATTTCCTGGCCCATGGGCCGGGTTTCTTTAACCAGGCGGTTGACCTTGTCATACGCAAAGGACGTGCTGTTGTCCCGGGCATCGGTCAAGCTGACCAGGTTGTCCCTGGCATCGTACTTGTACCGGGTGATGCCGCCGGCAGGATCTGCCACAAGCTTGAGGCGATTAAGGGCGTCATAGGCATAATCGGTGTCGTTGCCCATGGCGTCGGTCTTCTGGATCAGATTGCCTTCATCGTCATATTCAAATGCCGTGACCCGGGATTCAGTATCAGACGGGATATCGGTTTGTGTCAGCTTCCTTCCCAGGGCGTCGTAAGTAAACTGCTTTTTAAAGGTGGGGTAAGTCACAGTGTCGATCTGGCCCCCTGTGCCTGAGGCGCAGGAAGAACAGCCGGATTCGGATACATCCATATAGGTGATCTGGGTTTTGTTAGCCGCAGGATCAGTGGACAGGATCAGCCGGTTTTCATTGTCATAGTCATAAACGATTGTACTGCCTGCGGCATCGGTTTGGGACGACAATTTTTTGTCCAAGGTGTAGGTCATATGGGTTTCATTGCCCAAAGGATCTGTGACCTTGACCAGGTTGGACTGATTGTCGTATTCGTACTCGGTGCGTTTGAGGTTGGGGTCAACCACTGCAATGCAATTGTCCAGAGCATCATACTCAAATTTCGTGGTATGGCCCAGGGGATCTGTAGTGGCGGTCAGCCGGCCCTTGTCATCATAAGTATAGGACCAGTCCTTGCCCCGGGCATCGATTTTAGCCAGTACATTACCCATAATGTCATAGCTTGTGAACCAGGTGGTGTGACCTTCGGGGTCGGTCACGGATTCCAGGTTGCCGTTATTGTCATAGGTAAATGTGGTGGTGCTTTCTTCGGTGTCTGTATCCGCCTGTATGGTGGAAGACAGGATATTGCCGTCATCATCATAGGTATAGGTGGTGGTCCGTTCGGCGTCACTGCCTTTAGCCTCAACCTTTTGGCGCAGGTTGCCGTCATCATCGTAAGTAAAGCGTGTGATGCGGTTGAGCCGGTTCTGTTTTTGGATCAGTTTATTCAGAGCGAGGTCATACTGGTACAAAACCTTTGTGCCGTCCGGATAGGTAACAGATTTAATGTTATGGTTTTCATCATAGGTTTTAACGGTCTCATTGCCAGCTCTGTCCGTGATGGTGAAGGTTCTGCCGTCCACATCCACTTTCTGGATGGTCTCGCCGTTCAGGTCCACCCGGATAGTGTCCCCGTCATCGGTATACCAGGTCTCCTTGATTGTGCCGCCCGGGGTTTTGGTCATAGCATAGTATTGTTTTTTGTTTTTGTCATAGTCGTATTCAAATGTATAAACCCCACCACCGGGGTTGGTGACTTGAACGGGATCATTGGCGTCATTATAGGTGATCAGGAGTTCATGGCCCTCGGCACTGGTCTTTTTAACCAGGTTGCCGTTGCTGTATTCATAACTGATTTCATTGCCCAAAACATCGATCACCCGGATGAGCCGGCCGCCATTGTAGTCATAACGCACTTCCCTGGCATCGGCATCATAGACCCGTATGAGATTGCCATCGACATCGTAATCAAACCAGAATATCTGGGCGCCGTCGCGAGCCACAAGACCTGAGGGTTGTGGGTCCCCATCTCTATCATACAGGTATGTGGCTGTAGTACCGGTCCTTGTGCCGCTGGAGACAGGCCGGCCGTCGGCATCGTAAATGATCCAGGTGCCGGATTTATCCTTAAAGGTGTATTTGTCTTCAAGGTAAGTGCTTGTATCGGCTTTACGTTCCATGGTGAATGTATCGCTTTTATATACACCGGAAGCGCTTCTCTCATAAGGCACATCCCCCCCGGGTTACATAATCCGGGCCAAAGGCAGAAGATGTATACGGGGTGGTATCGTCAGGATGGCCGTCAACAACCTGTATCAATTCATCCCACTGCCAAGTACCAGAACGGTACCGCCGGGTGATGGAGAGCATGCCGCCGGATGTTTTAAAGGCCAGGTCGGTAATATTATCCCTGTATTCTCTAATCAGGGTATTGACCTCACTGCCCACGGCAGCAGCTTGGTTTTGGTGTACGGCTTTACATTTGTCACACCCCGGTTCCCTGGAATCAAGTTTAGGCAAGCACTTTTGCTCACTGGTTTCAATGGGCGTGTAGGCAGGTGCCGGAGAGGAGGATGATCCGCCGCCTGACCCGCCGGAGTAGATGGCTGAGCCTCCCCCGCTGCCGCCGCCGCTGCCGCCGGAACCGCCCGAGCCGCAGGTGCCGCCGGTTTTATAAAAACAGTGGCGGGTGGTGCCGTTGGTGGTCTGGCCGTTGGCGCATTCATATCCATAGGCAATTGGAATACATTTGCTGTATGAGTAACATCCCCCGCCGGTCTGGTCTTCCCCGTCGTCAGCGTCCAGGGATTTGAGGCAGGTGATGCGGTAGGGGATGGTGATGCGCTGTTTGGCGTCCAATGAATCCGGGATGCCGGTGAGAAGCTCGTACTGGAAATTATCGTCACTGGCCGGAACCGGGACGGTTAAATTGTCCGCCCGGACCAGGCCGTGGTTGGTCAGGGTAAATTCACCCAGGTATACATCGCCTTTTTCCATGTCCGGGAGGGTCACGGACATGGGTTCGGTCACCACTACGGCAGCCGGGACATTGGTTTCAAAGGTGGCGGAGAGCAGGATCTCATACTTGTCTTCTATGGTGATCTCATTGACCTCCCACTCCACGGTGACCAGGTTGTACTCCAGGTCAAGGGTTTTGACGGATGGATAAAATCTTGCAGCCCCTAAGTTGCCATGCTACAAAGCAGGCATGAAAAACAAACTGCACCATTCCCATGACAAGCTGTTCCGCGAAACCTGGAGCAACCTGAACAACGCCAAGTCATTTCTCGAGAATTATTTACCGGAGCACGTCATTGAACTCGTCCATCTGGACACCCTTGAAATCTGCAAGGACTCTTTTATTGAAAAGGATCTTCAGGATTTTTACTCCGATATGCTTTACAAAGTCCGAATCGGGGACGCCACAGGGTATGTATATTTCCTTTTTGAGCATAAGAGCTATCCGGACAGGCTGATTCACCTCCAGATTTTTGAGTATATGGTTAAAATCTGGCGGCTTGGGCTTAAGCAGTCCAAAAGCCGGAATCTGTCCATTGTAATCCCGCTGGTTTTATACCACGGCAAGGATAAATGGACGGTGGATAAACGTTTTGCATCGCGTTTTGACGGACCGGTGGATAAGCTTTCCGGCTATATCCCGGATTTTGAGTTTATTCTGTATGATTTAAGTCAATATACAGATGACCAGATCAAGGGAACAATTATGGCAAGGGTGACCATGCTCTTGCTAAAGCACATATTTGAACCGGATATAGCGGATAGACTGCCCAATATTTTTATGCTGTTAAAGGATCTGTCCGAACAGGAAACAGGATTGCAATATTTTGAATCCCTGATAAAATATATATTCAGCAACGTTGAGGATATTACAACAGAAAAATTTCATACGCTCGTATCAAATACGTTGTCTGAAAAAAAAGGAGATATCATTATGACCTTGGCTGAACAATTAAGAAAAGAAGGACATGCTCAAGGGATCGAACAGGGGCTTCTGGAGGGCATTGAGCTTGCAGTGAGTATAAAATTTGGTGACACTGATGATTGCAAGACAGTCATCACAAAAATCAAAAGTATTCAGGATATAAACCGGCTGAAAGCTTTAAAGGGGAAAATCCTGTCAGCTAAATCAGTTCCCGAATTGATGAGGTCAATTGAAAATTAGAATGGCAGTGCTGTTCACTTTTGTGGCACAACCTGACAAGGAATAGGCGGAAAGGTGGGTAGCATTGAAGAATGCACCTGGCAAGGGGGCTGATTGTGGTCAATCAGCCCTTTTGTAGTCTGGGATCATGAATTTTTCTTAAAACGCCTCTTTTGCCCCCAAAAACATCAGTCTAAGCCCGTTCTAAGGGTGTTCTAAATAATTATTTGTTTTTATTCCAGCCTGTTACATTGTGTTATCTTGGTCCGACCCGCACCCAGAAAAATCCTGTCGGCTAAATCAGTTCCCGAATTAATGAGGTCAATTGAAAATTAGAATGGCAGTACTGTTCACTTTTGTGGCACAACCAGACAAAGGGTAGCCGGAAAGGTGGGTAGCATTGAATAATGCACCTGAAAAGGGGGCTGATTGTGGTCAATCAGCCCCCTTCGCCATCTCTGGGATCATGAATTTTTCTTAAAACGCCTTTTTTGCCCCCAAAAACATCAGTTTAATCCCATTTTAAGGGTGTTCTAAATAATTATTTGTTTTTATTCCAGCCTGTTACATTGTGTTATCTTGGTCCGACCCGCACCCACCCCTTTATTTTTTTTGTTCATATGCTTTTTACTTTGGTTGCTGGTCCTGCTTTTGAAAGTGGAGATGGGGCAGGGGCAGACTTGACCCCTTTCATGGTCCGACCCGCACCCAATAGCCCAATCTCCGATTTCCCGATTTCTATCTAAAATCTGTAACTTGGAGTTTATCAATTTTATCATTATAAAAAAAAAATATAATGTTACTACCAATATTAAGAGCCAGAGTTTCATCAGAACTTAACTGTCTGTTAACCTCAAAAACAATTTTTTCTTGTTCTAAAAAATGCTTTATCTCTTTTGAAGTAGTATTTTTTTTTACAGGGAAACGGCAATTAAAAATTGATAATTCATCTGTATCTTTCTTGATATAATTAAAATAAATCCCATACCATGAAACAATTCCTTTATTATAACCTATTTGTAGTACTCTATCATAATAAGAATGCAAAGAGTTTGGATCTTTCCCATATGCGTAATCTTCTGGTTTTCCTAAAACCTTTTCAACTTCTTTAGATGACGCACCAATTTCTAAAACATTCAAACGACCAGTTTTTAAAAATGATAAAAATACAGTATGTTTTTTCATCTTACTTACACCATTTTTCAAGCGTAACAGATAAAGACCGCGTGCTTCCCGAAGTTGCTCTTGCCAAATCATCTCCTTGACCTAAATATTTTGTGGCTTCTCTTGCTCTTTCCAATAATCTATTTCGCCATTGTGAATTATTCAACGATGATTCAACGTTTTTTATGGCATTTTTTAATCCAGGGTTATTTAAATCACTGCTAAATACTGGTCGAATCCGAATGTTACTACCACCACCTGTTATTCTCAACTCTATTCCATTTGATGTCACATGAGCCCCTTTCTGTGCCCAATCAGGGGCAATCCCATGAATTTTTGGTGGGTCATTATGAACAAGGATTGATGTTTCATCAGCTACAATAAAAAAGGTATGAACACCCTCCACAGACAAGTTATAGGTGTCGCTAATTATTTTTTCTTCCCATATACTAAGAACAGTAATGGAATTACCATCTACATCCTGTAATATATCTCCCTTATTTAAATCTTTTGCAAAAACCCAACTTCTATTTTTAGTCCAAATCGGATGTTCACCTGTTGCGCGAAATTCAGCTTCATTCAAGTTACCATTTGCTTTGAAAAGAACATGAATAAATCTCTTTGTTTTATTTTTTATCGTATCTACAACGATCCTACTTTGAACGCTATCACCTTTTTCAGGATCATTTGCCAGTACATAATCACCAATCTTAACTTCTTCAATCGCTTTTGTACTGCCGTCTGCCATTAAAACTAATGTGCCAGGAGGGAAACAGATGACATTGTCTATTTTACCAATTCCACTCTTTGAGGCTCGAGAAAGCCCAGATGTCGCTTTGGCAGCTTGAGCCAAAGAACCAGCGATAGCTAATCCCCGGAAAGCATCATGAACATAGCCCCATCCGCCTTCGGCAAATCCCTGTCCAAACCTAAGAATATCAACAAAACCACCACCAACATCTATGGCAGTCTGCATTGTAGCTGCTAACCACCAAAAATCACTGTAAGAATAAACGAAATCTTCTAAAGAAGCACCAGTTTGTGCAGCGTTGATATCCCACCAATCAGCGACATTTGATAACGGATGAGAAAGATACCAATTCCAACCATCTTTGACAGCACACAATCCCAGCGGATCAATCAAGCCATTTGGGTTATTGAAACAATAAGCATACAGGTTCAGCCCATCGCCAAACGGATCTTGCCTCAAATACCGTCCGGTTTGCGGGTCATAGTACCGGTTCAGGTTGTAGCACAGCCCGGTTTCGGCATCGAAGTACTGGCCAGCAAACCGCAAGTTATTGGTAATGCCGCTGTTGACAACCTGGCAGTTGCCGAACGAATCGTACCGCCCCTCCCAGACCACAAGGCCGTTGGAGGCGATCAGTTTCTGGGGGGTGCCGTTGGCGTCGTTCTGGTACCAGTAGTAGTCAGCGCCGATCTTCATGAACAGGGGATCGGTGGTCCACTGGGAGCCGGGTTTGTACCCGTACGTTTTGAGTTCGCCGCCCTGGGCGTTGTATTCGCCGATCAGGCCTTGGTTGCTGTAGTGGAAGTATGTTTTTGTGCCGGATACCTGTTTCCACAGCCTGCGGCCAAAGGGATCGTAGCCGTAGGTGGCCACGGTGTCGCCGGCGCTGTTCTCAACCTTTTCCAGGCGGTCTTCTATATTGTAAAAGAACGAGGTGGTTTCAGACCCGCTGGTTTTGCGGGCCATGTTGCCGTTAGCATCGTAATCATAGCTGGTGGATCCGTAGGATTCAAGCTGATTGTCGGCATTATATGTGATCTGGCCCTGGATTTTTACATCTGTGATCCGGTTGCCCAGGTTGTCATAGGTGTAGGACTCATCGGGCAGGGTTGGATTGATGGCCGTGGCCAGGCGGTCCATGGTATCGTAGGTATAGGTGTAATCACCGTGTTCCGTGGCTTTGGTTGTGATGTTGCCCTGGGCGTCATAGGTGTAGCCCCTTGTCATTACCGTGTTGCTGCCCGAATCTGACGCTGTGATGGTATTCAGGCGCATCAAGGGATCGTAAGCGTAATCCTGGCGGGCACCGCCGGGCAGGGTCATGGATATGGGGTTGTTCCAGGCGGTTGAGTTATGGGAGAACCCGGTCTGGCCCGCGCCGGGGATGGTGATGCCGGCCAGGCGGGCACCGGTGTCATAGTCATATGTTAAGGCTTTACCGTCCGGTCCGGTAAAGGTTTTGATCTCACCGGATGCGGTATAGGTATAGGCATGGGACAGGCTGAAACTGCCGTAATTGACGGTTTCGGTGAGTTTGCGTCCCAGGTCGTCGTAGGTGTATTGGGCGGATTCGGTGCCGTTGTTCCAGGTCAGCAGGTTGCCCAGACTGTCATAGGTAAAGTTAATGGTTTCAACGGGTGTATCATGGTCATCGGCACTGAAGTACCGGGTTTGGGTGAGGCGGTTTTCCGAAGACCAGGTGTACTCAATTCTTTGGCCTTTGGGGTCTGCAACGGCTGTTTTGTTGCCCGTGGCACCGTATTCATAGGTTGTGACGGCACCCATGGGTTTTGCAGCTGAGACCAGGCGGTTGTTTTTATCGTAGGTGAAGTACTGGATCCCGTTATTGGGGTCCTGAAGCATGATCAGGTTGTCCCGGCCGTCGTATTTGCGCAGGGTTTCACCGTTGTCCGGGGCGATTGTTTTTACCAGGCGGTTCAGGGCATCGTACGCGTAAATGGTGGTGCGGCCTGCCTCGTCCGTGGATGTGGCAAGATTGCCGGCATCATCAAAGGTATAGGATCTGGTCCGGGTGGTGGCGTCATCCAGGACATCGGTCTGTTCGATCACCCGGTACATGGTGTCATAGGTCAGCTGCCGGGTGAATGTCGGGTAGGTGACGGCCACGGGCATGGATGACGGCGCAGGAGAGGTGTCGTCCTCACTGTAGGTATAGGATATGACGTTGCCGGCTTTATCGGTTGCCGTAAGCACCCTGCCCTCGTTGTCATATGCCGTTGCCGAGGTCCGGCCGTCGGGGTCTGTGAACTCAACCGGCAGATGGTCGGTGTTGTACAGGGTGGAGGTGTACTGGTCTAAGGGATCAATGGCCTTGACCAGGTTGTTGTGATCGTCATATTCAAACGCGAACCGTTTGAGTTTGGCATTGATAACGGCCGTTCTGTTGTTGGCCCCGTCATACTCAAATGAGGTGGTATGATTTTCAGGGGTTGTACTTGAGATGAGCCGGCCGTTGGCATCATAGGCAAAGGTCCATTCATTGTCCCGGGCATCGGCGAACCGGATCAGGTTGCCCATGGCATCGTATTCAAGGAATTGGGTGACATTACCCATGGGATCGGTGATGGTCTCAAGGTTGCCGTTGTCGTCATAGGTGAAGGTGGTGATGGTTTCTTGGGTATCCGCATCACCTAAGGATGTAGCCGTAAGCACCCGGCCCAAATCGTCATATGTGAACGCCAGCACCCGTTCCTGTGCTGTGCCCTTGGCCTGGACCTTTTTAACCAGATTACCCTGATCATCGTATGCAAAGGTGGTGATGCGGCCAAGCGGGTCCGTGATTTGGCTGACCTTGTTGAACCGCAGGTCATAGGCAAAATTGACTTCTGTGTTGTCCGGGTAAAGTATCCGGGTCAGGTTCTCCTTTTCATCATAATCCGTGCGGGTCTCATTGCCTTTTTCATCTGTGAAAATCAGGTTCCGGCCGTCCTGGTCAACCTCTTTTACTGTGCGGCCGTTGATATCCACTCTTAGGGTTTCGCCGTCCGCATTGGTCCACACCTCCCGGATCCTGCCCGAGCTGGTTTTAACGGCGGCATAGTATTGCTTTTTGTTCTTGTCATAGTCGTATTCAAAAAGATGGCCGTTGCCCTGGGCATCCTTTACGGCAATGGGGTCACCACTGTCATTGTAGGTGATGATGGTGGCCCGGCCTGCGGCATCCACGGATTGGGTCAGGTTGTTGTTGCCGTCGTAGGTATATCGGGTCTCCTGGTCCAGGGCGTCGGAGACTAATGTCAGGTTGTTGCCGGCATAATCGTACCGGACTTCCCTGCCGCCGGCGGTATAGGCCCGGATCAGGTGGTCGTCGCCGTCATAGGTGAACCAGAGCACCCGGGTGCCGTCCATGTCTTCTATCCCGGACGGTCTGGTGGCGGTCCGGTTGTCATAAACCAACGCGGCAATGGTGCCCAGGCGGTTGCCCCAGGCCGTCAAGCGCCCGCTGCTGTCGTATTGCCTGAAATTGCCGTGTTTGTCCTTGTACAGGTACTTGTCGGCTGTCCAGCCGGTATCCTCTTTTCGCTGGATCACATGGGTGCCCTGGGTATACACGCCCTGGGCGCTCTTCTCGTAAACAGCCCCGTCTTTGGTAACGTTGTCCGGTGCCGTTGTCACACTCTCCGGGAATTTATCATCCGGGGTGCCGTCATAGACAAGGGATTCATGGTCCCATTGCCAGGTGCCGCCGCTGTATATCCGGGACAGGGCAATCCTGCCGTTGGGCACTTTGACCCAAAGGTCAGTGGCCTGGTCATTGTATTCCCGCAGAGCGGTGTTGACGGAACAGCCCACGAAGGTGATGCTGTCTTTGGCCAGTTGTGTGCCCCTGGCCCATACCTCTTTGGCTGCCCCTTTGACAAAGTTCAAGAACATTTCCGTGGGGGTGAGTGTGGGCAGGCACTTTTGCTCACTGGTTTCCATGGGCGTGTAGGCAGGTGCCGGAGAGGAGGATGATCCGCCGCCTGACCCGCCGGAGTAAATAGCTGAGCCTCCCCCGCTGCTGCCGCCGCTGCCGCCGGAACCGCCCGAGCCGCAGGTGCCGCCGGTTTTATAAAAACAGTGGCGGGTGGTGCCGTTGGTGGTCTGGCCGTTGGCGCATTCATATCCATAGGCAATTGGAATGCATTTGCTGTAGGAGTAACATCCCCCGCCGGTCTGGTCTTCCCCGTCGTCAGCGTCCAGGGATTTAAGACAGGTGATGCGGTAGGGGATGGTGATGCGCTGTTTGGCGCCCAATGAATCCGGGATGCCGGTGAGAAGCTCGTACTGGAAATTATCGTCACTGGCCGGAACCGGGACGGTTAAATTGTCCGCCCGGACCAGGCCGTGGTTGGTCAGGGTAAATTCACCCAGGTATACATCGCCTTTTTCCATGTCCGGCAGGGTCACGGACATGGGTTCGGTCACCACTACGGCAGCCGGGACATTGGTTTCAAAGGTGGCGGAGAGCAGGATCTCATACTTATCTTCTATGGTGATCTCATTGACCTCCCACTCCACGGTGACCAGGTTGTACTCCAGGAACACCTCCTTTGATGCGGTAATGCCGGGTTTTACCCAGACGCGGCCGGTGTATTCCTGGTGGTTGTCTGCGGTAATTTTGCATTTATAGGCACCGGAGGGCAGGTCCTGGAACAGGGCTTCGCCCAGGCTGTCCGTGGCGGCGGAACTGTCGGCCAGGGTCTCTTCGTTCTGCATCCGGATCTTGGCTCCGGAAAGCCCCCTGATCAGCTCGTTTTTGGCGTTGAACGTGCCGGTGTAGATATCAGACAGTTTGAACAGGACATTGCCGATGCCGGAACTGGAGATGGTGGGATAGAGGCCGATCCTGGTTGTGGTATAGTTGTCACTGGCAACCACCAGGTAGAATATCTGCATGCCCTGGGATTCGTCGTCCCCCGGCAAAAAGCTGATGGAGACATTACGTTCGTCGCCCACAGCCAGGGTGCCGATGTCCGCCGTGGTGTTGAGCCGCACCCAGTCCGGGGCCTCCTTGCCCTGTGAGTCGGTCAGGGTCAGGGCCACATTGGTCATGGCGGCTAGGCCCTTGTTGCTTAGGGTGATGGTTTCGGTGACCATGTCGCCCTGGGCCACACCGGTCTCTATGTGGTCCGGGGTAAAATAGAGGGCAGGCTCGCTTTCCGAGTAGAGGGCGTCCACCAGGACGGTTGCCCAGGGCGTGCCTGGGGATTCATCACTGGACACGGTCATTTCAAACTGGGAGGCATCGTCGGCGGTATTGTCCGCCCACAGAACCAGACTCAGGGTCACGGTTCTGCCGCCCGCCACAAAGGAGATGGGGCTGCCGCAGTCCAGGTGAACACCCCGGGGCAAATCCCCTGCCGGGGCCACTGTCAGGTTGTTCAGGTCCGTGCCGTTTTCTGCGGTAACCTTCAGGCTGATCTTCTGCTCATAATTTTTTGGGATGGAGGCCTGGATCTTGGACGGGGTGACCTGGACCCGGTTGATGATAAAGCTGCCCTGGTCCGGCCGGTCCAGAAGGTCGGGATGGACCGCATTGA
Source organism: uncultured Desulfobacter sp. (assembly GCF_963666675.1). NCBI lineage: Bacteria > Pseudomonadati > Thermodesulfobacteriota > Desulfobacteria > Desulfobacterales > Desulfobacteraceae > Desulfobacter > uncultured Desulfobacter sp. The sequence continues at coordinate 1,985,844 of NZ_OY762929.1, read as the reverse complement.
CGTAGAATATGCCGGCTTCGTTTTCAAGGGGTTCAAAGGTATGGGTAAATGTGCCGTCGTCCCCGGTCATGACGGAAATTTTGCGCTCAAATCCGTTCACTGTGATAAAGAGGTTCAACGCAGCGTCTGCCAGGGGGTCTTCCGTGGCTCTGTCAATGGCCCGGCCGGTGATGACAATATCCTGGTCCCCTTTGGAGACCTCCGGGGCCATGGAGAGGATCTGGCCGTAATAGGAGGTGTCTTTGAGGCTGATCTCTTTACGGGTTTTGGTGCCGGCCATGGTGACCTGGCTCTCCTGGCCCAGGCTGTTGTATATATGGTCAATTCCCAGGCGGACATATACGGTATCCGGGGCATTGGCCGGGACGAAAAGGTCCATGGGATATGAGGTGAACATCTGGCCGGCAGGTATCCGGGCCACGGTGCGGCCGTTGGAGAGGGTGACGATATGGTCCCCCAGACTCTGTTTAAAGGATTTTGCGTACAGGACATTGTCGTCTTCATCCATGAGATAGTACTTGATGTCGGCAGAAGGCTTGGTGTTGCTGCTTTCTGCCGTTACGATCTCAGCTTGGGCCGCGCCGGTGTTGGACAGGGTGAACCACACCTTGCCGACCCCGCCCCGGATGAATTCTTCGTTTTTGATCTGAAGGGGCATCAGGCTGTCTGACACCTCTGCCTGGAGGGTTCTTGTGATGGTAACGGTTTCTCCGGTGTTGGGAGTAATCACAAGGGAGGCGGTAAGCGTTTCCACGTCCAGCAGTTCTTCATATCCGCCGATAATGACTTCAATGGCTTTGGATTCTCCGGCAGCCAGGGAAAAGGATTCGGACTGGTGTGTGCGGCCGCCAAGCTTGGCCTTTACAATCATATTGGCCAGGGCTGTGCCTGACTGGTTGTCTACGGTAAAGGAGACTGCATTCATGGTATTGCGTTTGATAACCGTATCTTCTGCCAAAGAAAGGGAGACCTTGGGCAGGGTGATGGATCGTCCTATGCTCTGAACATCATCAGTATCCACGGCAATGACAAAGTAGGCGAGGTTTTCAAAGGTGTACCCGTAATCCGTAAATGTCTGGTTTGCCATGGGTACGGTGTTAACCTGGTAGCCGTTCCGGTCTTCACCAAGAAAGAGGAAATACCCCTGGATCTTTCCCGAGGTGTCTGCATGGGTCCAGGTCAAAACAGGTGAATCCGTATCAGTCTGGGACACGGAAATAGTTGATACAGGCAACAGATCAATCAGTTGTTGGGAATTTGACGGTTCTGATTCATTGCCTGTCTTATCCATGGCCGTGACCACATAGCAATGGTCTGTGGGAGATGGCGTGGGGTCAATGACCATGGTTTGGTTAATACCTGTGGCCAGGGGCGTCATGCCTTCCACGGACAGGATCCGGGTCTGGTCGGACCGGTAGATGGCGTAGGTGACAGGTTCGGTATAGGCAGGTTCTTCCCAGGTCAGCTTAATCCCCTTGGATGTCAGCTCAAGTGCCAGGTTGCGCGGGGGATTGGGGGCTGTGGCATCGGCGGTAACCGTAATGCTGTTGCTTAAACCGGATACGGACTCCTCCTGGTTTTCCTCCCTGATGGTGGCAACCGCATAGGTGTATGTAGCGTCCCGGCCGGTCTGGTGGGTGTAGGTTTCCAGCACACCGATGGTGTCCAGGAGCGTCAGTTCGGTTTCCCCGGGTGCCTGGCTATAAACCTGGTACCCTGCGGCACCGTCCACGGCATCCCAGGTCAGGGTGACAACACCGCCGGCTGCGGCTTTGCCGGAAAGGGAGCCCGGCGGATCCAGGGGCGGCAGCCCGCCCTGGTAGACCTGGAACTGGTTGGCGGCGTTGATGGATGTACTGATGTTGTCCAGTTTGTCCTGGCCGGTATAAAGGACGGTGACGGTTTCCGCTTCGGACTGTCCGGCTTCCCTGGGCAGGGTGATGGTGGTTTGCCAGGCTTGGGCTTCGCCATCCACCGGGGCTGCGGGGATAATATCCGATGCCTCCAGGGTTTGGCTTAAGGTTTCAAATTTTAAGCGTATGGACGGGGTTGTCCCCTCTTTAACCGCTTCGGTCAGACCCAGGGTAAAGGTCATTTCCACAGGGGTGTCATAATTATTCTTTACCGGGGAGACCGGAGAGATCTCCACGCGGCTTGCCACAGGTCCCTGGGTGTCAATGAGGATCTGGGCACCGGATACAATTTCAGTCCCCCTGTTACCGGCCATATCCCGGGCGGAGAACACGGCATAGGCCGTGCCTGACAGCAGGGTGTCCGTAATGGTGAAGCTGCCCTCATAAACCAGGCCGGCATCCTGTCCTGACTTTTTCTCCAGGGTAACGGAGACAGGGATGCCGCCGCTTGGGGTAATGGTTAAAAAGGGAGTGGTGACCAAGGGTTCATCCACTGTCAGTACCAGATCCACCACGGCCGGGGCAAAGCAGCCTGTTTCAGGGTCAGTGATGCCCCGGGAGGTGTAAACAATGCTTTGGGCTTTGGGGCCGGTACTGTCCGATACCACAGATACCGGATCTGACAACGCGCTCTCATTGCCCGATTCGTCCACGGCCAGAACCCGGTAGGTCCAGGTGCCTTCGGTGTCGGGCAGATCTGTAAATCCCGTGGTGGTGACAAGGGCTGTATTGACCTTTACGGCATCGTCTTTAGAAGTGAAATCCGCTGTCCGGCGGTAAATGTTAAAGCCTTTGACGATTTTATTTAACGGCCGCTGCCACAGCAAAGAGATTTCCCCGTCGGGTTTGGGCTGGCCGGTCAGGGATCTTGGGCTGTCCGGGATGCTGGTATCCAGTGTCACCAGGATGGTTGAAGATGCAGCACTTGTACCGGAACGGTTGGCTGCTGTGGCGTGGATATGGTTCTCCCCTTCATTCAGGGTCAGGGCAATATCAAACATGCCCAATGCGCCAACGGTGGTGGGGGGATCAATGACTTCTCCATTAAGATACAAGGTGATGTCAACATGTTTGTCACAAGTACCTGAAATGGTGGCCACAGGTTTATTGGTCAGGGCGTTATTGGCAGGTGATGTGATCACAGGGGTGGATGGGGCTGCCAGGCCCACCACCAGGGTATAGGTATAGGTACTGGTGTTGCCCAGGGTATCTGTCGCTGACACAACCAATGTGTAACTGCCGTCGGACAGATCATGGAGGTCAATATAAGCGGAATACGGACTTGAATAATCCTTTCGTACCAGCCGGCCGTTAAAACTGAATGATACATAGCTGATGCCGGCTTCATCTGCCATGTCGACTGAGACAAACCCTGAGTCGGACAATGACATGCCGTCGGTCAAAGTGCTTCCTGAAAAGAGGATGGTAGAAAGGGACGGTCCCTGGGTATCGTTGGTGGGGGTGGCGGAAACCGGGGTTACAACGGTCTGCTCGCCCCCGGACAGGTTCACGGATGTTACAGCAAAGTAATAGGTGGTATTGTTGCCAAGACCGGTCAGGTTGGCGGACAGGACTGTGGTGGTTCTTACAGGTGACATGCCGGATACATCGGTAAACGGTGCGGTATCTTTGTAAATTTTGTAATGGCGCAGGTATTCGGACGGCTGGGAAGCCTGCCATGAAAGGCTGACAAAACCGCTGAACGGGGTGGCTGCAAGGCCTTCTGGGTTGTTGAGGAAGGTATAGCCCAAAATGGTTTTACCTGTGCTTTCATTACCCGCTTCGTCCACGGAAGTTACCTTAAAGGTGTATTGGGTTGCCGGGTTGAGCCCGGTCTGTTCAAACCCGGTGGCATCAGCCCCAAGGATCGTGGGCTGGGTGTTGTCGTTCAGGTAAACCCTGTATCCTGCCAGGTCTCCCTGGCTGTTGGCGGACGGGGTAAAGTTTAAGGCCAGGCTGTTTTCAAAACTTTGGATTGAAAGGCCGGTTGGATTTTCCGGGGCAATAATATCCACAGGCGTGGTGATGGCAGGCGCGGCCGTATTCAGGGCATTGCCGGCCAGGTCATAGGCAACCACAGCAAACCAGTATTGGGTGTTGCGGTCAAGGCCCGAAATTGTTGTTTTAAATGTACCGGCATCAATTGTTTTTGCGGCGGTCAGACCGGCAACGGATGTGAATACGGTATTTTGCACATAGATCCTATAGCCAGCAACATCCCCTTGCAGGCTTTCGTCATACCCGCTCCAGTCCAGGGATACGGTCCTGCCGTCCCCGTCCGGATCCAGGACCAGGCTGTCCACGGCAGGGGGCGGGGTGTTGTCAAAAAAGATCTCTGTGGTGGCGGCATCGGAAAGATTGCCGGCCCGGTCCTGAAGGGCAAATTCAAATGAGTTTTGCCCCGATGCCAGGGTAACGGTATGAGCCCAGGTGGCCTGGGCGGTATAATCACTTACTGTTTCTCCGCCAACGATCAGTGCGGCATAGGCTTCCTTGGTGCCGGTTATCTCCTGGGTCATGGCATCTGTGGGGCTCACAACCGCGTCAATTTCCGGGGCGTCCGGCGGGGTGGTGTCAATGGTAAAATAGGCCAAAAGGGCTGTGCCCTGGTTGCCCAGGGTGTCCTGAAGGCGCAGCTCCAACTGGTATGTGCCTTGTTCCAGATCAGCCGCCGGGGTAAAGGAAAGGGTGCCGGAACCGGACTGTATGCCTGTGTCTGCCCAGTCGCCGGTGACTTCTGACATGGCCATATCCTTCAAGGAAAAGATGCAATTGTCCATATCAAGGCTGGTTGTGCGTTCCTGGTAAATAACGTCAATGGTATCGGGCTGGGTATTGGTATAGGTCCCGTCTTCCGGGGAGATACTCAAAATTTCAGGGGCCACGCTGTCCACCAGCATATCCACCCATACGTCTGGGCTTACGTTCCCTGCCCGGTCTTCAAGATATACGCAAATGCTGCTTTGGCCCTAGCTCGGGGTCAGGTCCAAAGCCCAGTCCCCGGAGCCGAAATCAACGGACGACGCCGCCATCTGGCCAAGGCACCAGGATCCGTAACCGGTGCCGTACTCTTGGGTGTCTGATATGACATAGTCAGAGACCAAGGGTTCAGTTGTACAGGCATCGCAATTATATGCATCGTTTAACCGGCACTTTTCCAGGGTCCAGTTTGCGGCATGCATTTCCCGGAAATGGGCATACCTTTCCTGGAAATAGCAATTAATGAAATTAACTTTGGTTTTGATCTCCAGGCCGTCTGCACCAAAACCGCCAACAGCATAGGTATTACTGCCGGCATTTGTAAACCGGCAGAGGTTAAACACAATGGTGCCTGGTTTGCCGGCGGCTTCGGTCACCGGCAGGTCGATGGCACGGTTTCCATCGGCTGGATACGGGACAATTTGGAGCCCTTCCACATATACAGGCGTTGATAAAGGGTTGTCAGATGCAGGGACAATTACCAGAGTTGCCGGATAGCCGTCCGCCTGACTTCCCGGGCTTTGGATAATGATGTTTTCCGGATTTGTGGAATTGCCCTTTAGGTTCACCCATTTACTGATTTGGACGTTCTCCGGGTAGGTGCCGGGGTCAATGAGAATCATGTCTCCGTTATCGGCAGCGTCAATTGCACCCTGGATGGTGGTGTACGGTTGAAAAGCGCCGACATGGCGGATGGTACCGGTATTCTCGATTAAGGGATCGGTTTGAACCAAAATCCTGACCCGGGTACCCTCTTCCCGGGTGCCTGTTAAAGAAATTGTCTGGTTTGAAGACTTATTCATCACAGGGCGAACCCGGATCGTTCCGGAATCCACTGTGCAGCCGGTGATGGTCGGGGCCTGGGGCGGTGTATTATCCACGGTAAATGCAAAGCTATAATCGGTGGTATTCCCCCAGGTGTCTGCCGCTGTCAGGGAGACAGTATAGATCGCGTCGGACAAGGGAGTTGCTGCCGGGGTAAAGGTAAAGGTGTCGTCCTTTTCGATCACAGTCCCTGATATTGTTTGGCCTTCTTGCTGGGTTATCTTGACCGAAGAGATGACCGCATCATCATCCACTTGCCCATGGGTATCGGCCAGGGTGAACGCAGCCGTGTTTACGGTCTGAAGGTGACTGCCGTCAGCAGGCACGGTGGAAACCAGGACTGGTGGCTCAGGGTCCTTGATCCCGGTAATGGTTTTTAACAAGGTGTTGTTGTTTTCTAAAGACTCTGCAACGGATTGCCCGGAATCGGCAACGGCTTGAACCGTATGGTCGCCGATCTTGGCTGTCCATGTATGGGTAAGGGTTTTGCTTTGGCCGGCCGGCAAAATATTGTCTATGGTCCAGGTCTGTGAAAGGGCTCCGTCAATATTCAGGCTCACCTGGAACGATTCGACACTCGGACCGGAGCCGGTATTTTTGACTTCCAGTGTAATGGTCACTTCCTGGTCTGCCGTAAGGGTGTTCGGGGACCAGGAAAGGGAATTGATGGTAAGATCCGGCGGGGTCCCGGCTGTGGTAAACTGCCATACCGGGCTATGGGTCTCTTCTCCGGCACTGTCCCTTGCAACAACCTTCCAAAAGTAAGTGATGCCGGCGGCAAGATCTGAAAACCGGTAACCGGAAACGCTCACGCTGTCACCTTTCAGTGCCAGGCTGTCGGCGCTGGTGCCCAGGTAGACGTCATAAACAAGTGTATCAGAACTATTGGGGTCCAGTCCCTTCCATGTGGCGCTGACAGCATTATCGGAAATGACGACGTTTATGGCGTTATCGACCGGTGCGGGATCATATGGGGCAAAGGGCGGCATATTGGTCGGTGTGTTTACGCTTACACATTCGGACGAGGCCGCCAGCCAGGGCTCGGCATTGATATTGCCGGAGGTCTCTTCCCCGTTGTAGTTGGGCCCGTTTTCATCATTCCACCAATTGGATGCAGCATCCAATTCCCCGCTGTTGGTTGAATACAAGGCAAAGGCGGAATTTCCGGTGAAATTATTTTGGGGAATATTGGGATAGGCGTTGTTGACAACCTGGATGCCGTATTTGTTGTTGTGAAAAGTATTGCAGGTAATCATTGCCGAATTAGCACCGCTGTTGGTTACATAAAGACCCGCATTTAAGTTGGTAAGTTGTTTTCAAACGTATTGTATCGGATTTCGGGCGAAGCATTATCAAGAACCAGACCGCCGTAATTTGATCCTGCATAGATAAATTTACAATACTCCACCAGGGTTTGGCTGTCATCGGCGGTATTATTGATAAATACGCCTTGCCAGTTTCCTGCAGCAGGCTCGTCCTGGGACGACGTGAAGACGATTTTCTTATCTTGAGCACCCTGGGCCACCAAGGCTCCCGGACCACCGGAAGAGTTGCCTATATCAAGGCGGCAATTGGCGTTGAATCGCAATCCGGCACCAGGCCGTAAAATCAGTGTAGTCAGGCTGTCGTATCCGTCAGTCCCTTGTACCCTGATATTTCCGGTGATTTGATATATAAAATCACCGGTCCATACGGCGTCTTTGGCGATAATCCCGGATGTAACCTGAATAGTGCTGTCAGGTGAAACATTTGTGAAAACCGATCCAGCCACCACTTCTCCAACGTTGGCTGCCGGAAGCTTTAACGGGAAGCTGTCGTTATAATTGAATGTATTTGAACTGATGGTTCCTATCGTGCCGCTGTTTATGTATAGGCCGTGTTCAAAGGTGTTGTCGGTGAAAAGACCGCCGGAACCGTAACTGTAATACAGATCATAACCGGTATTCTCACTGAATATGGTGTTGGATATTATCGGACTTCCATTATTAACATATATTCCGTAATTAGCACTGTAACGTATGCTGCTGTTCTTTATCGTTGGGTTTGAAGAACGGGTACAAATACTGCCACTGCTGGTGCCGTATGTACCATACAGCACATCACAGTACTCCATGATCGTGGTATCATCATGAGTACTGGCGTCAAAATAGATGCCACCCCAACTTCCCGGTGAGGGGGCTTCTTCATTGGATGTAAAAATCACCTTTGAGTCAGCAGTACCAATGGCCTGAAGCGCACCGGGGTCCCAAGAGTCATACTGAGAACCAACTATCATTTTACAGCCAGCCGCAAATCTAAGCACTGTCCCGGGTTCAATGGTCAGGGTGGTGACTTCGTCGTCTCCGTCCTTGCCGGCGATCCTCATGTCTCCCGTGATTTCCAATGGGATAGTGTTTGTCCATATTGAATCTTTAGATAGCGTCCCACCATATACTTGAATGACGCTGTCTTCATTAATATTGTTGAACGTATTCTCATTAAGTAGTTCAGCGACATTATTGAGGTGGGTTTTTATACTGTAATCATTGTTGTAGTTGAAGGTGTTGCCTGAGATGACATAAAGTTCTCCAGAGCTTGTATAAATGCCTGTGTTAAATGTATTGCCGGTAATCTTTGGTACACTGTCATTAAAAACATATATGCTATATTTTGAACTGTTGCTGATTGATGAATTTTTAATAGTCGGGTTGGAGGTCCTGATCACGACGGCCCCTTCCACGGACGAATTAAGAGCATATGAGATATCGCAATATTCCATGATCGTGGTATCATCATGGGTACTGGCGTCAAAATAGATGCCACCCCAACTTCCCGGTGAGGGGGCTTCTTCATTGGATGTAAAAATCACCTTTGAGTCAGCAGTACCAATGGCCTGAAGCGCACCGGGGTCCCAAGAGTCATACTGAGAACCAACTATCATTCTACAGCCAGCCGCAAATCTAAGCACTGTCCCGGGTTCAATGGTCAGGGTGGTGACTTCGTCGTCTCCGTCCTTGCCGGCGATCCTCATGTCTCCCGTGATTTCCAATGGGATAGTGTTTGTCCATATTGAATCTTTAGATAGCGTCCCACCATATACTTGAATGACGCTGTCTTCATTAATATTGTTGAACGTATTCTCATTAAGTAGTTCAGCGACATTATTGAGGTGGGTTTTTATACTGTAATCATTGTTGTAGTTGAAGGTGTTGCCTGAGATGACATAAAGTTCTCCAGAGCTTGTATAAATGCCTGTGTTAAATGTATTGCCGATAATCTTTGGTACACTGTCATTAAAAACATATATGCTATATTTTGAACTGTTGCTGATTGATGAATTTTTAATAGTCGGGTTGGAGGTCCTGATCACGACGGCCCCTTCCACGGACGAATTAAGAGCATATGAGATATCGCAATATTCCATGATCGTGGTATCATCATGGGTACTGGCGTCAAAATAGATGCCACCCCAACTTCCCGGTGAGGGGGCTTCTTCATTGGATGTAAAAATCACCTTTGAGTCAGCAGTACCAATGGCCTGAAGCGCACCGGGGTCCCAAGAGTCATACTGAGAACCAACTATCATTTTACAGCCAGCCGCAAATCTAAGCACTGTCCCGGGTTCAATGGTCAGGGTGGTGACTTCGTCGTCTCCATCCTTGCCGGCGATCCTGATGTCGCGGGTAATAACATAGGGACTGCCGTCAAGCGTCCAGGTAGTGTCTGTTGTAATGTCGCTGCTGATGGTGGTGTCGGCGAAACCGGTGCAGGTCATACCCAGGATAAAGAACAGAGCCGGGAAAAAGGGTTTCAGGAATACGGATTTCAAAACTTTTTTGGAGGTGTAGAAAATCATGATTGCCTCATTCATTGGATGTTTTTCTTGCTGCAGGGTTCACATTCGCCGGTGGTTTTGGTGCGTTGGGATTTTGGCGTGACAGCGAGCCGGTGGCGTGACAGAAACTGATTGTAGGCATCCATGCCACCTGTGAGGGTGAATATTTTATGTCTGAGTTGGGCCGGGAAGCGTTGTTTCAGGATATTATAATCCTGGCCGGTCTCATTGAGGATGATGATGGCCCCGGGTTGATTTAACGGATGTGCGTTAAGAACAGTGCCAACCATATCTTGATTATTTCCATCCGGGCCGGCGGTTTTAATTGTAATTGCTTTGGGAATGGGATGCGGTTGGGGCGGCTGTGCGGAAAAATCCAGTATGAGCCAGTTTTCATTTGCTTGGCCTGCAAACAGGGTCCCGGGACTGATTTCATTTACCTGCCGGATTGAAAAGGGGTTGCCCACCATGGCCCCGCCCTTTTGAATCCAGGCGGCAATACCGCCTTCAAGAACACATGCGTCAAACCCTTTGGCGTTAAGATCCTTTGCAAGGCAGAGAAGTTCTGTATGGGCGACACCTGTGTGAATCAGCACCACGGGTTTGGTTTTTAAAAAGGCCTTGGTTTTTATCAATGATGCAGGGATATTCAAAGATCCCGGAATCTTGAACCGCTTAAATTCTGTTTTAAGCCGGGTGTCTACCATGAAAACCACCGGATTCTGCCGGGTTTTCTGCATCAGGGTTGTGGCCGGTATAAGAAGGGACGACGATTCCCCTTGGGCCGGCGTGCCCGGCAGGCAGATGCCGGGCACGACAAGGATAAAAACCAAAACCGGGAAGAGCATGCGAATTAAATGTCTCATGGGATAATCCATCCTAATGACAAGAACCTGTTTTAATGAATGATGGGATAAAGGTATCTTGTATGTATGGTAAAGTAAAATTCAACTTTTTATTGAAATAGACTTTTATCCGGGACTTCCGGTACAAACGCCCCCGGTATCCGGTCTCGGCAATGTATTCCCCTTTAGGCACCTCAAAAAAGACTTGGCCGTTAGCATCTGTTGTACTGGCGTATCCTGTCCATGTGTCACGGCGATCGAGCAGACGGACCTTTAAGCCTTGTATGGGGAGTAAATCATCATTCCTGAGAGTCAATGTCAGTCTTCCGCCACGAGCATTCATATTGATGTCATCCATGTCTCCGCTACGAACCTTGATTAAATCCGTAGAAATATTACGACCCGCCGTAACCGACCGGAACCGGACTTTCAAGCCTACGGGCAGACTGAATTCGGCATGGCCGGAATCATCTGTGACACTACTGTAGCCGAGGTATTGGCCAAATACGGAAAATGCATAAACGGTCACGCCGGGCATGGGCGCATTACGATTGGCCAGGTTAATCCGGACATCCTGGTGGGGAATGGTGATGGACGCCGACGCATTTTGGGGAATTTTTACCCTTGAGCTTAAGTAGAATTTATCCATGTAGGAGACCTGGAACCGGTACCGTCCGTTATCCAGGTCAAAAAAGGCATGTCCGTCAGCATCCGTGGCAGAGCTTAACCGGGATCTACGCCATTGGACCGGGAGTACACTGACCTGTGCGCCATGTATGGGCCGGCCGCTGTCATCTTGCACTGAGAATTCGAATCCGTCGTCCCCAACGGACACATAAACTGAGGTTAAAAAATCAGGCGCCAATGAAGACACACGGCTGGGGGATAAATTGCCGTTATATTCGGCTTTAAAGGTATATGTGCCGGCAGGGACGATAAATACCGCCCTGCCCTGCCGGTTTGTTGTTTCAGTCATTTCGGGATCTGTGCAGGCGTCCGGGAACAGGTGAACCGGGATGTCTGCCATGGGTGCACCGTAACTGTTTACCTCAACATTGGCCTGGGCCATAGGTATGGTGATCCGCACATCCCGGTCGGAGAATGAATTGGACCAGAACGCTTGGCCAAGGACTCTTGCCTGAATTTTATATGCCCTGTCTGGCACCGAATAAACGGCATCCCCGTTTCGATCGGTAATAACCGACAGGTTCACCGGGGCACCGTCTAATGTAAAAAGGCAGGTCTCAACATCTTCCATAGGTGTCATTCTTGATTTTAGCCTGCCGGACACATTGGCAGAGACCTGGTTATGGGGCAGTGTCAGGTCAATGTCTGTGTCTTGTGAAACGGTTGTTGCCTCCGTCCCAAAGCAGTATCCAAGGTAATCCGCCCGGACAAGGTAAGTGCCCTTTGGCACGTTAAACACGACCCGGCCTTTGGCATCTGTACTGCCGGAGCAATCCAGGGCGGTACCATTGGGGCCGTAGAGGCTGAGCATGACATCTGTAATAGGTTCAAAGCTGTCTTTTTGAAATGTAACGGTAAGGCGGCCGCCGCCGGCGTTGTATTCAATATGATTTGTACCGCCGCTTTGCACTGTAACCGGATCTATCCAGTACTCGCTGCCCATCACCTCCGCCATAAAGCGATAGGTGGTCCCAACAGGAAGTTCAAACCGAACCTGTCCGTTTTCGTCCAGGATCTGTGTGGCACCCAGGTATGATCCCGATTCCGAGAACAGATAGACATTGCAGCCGGCTACGGGACCGTTTGCCGAAGACAGGGTCAGTTCAACGGTTTCCATGGGAATGGTGAATTTGGTGGTCCGGGTATCGGGCAAAGAGACAACATCAGACCAGATATCTGCTCCCCAAAACTTTACCCGGAACTGATAAAGGCCGGGATCAATGATGTCCGGATCAAACTCAACAATGCCCTGGTCATTTGTGACGGCATAAATCTCTGTTTGAATCCGGTTACCGGATTCAGGTATTTCAAACAGGCGAACTTCAACACCGGGAATGGGAGCCCCGCTGTCCGTCAATACTTCCACGGTGACCATTGCCGGTACAAGGGTGTATTCATGGGTCCGGACCCCGGATGTATTGCCTAAATCATCCACGGCCACGCACTTGAGTGTGGCCGTATCCGTCAGTTCAATGGGGCCGCTGTATTGTAATGCCCCGGAATTTGGATTGGCCCCATCCAGGGTATAGTAAATTGTTGCTGTCTCGTCTGTTGATATTTCAATATCAACAGACCCTTCATACTCACCGGCCGGAGGGGTGACGGTTAATTCCGGCGGGGTCCGGTCAATGGTAATTTCAACCGGGGCATAATTTGTAGAAGAGGAGGCTTCATCCTCAATGACGGCATAAATGTAATAGGTACCATCGGCCAAAGAAGAGATATCCCAGGTATGGATATCCCGGTCCCCTTCATCGTCTTCGTTCAGCTCCCGGATAATCTGTACGCCGTCTTCGCCCTGATTGTCCGTATCATAATACAGGGCAATGGAAGCATTGCTGTCCGGGTCTTCATCCGTCCACCGGATACTTAAAGTTAGTTCATTTGTGAGAACATCTTCAAAGGGTTCCACAATCTCAATAGTCGGGGCCTCATTGACATATTCCGTTTTAATGAAAAAAGAAAATATTGCCGTCCAGGGGCTTGAAACACCGTGCTCATCCACAGCCCTGGCCCGCCAGAAGTACCGGTTGTTATTGTCAAGCTCAAAGGGCAGAGTCCAGTCGGGGGTGTCTGATGTGGTCTGATAGACAAACCGGGTCAATGCTTCATTGGCGTAGATTTCAAACTCATACGCCAGGGTGTCATTGTCCGGATCCGAGGCCCGGTTCAGGGAAAGCACCGGGGTCAGGGTTTGGGTCCAGGCGTTTGCACCGGGGTTTCTGACTGTCGGGGTGCTGGGGGCATCGTTGATCCGGTTGACAAAAAAACTGCCTGTTGCCCAGGGACTTGCCGCACTGCGGTCGGTGGCCTTTACCCGCCAAAAGTATTGGGTATTTTCTTCTATCCCATCCACAGACCAGGATGTTGTACCACTGCCTTCGGGGATAAGATCCGAGGTCCGCTTGTCCGAAGAGTTGAACCCCTTTGCCGTATCCAGTTCAAATATGTAGAAAACCTCATCCTGGTCCTCGTCTTCAACATTTGTAACGGTCAGATCGGCATATACGGATTCAATCTCCTCTGTGCCATCGGGCAAAAGCCCGGAAGGTGTCCCCGGGGCATGGTTTGTCGTGTCCACGTAAAAGGTAAAAACAGCGGTTGTGGTGATGCCGCCGTTGCCGTCATCTGCTGTGGCCTGCCAATAATAATAGGTTTGGTCTTCAAGTGGTAACGGAACTGTCCAGGAGGTTGTTGCACCGGCGCCCTGGGTGACAGCACCGGAAGCGGCCACCTGGGTCCGGCAGGTATCGTCGGAAAAGAGAGCAAACGTATAGGTGACAACATCATTGTCAACATCTTCACTGTTCATGACCGACAGCACAGGCGTCAGGCTGTCTACCCCGCTGTTGTTTTCCGGGGATGCAACCGCAAAGGCAGCCGGTGGGTCATTGGCCGTGTTGACGAAAAAATCATAATAAGCCCAAAGGCTTGAACCGTCCTGATCGTTGGATCTTACCCGCCAGTAATACCGGGTATTGTCCGGCAAATCCACCGGGACCTGCCAACTGGTGACGTTACCTCCCCGGGGCACCGAGGTATATCCAAGATCGGCCACCATAGAGTAAAGCATAATTTCGTTAGGCGCACCCATCAGGGCCACCTGGTCATCGCTTACCACAAGTTGGGTCAGCGCCTCATCCTCATATATCTCGAATTCATAATCAATATCATCCCCCTGGGTGTCGGTACTGTCCTCAATTACCAGTTCAGGAGTTGAATCCTCGACTTCAATATTGGGATGAGGATAAAGGGGGTCCGGCGTGCTGGGGGCGGACTCATCCAAAGTGGGATCGGATTGATCTATGAACTCCGCAAGGTCCGTAACCCCGTCAAGGTCATAGTCACCCGTACCGTCCCGGTCCAGTCCATTGAAATACGTCATTTCCCAGCCGTCCGTCATACCGTCCTTATCCGTGTCATCGGCATCGAAAACCGTCAGGCTAACCGATTGTTCAGATGACAAAGCCCCATCCGATGCCCTAAAGGTGATATCGTAGACACCCTTTTGGCCCACTATAGGGGTCCAGTCAAAAACGGCAGTGCCGTCCCCGTTATCTGTGAAGACCGCGCCCGCCGGAAGCAAAGATGTGGTCAGGGAAGGCGTAGTGCCGTTGGGGTCACTGGCCTGGGTGATAAAAGAGACCTGCCGGGTTTCCAGGGTGGTCTTGTCTGAAATATACTCAAGGACCGGAGCCTGGGGGGATGCGCTGACGGCATTGAATACCAGGGTATACGTTGAAGCCTCTGTGGTATCAGCATCAAACAGGTTCACAAAATGGTTCCATTCATGGGTTTCTGCGTCCTGAACTTTAGACAGCCAGGCGTTTTCCGTACGGATTTGTTTACCATCCGACCGGACAACACGTTCAAGATATTTGACCCCGCTGTGGGGATCGGGAAGGCTGATATATATGAACCCGGATGCAGGCGCCGTGGTAAGGGTGTAATGTAATTGGTCACCGGTCTTTTCAGATAATAAAAAACTTACGTTATCTGAAAGATCTAAAACATCGGCTTGGGTATTGTCGGACTCGTAAATCGTAAATTTGCTATTTGCTTTGCTTAAAAAATCCTTGATACCGTCCCTGCCGGGCAGATCCACCAGGATGTCCTGGACCAGGGTGTGGGTGTTAACAGCTGCTATCAGAGAGGTCAGCTCACCGCCCAGCTCGTCCGCATGGGTAAAGCTTGCTTCAAAGGAGACGAACTTCCCGGACAGGCTGCAGGTCATCTGCCAGCGGGCAACGGATGCGGTGTTGGGGGCAATGGTTCCAAAATCCACCAGCAGGCTTTCGGTCTTTTCTTCGCCGTTGACTTCACTGCCCTGGATGGTGAAATTGATGAGAAGGCCCTGTTCATTATCAACTATTTTAGGTTGAGCTGAATCAATTTTAAGATTCTGGATTGCACCGTCACCGGAATTTTGCACCCTGACCCCGAGACTAAAGGGAGTGGAGGCCTCAATTTCGCTTGTAAAGGGATCATCACCGTAAACCTGGGACGGCAGGAAATAATCCAGCGTGATCTGCGGCATGGGTTTAACAAAAATATAATCAGGAGAGACCTCAATGGTGTTTTCTTCTCCGCCAAGGGTGTAGGTGAGCGTGGCTCCGATATTGTAACGGGTACCGGCGGTTAATCCGTTGGATGCCCCGGGCGCTGGGATGATCAGCCAGTGAATATCCGAAGATTCATCCGGTGGCACCTGGCCGGTCCCTGAGGCATTATCAATATTGGTCATTTCATCAAGACGGATAAAAAAAAGCGCATCCGGATCATTGGTGTCCGTGCTGATTTCAACGGCATCACCATCTTCATTGGTTGCCCAGACATCTACGTTGATATTTTCCAGGGCCGCATGGGTCAGGCCGTTGTTGATCCGCATATGGGCATCAAAGGCCTGGCGCTCCAAGGTCAGTTCCTGCTTAATCTCAATTTTTACCCTGGCACAAACTGAATCTTCGTCAGCCTGTGCAATAGAAAGAGAAAAAAACAGGCAGACAATGCTGACAAAACTGTAATAGATGACAAGACATTTGGATTGCTTTTCCATTCGGGTTTTCCTTTTTATGTGATCTCCTGCAAAAAACGCTTATTCGGGTTCATACCAACCGGATGAATCCCGGGCTAAAAATTAGTTTTCCTGCTGGGACTTAATGATTCATGCGAACACTGATACCGTCGCCCTGGTATCTGAACCGTTGATTTCCCCTCATAAAAGTATCGTTTGGCCCTGCTATAATATTCATGGCAATGTAATTGCCGGCATCTTTCCCAAAGACTTTTTCCTGGCAGTCTGCAAGGACCCATATGCCGTCTAAAAAAACCTGCGCCCAGTTATGGTGGTCCGAAGTTCTCAAAATACAGTTTCCCTGGCAGCGGTAGCCGCTGACCCCCCTTGCCGGCAATTTATCTGCCCGGCAAAGGGCTATGAAAAGGTACATGAATTCCGTGCAGTCCCCATGACCTGTTTTAAGTGTGTGCAATGCACCTTTGCTGTTTTTGATATATCCAGAGTACCTAATGTTGGCAGCTACCCAGTTAAAAATGTTCCGGGCTGTTTCTTTGGATTTTTTACATTTTAATTGAACAGCAAGTTTTATGATGTCGGGGTGGTTGGCTTCTATAAAGGGTTCGGGTAAAAGATAGTGTTCCTGATAGGTTGAAAAATATTTTTGAGGCCGTTCATAATATGTTGTTTTTGCTGTTATCGTAATGGTACGGCTCGCGTATGGGGGCAATAAATCCATGGAAAACAAAAGAACCTGATTCCCCCGTTCATCTGTTTGCATTGTGAATACATGATTGGATTGAATATCGTCACAAGACTGGAAGCAGGCATTGGATATGGGCGCATAAGTCCATAATTTTGCAGCAGAAACTGGCTTATTGGTGATATTTCGCACGTTGTATTGATATTTCACCTGTTTGGATACAAAATCTGCGGGTACAGGCGTATTTCGTGGCCAAAAGAAACTAATAAAAAGCCCTATAATACAACCGCCGGCAATGAAAATAATGGCGGATTTACTTTTGATGGAAACCATACCGTTAACCTTTTTTGACAAAAAGAGACGTTCTGTAACTGCCTGTTGAAATAACATTCTATATTTAGATGATATTTCAGCAAATTAGCTTATTGTTAATAATATAGACACTCTAATTCAAACGGCGATCATAATGCAAGCCCAACGCTACGCAATTCCCAGGCCAAAAACGCACATAGCAACTATAGTGCCGGTCATATGACTTGATATTTACATTAAATTCATGTAGTATAATCGCTCCGAAGTTTATTTAAAATAAGGAGCGCAGTCATGGCGCAAGGCAAGGCACTTACACCAGAAGAAAAAAAAGCAATAGTGGCTCTAAAAGAATATTTTGACCGCACTGTAGATAATATTGAGGAACAGGAAGAATTAAGTGTCCAGAGGGTATCAAACGCTATAGGTTTTGGCTTGGCGACAGTTAGAAGGACTATGGCGGATTATAGCCGTGGTGTGAATTTCGATAAAGAGACGACCGCGTATAGAGGGCGTCCAAGGAGATCGCTTTCCGATTCGGCACAAACAATTGTTCGAGACTACATACGCAATGCTAATAAAGAAGGAGCGTATATAACACTCGAAACGCTGTGTCAGCATCTCGAAGAAGTTGTACCTGAACAGGAATTTAGCATCAGAACGCTGGGTCGAGCGCTTGAACGTTGGGGATTTACATTTGGTAAGGGGGTGCGCACCCAGCGATTTAAGGAAAAAGATCATGTAGTGGTGGCCAGACAGCGCTACCTCCGAAGAAAAATAGCAAACAGACAAGACAAAGAGACGGTGCGCCCTGAAGTGTATTTGGATGAATCCTATGTCAATAAAAATCACAGCGTAACTGCTCACCCCTATAAAAAAATGCAAAAAAACTAAAAAAAGACTTGACAGGTTTTTTCGAGAGAGTTTTCAAAATTTTTAAATGACTGTCAAATTGACTACTGAAGCCCACTACGAGTCGTGTATTCTGAAATTTATCGCGGCACCAATGGGAAATGATGTCAAATACCGTGAAAGTCAATTGTAGGGCGAATGAGAAGGTCGAAAAAAGCCGTGTTATAATACATACATGGCAACAGTGAATAAGACAAGTATTCGAGAAGAAGTAGACCGTCTGAAACAGGACTTTGAAAAGCTCTGTTCTGAGGGCAAAGCGCCTCCTGAGATACAGGCAGTAATGAATAGTATGCTGCTCATTGTGGAATTGATACTTGCAGTCTTCCTTGAGAAAAAAACTCGCAAAGGCAACAAGAATTCAAGTCTGCCATCCTCACAAACGCCAAAAGATGAGACTGCCAAATCGGATCCGAAAAGCAACGGTAAGGGGAAAAAGGTCAGTGGAGAACTCGGCAATACCCGTACAATAGAAACCACCACCATCTCTAAAGCAGAAACATGTGATGTTTGTGGCACTTCCCTGGACCAGACACCCAGCCGGGGACATGAACGACGTACCAGAATAGATATTGTCTTTGAAAAAGTCGTAGAACATGTTGATGCCGAAATCAAACAATGCCCCAACTGTGCCGCGGAGGTAAAGGCAGACTTTCCTGAGGATATGCCTGGCCCCTTACAATACGGAACTGGGCTCAAGGCATTCGCCATCCACTTGATCATCAGCCAGATGGTTGCCCTTAACCGGGTTCAAAAACAGATTTCCGCCATGATCGGGGCGGTTATTTCTGAAGCGACCCTTCTCAAATTTGTCTGGCGGCTTTACCAAGCACTTGAACAATGGGAAGCCAAATCAATTGAGAGTATCCTTCAGGCTCCATCCATTCATGTTGATGAGACATCCTTCCGGGTGAATCGAAAAAATCACTGGATACATGTGTATTCTTCCGGAGGAATCACGCTAAAGCTACTTCATCGAAAGCGGGGTAAGGAGGCGATTGTCGATTTGAACATCATCCCCCGCTATGGCGGGGTAATAATCCATGATTGCTGGGCATCATATTTGTCATACGATCATTGTGGACACGGGCTATGTGGTTCTCACCTCTTGAGGGAGTTGACATTTATTGTCGATTCCAATCAGTACAGGTGGGCCCGCAATATGCAAAAATTGTTGCAGGAGACTTGCCGGAAAATAGCCAAACGAGAAGATAAATGTCTGACAGAGAAAGAATACGCGAACTTGCAGAAGCGTTACCGCAACATTCTTACACGAGGAGATAAAGAGCTGCCGGAAATCCCGCCGAAACCAAAAGGCAAACGTGGTAAAATGGCCAAGTCAGATGCCCACAACCTTTGGGAAAGGCTGAAAGAACATGAAACAGCTGTTTTGCTGTTTGCCAAGGATCCATATGTTCCTTTCACCAATAACCGGGCAGAGCGTGATCTTCGAATGGCAAAGGTTAAACAGAAAGTATCAGGGTGTTTTAGACACCAACAATATGCCGATGCTTATTGTCGGATTTCGAGTTATCTGCAAACCATGGCAAACAAAGGGGCGAATCCGCTGGTTGCCATTCAGCTGGCTTTGGCCAGCGAAGTTCCCGACGTCGATTCCGATTGGGGCGAGTAGTTACATCACAGCAATGATTTTGTGTGGTACTACAACGATAATGGGCCATGGATTCAAAAGCCGACCGGAAAGGGTGAGCGCTTGATAATAATGAATGCAATTTCTAAAGATGGCTGGATTCCCGGTGCCAAGGTGACTTTCAAAAGCACTCGAAAAACGGGAGACTACCATGGGCAGATGAATCAAACGATGTTTACCAAATGGTTTGAAGAAAAATTACTCCCAAACATCCCTGCCCATTCGCTGATAATTATGGATAATACTGCTTATCATAACGTTTTGTCTCCAGTATCTGCACCAACTCCTTCATGCAAGAAAGAGAGGATTAGATCTTGGCTGGAGAAGAATAATTTTCCAATGAAAGAAGATTGTTTGAAGGCTGAGCTGGTTGATGTTTTAACAAAAGTTGGACCGCAGCCGACATATATGTTGGATGAAATTGCCAATAAAAAGGGGCATGAAATTTTACGGACACCACCATATCATCCAGAATTGCAGCCAATAGAAACATGTTGGGGGATTCTTAAAAATGAAATTGCCCGCAATTGTGATTTTACAATGGACAATTTAATCAAGCAGCTTGAAAGTGCATTTGGCAAGATCAATAACAAAACCTGCGCCGGGCTAATAAGAAAAACTCGTGAAGTTGAAGACGCCTTTTGGAGGGATGATGCCGCTCTTGATGAACAAAACTGAGTGTTAAGGCAGTGGTGCTGTGTCTACGAGATTTTGGGATAAACTTCGAGCGCGATTATAATATACGATTTTGATTAAAATATCAAGTCATATGACCGGCACTATAAGTAGGACAGGGAAACATTATTTGTCAACAAAAGTATAGAAAACAGACAAAAAAGGAGGGTAATATCGAAGATATGTTTTGAAGAATCCGACCCCAGAGATCGGATTCTTTATTCTGTAAAGGTTCTTACTCCCCAGTGATCACGTAGAGATAAAGTGCCCGTGGTCCATGGGCGCCGTGAACCATTACAAGTTCAATATCTGCGGTCTTGCTGGGGCCTGAAATCATGACCATGTGATGGGGAAGTCCTTCACCCCGGGTATCCGGATCATATTTAAGCAATGCGTACAGTTCTTTGAGGCTATACAGAATCTGCTCTTTTTTGATCACCGCCACGTGAATGGAGGGTAGAAGCGATACGGAGCGGGCTTCGGCCGGACGGGAACGCATCACCAGGGTGGCGGTGTCGGCCAGGCAGAAATCAGCAGAGGTGACGCCGATGTATGACTGTGTGACCTGTTCCCGAATCTGATCCCGTTTTACTTTTTTCTGATCTTCGTTGGTCTCACTGCCGTCAAATGCTGCCGTATACACAGGAACATCCTGATCTTTGAGTGCTGATTCCAGGCCCAGTTTTTTGATCATTGGGTGATCCCACTGTACCACGCTTTTTTGATCTCCCCACTCGGGTGTGGTGTCCACCACCAATTGAGCAATGGCCTTGGCGACCTCAGCCTCATTTTTCATGGGGATGACCTTAAGGTTCAAGGGCGCAGCTTCCTTTGCCAGCCTGTCAAACAGGGCCATCTGATCTTTGTGCTGTCTTACGCCAATGGTGTCAAGCAATGCTTTCTGTTCTTCGGTTGGCTGTGCAGGATCAGTAAAAATTTCTTTTTTCCGGGACTCCGTATTATTGCCACGGATGCCTAAAGCGGCACGAATATCATTTATAAACTGGGTTTCATTGGTATGGGTCTGCATCTTTTATCCCCTATCAGACTTTTTTGAAGAAAGGGTTTTAAACCGCTCACGGAACGGTGTATCTGCCAGGGGCTTGATGTCCCTGTCCCGGGTCCATCCGGCACCGGGGCCGGGCATGGTGCGGATCATGCCCCTGGATCTTGGAAAAATTTTCTGGCCCATGGCACCGACCTTTAAAAAGGCGCGATACAGTGCCGGGTGTCCTGCCAGAAACGCCCAGGCCTGGTGCACGGATTTTTCCAATGGGCTTACCTGTTTGGTCTGCCAGTCGTCATCGCCATAGGCCAGACGGTATCGAAGTTCCAAAAGCATGCGGGGCAGATTGATATTCACGGAACAGGCCTGCTGACATGCGCCGCACAGGGTCTCGCCCAGACACAGATCCTTTGCCTTGTTCATGCCCACCATCAAAGGGGTGAGCACGGCACCGATGGGTCCGCAATAGGTGGCACCATAGGCATGACCGCCGATTTTACCATACACGGGACATGCGTTCAAACAGGCGGAACAGCGAATACAGCACAGAATCTCCCTGAATTTGGGATCGGCCAGAATCCGGCTCCTGCCGTTATCCAGGATTACCAGATGAAACTCCTGGGGACCGTCTGGAAAATCAGGACCACCCGGGCCGCCAATGTAGGAGACGCAGCCGCCAAGCTTCTGGGCTGCTGCTCCCCGGGAAAGCAGCCGGAAAAGAATATCGTGGTCTTCCAGGTTGGGGACCACCCGCTCCATGCCCATGATGGCCACATGCACCTTGGGCAGTGTGGTGGCCATACGGATATTACCCTCGTTGGAGACCACCGTCATGTGGCCTGTTTCCGCACAGGCAAGGTTGCATCCGGAGATACCCATATCGGCCTGGAGAAACTTTTCGCGCAGGGCTTTTCTGGCGATCTTAGTCAGTGTCGGGGGATCATCCGTATAGGGAACGCCTAAATGGTCCGAAAAAAGCCGGCCCACCTGTTCCCGTGTCTTGTGAATGGCCGGGGCGATAATGTGGGAGGGTTTTTCTCCGGCCAGCTGAATGATATACTCACCCAGATCGGTTTCATTGACCTCAATCCCCCGGGCCTCCAGGGCCGGATTGAGTCCGATCTCCTCGGTGACCATGGATTTGCCCTTCACCACCTGTTTGACATCAAAGCGGTTGGCCACATCCAGGGTATACTGCACGGCCTCTTCAGCCGTTTTGGCAAAATAGACCTTGCCGCCGTTTTCACGAACCTTGGCCGCCAGTTGAGCAAGGACCACATCCAGGTTGTTGATGGTTTTTTCCCGGATCTCATGGGCCTTTAAGCGCAGTTCCGGCCCCTCGTCCAGGTTCTGGTAGGATTTCTGGGTGGCCTTGGCCAGACCGGACTGCATTTTTTCCATGGCCTGGGGCAAAAATTTGTCTTGAATGGCCTTGGCTGCATTTTCAACGTATTTATCCGTTAAAATTTCATCACTCATGCGGCATCTCCTTTTTCCCCGGCCAGAATCTGGGCAATGTGCTTTACCTTGACCGGATAATTATGGCGATTGATATACCCCTGGATATTCATCAGACACCCCATGTCGCAGCCCACCACGGTGTCGGCCCCGGAATCCAGAATATTCTGGACCTTTTCCTTGACCATGGCGGTGGAAATATCGGGATACTTGGTTGAAAAGGCGCCGCCGAATCCGCAGCATTTATCCGAATCTTTCATCTCCACAAAGGTTAAGCCGTTCACCCGGTTGATCAGCTCCCGGGGCTGGGACGACACCCCGAGATGACGATTGAGATGGCAGGAGTCGTGGTATGTCACCTTCCCGTTAAAATAGGCGCCGGTGTCTTTAATACCCAGAACATCCACCAGGTACTCGGTGAGTTCAAAGGTTCTTTTGCCCACACGTTCAGCACGTTCCCGCCACCCGGGTTCGTCTTCGAACAATTCGGGATAGTGGTTGCGAATCATGGAGACACAAGACCCTGAAGGGCAGACAATGGTGCCCGATTTTTCAAAGGTTTCGATATAGTGCTTGGCAGCCTTGGCCGCTTCTTTGCGGTATCCGGAGTTAAACGAAGGCTGGCCGCAGCAGGTCTGGTTTTCCGGGTAATCCATGGTGATGCCCAGGCGCTGAAACAGCCGGACCATGGCTTCCCCCACTTCCGGATACATACCGTCCACAATGCACTGGATAAATAAAGTTGCATGTGCCATTAAATCAATCCTCACGTATTTTTCAATTATCTGTTCTATTTATATTTCTCTGGAATATATCTAATTAGTGCCTGAACCAAAACCCTGTTTGGACAAAAAGTTGCCCAGATGCAAGGCACAAAAAAATTTGAAACCGGAGCATACTGGTGTATGTGAGGATTTCAAATTTTTTTGTAACGCCGCAGGTGGGTGACTTTTCATCCAAACCCTAATTAATCAGATGGGCAGGCAGCCAGGTGATCAAAAAGGGAAATGCCGCGCACAAAAGCAAGGCAAGAATCTGAAGCCCCACAAAGGGCAGCACGCCTTTGTAAATATCCGTTGTTTTTACCTCCGGGGGGGTGATCCCTTTCAGATAGAAAATGGAATAGGCAAAGGGCGGTGTCAAAAAGGAGATCTGCAGGTTCACCATCACCATGACGGCAAACCAGATGGGGTCAAACCCAAGTTCCAGGCCGATGGGAGAGATCAGCGGCACAATAATGAACACAATACCCATCCAGTCGATGAACATGCCCACCACCACCAGCAGCAGCATGATGGTGATCAGAATACCCCATTTGCCGAAGGGCAGGTTCAAAAACAGACTGGAGATCACATCATCGCCCCCCAATGCCACAAAGACAGATGAGAAAAATGCCGCACCAATGGCGATCATCAGGATCATGGAGGTGATGGTCAATGTCTGGATACACGCCTCTTTTAATGTAGCATAGGTCAGCTGCCTGTAACAGGCCGCAAGGATAATACTTGCCACCACACCCACGGCAGCGGCTTCGGTAACCGCGGCAATGCCGAAAAATATCGATCCGAGAACGGCAAAGATGAGCATGGCCGGCGGCAGCACAGATGTGGCCAGCAGCCACAGCTTCTTGGAGACCGGCACGTTGCGCTCTTCTTTGGGCATGGGCGGCCCGTCCTGGGGCCTGAAGTAACATCTGATGGCGATGTAAAGCATGTAGAGCACAGCCAGCAGGATGCCCGGCACCAGTGTTCCCAGAAACAATTTGCCCACGGAGATGCGCGCAATGGGGCCGTAGAGGATAATCATGATACTGGGCGGGATCAAAATACCCAATGTGCCACCGGCACACACACTGCCGCAGGCCAGGGATTTATCATAGTTTTTAGAAAACATGGCCGGCAGGGCCATCAGCCCGATGGTGACTTCCGAAGCGCCGACCACGCCTGTGGCGGCGGCGAACAGCGCACAGATGGCAATGGTGCTGATACCAAGGCCGCCGCGCATGCCTCCCCACAACAGGTGCATGGCCTGGAACAGCCGCTGGGCCACCCCGGACTTTTCCATAAACACCCCCATGAATAAAAACAGGGGCACGGCCAGGAGTGTATAGTTTTTCATCAATCCGAAAAGGCGTGTGATAAACAGCCCGAAAATATCGGGCCCCATATCCACAAAGCCGAAGAGCATGGCCACCCCACCCAGAACAAAGGCGGTGGGAAACCCTAAAAATATGCCGACAAACAATGTGCCGAACATCAAAGAAACCATAATTTCAGGTGTCATGAATGCATCCATGGGTTATGCCTCCCCTACTTGACCGGAGGCATCTTCCCCCTTGATGAGAATCAAAAGGCTGCGGCAAAATTCCGCAAGACCCTGGAGCAAAAACAGCCCCACGCCGATGGGCATCACCGTTTTAAACGGGTAGATTATCGGCTGCCAGTATCCCTGCATGGATTTTTCACCCATCTGCCAGGAAAAGGCCACGTAGGGAAACAGCGCGTACAAAATGCCGATCCACAAAGGAAAAAACAGCAATAGATAGAAAAAGACATCAATGCCCGCCTGGGTTCTCTTGGAAAACCGGCCGTAGAGGATGTCAATGCGCACATGCTGTTTGTGTTTGAGGGTAAACGCCTCACCCATGAGAAAGAAGGTGCCGCCGATCATATAGCTGGTATCAAACACCCATTTGGTGGGGGCGCCGAACACATAACGGGCCACGATTTCATAACTTAAAATCAGGGTCAGTATAATGACCAGACAGGAGATTAACCGGCCTGTGGTTTCACTGATGGTATCTATGATTTTAAAAAACATCTTTATTTAAAAAAGAATCCGGCATTTCACCGGATTCTTTTAACCTTTTTATGAGCGATTCGCTGATATCTATTCGTAGGCAGGCGTCATCAATTTTTTGTAGTTGGCATACCCTGCCCTGAAATCCCGCTGGGACTTGAGCACCTTGGAAAAGAACGGATCGTTTGCCGCTTTTTCATCCAGAAGCTTGTCGGTCTCTTTGAACAGTTCCTTTTGAATTTCAGGACTTAGGTACTCGATCTGCACACCTTTGTCTTTGAAAAAAGCCAGGGCTTTGATATCCGCATTGATGCAGTGGGTGAGCATGCGCATGGTCACGGACTGGGCAGCCACCTTGATGATCTCTTTGAGGTCATCGGGCAGTTTGGCCCAGGAGCGTTTGTTAATTGTGATGTCCGTGATGGTGGAAAGCTGGTGAATGCCCGGCACCAGGAGGTATTTGGCCGTTTCATGGAATGAAAGGTCCTTGTCCATGGACGGAATGCTGAATTCGCCGGCATCCAGGATATTGCGCTGGAGTGCTTCATAAATTTCGCCGGCCGGCAGCATCATCACAGAGGCGCCCGCCCGGGAAAGCACCTCTCCCCAGTAGCCGCTGGTTCTGAACTTCAGCCCTTTGAAATCATCCATGGTTTTAATGGGCTTGTTGGACCAGGCAAGGTCTTCGGTGGGCAGCACGCCGCAGGGGGCCACAAACCCAAGGTCATAGGATTTGTAAAGTTCCCTATACAGTTCCATGCCGTCGTTGTCATAAAACCAGGTCATATAGGGCACAGCATCCATGCCGAATGGGATATATGCAAAAAGCGGAGCCGCCGGCAGTTTGCCCATCTGGTAACCGGGTGAGCAGTGGGCCACGTCAATGGTGCCCATGCGCACGCTGTCGGTGACTTCCAAAGCGCCCACCAGCACGCCTGCGGCATAGCTTTTAATTTCAAGGCGCCCGCCGCTCATGGCATTGACGGTTCTTGCAAATTCGTCCGCGGCCCACTGAACCATGGTTCCTTTGGGCCAGGATGAGGCCATTTTCCACTTAATGGTCTTGGCCGGTGCCGTGCCGGGTATGGAAAAACTGATGCCCAGCATGATCGCCAACCCTACACATACTCTTTTTACCGCTTTCATTTTCTCTCCTCCCATAGGTGATCAGGTCTTGGATAAACCGTTCGATCATAACCTAATAGTTCAATATTATTTAATCTAATTTACTAAAGATTAAGGGCAAAATGTCTACCAGTATGCCATACACCTGTCAAGCGAATTATTCTTCTTGATTTAATAGCAATCGTCAGTCCGGCCGGCAAAATGGTCAAAAACTGGAAATCCCCTAAAAGTTTCCATAAATGAAAAAATTTAAAAATTAAGCTGATCGACAAAAATACTTAATTTTCTTAAACCTAAAAGAATTATTAAGTATAAAAGATACCTAATAAAACCACATTAGCAAGATTATCTTAAGAGACACAGAAACCCAGCACCTTGGGAAAAGTTGACAATAAGAAAACATTTAAGATACACCATCGCTTCGAAATTAACGCGTACGGACCAGTGGTCGACCTGATATGCCGGTATTCTATTGGAATATTCGCATAAAAAAAAGACCATAGACACCTTTTAAGGAGTATATACCTGATGGCAACCCGAACAAACCTTCGTCTGCGTATACAGACAGCAAAAACAGCACTTGTAATTACCTTAACCGTTATAACAGGCCTTTTTTTCTATAGTCCGGCGTCAGCCGACACAGTAAAATTCGGTCATATCGCCCCCCAGTTCCACGGGCTTAATGCAGGTGCCAAAGTGTTTGCCGACTATGTCCGGGAAAAGACCAACGGCAAAATCGACATCAAAGTATTTCCCATGGGGCAACTGGGCAGTGAACGTTCCATGGCGGAACAGGTCCAGTCCGGCACCCTTCAAATTGCTTCGTTGACCACCGCCGTACTTCAAAATTTTGAACCCCAGTGCGCCGTTCTGGATATGCCGTTCATCTTTCCCAACCGGGCCACGGCCTATGCCACCCTTGATGACCCGGCCGTCCGCAAAAAAATATTTTCTGCGTTTCCAAAAAAGGGATTCATCGCCATCGGATGGATGGAAAATGATATCAGGGATTTTTCCAACACCAAACGACCCATCCGCACCCCGGAAGACATCAAAGGCCTTAAAATCCGGGTGATGAACTCCCCGGCTTACCTGGACACCTTTGAACAACTGGGCGCAACCGCCGTGGGCATTCCCTTTCCCGAAATGTATAACGCCCTTCAGACAGGCGTCATTGACGCCCAGGAAAACCCATTGATCACGGCCATCCTCACCAAGGTGACCGAAGTGACCAAATATGTGACCATGACCCAGCACTGCATGACCGCATGTGTCACTGTGATCAGCGTTGACTACTGGGAAAGCCTTTCTCAAAAAGAACAGGAGATTTTCAGACAGGCCGCCGAACTTGCCATGGTTGAAAACCGGGTGGTCAACGCCCGCATGAAAGAATCCCTTCCCAAGATCGGTATCTCCATTGCAGAATATGCCAAACAGGAAAACCTGGAGGTCATTGAGCTGACCGACGAAGAGCGCAACCGCTTCCGGGAAGCCATGGTGCCGGTGTGGAATAAATACCGCAAAAAAATCGGGGATGAGATTTTTGATTTTATGCTCGAACGCATTGAAGCCAACCATCAGTAAATCAAAAAAATGGAATTGGTTCTAATGTCGGCCATTGTAGGGGCAGGTCACTGTGCCTGCCCTAACGAGGGCAACCACAGGGGGGTGCCCCTACAAAAGATAGCCGATTTTATGATCAAATCCCACCAAATTTAAGTTAAACCCAGGCGGAAAATGCTTTTTTAGCTTCTCACACCTGGGTTTTGGAGTTCGCTTTGCAGCAGATTTTCAAATTCATTGACCGGGTGGAAAACTTTACCCTGGTCTGGACCATTTTAGCCCTGGCTTTCATCGGATTCGTCCAGGTCATTACCCGGTATGTTTTCAACTTCAGTTTTCCCTGGTTCGAGGAACTCGGGCGATATCTGGGTGTATTCATAGCCTTTCTCGGGGCCGCCATCGGGGTTAAAACCGGTTCCCACTTCACCATGGATCTTCTGGTCACAATGCTGCCGTCATCCATCAAGTGGCTGGTAAACCTGTTTTCCCATATTTTAAGCGCGGGATTCTTTTTTATGGTGGCCCTCTACTCCTGGAAGATCATCTCCCGGATGTACGGGTATGAAACCACCTCCCCTGCCATGGGGATGCCCATGTATATGGCCTATCTGCC
This sequence comes from uncultured Desulfobacter sp., assembly GCF_963666675.1. Classification (NCBI taxonomy): domain Bacteria; kingdom Pseudomonadati; phylum Thermodesulfobacteriota; class Desulfobacteria; order Desulfobacterales; family Desulfobacteraceae; genus Desulfobacter; species uncultured Desulfobacter sp. The sequence goes on along the minus strand of NZ_OY762929.1, from coordinate 1,956,953 downwards.
AATCCCCGTGTTTTCAGTGGTGATCGGCACCCGGTTCTGCATAAAGGGCACTGGATTTATCAAAGCGGCATTCAGCGGCCATGACGCGGCCCAGGCCAGTGCGGCAGGTACCGGGGAGGTGAAATAATGATTCTGTTCATCTGCGTCTCTTTTTTCGGTCTGCTATTTTTAGGGATGCCCATTGCCGTCATTCTCGGGGTGACCACCCTGGGCTGCCTGGTATTTTTCACCTCAACCCCGCTGCACATCATCACCCAGCAGTTGTTTAACGCCCTGGATAATTTTGTGCTTCTGGCCATTCCCTTTTTTATTCTGGCAGGATCGATCATGACCCGGGGCAGTATTGCCAAAAAGCTGATCGCTTTTGTCAATTCCCTTGTGGGATGGTTTCCCGGCGGCCTTGCCATGGCCGGGGTATTGGCCTGCATCTTTTTCGCCGCCATTTCAGGGTCGTCTCCCGCCACGGTGGTGGCCATCGGTTCGATCATGATCCCGGCCCTGGTCAAGGCCGGGTACGATGAAAAATTCTCCCTTGGGCTGATTACAGTGTCGGGGTCCCTGGGCATTGTGATCCCGCCTTCAATACCCATGATCCTCTACTGCCTGGTCATGAATGTCTCTGTGTCCAAAATCTTTATGGCCGGTATCATCCCGGGCCTTCTCACGGGCGCAGCCCTGATGACCTACACCTTTTTTATGGCCAAAAAGAACAATTGGCGGATCACGGTCAAGGCATCCGTGTCAGAAGTGCTGCGCACGGCCAAAGAAGGTATCTGGGCGTTAATCCTGCCGGTCATTGTGTTAGGCGGCATCTATTCAGGCGTGTTTACGCCCACCGAAGCTGCGGCCGTCTCCGTGGTGTATGCCCTGTGCGTCGAACTTTTTGTGTACAAGGAATTTAATTTTTTTCAAATCACCGAGGTCTGCAAAGAAGGAGCGGTACTTTCAGCCTGCCTGCTCTTTATTCTCTCCTGCGCCATGACCTTTATCTGGCTGCTCACAGCAGAACAAATTCCCCAGCAGCTGGCAGATATTATTATCCAGCATATTCACAGCCCCTGGATGTTTCTGCTCACCGTAAACATTCTCTTTCTCATTCTGGGCTGTTTTATGGACGATGTGTCGGCCATGCTGATTCTGGCACCCATATTTCTTGAAACCCTTAACCGGTACAGCATTGATCTGATTCATTTTGGTGTTGTCATGGTACTCAACATCCAGATGGGCATGCTCACCCCGCCTTTCGGGCTGAACCTGTTTGTGGCATCGGGCATCACCAAACAGCCGCTGGTAAAAATTGCCCGGGCCGTGGCCCCGTTCCTGGTCATCATGCTCACCTGCCTGATGCTGGTCACTTATATTCCCTGGCTGTCTCTGGCGCTGCCCAACTGGCTGATGAACTAGAGTAGATTTAAATTTCACCATGGATGAAAAAAGCATATCTGAAAGCATAAAAAGTCTGAGAATAATGCGGCAACTGACCCTCCAGGATTTGGCAGACCGCACCGGTTTGACCAAGGGCTACCTGTCCAAGGTGGAGCGGTCAAAAAAAGCGCCGCCCTACTCCACCTTGAGCAAAATTGCTGCGGGCCTGGACATTGAGCTGACCTCTCTTCTATCCGGAGACGCCTCCGGGGTAAAAGACGTCCACCTCTTTTTAAGCAGAAAAAAAAACCGGGCCCTGATCCAGGAAACCGACCTTTTTGCAGGATATGATTATGAACCCCTGGCCGAGGGAAAACCGGGCAAAAACATGGAGCCGTTTATCATCCACGCCCCGTTTGATATCAACCGGACCTATACCCATGAGGGGGAAGAAAACATTTATGTTCTAGGCGGTAAGCTTGAATTTCATTACGGAGATGATGTTCATATTCTCAATGCCGGGGACAACATCTACTTTGACTCCATTGTACCCCATGTGGGCAAGAGCCTTGGCCGTTCAAAGGCAAAACTTATGGTGGTCATCTATTTTTACAAAAGAAACAGGCAGGGCTATTGAAGGGTCACTTCGCTGAACGGGCCCACGGCAGCAAACCGGCTTTCATCCAAAGAATCCATCACCGTTGCTTCACCAAGGGTCATGCGCTCTCTTTTGATCATTTTCGAAATCACGGCGGGATTTGGACTGTCGGTATTTTTGACATACTGGGCCTGGACGGAAAAATCGTTTTGAACCGGGTACCCTTTAATTTGAGCAAGGGATTCCCGGATGGCGTCCAGGGGCCCTTCCCAATACCGGAGCAGAAAGTTTAATTGACCCAGCCGTTCGGCTTCAAGCCCCAGGGTTTCGGCCAGTTTCCTGTGAAAGTCATCGTATTGATCGGCCCCGGGCACGGCATCCGACACCCACAGGTGCTGGCGGATCAGGGTAATACTGGCCGCACCCTTCTTAAGATCCCGGGTCTCCAGGCGCAGATCGGCGCTAATGTATCGGCACGGGTAGCCGCCCACTATTTTGGTTTCAGGGCTGACCGTTATGTCAAACACCGGCTCTAAAACCTTATAGCGGGCATTTAAAATTTCGGCAGTCCCCTGCATCATGGCGTTATCGGTCTGAAGCATCCGTACATGGTGGAGATTCTCAAACGGCAGGGTCACAATTTTATTTTTATACCAGTCGATCTCCCTGATCCGGCGTTTATCCAGTAAAAAGTGAGTGGTGTCCCGCTGGATCTTCACCTCTCCGAAAAACCGTTTCATCCAGCTGCCGGTGTAGCGTGTCTGTTTGTCCACCAGCATGGCCCGGGGGGTATACCCCACCCGAAGTTCTGATTCCTGTTTACCCATGAGGTATTCATCACTCTGGTAATCGTGGACAAACAGCACGTCAGCCGAACAGACACCGGGCATGACGCAAACGAATGTCAACCAGATCCCCCAAAATATGCCGGTCAGTTTTATCAATGGTTACAGCCCCAAAAATTTTTGATGGAGATAGGAGAGACCAAACATGGTCACCAGGGGAATACCCAACCCGAACAGCGAGCCCCAGAAAATGCTTCCACTCGGATCAAACCCATATGGTTTTGTGTAATACAAGAAGAAATTGATGCCGACTCCCGCGAATAGATAGGTATTGTACCACCTGCGCTTATTTTTTTCCCAATTGATCAGTCGCTGGTTACGTTCTTTTTCTGTTGTCATCTTTTCCTGCCTGAAAGGTTCTGTTCCATCCAAATGGGTATACGCCGCCCCGGCCATCGGCGCCGGGGTGGCGTTGCTCAATTACTCTTCGGGTCTGATATCCAGTGAATACTTCTGGATCACCTCTTCCTTGCACGGCTTGGTCATCAGACTGACAACGATAAAGAAAGCAAACCCGACAAATACCCAGTAAAACTGGTGGGGGGTGCTGATTTTATTGGCCGGGTCACTGAGAAAAAACCAGTGATAGCTGCCCAGTTTATATTTTGCATACATCCATGACCCACATGAAAGCACTGTCATGACCAGGATGTTGGTGATAGCGGCCGTTGTTGTAGCCCGGGTCCACCATATGCCTAAAATCAACGGTGGGCCAACGGAGCAAAGAATAACGATAAAAGCGGCCCCGGAGATATCCAGAACCAGTGCCGGCGGATTGAATGCAAAGATCATACAGACAAATACGATCAATACGGTCATCACTCGTGTGGCCTGCACAGGTTTTTCTTCGGGCCATCTGCTGCCGAACACTTTTCCCATCAGGTCCCTGCCGAGCAGAACGTTCAAGACCATGGTCCAGCCTGAGGCTGTGGCCATGGCAATGGCCAGACCGCCGGCCGCAAGTACGGAAAGCAGGAATGGACTTTTCAACCCTTCCACGGCGGCAATCATGGAATAATCAGTCACCGATGCCCCGGCAACCCCGTATGCGGTTTTCATGTGTTTGAGTACCCCCATGGCATTGGTGACGCCTTCGGTCTGCATGAGCGGATGAAGGGTTTCGATCAATACCCTGGCACCGGTGCCGATGATCACCAGCCCGCCGTACATGGCACCGCCTATGGTGACAGCCCAGAAAACACTGCGCCGTGCGGCCTTGATATCCTGGGTGGTAAAAAACCGAACCACCGTGTAGGGCATGGCCGAAAACCCGAAATGCCACACAAAGAAAAAGCCAACCACGCCGGTCCAGGTGGCCATGAGCGGGTGGGATGCAGTTTGTGAAACATAGGGCATGTTGAAAAAATTGCCGCTGTTGGCCAGCACCGCATCGGTCAGGCCGTTCAGCCCGCCGAAATTATAGATGACATACCCGGCGGCCAGCACCGAGGCCACGGTCATGGCAAACCCCTGGAACGCCGTTGAGATGGTGGTGGCCACCATGCCGCCAAAATAGATGTATGCAAACACAACAACCGATGCCAGGATCACGGAGACATTGAAGGGAATCTGCAGAATGGCCAATAAAAACAGAGCTGTGCCCACAATGGACAAAATAACGTATGCCAGCCCGCCGATGAGCGTGGGAATACCCGCCACCAGGCGCAGCCATTTTGTATCATAGCGGTCTGCATAGTAGTCCGTGAACGATGTCGGGGCATACTTGCGCAACGGTGCTGCCGTCAGCAATGTCGCAATGGGCATGCCGCCGATAATGCCCACCAGGGCCCACCAGAACGGATAGCCCAGAATAAATATGAATGCCGGCAGTCCCAGAAAACTTGCCGGGCTGAAATATGTGGCGGCCAGGGCCGACCCGTTAACCAGGGGTCCGACTTTCCTTCCGGCCACATAAAAATCGGACGAATCCATTGCCGCCTTGCGCGAATACCATCCAATATAAAAGATCACTGCAAAATAGAGTACGGAACCTAAAATAACGATTGGATTAACACCCATTACTGCCTCCTTATATGTGGCTGCCCATCAGGTTTCTTGAACAATATTGGCACCCGCGGGCGCATCCGGTGTCTCGTAAATTTTCCTGGCCGCTATTTTCTCTTCTCTTTTCTCCTCGAACCTGTAGTAGAGAAAAGAGATGATGATATTCATCACCCAGAGGCCGACAATCCAATTATAGATGTAGCAGGCAGGCACCCCCATGAATTTCTTCAGCGGCAAACCGGGGATCGTCATTTCCAAGATCATGAAAATGGCAATCCACCCGTACATCAACGCAGTTCCTGCCCAAAATATCTTCGGCATACCCTTAAACATCTGTCGTCCTCCTTTTTAGATTTTCTATGTATGAAATTTCGGGAACCCTTTCCCGATCTTTTCCCCCCTCTATCTGCTTACCGCCCGGCGAAAACCTAAGACCCCAAAGCGTCGGATGACGTTATGTAAAAAATAAAGATAAAACAATCAGCAGAAGACTGATTTTCACGTCCGTGATGACATTCGTATTTTGTAGGGGAACAGATAAAGGACTATATAGGCAAACGACCTACAAGAACAGTGTAAATCTAAAGAAAAAGGCTGAACACGACCTACTGATTTTAAAATTCCAACCTTGTAGACCATGCTGTTAATATGTAAGAAAACAGGAGGGCTCTGCAATTAAAACATCATAGAATATCGTAATATCACAACCATTACCAATTGATATTTAATATTTGAAAATGTGTGGTTCTTATATTACCCAACAACCCCTGTTAGGTGTTGATTGGATTCTGTTTTGCATTCAAACAGATATATGACTGTTTGAAAAAATGAGGTGGCAAAACAGAATCAACTATTTTAAAAAAAACTCGATTGTGATTTTAAAATCCCCCAATTAAATAATTAGTTAAACAATTAATTGAACAAGTTATTCTAAATGCACTTTTATTTGAGTGTGTTTAAATCCTGCTGACAATGCAGCGTCAATGGGGTTATCGGGAAAGGAGACGTATAGATGAAAAAGAACGGGGTAAGCCGTCGCAAATTTTTAAAAACAGGAGGGCTTGCATTGGGTGCAAGCCTTACCGCCGCATCACCGGGGTTTTCCCGACCCCAGACCAAAGAATCACTTCAGGTCTGGTCCTGTGGGGGGTTAGCCGAAGCGTTTGAGCCGGCCAACCATGAATTTGAACAACTCACCCAAGCGTCCATTGCTTATACCGGTGCCTTTGCCGGTGCCCTGGGCAAATCGTTGTTGACCGGGAGTGCAAAAACCGAGGTGTTTGGCCCCCGGGTACTGGAACTTGCCAAAAAGCTGAAGGCCCAGGGCAAGATGCTCGGGTTCAAGCCACTGTGTTTTACCAAATATGTGGTGGCCACCCCCAAGGGAAATCCTGCCGGAATAGAGTCCATTAAAGATATGGGCAAAAACGGTGTAAAAACAATTATAACGCCGGAAGCCTCCCCGCCGGGCGGCAAAGCCAGCATGATCATTTTAAAAAAAGCAGGCGTCGCGGACAAGGCAAAAGCCAATGCCGTGCTTGTGGGCGACTGCGTTCAGACAGCCGTCACAGACCTTGCCAGGGGCAAAGCCGATGCCGCCGTCATTGAACAGCGGATCACCCATCTGCCCCAGTTCAAAGACAGACTGGAAACCCTGCCCATATCCGAGGCCTTTATCCCGCCGGTACCTGTTCCTTTTACCATTGGCGTAATGAAATGGGCCAAAAACAGAGAACTTGCAGAAAGCTTTGTGGAATTTATTTTGTCGGACAAGGGCCAGGCCTGGTTCCAGCGGGCAGGATTTATTCCTGCCGGTTCAGAAGAAGGAGAACGATTGACCCGGAAATACGGAGTAATGGATGTTTAAGCAGTGGTTTGGAAACTGGAAACGGCGCCTGGTGCAATTGGTCTCTTTGGGCGTCATTGGAGAGTGGTCTTTTTACGGCATTTTTCGCTGCCCCTTTGCCGTACCTTACATCGGGTGCGGAAACTGCCCGGTCATCCAATGCCCGGGTCGAAATTTGTGGATGTGGGCATGGATACTGATCGGGGTTTCAGCCCTCCTGTTCGGCCGGGTCTTTTGCGGATGGGTCTGTCCCGGCGGCCTGGTGTCGGAAATTCTGTCCATGGGCGCTTTTTTTAAAAATAAACTCATCGGGATGATCTCCCGCCTTCTGGGCATCGGTAAGTACATTGTTCTGGCCCTGTCCTTATATCTTTTTTTCGTGGCCAACAATCCCCGGTGGGCCATCCCCATCCGGACCGGTGAATTCTTTAAATCCGTGGCGCTGACCTTTGAACATGCCGAGCCCATCTGGATCTATAAAACAGCGGCTGTTCTGGTCGCCTTGGGACTCAGTATCTTTATTCCCATGGTGTGGTGCCGTTTTTTCTGTCCTACGGGCGGCGCGTTGGAACTGTTGTCGCACTTTTCCCTATTTCGATACGTCATGAATAAAAAATGTACATCCTGTGATCAATGTCTGAAGATATGTGCCATGGAAACACGACCCTCTGAGGACAACTGTGTGCAATGCGGCGACTGCTCAGCTAGTTGTAAATTAAATGCTGTGGAATGGCGCTCCAGGATTTGATAGACCTTGAAATGCCCGTCCGATATCCCGGATTTAATGGACGGAATATCGGACGATCTTTATAACGGCCATGGGCCGAGCCAGGCATATCATCTGGCAGGCTGCGGCCCACAACGAAAATTGAAAGAACTCAATAACTTATTAAACTCTTTCATATAAAAATCAAATGTTAATTTTCAAAACCGGTTCCCCAGTTGTAGCGTCTTTTGACAAAATCAAGAGTCAACGTGGTCTCCACAGACGTTACACCGGGAACGCTCCCCACCTCATTTAACACCAGATCGTTGAGATCGGCCATGGATTCCACGTTAAATTCCGCATCGATACCGGTTGATGCGCCGCTGGTCTTGACAATAAACCATAAGGCCTGGATTTGTTTAAGCGCGTCTGCCACCTCATCAATCCGGCCGATCTCCACATGAATTCTCAAATGTCCCACCACGTTGAATCCCAGCCTGAGCGGATTGCTCACAGCCACAATCTGAATAATTTCGTCATCAATGAGTCTGCTCAAACGGGTTCGAACGGTGGCCTCGGAAACATCAATGGCTTTTGCCATGTCCGTGTTTGATATTCGTCCGTCTTTCTGGAGCAGCTTTATAATTTCACGATCAATCCGATCAAGGGGCTTATCTTTTTTCACCTTTTCATCCTCATTTGTTTACGCCGATCATAGAATCCGAATTCTATACGAATTTCGAATATTTTTCAAAAAAAAATTCACATAAAAACAAAAACAAACAATTAAAAATCGAATTTCGAACAAATTACATATTAACTTTGAAATCCACCCATCCTAAAACATAAATATTCGATAATCGTATTTTTTTAGACTTTAAATACGCTTAAAAGTATTTTATGGATATTAATTTTTAACAATTCGAAATAAGATCGCATTTTTTCGATAAACTAAAAACCAACTGGGGGATAATTTTCATGGGTATACCAAAACTTAAAAATTACATTGATGGGGAATGGGTTGATTCCAACAGCAGCCAAACCGGGGATATTTGCAACCCTGCCCTGGGTGAAGCGATTGCGGTGGTGCCTTACGGTACCAAGCAGGATGTGGATCTGGCCGTCACCGCAGCGAAAAACGCATTTAAAGAGTGGAAGGAGACCCCGCCGCTCAGCCGGGCCAGGTATCTGTTCCGCCTCAAAGAAGCGTTCGAAGATGAGTTTGAACAGATTGCCCGGGTGCTGACCACGGAACAGGGCAAGGCCATTGACGAAGCGCGGGGTGAAGTGCGCCGGATGATTGAAAATGTCGAACATGCCACCGGCGTGACCACCATGATGACCGGGTACTGCCTGGAAGATATCGCCAAAGGCATTGATTCGTCCCTGTACCGCCAGCCCATGGGGGTGTTTGGATGCATTGCCCCCTATAATTTTCCTGCCATGGTCCCCTGGTGGTTTTTGCCCTACGCCCTGGTTGCCGGCAACACCTATCTACTCAAGCCCTCGGAACAGGTCCCCATGACCCAGAATCGTATCTTTGAGATCATTGATGATGTGGGATTCCCCGAAGGCGTTGTCAACATGGTGAACGGGTCAAAGGAGGTGGTCAATGCCATGCTGGACCACCCGGACATTGAAGGGATCTCCTTTGTGGGGTCCACCCCCACGGCCAGGTATATTTATGAACGGTGCGGGGCCACGGGCAAACGGGTCCAGGCCCTGGGCGGCGCCAAAAACATTGTGGCCGTCATGCCCGATGCCAATGTGGATGACGGCATGCCCTCTTTGATCACCTCCTTTTTCGGCTGTGCCGGACAGCGGTGTCTGTCGGGTTCCATCCTGGCACCTGTGGGAGACAAGGGGTTTGCCGACGCATTCATTGACAGATTTATTGCCGCCACCCGGGCCATGCGGGTGGGTGACGGGCTGGATGAAAAAAATGCCATGGGTCCTGTGATCAGCCGGGCCCACCGGGAACGCATTCTGGCATACATTGAACAAGGCATCCGGGAAGGGGCGGATCTTATTTTAGATGGACGTGATTTCACCGTTGACGGCTATCACAATGGCTTTTTTGTGGGTCCTACGATCTTTGACAATGTAACGCCGGATATGACCATAGCCAAGGAGGAGATCTTTGGGCCTGTGGTCAGCATTGTCCGCACCCCGACCCTGGATGATGTCATCGAACTGATCAACACCCGGGATTTTGCAAACGCCGCCTGTATTTACACCCAGAATGCCGCAACCGTCAAAAAGATACGCACAAAAGCCGCCCCAGGCATGATCGGCGTCAATATCGGTATCGCTGCCCCCATGAGTTTCTTTCCCTTTGGGGGATCGCAAAACTCCATGTTCGGAGACGTCAAAGGCCATGGCCGGGAGATCTTCCAGTTTTTCACCGATACCAAAGTGGTCATAGAACGCTATTTTTAGGAGGATCATATGCCCCTGGTTAATTTTGGCAGTATTTTAACGTTTGCAGAAACCATCGAAAGCCAGCAGCTGGAATTCTGCAATACAGCCATGGCACAGCCTGAGTTTACGGATATCGCCCCATGGTTGCAGGCCCTTGTCAAATCCGCACAAAAACGGCTTGCCGAGGTCCGGCGTATACGCCGGGAAAACGTCACCGAAATGATCTTGGAAACCATCCAAGGTTTTTCCCGGGATCCGTTTGTCCTAAATTTGCCCGACCCATCCGCCCTGCCCTTGCAGGATATTGCCCCCCTGGTCATTCAAATGGAACACCGGGCCCTATCCTTTTATGAAACAGCCGCAGAAAAGCTCAAAGGCCAGGCAGAGGTTGCACGGGCATTGAAGCGCCTCAAAAAAAAGCACCTTAAAGAGTTAAACACCACTGAAGGGACAAACTCATGACCACACCTGTCAACTGGCTTGAATATGACATTGAAACCATGGTGGAAAACGATAAAAACAGCCTGTGGCATCATCTGAAATCCCACACCGCGTTTAAAGAGAAAGAACAGATGATTGTAGTGGGGGGACGGGGCTTGAATATTTATGACATCCGGGGCAACGAATACCTGGATGCCACCTCGGGCGGCGTATGGAGTGTCATGGTGGGATACGGCAGGGAGTCCATTGCCCGGGCGGTCTATGAGCAGTTAAGGCAAATGCCCTACTTTGCCGGTGCCTACGGCTCCATTCCGGCCATCAAATTTGCCGCCAAACTGCTGGAACTTTTGCCCCGCCATGGAAAAATCTACTTTTCCAGCTCCGGCTCCGAAGCCAATGAAAAAGCATTTAAAATGGTACGCCTGGCCTCACGGATTTGCGACCGGCGCAAAGGCAAATACAAAATTCTCTACCGGGACCGGGACTACCACGGCACCACCATCGCCACCATGAGCGCCTGTGGGCAGTTCGAACGTAAAAAAGGGTTCGGCCCCTTTGTGGAGGGCTTTGCGCAAGTGCCCCACTGCTTGTGCTACCGCTGCCCCTTTGACAAGAGCTATCCGGGGTGCGACATCGACTGCGCCCGGGCCGTGGAAGAGGTGATTCTAAAAGAAGGCCCGGATACCGTAGGGGGATTTATTGTGGAACCCATAACAGCCGGCGGCGGCATTATCCCCCCGGTCAAAGAATACTTTCCCATGGTCCAGGAGATCTGTAAAAAGTACGGGGTATGGATCATCATGGATGAGGTGGTGTGCGGATTTGGGCGAACCGGAAAATTCTGGGGGCATGATCACTATAATGTCGACCCGGATATCATCACCATGGCCAAAGGGCTGGCGAGCTCCTACGAAGCCCTTTCCGCCACCGCCGTAAAACAGGAAATTTATGATATTTTCCTCAATGACACGTCCAACCCAGAAGAACAGACCGACTTCTTCCGGGATATCAGCACCTATGGCGGTTGTACCGCCCCCATGGCTGCAGCACTGGAGAGCACCCGCATCATTGAAGATGAGCAACTTGTGGAAAACAGCAGAAAAAAAGGCAAAATACTCATTGACCGGCTCAAGGGATTGACCTCTTTGCCGGTGGTTGGGGATGTCAGGGGCGTGGGTCTTTTTTGCGGCCTGGAGATCGTTGTGGACAAAGAGAAGAAGACACCGCCCGGTGAACAACAGATGGCTGAACTGATGAGCAAGATTCTTGCCGAAAAGGTCATTGTGGGCAGAACAAACAGCAGCCTGCCGGGCATGAACACGACTTTATATTTTGTTCCCTGCCTCACCGTGTCCGAAGCGGAGATTGACACCATGGTCACGGCCGTTGCCAACGCCATCAAAAAGACATTTTAACCACGGAAGGCACTGAATTCACGGAATTTTTGTTTTCAGTATCTTTCCGTGAATTCCGTGGTTAAACACAGACGCTACCCGGACAGTTTCGCTGTCATCTTCAGAATCTTGACCTCAATCACGGCCGTCTCGGCCAGATCCTTGGTGCCAAATTCATGTGTGCGAGAAGAATATTGAGCCATGATACAGTTCAGGCCTTGAATTTTTTCTTCCGGATCAACAAGGATGCGTGCCGTTCCTTCGCCGATAATGCTGGTATAGGATGTTCCCCAGTTGCAGGCAGATGCATGTTTATTGATTTTTATCAGTTCATCAAACTCAAAGCAGACCTGTGGATTGGCCGCCAGGATATCAAGCTTGCGGCCCGTATCGGCCCCATGAAAATATAAAAAAGGGGGATCATACCCGAAATGCAATGGCACCACATAGGGGCGTCCATTATCAGACAGGCCAAGGCGGCAGACCCGGGCCTGGGTTATGATTCCGTTAATCTGATCCTTATCGGTTATCTGCTTTTCTTTTCTGCGCACAAGACCTCCTGCTTTAAGTGCTCAAATTCCTGTTCCCCTGCCCCGGCAGCGCCTAAAGGACGGTTGGCATCGTCATGGCAGTCCGAACCGCCGGTGACCAGTAGGTTATATTTTTGAGCCCATTCCAAAAGCAAGGTCCTGTGTTCGGGAGCATGGCCCGGATAATGGACCTCAAGGCCCTTGACACCGGCATCCAGCATCTCGGGTAACAGACGGGATACGGTTTCCAAGGACGGCAGCACCTCTTTGTAGTGCCCCTCCCCGGGAAAAGATCCGGCAGCCGGGTGGGCCAATACGCCTACCACCGGCTCGGTTGTCAAAAAACCTTTCACCTGGGCAAGATCCACCCCTGAAGGCAGATAAGCCGGACTGTCATTGCCGATGATCCGGGTAATGGTATCTTTGTCTGAAATCCCCAGTTTTTCGTCCAGTGCCATGGCAAAATGGCGGCGGGAGGCATTGTCCGAATACGCGGCAATATCTTCAAAGGTCAAATCTCTAGACAACAAGGCAGACCGGCCTAAAGGCCCGAACACCTCGTTAATTTTGTCAATTCTTGCCCGGACCAGCGCCTCTCCCCGGCCTTGGGCCAAAAGGGTTTGGAACCGGGAGACAAACCCTGAATCCTTTAACAGCGCCTTTGAAAAATAGGTCAGCACGTGCAGGGTGCCCGTGAAAAATTCCCGCTTGAAGCGCACGGATATCTCCACCCCCGGAAATACTTCTACCCCTTGGGTTTTTCCCGCCTCCAGTGCCGCTTCCAGTCCGTCCAGGGTGTCATGGTCTGTGACACCGAGAACCTTGATCCCCAGGCCCGTGGCCTGGGCCACAAGTTCACCGGGGGCAAAATCCCCGTCGGATGCGGTGGTATGGTTGTGTAAATCTGCAAATATATGTGTCATCAACTGCCTCCTGCCGGTGAAAAATTACTAAAATTATACCATGATACCCGTTCTATCATAAATTAAACCCGCCCGGGCATATTTTCTTTTTTTAACCAATTTGTAATATTCTATTTGATTTTCACAGATTAAATGGTAGAAAAGACAGCTATTATAAATTGGCGTTTAAGTCGGTTTCAAGCATTGGAAATCCTTGGCAATCCGGATTGTCATTCGAGTCAAAATACTTAGCCGACTGAAGAATTAAACAATATTGTCATTTTTTAGAGATCAAAATCGGTCTAAATGCCTGTCGGAAAAAATAATAAATATAGAGACAAGCCTTTGAACATTGACAATCCATAAACATCTGGACTTAATACCCTATGGACCCCTTACACACCCTTGGGAAAATCACCTCTCCCAATCAGGCCCTTAATCTGTTTGCATCAACACTTGACACCACACAATCCGCAAAAATTGCCAAGATCAAACACCCGGATGTACTGGTCCGTATCGCCAACGCCATAGCCCTTTGCAGGCCGTCAAACGTATTTATCAATACAGGATCAGAACAAGACAAGAAAACCATCCGAAAAATGGCCCTGGATAAAGGCGAAGAGAACGCCCTTGCCATGGACGGCCATACCATTCATTTTGACCTGGCCGGTGAGCAGGGACGCATTGTGGACCGCACCTACTACATTGCAGAACCCGAAGACCGGGTATCCAGCCTTGCCAACCGCATGCCCCCTGAAAAAGCAGTACAGGAGATTGACGACAATATGTCCGGCATCATGGAAAACCTGACCATGATTGTGGGATTTTATATGAGGGGACCTGTGGGATCACCGGCAGCCAATCCGGCCTTAGAGTTGACATCCTCGGCCTATATATCCCACAGTGCAGAACTGCTGTATCGCAACGCATTTGATTATTTTGACCGTGAAGTTGAACAAAAGGGGTACTTTTTCACCAACGTACACTCCGAAGGCTTGAACCGCACCGAAGACCTACCCCATGCCCGGGTGTTCATGGACCGCAAATACCAGACCACCTATGCCTGGAAATGCACCTATGCCGGCAACACCCTGCTGCTTAAAAAGGGCAATCACAGGTTTGCCGTGGACAAGGCCGTATACCAGGACCGGGGCCGGGAGTTGTCCGAACACATGTTTATCACCGGCATCGCAGGGCCCGGGGGACGCACCACCTGGTGTGCAGGCGCAGCACCGTCGGGATGCGGAAAAACCACCACAGCCATGGCCGGCAATGTATTTATCGGGGATGACCTGGCCCAGATGTGGATCGCCCCGGACGGCACCATCCGAACCATCAATCCGGAAAACGGAATTTTCGGCATTGTGGAGGGGGTAAATGATGAAGGTGATCCCTTGTTGATGAAAGTATTGCGACAACCCGGCTGCGAGGTGATCTGGTCCAATGTCCTGATGGACGAAGACCTTAAACCCCATTGGGTCGGCAATATGGAACCTGTGCCCCAAAAAGGAACCAACTTTCAGGGTGAATGGTACCAGGGAAAAACCAACGACAAAAAAGAGCCCATCCCCATTTCCCATCCCAATTCCAGGTGCACCCTGGCCTCGGAATGCCTGGAGAACTACTCTTGTGAAGCAACCAATCCCGATGGGGTGGTCACACGGATATTCACCTATTCAGGCAGGGATGCGGACACCATGCCGCCGGTGTGGGTGGCAAAGAATCCGGATGCCGGTGTGGTCATAGGGGCCTGCATCGTCTCCGCCACCACGGCCACAGAGGTCGGGGTGTCGGGCATTAAACGCGCCCCCTGGGCCAACGCCCCCTTTATTCCCGGCGCATTAGGCGATTACATGGATGCCCAGTTCAAATTCTTCAACAGTTCAGACATCAAAGACCCGTTCAAACCGGTGATGGCAGGTTTGAACTACTTTCTGACCCACCAGGCCCGGGGCGGTGATTCCAAAAAACTTCTCGGGGAAAAAAGGGATGTCAAAGTATGGCTGGCATGGCTGGAAAGATATGCCCACAACGAAGTGGGATACCTGTCCACCCCCATCGGCAACCTGCCCTGCTACAAAGATCTGGCAGAACTGTTCAAGCAGATCATTGACAAGGAGTACCCCAAAGCCCTGTATGACATGCAGTTTGCCTTGTACACCGAAAAAATCATCCAGCGCATTGAACTGCAGGAAACAGCATACGCAGAAGAAGAAAACCTTCCCGAAAAACTGTTTGAAATCCTTGCAGCACAAAAATCAGGCCTGCTGAAGCTAAAAGAAAAAGCAGGGAATGTGATCATGCCGGATTATTTTGAAACCCAAATGTAAAATCAAATTTGAAAATATTGAATTAATTTAAAATCCTATTATGGGCTGAGCCGGAATGTCGATTGACCGGTTGAGCCCATGACTGTACTGAACCCCACCGGGGATTGATACCACCCGCTCAGTGCAGTTTTGCCCCATCTGTGATCATGGGCCAAATCCTCAAAAAAAATTGATGTATATCACCCCCCAGATCAGTAAATAAGGGGCTTTACCCCTTTTTCCTTATATTCCCGAAAAGAAACACGACATTTCAATTCAATTTTATTGAATAAAAAACGAATAAATCAATTATTTCCAAAATTATTAACAATGAAGCTTGAAAAAGGGCTTATACCGGGTGTATCTTAAAAATTACCCTAAATTTTAAGTTTTAACCGGTTTTGATCGATGCGGATAGCAAGCTATTTTACAATTTTTATTTATTTTTAAATAATTGTATACAAATTCACATCGGGTTTCCCCTTGATTTTAGGCCAACGTTCAATATATAAATGCATTTATTTAATTTATTAGCGAGGACAATTTTCATAAATTTTTTTTAACAATTTTTTAAATTATTTTTCACAACCAAAGAAGGAGAATAATAATGGCAAAAATAGTGCATCGTGAGGAATTGGCCCAAGGGACCATCATCCTCAACGAAATAGACGCGCCCCGCATATCCCGAAAAGCGAAACCCGGCCAGTTTGTCATTCTTCAAGCAGACGAAACCGGAGAACGCGTACCGTTGACCATGGCGGATACCAATCCTGAAAAAGGTACCATCACCATCATTTACATGGTTGTCGGCAAATCCACAGCCCGGTTCAAGGAACTTAAGGTCGGCGAAGAGTACTATGCGCTTATCGGTCCCCTGGGAGCACCCACCCACATTGAGAAAGTAGGAAAAGTTGTGTGCGTGGGTGGCGGAACCGGTATTGCCGTTCTGCATCCCATTGCACGGGCATTAAAACTAGCCGGCAATGAAGTCACATCGATCCTGGGCTCTAGAACGTACGATCTGCTTATCTTGGAAGACAAAATGAGAGAGGCTTCCGACACCCTGCATATCTGCACCGATGACGGCTCCAAAGGTCATCACGGATTTGTTACGGATATACTCAAAGAGACCATCGAAAAAGAAGACATCTCCCTGGTTGTGGCCATCGGTCCTATTCCCATGATGAAGTTCTGCAGTCTGATCACCAAGGACAAAGGCGTCAAAACCATGGTCAGTCTGAACCCCATCATGGTCGACGGTACAGGTATGTGCGGCGGGTGCCGGGTATCCATCGGCGGAAAAACAAAATTCGCCTGTGTGGACGGTCCGGAATTTGACGGTCACCAGGTTGATTTTGATGGCCTTGCCAAACGCCTTGCATCCTATAAGGAAGTTGAGCAACAGTCCATGGATGCTTACAATAAATGTCAATGCAGTTCAAAGTAATGCGCCCGTTTCAGGGATATATGGAGGAATAAATGGCAGACAAAAAAGTGAAAGTTGACCGGGTAGTGATGCCGGAACAAAACCCGGACGTTCGGCGCAGAAATTTTTTAGAAGTTCCCTTAGGTCTTTCCGATGAAATGGCCATCACCGAAGCAAAGCGCTGTATTCAGTGTAAAAAACCCGCCTGTATGGAAGGCTGCCCGGTTTCAGTAGCCATTCCGGAGTTTATCAAATGCATAGCCGAAGGTGATTTCTCCGGTGCTGCGAGAAAACTGTGGGAGCGAAATGCCCTTCCCGCCGTCTGCGGCAGGGTCTGTCCCCAGGAGGAGCAGTGCGAGGGCAGATGCGTCCTCGGCAAAAAAGGAAAGCCCGTTGCCATTGGATACCTGGAACGCTTTGCTGCGGACTGGGAGCGTAAAAACGGCACCGGCGAAGTACCTGACGTGGCCGAAAAAACCGGTAAAAAAGTGGCGGTGATCGGTTCAGGCCCCTCCGGGCTGACCGTGGCAGGCGACCTTTTGGTCAAGGGTCATGATGTCACTATTTTTGAAGCATTTCACAAACCCGGCGGCGTTCTGGTATACGGTATCCCCGAATTTCGTCTGCCAAAAGAGATTGTTGCAGCAGAAGTGGCCACCCTTGAAAAGATGGGCGCCAACATTGAATGTAACACCGTCATTGGTGCCACCGTCACCATTGACGAACTGTTTGCAGAAGGCTATGACGCCGCTTACATCGGCGTGGGTGCAGGACTTCCCAGATTCATGAACCTGCCCGGCGAAAACCTCATCGGCATTTATTCCGCCAATGAATACCTGACCCGGACCAACCTGATGAAAGGTTATCTGTTCCCGGAATACGATACACCCATTGCCCGGGGCAAGAATGTCGTAGTTCTCGGCGCCGGTAACGTAGCCATGGACTCTGCCAGAACCGCCATGCGGTTAGGTGCCGAGTCCGTAAAGGTTGTGTACAGACGTTCCAGGGATGAAATGCCCGCAAGAAATGAAGAACTGCACCATGCCGAAGAGGAAAAAATCGAATTTGTGCTGCTGACCAACCCCACAAAATTCTATGGGGATGAAGAAGGGCGCCTGACCGGTATGGAGTGCGTTAAAATGGAACTGGGTGAACCCGATGCATCCGGACGCCGCCGCCCTGTAACAATAGAAGGCAGCGAGTTCAACATCGACTGTGATCTGGTTGTCGTGTCTGTGGGTTCCAACGCCAATCCGCTGCTCACAAACTCCACCCCGAACCTGAATTTGAACAAATGGGGAAATATTGTTGCAGACCCTGTCACCGGAAAAACATCCAGAAAAGGTGTATGGGCCGGTGGTGACATTGTTACCGGTGCTGCCACGGTTATTCTTGCCATGGGTGCAGGACGTGCCGCAGCCAACTCCATGCATGACTATCTGACCATCGGCTGGTAAAGCGTAATCTATCAGCACAACAAAGGCGGGCCCGGATATCCTTTTTATCCAGCCCGCCTTTTGTTTTTTTCAACCGCTATTCAGGTTTGATAAACACCTTATGTTCCACCAGGGACAAAGAGTGAATCTTTCCTTTTATAAATTTCTGTTCACCAAAAATGGAGACCAGGCGAATACCGTCTTCTTCGGGTTCGACCTTGTCCACGGCCTCCAGAAATAATGATTCCTGTCCACTCTTGTCTATGAGATATGCATTGGCTTCACACATAATATGCACTCCTGCTCTTAAGATCTTTTAAAGCCACGGGGGTTTCTTTTATAATTCGAATTTGGGAAAATCCCCAATAACAGCCATGGGTTGACCTGACATATCCACTGCCGGGCTTCGCTCACAACGAAGATTGAAAGATCTGTGTAGGTTGCACAGACTTTCACATAAAAAATATAATATACAGGTTATCAGCGTTAAATTATACCCCAAACCTGTTGATGTTACGACAGAGGGAAATACGCGTCCAACAATTCGTCCACCAACTGGGGCAGCGGCGCCCCCACCATCCCGACAATGGCGATATTTTCCTGGGTCAGCGGCAGGAGTACCTTTTTGGCCGGGGAGCATGATACGGCTTCAGCCATCCGGGGGGTCACCTCCCCCATCATGGCGTGGGGCATGATAATCCCCACGGTACCGATTATCATATCCGCATCCTTAACCGTCTGCACAATGGCATTGGTGCCGGAAGCGCCCTTATTTGCCCTGGCTTTAAGCATTTGGGCCGTGGCAATGGCGTTGGTGCCAAGGGCAATCACCTCAACGGATTCCTCAAACCGCTCCTTGATCCGCTTGATGACAGTTGATCCAATACCGCCGCCCTGACCATCAATAACACACACTTTTTTCATGTTTTTTCCTGTTAAATCACCTGGCAGACCTGATCCCAGACTGCATCGGCTATGTTTTCAACGGAGTCGTTTCCGTCAATCACAGCCACACACTCCTGTTTTTTCAAGCGGTGAAACGCTGCCAAATAATTTGCCCGTACCTGCTTCATAATATCTAATTTTTCATAGATCTCAAGATGTTTTCTGGTAGTTTGAAGCCGCTTCAGGCAGATTTCGGGGTCCACATCAATAAACAGGGTGATATCCGGTTTTAAAATATCGGCATTGAGCCGATTGGCCTGGATCACCCACTCCATATCCATATATTGGCTGTGATAGGCATAGGAAGAGAAATAATACCTGTCACACACCACCGTTGTGCCATTGTCCACCATCTGCCGGATGCCGGTCTCGGGATCCATCAGATGCTCGGTACGGTCTGCGGCAAACAGGCTTGCAATGGTGCGCTGGTCGGCCGGCAGGTCGCCGGACAGCATCCGGCGCAGCAATCGGCCCACAGGCCCGTCGGTGGGTTCGCATGTGGCAAAAACCTGGGTGTTCGTTGATGCCAGTCGCTTGTACAGCAGTTGGCTCTGGGTGGTCTTGCCAGACCCGTCAATCCCTTCAAACACCACAAAACCGCCCTTTTTTGCGTTTTCCAAACTTACTTTCCTTCGTACAACAAAGTAAACCCGGCAGATCCCGTTAAACGGGCCCTGCCGGGCTGACATAATTATTGATTTATAACCTTAAGATGATCAGGTTTATATGAAATTTTCCATAAGTTGCTGAGTCACTTTCATCTTTCGTTGTGGGCGTAAGCCTGGCAGTTGATATGCCGGGTCGGCCCATGGCCGTTATTAAGACGGACTGTGGCAACCGCTGCAATTCACAGGTGCCGCTTTGGGAAGATCCGCTTTGGCTGTCTTGCCTTCTGCCATGGCTGCCCTGCGTTGCTTGGCGGTATCCCTGTGGCAGGTTACACAGACATTGTGATAGGCCGCCAGATAGTACATCACGTTCTCTTCGGATTTGATATTTCTGCCGCCTGACGGTTCTGTTTCACTGTGGCAGGAAGAACAGGCCTCAACTTCACTTTCACCATCCCAGTCATGATGGCAGGCTTTACAGGCAAACTGGAAATGAAGTCCGTGGGGAAAACCAACGGAACCTCTTGTGGCCTCAACCCCTTCGGGCGCTTCGATGGTGATGATACCCATGGGGATTGACAGCGCTTCATCACTGTCTACCACCTCGGAATGGGGATCTGGATGACATCCGGCACAGGCAATAGGGCCTGTTACAATCGCTTTGGAACCGGCCGCCTTTTGCTGATCCGCCTCTTTTCTATGACAGTCGCGGCATGCCTGGTGATAGGCACCCACCATGGATTTCACCTTATTTCCCGCGCCATCGGCCTGACCGGGTTTCGGTGCCCAGAAATTTTCATGGCAGCCGCTGGTCCCGCAACTTTTTATGGGGCCGTTTCCGTCCCAAGCATGATGGCACGCTTGGCAGGAATAGGAAAAATGAAGGGAATGGGGAAAATTAACCGGGGACAATGTGGCTTTGTGTTCGACATCCTCAGGCGCCTGTAAGCTCATGGTGCCGGTGGGAAGCTCGAATGTGGCTTCAGTGTCTTCAGCAAGGGCAAGGCCCGTAAAAATAAAAGCAAAAGCAAACCAGGGTACTGCAATGAGAAATAATCGTTTCATGATCCCTCTCCAAAAAAAGCTGTTATGTCAGATTATACCTGAAGTAACCGGGGTGTTTCTATTAGCCGGCCCTTATTATCACAAAAACACTACTACTGCTTCCACGCGCCAGTACATAAAGTTGCCCTTTGTATATTAATTAATGTTTATAAAATCAACCTGAAATTTGAGTATTGGGAGTAAAAAATACATTTAAGGAACTTCAAAGGGCAGTGCGCCGCCCAAAATACAAAAATTTTATATTATATCCTTGGGTTTCACCCATGGGTTCTTTTCTGGGCTTGATCATAAGATATGCCATCTTTTGTAGGGGCAATTCCCCTGTGGTTGCTTCCGATAGGGCAGGCACAGAGGCCTGCCCCTACAATGGCCGACGTTAGAACCAAGCCCTCTTTTCTTTGCAGTGGCCGATGAACCGATTGAATAAAGGTCGCATGCTGTCACTTTTTTGCATGAGCAGTTCAGGGTGCCACTGCACAAGGTAAATGGGCAGAGATTCGTGCTCTGCCCCTTCCACGACGCCGTCCGGTGCCCATGCCGTGATGCGTATGCCGTTGCCCGGGGCATCAATGGATTGATGATGCCGGGAGTTGATACGCATGGACGCGCCAAACAGGCCGTACAGCCGGGAACCCGGATCGAACCGGACATCATGGTCCGTGTCAAAGGAGAATACCGTCTGCATGTGAGAAATGTGGGATTCGGGCAACTGACTTGGGATATCCTGGACCAGGGAGCCGCCTAGCGCCACGTTTGCCACCTGGGCACCCCGGCAAATACCCAGAATGGGCATTTTAAGTTCCACGGCCAGTTTCACCAGGGTAACCTGAAACAGATCCAGCTCGGGATCACTGGCCCTGCATGCCGGATGCATCTCTTGATTAAAATACTGGGCGTCCATGTCCAGCCCCCCTGGAAGAATCAGGCCGCTGAAGCGGGAGAGCATCAGGACCACGGTCTGTTCATCCCGGCAGGGCGGCAGGATAACAGGCACGGCACCGGCTTGCAGGACACACTGGCTGTAGGCCACGGGAACACTGGTGATGGTCTGACCATTTTTATTGTATTCGGTATTGGCGCAAATGGCGATGAAAACTGGCATATGAAATTCTATTCAAATCTGATCATGGGTTTAGGCCGCTTTGATAAGGGTTTTCAAGCGCGCCATCTTGGGTGCAATATTAAATGATTCCGGGACCTGCAAAAAATATTCTTCGAGCACGGCCAAGGCTTTTGATGCCACTGAGACCGCCGCCTCTTTCCGGTCATACGCCAGCAATTCAAAGGCACCTGCGGTGCGTATCATTGCCTGCAAATTTTTTTTCGCCTGGCCCTGAAGCGTTCTATAATCTTGCTCGAGCCACTCATGGCATTCAAAAAAAAGGGATTCATCCCAAAGTAGACCGGCTAACGCATAGACGTCGGAAGCCAACTCCGGATGTGCCGTGACCTGTGCCAAAACATCGTTATACCGCCTGGACCGCTCTTTGATGTACACTTGGGCCGGAACAGGCAATTGTTTTTGCCCCAGGCCCGAGACCGCCCTGGCCACAAGTGCCGGGTCGCCTTTGTGCAGCGCACCGGTAAACGCACTGCCCAAAAGATTTCTCACATCCCGGTCCGTTCGGTTTTCAAAGGGATTGAATCGTTTAGTCATCATGTCTGCACTCATACCTGAAAATGGGGCAGGTTTTCAAGACCGGGGATCATTTTTTATTATTTTGTGTCACCTTGTATTGCCAATGATATGCCCGACTGAAATTTGCCGTTAATAGGCCATGCCTGCCCATGGCTGTTAGACTATAAAAAGAAAGGCCTGCCAGTAAAACCCTTGAGCATTATCTTTAATTAGCGTATTTTGGGTCTACTAAATTTGAGAGGGATTTGATTCGGGGGAATATTGACACGATCCGGTTTTGCTTTTCATGTTAAATGCCGGACAAACAAACGAGGTTCTCATGGCAAAAAAAATCATTATTATCGGTGCGGTGGCCCTGGGCCCCAAAGTGGCCAGCCGCCTCAGACGGCTTGATTCCGATTGTGAAATAACTATGATAGACAGGGATAGTTTGATTTCATACGGCGGATGCGGCATTCCTTATTATATTGGCGGGGATATTGGAGAACTTAAAGATTTATACTCCACAACGGCCCATCACCCCAGGGACCCGGAATTTTTCCGCACCGTCAAAGGCGTTAATGTACTCACCCGGACTGAAGCCATCGGCATTGACCGCAGAAACAAACTGCTGAAAGTCCGTCATCTTGACGACGGAACAGAGTCTGACATGCCCTATGACAAACTGGTCATCGGTACCGGCGGCACACCGTTTACACCGCCCATCCCAGGCGCCGATCTGCCGGGGGTATACCCCGTCTCCAACCTCCACCATGCCGACGCCATCAAAGAACTGATCAGCAAGGGTGCCGTGGGAAGTGCCGTGGTCATCGGTGCCGGTGCCATCGGGGTTGAAATGGCCGAAGCCCTGACGGACTTATGGGGTGTGGAAACCACCCTTGTGGAAATGGCGCCCCATATCCTGCCGGTTGCCATCGGTCCCAATATCGCGCTGATTGCCGAAAAAGAGCTTGAAAACAATGACGTGGACGTCAAAATAGGTGCCCAGGTGACCAAAATCCTCGGGGATGCCGAAAACGGTGTTACCGGCGTTGAAGTCAGCGGCGAAGTGATCGATTGCGACCTTGTGATCATGGCCGTGGGCGTTAGACCGAACACGGGTTTTGCGGCGGAAGCGGGCCTGGCTGTGGGCCGGGGCGGTTCTTTGATCGTGGATAAAAATCTGAGAACCACCGACCCGGATATCTATGCCGGCGGTGACTGCATTGAGGTACGCAACCAGGTATCCGGAGACCAGCTCCCCATGCCTTTGGGCTCCCTTGCCAACCGCCAGGGCCGGATCATCGGCACCAACATCTTCGGCAAAAATGCCCAATTTGACGGTACGGTGGGCACCTTTTGCATCAAGATCTTCGGCATGGGTGTTGCCACAGCAGGCCTGACCCTTCACCAGGCCAAGATGGCCGGATTTGATCCGGTTCACTCCGTGGTGGCCCAGTTTGACAGGGCCCATTTCTATCCCGACTCAAAGTTCCTGTTCATCCAGCTCATCGCCGACCGCAATACCCGCAAGGTGTTGGGTGTGGAAGCCGTGGGCGAGCAGATTGATTCCGTCAAATCCAGGGTGGATGCCGTGGTGCCCCTGCTGCAACAAGGCATGACCGTGGATGATGTCTGTACCCTGGAGGTGGCCTATGCACCGCCGTTTGCCTCTGCCATGGATGTGATCAACAATGCCGGTAACGCACTGGATAATATCCTGGACGGCAGAAACACCCCCATTGACTGGCCTGAATTTATTGAACTGTTCGACAAAGGCGAAATCACGGTGGTGGATTTAAGAGAGGCAGTGGAAGCCCAGCCGTTCATTGAGAAGTACGGTGCGGACCGCTGGATTCACATCCCCCAGCCCGAGTTGCGCGAACGCTACAATGAACTGCCCAGGGACAAGGAACTCTGCCTTTTCTGCGGCACAGGCGCCAGATCCTTTGAATGTCAAACTACCCTGAACCAGAACGGATTTACCCGGGTTAAAAATCTCCAGGGCGGCTATGCCATCATCCGTGTCACTGAGCCCGATTTTATCCCCGAAGGCGGATAATCTGCGCCCCCCCTTTCCAGCACAGTAGATGAAAAGGATTGGTTTAAACGTTGGTCGCTGTAGGGGCAGGCCCCTGTGCCTGCCCTGCCACAATGCCCGGCCTGGCAGGGGCAACCACAAAGGGTTGCCCCTACAGCAAAACGGCCTACCATAGAATCAATTTCACATCGAATGGCCATAAAAGTATTCACGGCCCAGGCAAAAGCCATCGTCGGATTCATTCTTGCATAATTGCATTGAGTTCAATATAATACGTCTCACATTACACAACCATGCGTCATAACCTTTCGCAACTCAGGGAACGCATGGCAGACAAACAGGTCTTCATAAAAAAGAAAAAACCGTCTCTGACACAGCCATCCATCAGGCATGTTCAGGGGAACTTTCGTTAATAATTTCCAAGGTATTTTCAACGATGATTCTTGTCACTGGTGAAATTTTGTTTGACGTATTTCCCGACTACAAGCGCATGGGCGGGGCCCCCTTTAATTTTGCCTACCACCTGAAAAAATTAGGATTTCCGGTAAGATTTATTTCACGGGTCGGAAATGACGACCTGGGCAATGAAATCCTGGATTTTTTAAACACCCACGACTTCAATTCCGAAGACGTGCAAATTGACGCAGATCACCCCACCGGCACAGTGCAGGTCGAAGTCCAGGGCAAAGGAGAACACACATTTACCATCACCAGGGATACGGCATACGATTACATTGATCCGGCCCCAGTCCATCAATTACTGTCGGGGACAACACCCGATGTGATCTATTTCGGCACCTTGATCCAGAGGACCCCAAACAATTTTGACCTGCTCCAAAAAATTTTACACAAAAAATCGCCGGGAACTAAATCTTTTTGCGACATTAACCTGAGACCTGAGTGCTACACCGCACAGACGGTCAAGGCGTCATTGAATTGCGCAGACATTGTAAAACTCAATACCGATGAACTTGAATCACCTGCTGTTTGCCCGGATGTTCAACCCTCCCACGAAATGACCGCCGCTCAATTGATGAAAACCCATCATCTTGAAACCCTCATCCTAACCATGGGGGGACAGGGAAGCCAATGGTTTACGTCAGACTCCGGTCACCATAGGGGACCTTCGGCCGAATCTTTGGATATTGCGGATACTGTCGGGGCAGGAGATGCATATGCGGCAATGTCAGTGGCCGGCATCCTGAAACACATGCCGGTTGATAAAATCATCCCCCTTGCCGCCCAATTTGCATCCCATGTCTGCGGCATCCAGGGCGCTTTGATTCAAGATGTCGGGGTCTATCAAACATTTAAAAGAAAATTGGAGAGATAGATGAATAAAAAAGGCCTATATATTCAGATGTTCAGTATCCACGGCCTTATTCGAAGCGAAAACATGGAATTGGGCCATGATGCCGACACAGGCGGACAGATTAAATATGTCATAGAGTTAGGCAAAGCGTTATCCAAACACGAAGATGTCCGAAAGGTAGATCTGCTGACACGGTTGATCTCAGACAAGTCCTGTTCCAATGACTACAGTCGGCCCATTGAAACGGTCAATGAAAAATTTCGCATTGTCAGACTCCAGTGCGGCGGAAAAAAATATATACGCAAAGAGCTGCTGTGGCCGTTTATGGATGAGTATGTGGATAAAACCATCAAGTTCATTAAAAATGAAAGAGAAATCCCGGACATTATCCACGGCCACTATCCTGATGCGGGCTATGTGGCCAAAGAACTGGCCCGTTTTTTCGGCCTCCCCTTCGTCTATACCGGCCATTCTTTAGGAAGATCAAAGAAACAAAGACTGTTGGATGAAGGGGTAAAAGAAGAGGAATTAAACAAAAAGTTTAAAATTGATCACCGGATCTTCATGGAAGAGCAGGTGTTAAAATCAGCAGATATGATTGTAACCAGTACCCGCCAGGAAGTCGACAAACAATATGGGCTATACCAGAACAAGAATCTGCCCACGTATCATGTAATACCACCCGGCATCGACATTGAAAAATTTTGCCCATATTACCACGATACCTTTGCCGATGAAGAGCAAAAAGAGGAGGCCCTGTTCACAAGACAGTCACTGATCAAAGAGCTGCGCCGTTTTTTCAGGCACCACGACAAACCGATCATTCTTGCATTATGCCGGCCTGATAAACGAAAAAACATTGAAGGGCTTGTCAAGGCGTATGGAGAAGACTATGACCTGCAGGCCATTGCCAACCTTGCCGTCTTTGCCGGTATCAGAAAAGACATATCCCAGAAAGAGGACAGTGAACGGGATGTGTTGACCCAGATGCTGCTCTTGATAGATAAATATAACCTTTACGGCAAAATGGCCATCCCCAAAAAACACGATTTTGAGCATGAAGTACCCGAGCTGTATCGGATTGCCGCAAGAAAAAGCGGCGTGTTTGTAAATTCCGCATTGGTAGAACCCTTTGGTTTGACCCTTTTAGAAGCCCTGGCATGCGGACTGCCGGTGGTGGCCACAAATGACGGCGGTCCCAAAGATATCATTGATAATTGCAAAGGCGGTATCCTGGTGGACCCCAAAGACACAAAATCCATTGCCAAAGCCATTAAAGATATTCTGGTGCATCCGGATACATGGAACACCTTTTCAAAAAACGGCATCATGAATACCCGTAAACATTATACCTGGAAAAGCCATGTGCAAACATATGTGGAGAAGATAGAAACCCTGCACCGAAAATACGAAACCCTGGAAATGGACGCCAACGAACAGCGCTTGAACATCGGCAAACGGTTTTCGGACCTGCACCACTTTATCATCACCGATATTGACAATACCTTGCTGGGCGATGACGAGGAGAGCCTTGGACAGTTGATGAAACTGATTGAGGACAACAAAAAACACATCGGGTTTGGTGTGGCAACAGGCCGGGTACTTGAATCGGCCCTGAAAATTTTACAGGAAAACAACATCATGATGCCGGACATCATCATCTCCGGTGTGGGAAGTGAAATCACCTATGGTGAATCCTTGTATCACGACAAGGGTTGGGAAAAGCATATTTCCAAAAACTGGAATCCAGACCAGATCATGTCAACGCTTGAACAGATTGATTATCTGAAAAAACAGCCGAAAATCAACCAGACGCCCTTTAAAATCAGTTATAACATGTTGCCCGGCAAGGATCATCTGCCCCAACTGCACCACATTCTGGCCAAAAACCGATTCCGATATACCTTAATCTATTCCCATGAAAAATATCTGGATATCCTTCCCTACAGGGCATCAAAAGGCAAAGCCATTCGGTATTTAAGCTATAAATGGGAAATTCCCTTGAAAAATCTTTTGATCTGCGGGGATTCGGGCAATGACGAAGAGATGCTCAAGGGGGAACCTGCCGGTATTGTGGTGGGAAATTACAGTTCGGAGCTAGAGTCCTTAAAACATATGAAAAACATCTATTTTGCCCAAAACAATGCAAGCGGTGGTATCATCGAAGGCATTGAGCACTACAACTTTATTCAAAAAGCCAACAGGGCGACACGACGCTGAATACCCAACAGACTAAAAAGCCCCGCCAAAATTTGGCGGGGCTTTGATTTCCTGCACAGCAAGCTCTATTTTTCCCAGAAACGCATGGTGCCGTTCTGTGCAAAGCTAAGGTGCATTTTGTAGCATTCGTCCAGCAACTGGGGCTCATGGTGGCCGCCGGTTGCCTTGGTGGCGCGGTCAAGATAATCGTACATATAATCTTTGTACGCCGGATGGGCACATTTATCGATGACAACCTTGGCGCGATCAACGGGCGCCAGGCCACGAAGGTCAGCCAGACCCTGCTCTGTAACCAGGACATCAATATCGTGCTCGGTGTGGTCGACGTGGGGAACCTTGGGCACAACACCGGTGATGCCGAATTCATCATTCTTGGTGGCACGACAGGAGGGGCAGTGCATCATGGAGATATAAGCGTTACGAATAAAGTCACCGGAACCGCCGATACCGTTCAGCATGCGGGTGCCGCCTGCATGGGTTGAGTTGGCGTGTGCATACATATCAAATTCAAGGGGTGTATTCATGCCGATGACGCCCGCACGGCGAATGAGTTCCGGGTTATTGGAAATCTGCTGGGGCCGCATCATAACCATTTTCTTGTAGGTTTCGAAATTCTTCCACCAATCAACAAATGCATCGTTGGACAAGGACAGTGACGTACAGTTGATGTATTCGCATTTGCCCGAATCAAGGAAGGGCAGGAAGGTATCCTGAAGCACCTCGGTGAAAACGGTCAAATTCTCAAAGGGGCTTGCGGTCAGGCCGCCCACAACGGCGTTGGCAATGGAACCCACACCGGACTGCAGGGGAAGCAGGTTCTTGGGCAGACGCCCGGCCTTCACTTCAGCCTGGAAGAAATCAACGATATTGTCGGCAATGGCCTGGGCCACATCGTCGGTACCGCGCAGGGCACGACCATTGTCGGGCAGCTTGGATTCAACGATGGCGACAATCTTGTTCTTGTCCGTCGGAACCCAGGGTGTGCCGATACGCTGACGCAGATCCGTCACCGGATAAATTTTACGGTACGGCGGCAGGTCGGTTAAAAGAATGTCGTGCATGCCTTCAAAGGAGGGCAGACCTGTATTGATTTCAACAATAATTTTGTCGGCAACATCAATGATTTCAGGCGCGGCACCCACGGCACCGGTAAGAATGATGTCACCGTTCTCGGTAATGGCGGATGCTTCGATAACTGCCAGGTCAAGCCCGCCACCCTTATCCATGGTATAAAAACCGTATTTCAGATCCTGGGGGAACATGGAAAGGTGTTTGTCACCCATGCGGATCTGGCCGCTGTTGATGGCTTTGCCCAGATTTTTACCTGTCTGGTAGGGCCAACGACGGTCAATCATGTTTAATGTGGCCATGCGATCCTCAACCTCGGCACCGACAGACGCGCCGATAAACAGATTGAGTCTTAACTTGCCTTGCAGATTGTTTTCCTCAACGTAATCGCACAGGGCAATGGGCACAACCTTCGGATAGCCGACCGGGGTAAATCCGGACATACCAACATTTAGACCATCTTCAAAGTACTGGATACATTCTTCAGGGGTTTTGACTAAGCTGAGCAGCTCTTTACAACGTACGCGTTCCTCTAATGTAGACATACGCTCTCTCTCTCCTTCATTGAATTTTACTTACGTACTTACGGGTGACGAAGAGATTCCCCACAAAAGTGGTTCCAACAAAACAAATCGACCACTTATCAAACAACAACGGGGAACCGCGCCAGTTAAAGGGCCATACCGAAACAGGGTTTCAATAATTCATTATACTTAGGAGAGGGTTATATAATGCGTCTGCAAGCATAGTCAAGAAAAATTTTTTTGACTTATTCCCGGCAAAACAATTAAACATAAGAAAGTTATCGCAACCTAAATCAATCCTTAAATTCACGTTATAAACCAAGTTCGAATAATACATGAAGTTATCCCGTATTCGATATTAAAAAACAAATTGAATCTAAACGCTTTTTTTTTTAAACTGAAAATAAGTTCTTTCGGTTCGCTTTCCTAAAAAATTTAGAGTATTGGAGACACGATGGAGAAAAAGATGTCTGATCATTTCTTAAGTTTTGGACAAGAAAACAATCCCGGCGAACAGAGCAAGGGGCATGTCAGCCTTGAAAAAAATTTCAAAACCTTGACGGATACGTTGCCCATCGGCATCGTCTTGACCACCGTGGACGGTGAAATAATAAATGTTAACCCCGAAGGCCTTCATATGATGGGTTACAATTCAGTTGCGGATCTTTCCCACGTCTCTATTCAAGCGTTTTACCATGACCCAAAAGAGCGGGATACCTTTTTAAAAAAAATGCAGGAGGGCAGGGTCCGGGATATCGAAATGCGATTTAAAAGACCCGACGGCAGCATAATCTGGTGTTCCATGTCGTCGGTCATCGAAAAAAACAGCCCCTCCGGACCTTATTTTATTACATCTCTTCTAGACATTACCCGGAGAAAAGAGATGGAACAAGAAAAATCCGATCTTGTCATCCAGCTGACCCAGACCGACAAACTGGCATCCATCGGCCAGCTGGCCGCCGGCATAGCCCACGAAATTAATAATCCGGTGGGATATGTCACCAGCAACCTGAACTCACTGGAAGAGTACCTGGCAGATATTCGAAAACTCATCGAAATGGATCAAACCCTGGTCAAGGGCCTCAAAGAGACAAATCTACCGGACCATTTGGCTGAGATGACTGAAAAAGTAAATGAGTACGCCCGGGAAATCGACATTGATTTTCTCCAGGAAGATATGGAAGAACTCATCAAAGACTGTATTGACGGACTGGATCGAATCAAGAAAATCGTCATCGATTTAAAGGATTTTGCCCACCCCGGCAAAAAAGATGTTGAACCCGTGGATATCAATGCCTGTATTGAAACCACCCTGAATGTGGCGGCCAATGAATTAAAATATAAAACGACCGTACATAAAGACCTAGGCGATTTGCCCCTGATCCAGGGTGTTCCCCAGCAACTCAACCAGGTTATTTTGAACATACTGGTAAATGCGGCCCAGGCCATTGAAACAAAAGGAGAGATCAAAATCAAGACATGGCAGGAAAGCAGCAATGTATGCCTGACCATTTCAGACACCGGCTGCGGCATAGATCCCCAAAATCTATCTAAAATTTTTGATCCCTTTTTCACCACAAAGGAGGTGGGTAAAGGTACGGGGTTAGGTATGAATATCGCCTATAACATCATCCAGCAGCACGGCGGCAACATTACCGTGAATAGTAAGATCGGCAAAGGAACCGTGTTTACCGTCACCCTCCCCGCTGCCGAAGACACAAAATAAAGCCTTTGCCCACAAAACGTCCGGTCAAAGCAGAAAACGTCAAAACATAGGTACAGTCATTGATGGCTATATCAAATTTAACTTGATTGACTTTCGATTCAAACACGGGCAGCAGTTTTTTCATGGTATTTTGACTAAAATAATCCGTCAGGCAATTTCCGACGATGACCATGCGGTCGTTTAATTTTAATTTTTCTGCCTCCCGGTTGATCAGTATGATTGTCCGGTCATAGCTGACGCCCATGGCGGCCATGGGAAGCCCCCGGAACAGAACCCGAGTCAGTTCAAGGGCCTGGTTTTGAAGTTCCAGTTCCCTTGTCCGCTGCTTGATAATCGTTTCAAGGTCCTTATTAATTTGTTCCAGTTCTTTATTCTTTTCGGCCACCATAAGATGCAGGGTGTGGTTTGACTCAAGAAGGTCATAGCGTTCCAGGGCTTTTTTGATCTCCTGTTTCAGATCATCATCATTCCAGGGTTTTAAGAGAAACTTATAGACATGCCCCTCATTTATTGAGGCCTTAATGGAGTCCACTTCCGTATAACCGGTCAAGAGAATCCGTATGGTATCTGGATAGGTTTCCCTGACCTTGGCCAAAAAAGAGATCCCGGACATCTGGGGCATCCGATGATCGGAAATAACCAGATGAATATCCCGGGATGCCATGATATTTAACCCCTCGTCGCCGCTTGTTGCCGTCAACAGATTAAAATTTTCTTTTCGCAGCAAACGCTTTAGCGCCGAAAGAATCTGTCTTTCATCATCAACACAAAGTATCGTATGCTTTGGTGCGCTATCCATGACCTGATGTTCCGTCCCGTTCAAAAAGAATTGACATGCAACCCCTAAACTCAGATTGAAGTACCCGATTGCTTATTATGCCCCCCCCCTGAAAAAAAGGCGTCAGGCCACCCATGGCCGTCATAGAAAAAAGGCCCATGCATCATCGATCAAAAGTTCGACCTTGGGGAACCATTTGGGGGCCGTTTCAATCCAAACATTAAACCGTTTTCTGGCATGGGCATCAAAATATGCATATTTGACGTTTCCTGGGGATTTGTTATTGTTCAAAAAATCTGGGAAATAACTGTTAATGATGCCGTCTCCCGTATTCACAATAACAGTTTCATCAAAGTAGGCTGCGCCGGTTTGGATTGAATGATGGGCATAGATTGTACTGGCCAGATGCGGCGGAAGTTCCCATTTTTTTAAAAAAAAATAACCGACTTCGGGATGACATGCCGGCAGTATTTTTTTTTCGGCATCCAAGTATACCAATTCATTTTGCCGGGCATATTCGACCACATTCATGAAATCATCCGGGAAATAATGGGCCAGCATCAATTTTCCCATATCATGGAGCAATCCGCAGACAAAACACCGTTCAGGGTCTCCCACCGCAGTTTTTTCTGATAGATATCTGCTGAGCACTGCAACGCCGATTGAATGCCGCCAGAAACGGTCAATGTTGAAATTCGGATTTGATTGTTTTTTAAACAGATGGTCCAACACATTAAAGGTCGAAAGCGATAGTACAATATTTCGTATGGCGTCAAATCCCAAAATAATGGCCGCTTCATTGGTACTTGAAATTTTTTCCCTTAATCCGAAAAACGCTGAATTTACCAGCTGAAGCATTTTAAATACAATGGCCTGATCCTTTTCAATCACCTTGCATAAAGAGGTGTTGGTTGTGTTTGGATCATTGAGCATTTGATTTACTTTTGTTACAATTAACGGCAAAGAAGGCAAATCCCTTATATTTCCAAATCGTTTTAGAAATTCTGCTTTTTTTTTATTCAATTAGGGCGCCTCTAAAAGCTGTTTACTTAAGATTGATGAAACGAAATTTAGCACAAACGATATGGAAAATATGACATTAATCTCAAACTTTGTAAAGTATACATCGTTCGCTATACAAGGTAACCTCATTAACTTTTTGTTTTGGAAACCACTGATATGAAGGATATCCTTTTCGTCGATGATGATCCCAAAAGCCTCACAAGTTTAAAACGTCTACTGCGAAAGTATACCGCCGAGTGGCAATTTCATATCTCCCAAAGCGTGGATGAAGGTATCCGCCTTATTGGCGAACAAAAAATTGACCTGGTGCTATGTGACATTCTCATGCCGGAAAAGGACGGTTTTGAAATGCTCAAAGCCCTCAAAGCCGATGAAAAAACAAAATCCATTCCGGTGGTGATGGTCACAGGGATGCATGATTCAAAGCTTAAGCTCAAAGCCCTGGGCATGGGTGCGGCAGATCTGCTCAATAAACCCATTGAAAAGGCGGAACTGGTCACACGAATCAGCAACGGCTTGAAAATGAAAGCGTACCACGACCAAATTCTTGACCAGAACCTTTTCCTTGAACAAAAAATACAGGAGAGAACCCGGCATGCCGTGATGGCTGCAGAAATCGGATCAATTCTTGTCCAGGGAAGGGATATCACCAAAATGGCCGGCGAATGCTGCACCGCCATCGCCCACTATCTTGATGCCGCATTTACCCAAATTTGGATCATACATGATAAAAGAAATCAACCCGAACTCATCGCAAGCCACGGGATGTATACCCCCCATGACGGAAAGTGCAGCATTGTTTGCCCGGGATTTTTGAAAGTAAAAAAAATTATCAAAAAGAAAGGCCCCGTGCTTTCCAATTCAATTATTGGAGACCCCGACATCGACGATAAAATGTGGCTAAACCAAGAAAAAATTACGGGCTTTGCAGGGCATCCCCTGATTGTCGGTGGACGAATGGTGGGGGTTGTGGCGATGTTTTCAAAAAACCGCATTGACAATACCGCGCTGGATGCCGTTGCCTCAATCGCAGACAAGATTGCATTGGGAATCGACAGAAAAAAGGCAGAGGAAAAAGCCTGGTTTTTAGCGTACCATGATACCCTGACCGGATTGCCGAACCGGCAATTCTTTTTAAAAACACTGAAATCCGAAGTCCAGTATGCAGGACGGTACGGTAAAAAATTTGCCGTGGTACTCATCGACCTTGATAACTTCAATCAGGTGAACGAAAATCTGGGCCACAACACCGGAGATAAATGTCTACAGGACATCTCGGCCAGATTAAAGAACTGCTTGAGAGCCAGTGACATGCTGGCCCGCCTGACGTCAAAACACACGCCCATGGCCCGTATGGGCGGAGATGAATTCATTATCCTCCTGCAAAATACAAATGATATTTTTGAAATCGGCCAGGCATGCCAAAGACTGCTTCACGAATTTAACGCACCGGTCCATGTGAAGGAAAAAGAGATTTTTATTTCCGCAAGTATTGGTGCGGCCGTATTCCCGGAAGACGGTACAGCCCCGGGCGTTTTATTAAAAAATACGGAAACCGCACTTTATGATGCCAAAAAAAAGGGGAAACACATTTTTTCCTTTTATTCAGAATCCATGAACCAGGCCTCAATGAATTTATTCGAGATCGGAAATAATCTGAGAAAAGCAGTAACCAATCAACAGTTCCTGCTATATTTCCAGCCAAAGATCAGACTTTTAGAAAACAAGATTATGGGCGCCGAAGCCTTGATCCGATGGGAAATAGAGGCGGGGAAATTTATTCCCCCTTCCGAGTTTATCCCGATTGCCGAAAAAAACGGCATGATTGTTCCCATTGGCCAATGGGTGCTTGATACGGCCTGCAAAGTCTGCCGGGCGTTGCAGCAAAAGGGACATAAAAATGTCCATATCGCAGTAAATGTGTCTGCAATACAACTGGACCAACACGATTTGGCCGATAAGGTGGCGGATATTCTTGGGCGATATAAAATTTCCCCGGAAAATATTGAGTTTGAGATCACTGAAACCCTTATCATGTCAAATCCGGAAAAAGCCATTGAGAACCTTAAGCTGCTAAAGCAAAAAGGGTTTACCATCGCCCTTGATGATTTTGGAACCGGATACTCTTCGTTGGCTTATCTTCAAAAACTTCCCATTGATTATGTAAAAATAGATATCTCGTTTATCAGGCATATCCTGGTTAGTCCCAACGATAAAGTCATGGTCAAAACAATTATTGATATGGCCCATAATTTAGGATTACAGGTCATTGCCGAAGGGGTTGAAGAAGAAGGGCAGATCCAACTTCTCGAACAATTGGGATGTGATATTGTCCAGGGGTTCTTTTTTGGCCGTCCCATGCCCGAGCACGATCTTTTACGATTACTTGATCAAGAGCCCTAACCTGTGTTCCATGGTTAGGCACAACAATAATTGCAATTTTTTCTTTAAAGTTATATATTAAATTTAACACCTTAGGGCTGTTGTCGATTCCCATAGAATCAAAACAATATATCCATTAACCAATAGATCCGATTATCATAAGAGCATCGTAAATTATGGCAGCTATTTCCCGTCCGTGGCAGGCGTTCTGGGTTGTTACTGCGGTTATCCTTCTGACGGACTCTTTTTTCATATTTATCAATTATCTGTCTGCCTGGCAGATGCTGGAGCAGGAGATTGAAAGACGAAATGAGGCGTTGCGATCCGGATTTCAAATCTCACTGAGCGCCAGTGCCACCAATATGCAGCAGATCGCCACCTATATTGCCAATGACATTCATGTACCGGCAAGTTTTTTGAAGGGAAAGCTTGCCGTGGAAAAAGAAGGCGGCGGCGCCGGAGGTAACGCGTCCGCGCGTATGCGGGAAGAACTTTTTAATCATGTTAAACCCGGATGGGAAAAAATGCAGGAGAATTACGATGTCAGGCAACTGCATTTCCATTTAGGCCCCGGCTCTCTTTCTTTCCTCAGGACCCATGCGCCAAACAAATTCGGGGATCGCATGGATCAGGTCCGTTTCACGGTGGTGGACTGCAATGCCACCCAAAAACCCACCAAAGGGTTTGAAACGGGCCGGGTTTACTCAGGCATCCGGGGAGTCGTGCCCGTGTTTGCCGAAGATCCCCGGACAGGCAAAAAAATCCATGTGGGGGCACTTGAAGCCGGGACCTCCATGGCATCGATTGTGAACTATTTGAATTCAGCGACGGGATATCATATCGCCGTGCTGCTGAACCGGGAACATATAGAAAAATATGTCTGGCCCGAATATTTAGAATTACGACTGAAAAAGGATCGCATCGGTGACAGGCTTGTGATCGAACAAGCCGGCGCAGAAGACAGACCGCTTTTAAAAATACCTGAAATGACGGATGTTATTTTTAACAATCGACCCCAGATCCTGTCAAAGAGGAATCCCCCCCTTGCCATCAGCTCCTTTCCCTTCAAGGATTATCATCAATCCACCCTCAAGCATGGAAAACCCGTGGGCCATATTGTGGCCTGGCACGACATTTCGCCTGAGATTCACAACCTTAAAAAAGGCCTGTTGATAAACGTTTTGTACGGCCTTATTGTTTTTGCTCTGGTGGAGACGCTCCTTTTTGTTTCCTGGCACTTGGGGATCAAAAAACTTGAGGGCATTATCCGGCAAAGAACACAGGATCTTGAAGAGACCAACCGTATACTCCAAAAGGAGATCCGTTCCAGGAAAGCAGCAGAGACAAAGTTCCTGCATATTTTCCAGGAGGCACCGGTGTGCATCACAAGCCAGACAACCAAGGGCGACATGTTCTCAATGAATCCTGCATGTGCACAACTGCTTGGGCATGACTCCGGCAAGGCACTCATGGATGCCATAGACCATAAAGGAAAAAATCTGTTTGCTGATCCTGAAGAATACGTTCATTTTCGAAAAATTTTAAAACGGAATAAGGTCGTGGAAAATTTTGAGTTCAAAACCGGAAAAAAAGACGGCAGTGAAATCTGGGTCTCCGTCAACGCATGCATCAGAGCGGATCAGAGTAATGCGGATGTCCAATGGATTGACAGCTTTATCATTGATGTGAATGAGCGAAAAAAACTGGAGAAATTAAAAGAAGAGGTGGACCACATCACCCGGCATGATCTTAAAGGCCCCTTGACCGGTATCATCAATATCCCCGCCCTGATCCGCATGGAAAACAACCTGACAAAGACCCAGGAAAAACACCTGGAAAATATTAAGCTTGCCGGATTCAGAATGATTGAAATGATTAATACCTCGTTGAACCTTTATAAGATGGAAACAGGTCAGTATCAATTTTCTCCGTTTGATCTGGACTTTAAAACATTGATTCAAAGGGTGATTTCCGAGCTTGAAGGATTTTCGTCACAATTGGAGGTTTTTATCCGCTTTAACATCCAGGAGAGCGCCGAACACGACAATGCGTCATTCATAGCCCCCGGCGAAGAGATTCTTTGCTTCACCTTGTTCCAGAATTTATTAAAAAATGCCCTGGAGGCCAGTCCCGAAAATGAAACGGTATGGGTTTACCTCAGCCGGGACTCACAATTTATTCAAATTCAAATCCATAACCAGGGCAAAGTCCCGGATGAAATATTCGCAAGCTTTTTTGACAAATATGCCACCTTCGGCAAATCAGGGGGAACGGGGCTTGGTACATACTCCGCCAAACTTTTCACCCAGATCCATGGTGGGCAATTAGAGATGGACTCAAGTGATTCCACCGGAACCACACTGACCGTCCGCCTTCCTGGGGGTACCCTTAAAGGCAACCGGACTGAAAACACCTGACCCGGCACGACAAATTATAGCTACTGGATATTTGTTCACCGGCATGTTAGGCCGGGCAGAGGGTAAGAATCAGGTCAAAATAGTATGGAGCATCTTTTCCAGGTCCTTTTTTGTAAAGGGTTTTTGAAGGAAATGCACATTTCCGTCCAATGCTTTGTGGGAAGAAAAAATATCCGTGGTATACCCTGATACATAAAGGCATTTAATGCCGGGGTGCTCACGCAGCAGCGTGTTGGCAAGTTCAAGTCCGTTCATTTCGGGCATGATGATATCCGTCATGAGCAGCTGAATTTCACCCGGGTGCTCAGCTGCAATCCGTATGGCTTGTTTGGGTGACTCGGTGGCTAAAACCGTATACCCCATCTGCTCCAATGTTTCCCGGCCCAGCTCAAGAAGCGGTTTTTCATCCTCCACCAGAAGAATGGTCTCTTTTCCTTTAAATGATGGGTTTGTAAACGTTTCGTCTCCGGCCGAAGGTATCGCATCCGGGCATTCGGGAAGATGAATCGTGAAAACGGTTCCCCGGCCCGGCTCACTGTGCACACGAATACTGCCGTTGTTCTGTTTAACGATACCGTAAACGGAGGAAAGCCCTAAACCGGCCCCCTCTTTATCTTCTTTGGTTGTAAAGAAAGGCTCAAAAATATTGTCAAGGATGAAAGGCGCCATGCCGCAGCCGTTATCACTAATGGAAAGGGTAACATAGTCTCCCACAACAGCATCCGAATGTTGTCGGCAATAGGCATCATCAATAAAGATATGTCCGGTTGCAATGGTAATCCGGCCGTTTGCGCCCACGGCATCCCTGGCATTAATACACAGATTCACCAATATCTGATCCAGCTGGGTGGGATCTATATTCACCATGCCGATATCTTCACCCGGTAAAAATTTTAAATCAATATCCTCCCCTATCAAACGTTTGAGCATATTTATCATATCACGAACTTTTTTGTTTAAATCCAAAATCTTAGGCGCAACCGCCTGCTGGCTTGCAAAGGCAAGGAGTTGACCTGTCAGCCCGGCTGACCGGTTGGCAGCTGAGCTTATGGCAATCAGCCTTTCATAATTGGGGTCCTTGGGCGTGACGGTTTGCAGCATCATATCTGAATACCCTAAAATTATGCCGAGCATGTTATTGAAATCATGGGCAACGCCGCCTGCAAGCCGGCCTACGGACTCAAGCTTCTGGGAATGAATCAATTGGGTTTCCAGCTTTTTGCGTTCCGCTTCGGCCTTTTTTTGCCGGGTGATATCCAGGGCCATGCCCTCAATGTATTCAAGTTTGCCGTCATTGCCCCGGACAGGTTTCGAATAAATTGCCAGCCATACGGTTTGTCCATCCTTTGTCCGAAATTCGGTGTGAAAATCGGTTACCGCTTTTTGGGTTCTGATCTGCCGGATAAATTCGTCTCTGCGTTCGGGGCTCACATAAAGCTGTTCTCCAATATCGGAGATGGCGTGGGTTAATGCCTGGGGAGATTCATAGCCGAGCATTCTGGCCATGGCGGGGTTGACATCAACGAAACGGCCGTCGGGGGTGGACTTGAATATTCCCTCCACCGCATTTTCAAAGATCGTTCGATATTTTTTTTCTGCATTTTTAATTTCTAGGATCTGCACATTAAGCCGATCTCGCATATTCCCAAGAATACCGAGCAGGGGATGAAACTCACGATAGGCAATTTCTTGTTCGGGCTTTATATCTTTTCCCAGGGCCAATGCATCTGATATGGCATTAAGACGTCGAAAAAGATTGCCAAGCACCGCCCTGAAAAACAGGCCCGTTACCAGGGTCAAGGTAAAAATAATTAAGATAAGTATACCAAGGCCCGAAAAAAGTATGTTGTGATTGCGGTGTATCAACCCCTGGGTGGTAAAGGCAATATGGATATGTCCCACAAGCCGGCCGGCATGAAAAATTTCACCGGATTTACGGATAACCGGTGCGCTTCGATCCCGGGAATATTTAAAAAACGTGGTGTTAAGATGATCCTGGATCTCAAGGTATTCAAACACCTCATCATTGGCATAAGCCTGGCCGATTTTTTTTATATTTTCACGATCCATATCCCATAAAGGAATTTCCAATACATCATCAATTGATGACATAAAACTGTCGGCCTTTTCCTCCAGTTGCCGGTATTCGCTCTTTGACATGGCAACGTACATCATCCCGGCCAGAGCCAGGGTAACAACCGTCACCGTCAATGTTAAAAGCAGTGTCAGCGTTGCCGCAAGGGAGCGTTGTTTTAACGAACCCTTTAAAGCAGTGGTCGGCCCGATTTGATCCGGCATATAGGTTTGCCCCTCTACACATTTTAGCTGCTGGTGTTCAAAAAAAATAACCTTACATACGATTTAATCGGACGGTGTGTACTTTGTCCCGATTCTTTCATACTTTTGAGTTCCCAAAACAGATACTGACAAAATAAAGATTAATAAGGCCCCCCCAAAAAAACCAAATATTTTCTTTGGCAAAAGGTTCATCAATTCACCCGTCTTATTTATTTTTATATGAAAGATTTCGACAACTTATTGAATTCTTTCATTCTTCGTTGTGGGTCGAAGCCTGGGTCATGATAGACCTGGCTCGGCCCATGGCCGTTATATGAAAGAGTTTAATAAGCTATTGAGTTCTTTCAATTTTCGTTGCGGGCCGAAGCCTGCCAGACGATATGCCAGGTCGGCTCTGGGCCGTTATTTATTCAATTCGGCTGTGAACTGTTCCGGGTAACTGGCGATAAGATTCTCCAACGTGGATAATGCCTCAAAAAAATCAAAATTTTCAATCTGATGCTTTAAGGTATCTAGATCTTCAGCGTTAATAACGCTCGCCAGGGCCGGATATGCTTTTTCCCAGATTTTATAGGCCCTCATATCATTTTTCTTTAAAAAATCCGTGAGCCGACTGACCATTGATTGAAGCTGGGCCGGCTCAGCAGCATTTGATTCAACAGCTATGGGTATATTCATCTGCCGGATCTGCTCACAAACTGCCGTAATTTCCTCTTTTAAAGCATCTAAAGACGCATTGAGTTCGCCCGGGGCGGCACCGTTTCGCACAAGATTTTCGTAGGACTCTGCAATGGCTTGAAGCGCCTGCATGCCCAGCGTTCCGGCCAACCCTTTAAGCGAATGGGCCATACGCCGGACCGAATCCATATCCTGGTCCTTTAATGCGGTGTCAATACGTTCGGGAAGGTCCGCCTGCTGCACCACAAATTTGCCCAGCATTTTTTGAAAAATTTGGGGTTCTTTAACATATTTCAGGCCGATTTTTTGGTCAATGTGACTGTGGGCCCCATCGCTGTTTTCCAGGTTTGATTTTTCGGTCTGGTTACCCTTGCCCATGTGATCCTCAATCCCGTCGCGGCCGGGAATCCACCGGGCCAGTAGGGCATGCAATTGCTCAGGTTCAAAGGGTTTTGCAACAAAACCGTTCATTCCGGCCTCCTCACAGCGTTTGCGGTCTTCTTCAAATGCATTGGCGGTTAATGCCACAATGGGAACTTTTACCCCGTTGGGCATCTCTCTTATTTTTCTGGAAGCCTCCAGGCCGTCCATGACCGGCATCTGCATATCCATTAGAATCAAGTCGTAAAGATTTGCTTCCACTTTCCGGCAAGCCACACGGCCGTTAACTGCCGTATCCACGGACAAACCAAACTGTTCAAGGATATTTTTGGCCACCTCCTGGTTGATTTCATTGTCTTCCACCAAAAGCACACGGGCATTGTCCTGAAGTTTTGTCAACGCTTCACAGACGTCTGTTGTGAGGTCTTTGGCATCACCAAGTTTTAATACCGCGGTGAACCAAAAGGTGCTGCCCTTGCCAAGTTCACTGTCAACCCCGGCATCACCGCCCATCATGCGGGCCAATTGTCTGGAAATGGCCAACCCCAGCCCCGTACCGCCATGTTTACGGGTTGTCAGGGAATCGGCCTGAACAAATGCATCAAACACGGTGCTTTTTTGTTCAACACTGATACCGATCCCGGTATCTTGAACCTCAAAGCGTAATTTAACATTATGGGCATGCTTTTGGGAGACAACCGCATTCAACGTAATACTGCCCGCTTCGGTAAATTTAACTGCATTGCCAAGGTAGTTGACCAGTATCTGTCGAAGTCGCAGGGGATCGCCGATAACCGGCAGCGTATCCAGTTCAGGATCATTGTTTACAATGAATTGAAGTCCTTTATGGTAAATCGGATCCTGTACCATGCTGCAGACATTATCAATAACGCTCGACGTTAAAAAAGTGGTCTCTTCCAAAATTAAAGCCTCCTCTTCAATTTTTGACAGATCAAGTATGTCATTAATGATCCCCAACAGATGTTTACCGGAGCGGATGATCTTGGAGACCATCTCCTGGGGCTCCTCATCTTTGATATGCCCCCGGATCAGGTGGGCAAACCCGATAATGGCATTCATCGGTGTTCTGATTTCATGGCTCATATTGGCAAGGAACGTACTCTTGGCTCGGTTGGCGGATTCGGCCTGCAATTTGGCGGCTTCCAGCTCCATAGTTCTTGATTTTACCAGCGCTTCAAGATGCTGGCGATAATTGCGCAGCTCCTGTTCGATCTGTTTTTTCTTTGTAATGTCGTGGGCAATCCCCAGGATACCGATAATCTCATCCTTATCATTTCTTAAAGGGGTTTTGATGGTTTCCAGCAATTCCGTATGGCCGTCGGAAGGAAATATCACCCACTCCTCGTTCATGGTGGCCGTCCCGGCCTCCATGGCGGCTTTGTCCCTTTGCCTGAACGCATCTGCAACCTGTTGATCAAAGAAATCATAGTCGGTTTTGCCCACGATCTGTTCGGCTTTGACCCCCAACATGCTTTCAAACCGCTGATTGCAGAACAAAAACACCCCGTCATTGTCCTTGAGCCACACAAGATCGGGAATGGTCTCCAAAAGGGTTTTAAATTGCCGCCGCTGCTCTTCAAGTAAAAAGCTGATCCGCTTTTTCTCCGTAATATTCCTGGCAATCTTGGATGCCGCCCAAACAGATCCCTCTTTATCAAATATAGGAGAAATGGTAACCGAGACGTCAATAACGGCACCGTCTTTGCGCAGCCGCCGGGTTTCAAAATGATCGATATTGACGCCCTGTTTTATTTTCTCCAGAATTTTTTGTTCCTGTATCCATAAATCGTAGGGAAACAGACGTTTGATGGGGCGTCCGATGATTTCATCCGCCTTATATCCAAAAATCTTTTCAGCCCCCCTGTTCCAGCTGAGGACCGTGCCATATATGGTTTTGGAAATAATGGCATCGTCGGACGAATTGACGATGGCTTCATACTCCTTTAACCGGCTTTCCATCTGTTTGCGTTCCGTGATGTCCATCCAGGAGACATGAATGAATGACTTTTCACTAAAACGAAGGGGCGTGAGCGTCACGTCAACAAAAAAATGAGTGCCGTCTTTTTTAATGTGTTCCCATTCAAAGCGATGGCTTCCCTTATTGTGAGCTGCTTCATAAACCGCTTTGACTTTTTCATCGGATAAAATTCCGTCGGGCTGGTATTTGGGAGAAATATCTTCCGGAGTGATGCCATCCAATTCTTCGGGCGTATCGTACCCTAAAAGATCGAGGGCCGCCTGGTTGGCATCAATATATTTGTTATCCGCCATTAAAAAAACCGGCGCGCTGGATTCCTTGAATATATTACGAAATCGTGCTTCGCTTTGCCGCAGGCTGTGTTCCGTCTTTTTATGTCCGGTGATATCAATTCCGACACCGTCCCAGACAATGCGGCCATCGGCCTCTTTAACCGGGTGGGCATTAAACTGCATCCACAGCGTTTGGCCATTGTTCAGATCAAACTTAAATTCCTCGGTGATTGTGGATAAATTTTCAGCACTTTG
This sequence comes from uncultured Desulfobacter sp., assembly GCF_963666675.1. Lineage (NCBI taxonomy): Bacteria > Pseudomonadati > Thermodesulfobacteriota > Desulfobacteria > Desulfobacterales > Desulfobacteraceae > Desulfobacter > uncultured Desulfobacter sp. The sequence continues at coordinate 1,913,120 of NZ_OY762929.1, read as the reverse complement.
GGCCATCACGGATCTAAAAAGGGCATCGGAATTTTCATCCATACGTGACAGCATCAACAATGGATCATTTACGATCTGCTCGGGGGAGCAGTTAAACAGCATTTGTACCCCCCGGCTGATGTAAGAAAACTGCCTTGTGCCGTCAGTCGCCAGGGTAAAACGGAAAACAAATCCCCCGGGTATATTATTGCTCAAGGACTCAAACCGCTGATCGGCAATTTTTTGTGCCTGTTCAATCTTCGTTCCCTGGTGTTTTTTTTGCTGATAGACATTGTAAAATAAGGCAAAGCAGACGGCTGCCCCCCCGATGAAACCGGCAAAGCATGAATCAACAAAGAACACAATCAGCAGACAGACGAGAAAAAAGATGTATTTAAACATATGAACGTTACCTTAAAAATCTCCAGGTATTTCCAACACAATGGTTATGGGGTGCCGGGTGGATCATGCTGTTCCTTATAGCGGGCCGCAATATCCTGAAAATCGTCCACCCGCCGGTTAAACGCATCCACGATATCCGGATCAAAGTGCGTCCCGCAGCCGTCATTAATAATTTTGAGCGTGACATCCATGGAATACGCAGATTTATACACCCGGCGGCTGATCAGGGCATCAAACACGTCGGCCAGAGCCATCAACCGTGCGGCCAAAGGGATATCGTGTGCAGCCAGGCCCTTGGGGTACCCTGTGCCGTCCCAGCGTTCATGGTGAAAGCCTGCAATGTCCATGGCCACATAGAGAAACGCCACCGCTTCCTTATCTTCCTCATGGCCGATGGCCCGCCGAATGGCATCGGCGCCTATCTGGGCATGGGTTTTCATAATCTCCCACTCCTGGGGGGTCAACTTGCCCGGTTTGTACAGCACATGGTCGGGAATACCGACTTTGCCGATATCATGAAGGGGCGCGGCCTTTGAATAGACCTCAATGGTCTCTGAAGAAAGAATATCTGTATGTTTGTTGTGAATGACCAATTCTTCGGCTAAGATTTTTAAATAATTTTGTGTCCGCAAAATGTGATTCCCCGTCTCATCATCCCGGGCTTCGGCCAGACTGGCAAGTGCCCGCATACTGATATCCTGGACTTTTTGGTACTTTCGGATTCCCTTTTGAATTTGATCTTCAAGCCAGTTGTTCTGGTTGCGCAGTATGTCCCGGGCCGCCTTGATTTCAAGCTGTCCCTTGACCCGTGCCAGCAAAATCGGCGCGCGGACCGGTTTGGATATATAATCCCTGGCGCCCAGATCAAACCCTTTGGCTTCGTCTTCGCACGTATCCAGGGCAGTGATAAAAATAACGGGGATCTCACTTGTTTCGGGATTGCGTTTCAGCTGTTTAATCACCTCATACCCGTCCATTTCCGGCATCATAATGTCAAGCAGGATAAGGTCCGGCAATGGAAGGGTAGAAGCCGCCGTAAGGGCTTTAGGCCCTGAATTGGCGACGCGGACCTGATAATAGGGCATCAACAGTTCACCCAGAACGGCCAGATTATCGGGTGTATCATCCACAATCAGTATTATTTCTTTTTCAACCGCATCATTTTTCATTTCAAATTTTTCCTCTTTCACCCGGCCATCAATGCAAAAAAAATCTTTCAAATTTTTATTTTTTGCAGTCTGCAGCAGGTTTCAGCGAGCTAAGGCCGATTTATGACGATCTAATCTCAAATCGTGACAGATCAATGTCTCAATGTCGTGATACGAAAGACAGATACAATCGATACGGATTGAATACGTGCGTAAATAAAAAATGATTGAGATCAACGAGCCGTCGAAAATTTTATTTTGCCTGTGTTTTACCGTCTATTTCAAAATACCATTATTTTAATATTGCTGGAATGTTATTTTTATAAAATACCTTAAAAGTATGCTATGTTATGGTATTCACGTAAAAAAATATGATAAAAACCGTCGAACTAACTGCCATGGGCCGATCTGGTCTATCTTGACCCAGGCTTCGACCCACAACGAAGAATGAAAGAACTCAATAAGTTATCGAGCTCTTTCATATAAAAAAGTCATCGGGTTTAACCGGACCCGCCGACATTTTAATACCAGGTATCTATGAAAAATATATTTAACACGTGTATACACACCCTGGACACCTTAAAAAAATTCTGGCACTGGGGCACGACACAGAAAACCATATCCCATATTCTGATTCTAATTTTTTTGACCAGCCTTACCGTAATTGAATTGAACCGTCAGGGCATGCTGCCGCCAACGTTTGGGGTACATGTCTCCCACAGCCATTATGACGCCATATATATTGTATTTCAGCTGGTACTATACATAGAAATTATTTCCATGATATTTACCCTGCCGGACTCCATGTCCCAGGCCGTGGGCAAGCAATTTGAAATTTTGGCCTTGATTTTTTTAAGGAATGCATTCAAACAGTTATCTGATCTGACAGAGCCGTTATCGCTGACACATCACACGGAGGTGGTATATCATATTTTCGCGTATGGATTCGGGGCACTGGCCATATTCGGTCTACTGGGCTTCTACAGATCCATGCTGCCCGCCCTGGAGAAAACAGTGGCACCGGGGCCGGACCTGAACCGATTTATATCGGCAAAAAAAACAGTGGCATTCTGCATGCTTTTAATTTTTTTCGGCCTGGGAATATACGACCTTTTAATTAAAATCCAGGGATTGGATGGATTTGATTTTCTTTTATCTTTTTACACCGTTTTAATTTTTTCCGATATCCTCATGGTATTTCTGGCCCAGGGCGTTTTACCTCAATTTCATGCGGTGTTCCGAAATTCAGGATATGCACTGGCCGCCCTTTTGATGCGATTGTCCCTGGCCACAGATGATTATTACAGTGTTGCCATCGGGCTGTCCTCAATGTTGTTTGCGTTGTTGCTGACCTTCATTGACAGTTGGTTTTACAACCAATCGGATACCAGGCATTCGCGTTAATTTTCCACAGGCTCCCCGGGAACCTGTGGAAACAAAACTCTCAAATTAAAACACGACTCATGAGGTCTGCTTTTCCAGTTCATCCAGCAGTTCAAACAGCTCCATGGTGATCTTTCCATAATGTTTAAAAAGATCATGGGCGTCATCGACTTGTCCTGCCCGATAAAGTCTTGCCACCTCACCGCCAACCTCATGTACCTTTTCATGTACTTTACCAAGCTTTGCATATCCTTGGCTTTTGGCGTACGTTTCCATTCCCGGACCATAATACCACACGCCGAAATCACATTGACGGTAATCAATCAGCTGATCCATACGGATATCATCCTGCTTGCCGGACAACAGGCTTGCCAGCTCCTTTTTCCAAAGACTGTGTGCCCGCTTGACCGGGGCGGCATGAAACCCGTTCTGGGTCATCTTAAACTGACGCATCATCTCAATGACATCCCCGGCCATCCGGTTCTGGTCCTCGGCATCGGTTTCAACATCCCGGCTGCATTCACGGATCTCGACCGAAGAGGCTTTAACCGTATCTATCTCCCGGGCAATCCGGTCGGAAATCTCATTGGCAAGCACAACGGTTTCCTGGATATCGGAAATGCCTGCTGAGACCTGCTGAATATTCGAAGAGATATCTTCGGTGGTTGTGGCCTGCTCTTCGATGGATGCGGCCACCGAATTCACCTGTCCGTCCACTTCATCAATGGTGGCGGCCACCCGGCCGATCTGTTCTACGGCCTGGCTGCTGACACCCTGGATATTTTCAATCTTTTCCCTGATATTCACCGTGGCCCGGGAAGTCTGTCCCGCCAACTGCTTGATCTCATCTGCGACCACGGCAAAGCCCTTACCGGCATCCCCGGCCCTGGCCGCCTCAATGGTGGCATTTAAGGCCAAAAGATTGATCTGTTCACTGATCTCCTGGATGGTGTTCAGCACATTTCCGATATCCTGGGCAGAGGCGCGCAGATCTCCGATTCTATCCGAAGCACTGCCGGCATCTTTGACCGCCTGGTCGGTAATCCGCCGGGTGCTGCTCGTATTTTCAGCTATCTCGCTGATAGACGCCGTCATCTCCTCGGTGGCTGCCGCGATATGCGAAGCACTCACCCTAGCCTGCTCCACCGCAGTCGCCACCGTATTCATATTTGAATTCATCTCCTCTGCGGCATCGGCAACCATATTGGCCTGGGTGGATACTCTGCCGGCATTGGCCGTCATTAATGCCGCAACACCGGACAGTTCATTGGAGACGATACCAAGACTCTGGTTTCTGTCATTGACGTCCCAGATCAGGTGATCCAGCTTTTCGATAAACGTATTAAACTCATTGCAAAGCTGCCCGATCTCATCCTTGGAAACAACCTTCAGGCGTTTGGTGAGATCCCCCTCCCCCTGGGCAATATCCTGCATACCTTCGGCAATGGTTTTAATGGGCCTGACAACACTTTTGTTCATAAAAAATGCCAGGCCTAAAATTAAGACCAAAAGGATACCGAACAGTCTGCTGAATATGGTGAAAATTAATTTTTTCAACTCATTGACATTTTCCAGGGCGACTTTGTTTTTCACCCCGAGCATATACATCCCGGCAGGTTCTCCGCCAAACCCTTTGAACTGACCTGTGATACTCAGATACGCATGGTCCAGAAAAAAAGGGGCACCCAGTATCTTATCCAGGATGTCCGGTTTTTGAAGATAGGCCCAAAACTCTTCGTCCACATCCTTTTGATTTACAATAAATTGCCCCACCCGGGTTTTTTTGCCCATGCCCTTGGCCACATCTAAATCGTTGGCATTCATAAAATAGACGAAATCAACGTCATGGGGTTTTAATGTGCGCTTAATGGAGTTCAATCCCCCCTCAAAATTAGCAATACCCAGAAACCGCTCCCCATCAAGAATGGGGAACAGTCCCTTCAGGCGCAATCCTTTGCCGGAAATTTCCATGGCGACATCAGGTTTCAGGGTGTTTTTAACCTGGGCATAACCCTTGGAATACCCAAGGGCCTCTCCGTGGGAATCCGGAGCCCAGGATTTATAAAACGAGTGAAGATCCTTATCGATCAAATGGACCTGAACGTTTTTAAAGCCCGTATTTTCCTTAAATGTTTTTCCCAGACGTTTGAGAACGTCGTCAGCACGCTTTCTGTCATTTTCGAGCATTGCTGCTTTAACATTCTCATTGGCTGCAACCTGGAGCGCATTGGTCAGCCACACCTTTTTCTTTGCCGTCATGGCCATTTCAAATTGTCTTTGGGCCGATTTTGCATTTTTTTCAATCTGTGTCTTTTTAATGCGGTTAAAATATGCAGCTGTGGCCAGTATGCTGATAATCAATATGATCGTCAATCCTGCCAGACTTATAAAAAGAATCTTGGTATTCAACTTCATTATCGAACTCCTTTGCGTCCTTACTACAATTCTTCGACCGATGCCGAATCCCGCATGGGATGATGGGCCGACATCCCGTCCATCGATTCGGTATGGCAGACAGAACAGCGCTTTGATCCGATGGGGTTCCGGTTCTGCTGGTATTGCAGCGGCTGGACATTGTCCAGGTCCCTGCCCAATTTATTTTTCGCTGGATACACCGCATGGGTGGACCCGTGACAGGCCTCACACATGAGTTCTCCGGTATTATCATGCCGCAGGCGGTAAAGTGCCGAAAGGTCCGGCGTCCACTGATTAAATGCGTTTGCCGATTTTACGTCCGCCCGGCCGAAGTCCACATGGCAATTCAGACAGTCCGGTTCATTCACCCAGGGGATCCGGGGATTGATCTGGTCCACGGATGCCACGGTACGGGGCTTAAGATGGATCATCAGCCGCCGTGCACCGGGTTTTCCGTCCTGATCCTCTTTTTTCAACAAACTTAAAGCATGATCTTCCAGGAAACCGTGGCAGGAGGTGCAGTCCAGATTTTCGGCATGTACGCTTCTCAAACACTGGGTGGGTCCGTCCGGCCTTGATGGATGGCATTTAAAACAGGCTTCGGTGCCGCGTTCGGTCAAATAATTGGCGTGGAAGCCGTGTATGGCCGCCGGAAAACTCAGCACGCCGGGTTGGCCCTTGGTGCCCAACACCGGGTCCGGATGGCAGGACTGGCATAACTGGGGCTGTCCGTTTTGGGCCATTTCCAGCAGATTGGTGCCGGATCGCTTGTCATGGACAGCCAGGATATTGGCCGAGGTTTCATCGGTGAAACCGGCCTTGCAGTTCACCCGCCATTGGCCGCCGTGGCAGTTACGACACCCCATCTCCGTGGATGTCGGAGCCACGGTGGTGGTTTGCGCCAATGTCCGGCCGGTCTGCTTATCAACGGCCGTAATGGTAAATATGGGATAGGGGTTATATGTGCCGTCGTCATTGTAGGGTACCACAGGAATCAACGTGGCTTCAAATGCATTGAGTTTCTCGGCCAGATGCATTTTTCCTGAAACCCCATTTCCGGACAGCCCGATGTTTTTCTCCGGGGAAGCGCCAAACAGCGACTGGGCATGTTCCCAGAACTTGACATGGGCACTGGGATTCTCAAATCCGGGCTCCACGGCATAGGTAATCTCAACATCTTCAGTGACCACCTCGGGCATTTCTCCCCGCCGGATCAACTGGGCAAACAGATCGTTGGCCGGGGGTAAAAGCGTCCAGAACGGATCACTGTCCGAGATACAGTGCATCCCAAGGTTATTCCAGGATAGCAGTACATATTCATCGGTATCCGCATCAAAGGGCGGAATTTTTGCGATTTTATTCTGGGGTGGAAAGGCGGTATCCCCCACTGCTTTTTCCGCGTTCAACCCCTCCACGACAAATGTCGCCAGGGCCCAACGCTCATAACGCGTTCCCATGAACGGCGGCATGTAGTTACTGATTGTTCCGCACCCGTTCAACCGGGAGTCAATCCCGTATACCGATATCCCTTTGGTCAATTTCAAAATATCATTCATGGGCCCGCCCACGGAATGGCAACTTGAACACTGATGGCGGAACAGTTCCCGGCCGGCGGCCTGGATATTTAACGGGGTAATCTCCCGGTTAAATACCCATTTTGCCGCAGGTAAAAAACCACTTTTTTCAATATCCGGGATCTCGGTTTTCTTGATGCCGTTGGCGTAGGTGTGATCGTAAATGGCCCAGGGGCGTCTGCTGCCCTCCCTCAGGAATTCAAATCCACCCATATAAACCAGCCCCATGGCCAGAAGCACAAACGCCACCACCTTTTTGAACGGTAACGGCAACGAAACCGCAAGTACCAGGGCGCCGGCAAACAACACCCCGGTACCGATATAAAAAGTCGTCAAATAGGGCAACAGTTCCGGGGAGCCTTTAAATACCATCATTTTCACCGGTTCCGGGAGCACGGAAAAATACCAGTAGCCGGATACAAGCATACCCAACAGCGGCACCAGGGTCCAGACGGCACAACTTTTGTTCATTGAATATTGAACTTTTTTATCCCCAATGAACATGCTGGTCAAAAACCCGAAAATGCCTGCAAACATAAAGGCGATAAAGGTTCTGAAAAACAGTGCCGGCCACATGGTGGGGTTAAAAAATCCGGACCAGAAACTCTGGTTTTCAAGCCATTGCCCCGGCGTCAGCATGAAATCAATGATCCCGTTGATCAGAAAAAGGGAGAGCCATGCAAAGATAAAATAGAGCCACCCGATTTTAAGGTGATCTTTGGGCGCCATTTTCCCAAAGGTGTAAAAGTAGATGAACAGGGCAACGATCTCGCCCACAAAACAGACCCACTCCGTGGCCCAGCCAAAGACAAAGGTATGAATCAAGGTGGAGGTTGCCGACGGGTTAAGCAGGGAGATGGTGAACCATATTCCCACACCGGTCAAACTGCCGAACACCATGGTCAATAAAAGGAAAAATTTCGTTTGCTTTTTTACATAATCCAAAAGGACATCTGAATTTTCTTTGTACGCTTTATTCTCCGCCCATATCAGAAAAAGACCGCCCCCCACGGCAAAATGGGCAACGTAAACATGAACCACAGCAATCAAGGCAATCAGAAAACCGCCGCCGGCAGTGTAAAGCTCCCAGACAGGATAATTCATATCACGCCTCCTTTCCCGACGATACGGCAAGTTTAATCATGTATACGATAATGGCGATACCTGCGGCAAAGGAGACCAAAAACAGAATCATGGGAGAATATTCCGGCACCACGGTCAATTGTCCGGGTGAAAAATAGGGTTTGAGGTATGCACTGCGCAGCAGATCCCGGACCAGCACCATATCCACCACCGTGGTCAGGGCCAGGGCGGCTGTGAGCCAGACCTTATTCTGAACGGCCGAAACAATAGCCGCGATGCCCAACACAACACCCAATGCAAGCAGAACACTGTTAAAGGGCGCTCTGCCCATAAACAGCATCATTATATCTTCGGGCAGAGAAATCAAAAACCAGATCCCCACTATAAATTGAATGCAGGTAGCCCAGGCAAACCAGTTCAACCCGGACCGCACCGCTTTTTTAGAGACCGGTTCCTGTTTTCTCACCGTCCAGAAAATGGCCTGTAAAAGGCCTGCCACGGCGACGGATGCCAAAACAAAATGCAGATATCTGGGTATCAGCATTGGCTCTTTGAGCCCAAGCAGGGTGCCGAAGGGATTTCGAAAATACGCATCCCAAGTTTCGGGCTGGATCATCATCACCATATTGTTGGTAAATACAAATCCGACCCAAAGCAACAGGATCACGCTGATGCTGATAAAAATTGTCCGGCTCCGGCCCATGGCGTTAAATTTGAAGTCATAGATATAAGCGGCATAGTATGCCAGAATTAAAAGCAGGATAATCGACAACCAGTATGCCGCCATCAAAATGGAGCTTGTGTAAATAAAGTGGCCGTAGAGCACCTGGATAAACAGCAGGGGTGCCACCCCCATATTTACGGTGAATGCAATGGTGTACGGTAATTTTTCAGCGGTCTGAAAATTCATTGCATCCGCGTCTTTGTCAACCTTAAATTCTCGAAATAACGCCATAATTGCGCTGCCCAGCATGGCATTCATAAAAAGCAGGTGCAACACAAATGTGACGATCAACAGCACCTGAAACCACGCCCAGTGTACGGGAATTGTATCCGGTACGGGAATAAGATTAACTGGATTCACTTTTTGACTCCTCCATTTTTCAATTTTATTGACGGCCTTTTTAGGGTCACGGAAATTTTAAAATCCACCAATAGGGCGCCGGATTTTTGCCTGGTTTCAAGGCGTGTCAATGGGAACATATTGGAATATGTGCCCATTGGCGCAACGCGGAAACCAGGTAAAAAGACAAGCGATATGGTGGATTTTATTGTTTCCATGGCCCTTACCTTTAGCCTTATATTTACGGTTTTGCAGCTGAACAGGTTATTAATGAACATTTAAATTTACCTGACATCTCCGGGGATTATGAATTTTGGTCCACGGACATTGAATTTTAAGGCATTTGACATGCCGGAAAGAGAACGAATTGATAGAGCGATATTCAGACAATCCCGGTGTCAAGTTATAGAGGGCCCTGTAGGGATAAGCTTAAAACAATTCCCAGGTTTTCGTTCAGATACTATTTTTATAAGAAAGTCTGTGTAACCGACACAGATCTTTCAACTTTCGTTGTGGGCTGAGCCTGGGTGTTGATAGACCAGGTCGGCCCATGGCCGTTTATATGAAAGTCTCAGTAAGCCACTGAGATCTTTCAATCTTCGTTGTGGGCTGTCCTTCAGTGCTGATATGTCAGGTCAGCCCATGGCTGTTATATAAAGATCTTAGCTGTTTTGAATTTAAGTAAATCCTATACGAAAAAAGAGAAGGTTTCAACACTCGAATATGTTCAGGCTATCATTTAATTTAAAATAGTTAAAAAAATTCGCAATGGAAACGTTTGTGTTAATTTTTAAGCATGGCTGATATCTAAAAACAATGGATTCAAAACATCTATGTATTGACAAACAGCACCATCTTGCCTTATGAATTAGTAATATATTTTGCGTATTTCCTGTAGCATGGTCGTGGGCTGAATTTGACATACTCCCCCCTTCAGGTTCGCCCCAAAATAAACGTTAAAAGTAATTTAGTAACTCTTGGACACGTTCATCTAGGACAAAACCACAATTTTAAGGCCCATGATCAGAATTAAATCTGCCACATATACGCCGAATTTTAAGTCACCATCAAGGCACGCCAATGGAAGCATATTTGACATATGTGTCCTTTGGCGTAACGCCGAGGGTAGCCTAAAAGACAAGTAGATGGGCGATTTTATTCTGATCATGGGCCTAAATGCACCATTTATTATTAAAGGAGAAAAAATGAAATTCAGAAAATGTTTATCCGTGTTGTTTGGCGTCCTTTTAGGTTTATCCTGTGCCCTTACGGTTCAGGCGGGCGACAAAGGGGAACTGATGATGGCCACCACCACCTCCACGGACAACACAGGGTTGCTTGACTACCTGATTCCTTTTTTTGAAAAAGATACCGGAATCACCATGAAATGGACCTCCACAGGAACAGGCAAAGCCCTGAAACTCGGCCAGAACTGTGATGTGGACGTCCTGCTCGTCCATGCACCAGCAGCGGAAAAAGCATATTTAGCTGCCAATTACGGCAAAGACCGCCGGGAAATCATGTACAATGATTTTGTAATCATCGGCCCCAAATCCGATCCTGCCGGTATAAAGGGCAAAACTATTTCCCAGGCCCTGTCCGCCATCAAGACCAAGGAAGCCTTTTTCATGAGCCGGGGAGATGATTCGGGCACCAATAAAAAAGAAAAACTGCTCTGGAAAAATGCCGGCATTGCATTGCCCGACAAGGAAAACTGGTACGTCCAGACCGGTCAGGGCATGCTGGCCACCATTAATGTAACCCAGGAAAGAAACGGTTATACCATGACCGACCGCGGCACCTATATCAAATACCAGGACCAGCAGGGCGGGGACGCACCGTTGACCGTACTGGTGGAAGGGGACGATATTCTTTTGAATCAATACTCCGTACTGACCCTGAACCCTGCGAACTGCCCCAAGGCCAAGTATGAACTGGCGCTTAAATTTTCCGACTGGATGGCCTCGGATGCTGCCCAGAAAAAGATCGGCGAATTCCGGCTTCTGGGGAAAAAACTGTTTATCCCCAATGCTAAATAACGGCCATGGGCCGACCTGGTCTATCAGCGCCCAGGCACGGCCCACAACAAAACATGAAAGTAACTCAACAACATATTGAAACTTTCATACAAAAATCCGCACTGTTTACCCCAGTGTCACAAAGGTCATAATGACATTTCTTCTTGAAGGCGTTATTAAGGCAATCGAACTGCTGATCGGGGGGGATATCTCCACCTGGTCGGCAGTTTCAGCCACGGTCCAGGCATCCACCGGATCCATGCTGGTCAGTCTTTTAACCGGACTGCCCTGCGGATTTATTCTGGGGTACTTTGATTTTAAATTCAAACGGCCGATCAGAACCGTTCTGGACACACTTTTGGCACTGCCCACCGTGTGTGTGGGGCTGATAGTCTATGCCTTTATCTCGTCTAAAGGCCCTTTGGGAGAAATGGACCTGTTGTTTACCCTGGCCGGGATCGCCGTGGGCCAGACGATCCTGGCGTTCCCCGTGGTCACGGCCATCACGGCGTCCATCATTGAAAATATCGACCCGGCCCTGAAGCTGACCCTGGTCTCTTTGGGTGCAGGGAAAAAAGATATCATTTTGACCTGTCTGTGGGAGGTCCGGTTCGGTATTCTTGCCGCAGCCGTAACGGCTTACGGCCGTGTCCTTACCGAGGTGGGCATCTCCATGATTGTGGGCGGAAACATAAAATATCACACCCGTACCATGACCACGGCCATTGCCCTGGAAACCAACAAAGGCATGTTTGCCGACGGCATTGCCCTGGGCATTGTCTTGATGGCCATTGCATTTACAGTAAACCTAAGCCTCTCTTTTCTGCGCAAAAGGTAGAATCACATGACGCCTCCGGCATCCCTATACACCCTTGACCGCATCGGCCATTACTACGGCAGTAAAAAGGTGCTGGATATTGACGAATTCAGCATCCCGGTGGGCAGCATTTTAGGCCTGTCCGGGCCCAACGGCAGCGGCAAAAGCACACTTTTAAAGTTGCTGGCATTTGCCATGGCTCCCACCCGGGGCGAAATCCAATTCGACGGGCGCAGGGAACACCCCATGTCCGCCCGGGTCAGATCCCGGGTCACATTGATGACCCAGACTCCCTATCTGCTCAAACGCTCGGTGTTGGACAATGTTGTCTACGGCCTTAAAATCCGCAAAGACACCCAAAAATTAAAACAGCGGGCAGCCCAGGCCATGGCCGCAGTGGGTCTGGATTTTGATGAATTCCATGGCCGGGCCTGGCACCAGTTGTCCGGCGGCGAAGCCCAGCGTGTGGCCCTGGCGGCCAGACTGATCCTTGAACCCCGCGCCCTGCTGCTCGATGAACCTGTGGCCAGCGTGGACGGATCAAGCGCCCGCCTCATTCGCCAGGCATCTTTGGCAGCCCGGGACAAATGGGGGTGTACCCTGATCATTGTCAGCCACGACCTGGCATGGCTCAATGCCATCAGCGACACCCGGGTCTCCATGGAAAAAGGCAAAATTTTTTCCACCCACGAAGAGATCATACTCCCCCCACCCTACCGGAAAGAACAGACCGGCAGCGCGGTCAACTGGATTCTGCCGTTATCCGGCGATGGACAAATCCGTCTGCCCGATAAAACCGGCGAAACAGCCCTGATCCAGGCGGATCATATCAGCATCGTCCAGACAAGTGAAACCCAGGATGATGAAATGAACCGGATCACGGCCATGATCACCCAAATGGCCTTGGAGCCGAAAACCGGCCACATTGAGGTGGACTTTGACGCGGAGACCTTCAGGCTCACGCTCCTATTGCCACAGGAACAGGTCGGATCATTGAATCTGCGGCCTGGAGAAAAAAGAGTCCTGACTTTCAGCACCCGGGATATTTTCTGGCGCTAGGCCCAGGATCAGAATTAAATATTTTATTCAATTTGCATGGGAATATTCCACTTTTTCATGTATTTCCAGATGGCAGCCCGGCTAAAACCGGTTTGCCTGGCAACCTCGGCTTTATTCCACCCCGACTCACCCAGAATGGCCAGTAATCGCTCCCGATCCAGGGCCTGGCGATCTTTTTTATGGGGTGGACCGGTATTGGGGATTGCTTGTTCGGATTGCCTATCACATCGCTTTTGGCCAACGATTTCAACGGGAAGGTCTTCGGGTTCAATCCGTCGGCCCGAGCACAGCACAAAGGCATGTTCAACTGCATTGGCCAGTTCCCGGATATTTCCGGGCCAGTCATATTCCATGAAGATGGTCAGGGCCGGCTTGGTCATGCCGGTAACGGTTCCACCTGATATTTTATTATTACGCTTAATAAAATGATCGACCAGCAGCGGTATGTCTTCCCTGCGCTCCCTTAGCGGGGGCAGATAGATTGGAAAGACCTTGAGGCGATAATAGAGATCCTCCCGGAACAGACCCTCATCCACCCTTGATTTCAAATCTTTATTGGTGGCGGTGATGATCCGGATATCCACTTTGCGTTTCCTGGACTCCCCCACCCGTTCAATCTCTTTCTCCTGGAGTACACGCAACAATCTTAATTGGATATAAGGCGAAATTTCGCCGATTTCATCCAAGAAAATCGTCCCGTGGTCGGCCTCTTCAAACCTCCCCATGCGGTCACGGCCGGCGCCGGTGAACGCCCCCTTGACATGTCCGAACAATTCGCTTTCCAATAAAGACTCCGGCAGCGCGCTGCAGTTGACCGTAATCATGGGTTTCGTCCTTCTTTCACCAATGGAATGGATGGCGCCTGCCACAAGTTCCTTTCCCGTTCCACTCTCTCCCTGGATAAAGATGGACGTTTCGCAGGCCGCCGACGCTTTGATAAAAGAAAATACATTCTGCATGACCTGACTTTTTGCAATAATGCCGCCCAGCCGGTTCAACTGCCCCAGGCGGCGGGTGGCTTGCTCCATTTTCAGCCGGGTCTTTTTAAGCGCGGTCAAATCCGTAACGGTTTCGATCACCCCGATGATCTGGCCGCCGTCATTTCTAATGACCCGGGCATTTTTACTCACCGATATCCCATGTCCATCCCGGTGCCTGATCATGCATTCGGTCGGTATGATTTTCCCGGTTTTAAGTATTCTGCAATCATTAATCCCCGAAGGACAATCTTTACCAAAACATTGGGTGAACTTAATAACCCGGCAGTTTTTTCCTTTGACATCTTTGAATGCATATCCGGTAATGGCTTCCATGGCCGGATTCCAGGCCACGATTCTCCCGGTGGGCTCCAGCACAAACACGCCGTCGCCCATGGCTTCCAGCAACCGCTTAAGCAGTTCGTTCTTCTCGATCGCCTGTTGAATGTTTTCCATAATCAAATTTTTTAAATTTGGATGATTCAGTGGCGCTACTTGTGGCGCTACCGGGGATATTTTCCATCATAAGTGGCGATTAAAAAATTGTCAATCTTTTGCACCCTCGGAAGCCATCCGTAAAATTGATCTATTTTAAACTATTATATTAAATAGTTACTATTTATATATATGATAAAACTATTCTTTGGAATGATTATTGAGTTAGTGATAAACAAACAGACGATACTTGCCTGAAAGGGAGAGCAACTTAACCCATAGAAAAAGGAGAAGAGCCATGGGTAAAACCAACAAATATATGATGATTCATAATTCCCCCGAAGTTGACTGGGAAACCGTCAAAGCGAACTGGCGCAAACTGGCAAAGATAGAGTCAGCGACCTGGGTCAGAACCTACTACAACGAAGAGAGCGGCATTCGCTTCTGCATCTGGCTGGCCCCCACCGAAGAGATCCTGAAAGATATTTTCACCGAAATCGGCATCAGCTGGGAAAGCATCACCCAGGTAGAGGAAACCGTCCCCGATGTTTGGGCAGGAAAATGGGCGGACGATCTTGCCGAAGCATATCAGAAATTTGAAATGTGAAATATTTAACCACGGAACGTTCTCTTCAGTGTTTTCAGTGCGTTCCGTGGTTAAACTTTTTTTAACCCAAACCATGGGCCTTATTCAATCTTATCCCGATACATGTTTATAAACCCATTCAGTTTATCTGCCCGGTCCTGCATATGCTGAATCCACAGGTCCAGCACCTCCCTACCCTCTTCGGTGATGGTATAGATCCGTTTGGCCGCCCCGGCCTGCTCGGTATCCCACTTGGAACTGAGTAAATTGTCATCTTCCATTTGCCGCAAATGGCGGTAGACCATACCGGGAGGTGCGGTGCCTTCAATGAAGCCAAAGGTTTGAATGGTGGAGATCAGTTCGTAGCCATAAGAGGGGGCAGGTATCAGCCCAAGGAGGATAGAGGCCTGGATATAGCGTTCCTGTCGGCCCGAACCGGGTAAATTTTTATGTTCCATATATAACTCCTTGACATATATCCTTTAAGGATATATATTGCATTATAAGATATGATACTCATATCATATTTATCCTTAACAATACAGGAGGCAGTCATGACCAAAATTTTTGTAAGAGAAAGAAGAAAAGTTGAAAAAGGCGAAAAAAAAGCCCGCTTTCGTGTGGTTGCTTTAAGCAGCAAGGACATAAAGATCATTGCCAAGCATGTTCGAAAAACGGAACTTGAACTCATTGCCAAAGAGGCGAATGCTGAAATCGTCTACCTGCCCAAACACGGCTCAGGCCAGCAGAATGGGAAAAAATAAACCAATGGGGGATGGGTTCTGCCCGGATAAAAACCCGGGCAGAATCCGCTTTATTGTACCAAGCAGCGCCACGCCTTATTTATTACTTTGCGACCCCAAGGCAACTCAGTGTTTGGACGAAGAGTTGCCCAGATGCAAGGCGCAAGCAAAGCTGAAACCGGAGCGTGTATAATACGTGAGGATTGCAGCTTTGTGCAGCAACGCCGCAGCTGGGTGACTATTTGTTCAAACACTATTTATGAATGATTGTTCCCACATGCTTGCCCTCCAGCGCCTCTCTGATTTTCTCAGGGTGGCGCAGTGCATCAATCACCTGCAACTGCTTCAAACATTTTGCATTTTTAAGCATATTGAGGATGGGCCGTTCAATGATCAAATCGTCCAGGTCCAGCTCAATCAATTCATCCACTGAAATTTTATCATAAAAATCCAGCTTCTCTTTTTTCTTCGCCTTTTTGGGATCCTTTGAAAAAAGTCCTGTCTCATCCTTGAGATAGATCAGGGATTTGGCACCGATATTTTCCGCGAGCAAAAAAGCCCCGCAATCGGTTCTGTGGGGCGGAATGGAACCAAACTGGGCCGGATGCTCAAAAAAGCCATAGGGCGGTATCCCCGTGGTAATGGGCAGGTACCCTTGCCGGCAGAACATGGTCAACTGCTCAAGGTGGTCCCCGTGGCCGATGCGAACGCCGCCATGCTTAGCTAAAAGAACGGAAAGCATCACCGCATTCTGGGAAGAGACCTTATCCCCTAACTTTGACAGCACGCCCGTGGGCATTCCCAGATCCACGCCGATATTATACACGTGCCGGGCCCTTGTACCGCCGCCGGTCATGAGCAGCAGCTTATAATCTTCCTTAACACTGATTAATTCGTCCACAATGGGAAAAATCGCTTTTGATCCCCGGTCCATGATACTTTGTCCGCCGATTTTCAACACATGGATATCCGGGTGCATCCTGAAATACTCGCCGGATTCGGTGGTCTTCAAAAATTCCTTGCTCACCAGGGATTCCCCCAGCATCGGCGTATCAATGTGAAGCCGGCCCTTGTCATCTGATTCCTTGATCAATTTTCCCATTTTTCCTCCTAAATATGATTAATGTTATCCGATGCAGGTTTTTGACAAAAAGAAGAGAGCGATTGCTTGATTTTTGAAATCTCATTAAAATTTAGCAGTTGATATCGCCAAAGTCCAACAAAAAAAGTCCAACTGAGATTTCCCATCACCAAGGGGTCAGTATGTATCATAGGATGTTAAACGTATACATGGCAACAAAGAGTGCCCGTCTTAAAACGCTTCTTGAGCCGGACGAGTATGACCTGGTCAAAATAGCTCTCCCCAAAAAACTATTACGTGTCAAAAATATCGCGCAACCTGCCACTGAGCTTTTCCAGGGAAAACGGTTTCTGGATAAAGCCCACGCATCCGCGCGCCAGGATATCCTCGGCCTGGCCGCTGAGGCTGTATCCACTGGCAAGCAACACCTTGACCCGGGGATTGATATGTTTTAATGCATCGAAAATCGCACTGCCGCTCATGCCCGGCATAATCACATCTAAAATAACCAGGTCTATCTTGTCCGAGAGTTGCTGATACATATCTAGGGCGGTTTCACCGTCCGTTGCGGACATCACTGTGTACCCAAGCGATTCAAGCATGGGTTGGCCCACCTGCAAAATGACATCTTCATCATCAATGAGCAGCAGGGTTTCAGTACCCTTTGAAATGATTTCGCACAATGCAGGTTCCTGATCGACATCGCCATCCGAGGCCGGCAGATAAATATAAAAGGTGGTGCCTTTTCCCAATTGGCTGACAAAATCAATGGCGCCGTCATGATTCTTGATAATACCATAGGCGGATGCAAGGCCGAGCCCGGTACCCCGGCCCATGCCCTTGGTGGTAAAGAACGGCTCAAATATCCGTGACTGGATGGCAGGATCAATGCCCACACCATTATCCGTGATGGAGACACATACATACTGGCCCGGCTCAATATCAAAGGCCTTGGTAAAGGAGGCATTGAGCACCATGTTTTTGGCGTCTATCATGATCTTGCCCCCGTCGGGCATGGCCTGCCATGCATTAATGTAAATATTGAGCAGCACCTGTTCGATCTGATTTTTATCCGCAATCACCGGCCACAAACCCCGCTCTATATTTTCCTTAATTTCAACCTCTTTGCGCGTGCGGCCGAACATACGGGCGGTATCCTGGACAATTTGATTGAAATCCAAGGATTTGGCCATGTACTTGCCGCCCCGGGCAAATCCGAGCAGTTGCTGGGTCAATTTGGTTCCGGAGCTGACGCAGGACTCGATACTTTTTAATTTTCTGTAGTGGTACTCCGAAGGCCTGGTCCGAAGCATCATCAACGAAATATTGCCCTGGATACCCATCAGCAGATTATTAAAATCGTGGGCCACACCGCCGGCAAGGGTACCAATGCCCTCCAACCGCTGGATCTGGTGCAATCGTTCCTGTAATTGTTTCTTTTCGGCTTCGGCATTTAGCCGCTCGCTGACGTCCAGAACAACCCCACGATACCCGATCTTTTCACCGTTGTTATCTAGAATGGGGGCCATTGAAACATCTACGGTGCGCCGGTCACCGTCTTTACGGGTAATGGTCAGGCGGGACAGGTTCCCGTTCACGCCGGATCGATAGGTTTCAGAAGAGGTTGCAGGCATTGGCAGGGGCCCCGGGGCTTCTGCATCCAGTAAAATGGAATAATCCATCCCCTGAAGCTCATGAACCGAATATCCTAGAATAACCGCCAGAGAGTCGTTGAAAAAGGTCAGGCAGCCGTCCAGATCCACTTCGTAGTAACCGTTGTTGGTATTTTCTATGATGGAGCGGTATTTTTCTTCACTGCGTCTGAGCGCCTCTTCCTTCTCTTTTCTTGTCTCAATTTCATTGCGCAGTTGTTCATTGCTCTTTTGCAGATCCTGGGTACGTTCTTCCACAAGATCCTCCAGCTGATCCTGGTATCGACGCAGCTTGAGTTCGGCTTTTTTCCTGTCGGTGATAATACGCAGGGAACCGATAATTTTTTGGGCCTCCCCGGCTTCATTGCGCTTTAAGGTGGCCGAGACCGAGCCATAGGCAATTTCACCCTGTTCGTTTTCCAGGGGGATTTCCCAGTCACTCACCGATTCGTCGTCAAAAATTTTGGATAAGAACCGCTTATAATCATCGGCATTTTTATAAAAATGGGTAAGATTGATACCGATAATTTCCCTGCGGTCCCGCTTGATCAACTCTTCAACAGAGGGGCTGACTTCTATAATTTCACCCTCAATGGTGCATTCAAAATAGATATCCTGAATGTTTTCAAAAATCAGGCGATATTTTTTTTCACTGGTTTGCAGCGAATCCTTCATCTGTGAAAAGGCGGTGGCGGTTTCATCGATCTCCTTAAATATGGACTGGGTGTTGAAACTTGCGTCCAGGTCATGCTGTTTGATGGCCAGAGCCTGCTTTTCCAGCCCCATCAAGGGCCGTGTGATGCTGCGAAACAATTGCAGCCCCACCAGGGTGGCGATCACTGAAAAGGCCAAAGTGATCCAGATATTAAGTAACCGATTTTCCTTAAGTGCCCCCAGGTAGTCATTTTCCGGTATATACACCCCGATCATCCAGGGCCAGTGGGAGTCGGCAAACTGGGTGAACATGGTATTGTACACCTCACCGTTATGGGTGAACTTGGCAAACTGGGACTGGTCAAGCTTGAGCAGTCCGTCGTCGGTCTGCTGCCACTGGATGGCATGAAACGCCCGCCGGCTCAGTTCATCATCCAGCTCATCAATTTTAACCATTCTAAACCGGTGGGCGGCATTGCCTTCGACCTGTTTAATTTTTGAAATATCGGGAAAGGCCACCACATCTTTGTTGTTGTTGAGCATAAAGGCACGGCCGTGCTTACCGATCCGCAGCCGGCTGATAAAGGTGGAAAGGTCGTCAATTTCGATATCCACGCCGACGATACTTTGTAACTGCCCGATATCGTCAAAAATGGGACCTGCCACCGTGATGCCGGGTTTCTGGGAGGAAAAAAAGATATAGGGGTCCGTCCAGATAATTCCACGCTCGGCCAGGGCTTTTTGAAACCAGGGCCGCTGCCTGGGATCATAGGTGTCGCCGGGCGCTTGAGTGGTTTCAACCAGGCTGCCGTGTGCATTCCGCCAGATCAGCCGGGTTCTTTTCACACCATTGAGATGATCAATGACCTTGGTGCGAAACCCCCCGGGACTATGGGCATCGCTGCGGTTGACATAAAAAAAGTCACCATTGGGCATACCGATATAAATGCCTGCAAAATGGGCATACAAGGATAGTTGATCTAGAAAATAGCGTTCAAGCACATCGTAATGCTGATTGCGACTTCCCACCACTTCGGAGGCCAGCAGGCGTTTGGTCAGAAGGGCGGCACTCTGGGCCAGTTGGAGATGGTTTTTAGATTGACTCATGGTCAGGTCTGCAATATTCTGCATCACGTCACAGGCATGTCCGGCGAGCATCCGCTGGGATGAGACATAAGAGGACCAAGTAATCATAATCTGCATCCCCCAAATGAGACCCAGGCAGCCCAGAACCATTGCCCACCGTATCGATATTTTCATGTTTTCCCCAAACGCACTTTTTTATTGTGTATCATGTCAGTTTTACTATAATTAAATCAGCTCAAGCTTTAGGACAGATCTTTGGGGGTTGTCAACAAAAACAGTAAAGAGTCATCCGGCGCGCATTAAATTCGGCCAAAACATCCGAAATAAATAAAAAGAGAGCTGTTTTCCCGGCATTGATGATGCTGGCATATTCGTAATTTTTCTGATAATATCACAAGTTATAAGATAGACATTTTTCATGCGCGAAACGGTTCTCATCGGCTGTGGGAACCTGTTTGACATTTA